>CALUIM010000008.1 GCA_944320725.1 uncultured Coriobacteriaceae bacterium | reverse complement strand
CCGCGACTGCACCGTCCACGTCGCCTCGCGTCTACCCGCCTGTACGCAGGCGAACCTCGAGAACCTCGAGCGTGAGGGTCTCGGCCCCATCTCCTCCTTTGTCGGCGACCCCATGTTTGAGGCGTTCTCCACCTATCGTCGACGAGCCGTGACGCCACAGCTCGTGAGCATCGTCGACGGCGGGCGGCTCTCGGTCGACGCGGGCGGCTACTACTATCTCACTTGTCATCGCGAGGAGAACACGAGGGACGCTGGGACACTTCGCAGCATCCTGAGCGCCATGGAGGAGCTCGATGCGCCCGTCGTGTACCCGGTCCACCCGCGAAATAAGCAGACGGTGCTCGGGCTTCTTGACAAAGGCGTCGAGAACGTGCTTGCCGTCGAGCCCGTCGGCTACCTTGAAAGCGTGTGGCTCACCAGCAACGCCCGGCAGGTCGTCACTGACTCCGGTGGGCTTCAGCGCGAGGCGTTCTTTGCTGGGGTCAAGTGTACGACCGTGCTCGACTTCGAGGTATGGCCCGAGACGATGGTGTCCAACAGAAACCTTCTCGCCCGTGCCGAGAAGAACGATATCCTCTCGGCCATGTCTAAGACGCAGACGGTCGATTCCGAGTATCAGCCATTCGGGGACGGCAGGGCGTCGGCGCACATCGCGGATGCACTTCTCGAGCAGTTGGGGGAATAGCATGAAGTATGCTCTTATCGGCTGTGGCCGCATCTCGACCAACCACATCGCTGCGGCAGTGCGCAACGAGTTCGACATCGTTGCGGTCTGCGACGTCGTCCCCGAGCGGATGGAGGATGTCCTCGCCAAACACGGCCTGGAGGACGATCCCTCCATCTCCCGCTACGCCGACTATCGTGCGCTGCTCGCGGAGCACCCCGAGCTCGAGCTCGTCTCCATCGCCACGGAGAGCGGCAAGCATGCCGCCATCGCGCTCGACTGCATCGATGCCAGGGTGAACGTCATCATCGAGAAGCCCATGGCCATGTCAATGGCAGACGCCGACGAAATCATCCGTCGCTCGGAGGAGAGAGGCGTGCTCGTCTCGGCATGCCATCAGAACCGCTTCAACGTGGCGGTCCAGAGGACTCGTGCCGCCTTAGAGGCGGGCCGCTTTGGCAGGCTCTCCCACGGTTCCATCCACGTGCGCTGGAATCGCAACAGGAACTATTACGACCAGGCCCCCTGGCGCGGCACATGGGCTGAGGACGGCGGCTGCCTCATGAACCAGTGCATCCACGGTATCGACCTGCTGCGCTGGATGATGGGCGGGGAGGTCGTGGAGGTCTACGGCCAGACGCGACAGCGCTTCCATGACTACCTCGAAGCGGAGGACGTTGGCGTTGCCGTGCTCACGTTCGCAAACGGCGCCGTGGCAACGGTCGAGGGCACGGTCAACGTATATCCCAAGAACCTCGAGGAGACGCTCTACCTCTTCGGTGAGAGCGGCACCGTGAAGATTGGCGGAACCTCCACCAACAACATCGACGTCTGGGACTTCGCGGACGAGAAGGACGGGGACGCGGAGAGCCAGGGGCTCAAGGAGGCTACTTCCAACGTGTACGGCAACGGCCACACGTTGCTCTTCGCGGACATGGCCGATGCCATAGCCAACGACAGGGCGCCCTATGTGGATGCCCGTGCTGGACGCGCAGCGCTCGAGACGGTGCTCGCCATCTACCAGAGCCAGAGGACGGGAAAGCCCGTAAGACTGCCGCTTGTGGATTGCTCGACGCTTGATATGGTGGGGGAGTTCTAGTGGGCTCCTTCGTGCATCCCACCGCGGTCGTCGACGAGGGGGTCTCGATCGGCGACGGCACCAAGGTCTGGCACTTCTGTCACATCCAGTCTGGTGCTACCATCGGCCAAAACTGTAGTCTCGGGCAGAACGTGAATGTTGCCAACGACGTTGTCATTGGCAACGGCGTGAAGATCCAGAACAACGTCTCTGTCTATCAGGGTGTCGAGCTCGGGGACTGGGTCTTCTGCGGGCCCTCGTGCGTGTTTACGAACGACCTCACCCCGCGGTCAAAGTACCCCAAGGGGTCCTCAAACTACCTCAGGACTCCTGTGCGTACCGGAGCCTCCATAGGAGCTAATGCGACAATCGTGTGCGGCCACGAGATAGGGGAGTGGGCCATGATCGGGGCTGGCGCTGTCGTGACGACGGACGTACCCGCACATGCGCTCATGCTGGGCGTGCCGGCAAGGCGGGCGGGCTGGGTCTGTGAATGTGGTGCTGTTTTGCCGGAGGGTCTTGCCTGCGGCTCCTGCGGGCGGAAGTATGAGCTTGTCGCAAACCAGCTCAAGGAGAGTCGTTAGGTATGGAATTCAGGGATCTGGGCGCCCAATACTCCGCCCTTAAGGATGACATCGACGCCGCGATCGCCACTGTGCTTGGCTCGGGTCGCTTCATCGGCGGGCCGGAGGTGTCCGCCCTCGAGTCCGAGCTTGCCGAGTACGTCGGCGTGAAGCACTGTATCACCTGCGGCAACGGTACCGATGCGCTCCAGCTCGCCCTTTTAGCGTGGGGTATTGGGTCCGGTGACGCCGTCATCGTCCCGGACTTCACCTTCTTCTCGTCCGGTGAGGTCGTCTCTGCCGTTGGCGCCACGCCGGTCTTTGTCGACGTGCTGGAGGATACCTTCAACATAGATCCCTCGCAGATCGCTCCTGCCTGTGCCCTCGCGAGGGAGCGTGGGCTGAGGCCTCGCGTGGTTGTGGCGGTTGATCTCTTCGGACTCCCTGCCAACTATCCGGAGATTCGCAAGGTCTGCGAGTCCGAGGGGCTTCTGCTGCTCGAGGATGGTGCCCAGGGCTTCGGCGGTGCCATAGGGGAGAAACGCGCCTGTTCCTTCGGTGACATCTCCACAACGAGCTTCTTCCCGGCAAAGCCGCTTGGCTGCTATGGTGACGGAGGGGCTGTCTTCACGGATAGCGACGAGTGGGCGGAGCTCATTCGCAGCTACGCCGTACACGGTAAGGGCTCGATGAAGTACGACAACGTGCGTGTTGGCATGAACAGCCGACTGGACGCCCTTCAGGCGGCGATTCTGAGAGTGAAGCTCAGTGCGTTTGCGGAGCACGAGGTCGACGATGTGAACGAGCGGGCGGCGATGTATGACGAGCTGCTTGCGGACGCTCCGGTGAAGCTCCCCCGTGTTCCGGACGGATTTCTGAGCTCTTGGGCGCAGTACACCGTAATCCTGCCTGGGGGCATCGATCGTGATACTCTGCAGACGCATCTTAAAGAGCAGGGCGTTCCTACGATGGTCTACTACCCCAAGCCCATGCATAAGCAGCGCGCGTTTGATAGGGGCTGTCTCGCGCTTACGTGTCTCGTGACCGAGCGTTTGTGCGGGAAGGTGTTGAGTTTCCCGATGGGTCCATACCTTAAATCCGTCGATTTCGTCCGCCTTGCAGACGTGTTGTTTCGATTTTGGGTGACTTATGAGCGCTGAGCCTCCCTCTCCTAAGGTTCGAGTAGTCCATGCGCTGCGCGGACTGCTCTCCACGGGCTTCTTCAATATCGTTGGCTCGAGTGTATTGAACAGAATCATTACCTTTCTGAGCGGGATGGTCCTAGTTCGAGTGTTGAGCAAAGAGGACTACGGTGCATATTCATATGCGCTGACGCTCGTGAATTATTTCATTTTATTCAATGGTTTGGGAACCTCCTCCTGCGTTGTTCAGCTCTGTGTTGAGCAGAAAGAGGATGGGCGTGCGGAATATGTGTACCAGGTTGCCAATTCGATTGGTATTCTCTGGGATATGGTTCTAACTTGTGCCATAGCGTTCGTCGCTATGTTTGTTGAGCTGTCTGTTGAAGGGGCAAATCTCGCGCTATTGTGTCTTGCCCCCCTACCACTCTGCTCACTTCTCGTCGAGTTTCAGCAGCAACGCCTTCGCTCTGAATTTAAAACTAGGGAATATGCATGGGCAACTAACATCAACTCTGTCGTTCTTGTGGTGCTTTCTGTTTTGGGTGCATTTGTCGGCTCGACAACCGGCCTTTCATTGGCGCGCAGCCTGGCGATGGTCCTCTCCGTCATCGTTGTCTTTTTTCTGTTTCGAACGCGGATTTATCTGTGTCCCCCAAAGGCGCCGTATGTCCTGATTGCAGACATTGTAAAGATGTCACTTACCGTCTGCGTGACCAATGCGGTCTCACAGGCGCTCATGTTGATCGGGACTTCATTTGTTGGCTTTCAATTGAGAAGCGCTGATTTGACGGCGACCTATTCAACAGCAACCGCCATACCGTTTGCCCTAGCGTTTCTTCCTTCAATGATTACTGTGTATGCCATGCCTTTTTTTGTGCAGCATGCCTCCGAGCGAAGGTGGGTGCTCCGTTCGCTCGCTCTGTGTACGCTCGCCACTATGGCGGCCTCTTCACTCGTAGCGGTGTTCTGCATTGGTTTGGCAGACTGGCTCATTCCGTTTGTGTTTGGAGACCAATACAAAGATGCCATTCCCTCATTTAGAATTTTGATTGTCGCTTTTGCGGTAGCCGCTCCCTTCAGAACTGTTTCTGGAAATGTGCTGGCGAGCCATAGAAGGTATGTCTTCAATTTACTTTCAGGGTTAGTTAGTCTTGTAACGTGTTCGGTGGTCACATGGTGGGCGTTGCCGAGCATGGGTATTGAAGGCGCCGCGATTGGCTATCTTGCCGCTATGGTAGTGGGCAGTATTGTGAACGTGGGGGGCGTTCTTGCCTTTGCGGGTTGTCCTCGGCACCTTACTTTGTCCCGTGAGGACGCATCTGACGAGAGGGTGCAGCGCGATTCGTAAAGGCCGGATAATGTAGTATAACGAGGCATAGAAATATCACCCGCCTCTTAAGGATCGGTTAATCCATGTCGTTTCGGCGGGACTTCCAGGACTAGAGTATTGGTTGCGGGAAGTGATGATATCGCAACGCGCTTGTTCCTAGAGCTGTTGAGCAATCAGAATGGTCTTTCGCCGGCTCTTACCGATGCCTCAGATTCTATATACGCCAGTCGGTTTCCCATGTACCTGCGATGGAATCTCTTGATTCGGCAATCGCACGGCCAATCGGTCTCAGCATAAGCAGTGCGTTCAATGCGGTTGTGTTTTGGAATTAAGCTTCATAGCAAATGGTTTTTATCACTACGGCGGAATCAGATACTGGAGGCATATTCGTATATTATTCTCATTGAGAGATTATGCTGTGGATTGAGGAGTGCATGAATTCAAGTAGTGAGTTTCCACGTCCGGTGTTCATTACTAGCGGCTATTCCTATGGTCCCGGCGATGAGTCGTTCGTAGATCACGACCTACGCGCCCTAACCGCAGCAAATCGTGTAGCACTAGGCGCTTTCGCGTTGGAGGAGCAGGGCGTGCGGCGCAGGTTCGCCTCTGACGTGTTTGACGAGGTCAAACATATAATTTATACAATAGAGGAGTCCGAGATAATTGCTGAGAACGGAGCCCTGCCTCCTGTGCAGCGCACTACCGTCGACGTCGCGCAGGCGATTTGCAGGGTTGCTCTGGCTTCCTCCGAGCTCTGGACGTTGCGGTCATGCGCCCTGTATCGCCTTTGGAAAACGCGCTACGACTTGCTTCAAAAAGTGCGAGCTCTTCTCAGCGGCCTCTCAGAGCGGGATATTATAAAGAACTCACTGATAAGCTACGGCCTTCTTCAACATCGAAAGATTGCTTGGGAGGTGGCTGCATGAGGGTCGGCATTATCGGCGGCTCGATTGAGGGGCTTCCCGCGCAGTGTCTTGAGGCATCTGGTGATGCGAGACGGTGGGACGTTGTATATCTCAATCGCGAACGGGCAGCTAGGCTCAAGAGTCCAATTCTTCGTTATCTCGCTATACTGCTTGAGTTTCTCTGGGCGACGATTCGGATTCCGCTTGTCGACGTCGTCCTTGTCGTTTTCGTGAATCGTCTTTCTAGTTGGTATGTGCGTAGTGCTCACTTATTCGGTAAGAAGTGCGTGCTCTACTGGTTGGGTAGCGATGTCCGGACGTTGGGGGAAGACTTACTTTCCGACGGTGGATTACGCGAGGCCGACGCGCAGATTTCATACAGCGAGGGAAACATCGTCGAACTGAGAAAGTGCGGAGTAGACGCGCAGCTGCTCGTGCTGCCTACACGCCTTTCTGACCGTGTTGCCGATATGCCGGATAGCCACGCGGTTCTCCTGAGCCTTCCCGACGCACGCAAGGAGTTCTACGGCTATCGCGATCTTATGAGGCTCGTGGATGACTATCCTGACGTAGAGTTTCATGTCGTTCGCAGCAATCACCCTGAGTACTACGACCGTTCGAACATTGTGTTCGAGGGGATGCTCGACCGCGAACAGATGGACAAGGTATTTGATCGCGTGTCGATATCGATTCGCTGGCCCGAGCATGACGGGACCTCGCTCGTACTCATGGAGTCGGCTCTCAAGGGCAAGTACATCATTACTCGCAACCCTTTTCCCTGTGGCGTCCAGACAGACACCTACAAGGGTCTCTGTGCGGCGCTCGATGAAATCTTGGCGCTTCCCCTAGAACCATGTTGGGAGAATAGGATGTATGCCTTGAGGCACTTTACGCAAGAGCGTGCGGGTAGTGCGCTTGCCGAGGTGCTTGATGCGGTGATGAGCAATCACAAAGAACGGAGGATATCATGAATCTGGCGAGTCTCTCTGGCTCAACACTTATGATTACCGGTGGGACGGGTAGCTTTGGTAATACTGTTCTTAAACACTTTCTAGACTCTGATGTCGCCGAGATTCGTATCTTTTCACGTGACGAGAAGAAACAAGATGACATGCGCCATCGTCTTCAGTTGCGCTACTCTGAGAATGCGGCGAAAGTGCGTTTTTTCATTGGCGACGTTCGCAACCTGCAATCTATCAGAGACGCCATGCGTGGAGTCAACTTCGTCTTTCATGCAGCAGCTCTTAAGCAGGTGCCTTCGTGCGAGTTCTTCCCCATGGAGGCCGTGCGGACGAACGTAATCGGTACGGACAACGTGCTTCATGCCGCCATAGAGGAGGGCGTGGAGCGGGTGGTCTGTCTCTCTACGGACAAGGCTGCGTACCCCATCAATGCAATGGGCAAGTCCAAGGCAATGATGGAGTCCATCATCTATGCGAACGCTCGCAATGGAGCGGGCAGGACGACCATCTGTTGCACGCGCTATGGTAACGTGATGTGCTCCCGTGGATCTGTTATCCCCCTCTTCATCAAACAAATCAAGGCGGGGGAGCCTGTCACGGTCACTGACCCCTCCATGACCCGCTTTCTCATGAATCTCGATGAGGCGGTTGACCTGGTCGAGTTTGCGTTCGAGCACGCCGAGCCGGGTGACCTTTTCATCCAGAAGGCTCCCGCCTCCACGATCTCCGATCTCGCTGAGGCGGTACAGGAAATCTTCGGTCGAACTGGAACACGTGTGATTGGCACGCGACATGGCGAGAAACTATTCGAGACCCTCATGACACGCGAAGAGGTGCTGCGCGCAGAGGACATGGGCGACTATTTCCGCGTGCGGTCCGACTCCCGCGACCTCAATTACGATCAGCATTTCATGGCGCCGGAAGATGTGCGCACGATGGCGGACGAGGCCTATACCTCGCACAACACCATGCGTCTGGACGTTGCCGGCACCATCGAGAAAATCATGACTGCGGAGTACGTGCGCCTCGCTCTCGAGGGTCGTGAAGGTGAGGCGGCGCAATGAGGTTTCTCGTCCTCGGTGCCACGGGAATGGCCGGACATCTGGTCTCCCTGTATCTCTCCGAGCACGGGCACGAGGTGTGGGGCTACTCCCGGCGAAGTGCTGAATTTCTCGAGCGGACAATCGTCGGGGACGCTCTCGATTGCGCCTCGCTCAACGAAGCGCTGGGGGTCTCGGATCCAGACGTCATCGTAAACTGTATAGGCCTCTTGAACTCGGACTGCGATGCCCGGCCCGACATGGCAGCGTATCTCAATGCCTATCTCCCGCACTGGCTCGAGCATGTCACTGCCTGCACTCCTGCCAGGGTGTTCCATATTTCTACTGACTGCGTGTTTGCGGGTAACACGGGGCCATACGATGAGAGTTCGATCCCTGACGGCAGGACGCTTTACGACAGGAGTAAGGCACTTGGCGAGCTGAGGAACGGCAAGGACCTGACGCTTAGGCAGTCGCTTGTCGGGCCTGATATCAATCCGAACGGGACGGGGCTGCTCAACTGGTTCATGGGGCAGGACAAGCGCGTCCGGGGCTGGACGCGCGCGATATGGACTGGCCTCACGTCGCTGGAGCTAGCGAAGGCGGTGGAGGCGTGCGCGCTGGACGGGTCCGCAGGACTCGTGAACATGGTCCCGGACGGTCCGGGAATTCCGAAGTCCGAGCTGCTGAGGCTCTTCTCTCGATGCTTCAGGGATGACGAGGTTGCGGTCGAGGACGACCCATCGGTGGTCCTCGACAAGACGCTCGTGCGCACGGCGCTTCCCGACGGCTACCGTCCGCTGCCCTATCCTGAGCAGGTTGAGGAGCTTGCCAGATGGGTGACAAACCATCCGGCACTTTACCCGGAGAGATACAGGAGGACCTTTTGATGAGTTGTCGATGCATGCGGCAGCTATGATTTGCTCATAAACAAGAAAGCGACCTGAGAGCGGTTTTTCCTCTACGCTGCCGTCCCGCCGTGTATCGTGTCGCCAGTCGTTTTTCCTTGGTCATCTCATGATCTTGCCTGCGTTGGTCAAGAATCCCTAGACGATGCCGCATGCCCGTCTGCTAGAGCGCTCACGTCCTCGCCGAAGACTGCGTGGAGCACGCAAACGGCGATCCTCTTCGTACCCGTGGTGCACGCGTCGATTACGTTGCGCTCGAGGTGTACTACGCACCTCTGGCTAGGCTGGCCCGAGAAGATCTCACACACTGCGCGGACGATGCCGTCGTGCTCACCCGAGGTCACGTACTGGACCCCCGGAGAGTCCCTGTTCGCAGAGGCCGCGCACGACCAATTTCCAGCTCGCGCGGAACTCCGCGTGAATGTCCGCCGAGCTAACGACGCGGCGTGCCGTCCTTACCGATGGCTATGGTGGTGACCGCTGCGAAAGTGGCGTCGTGGCTGTCCTTTCTGCTGGGCATGTAGGTCGCGTTGATCCTCAGGTACGGGAAGTGCATTGCGAGAAGCTGACGCGACCTGAGCTCTGTTACCTTGACATCGAGTGCCGGGCAGATGCGCGACACAGCGTTCTTGGAGACATAGGCCGTGACCATTCTTTCGTGGACCCCTCCAATCTTCCTCGTGGATACCCTGAACGTGCGCGTCTCCGGGTAACGTACAATTTCTTGCGCACTTTGACAGCGGAATAGCGTCCAGGTAAGGAAGGAGGGCACGGCCCGCCCCGGTATGATTCGACATTGTATCTTTCAACGAGGAGTCCCTGAAGTCCGACCTTCGCGAGCTCGTCAGGAGGACCGTCGAGGACACGCTGAACGGCCTCCTCGAGGAGGAGGCCGGTGACCTCGTCGGCGCCGAGCGCTACGAGCGGACCGCCGACCGCGAGGCCTACCGGGCCGGCCACTACGAGAGGAAGCTGACCACGACCTCCGGCGAGGTCACGGTCCGCATGCCCAAGCTCAAGGGCATGAGGTTCACCACGGCGATCATCGAGCGCTACCGCCGGCGCAAGACATCGGTCGAGGAGGCCATGATCGAGATGTACCTCGCGGGCGTCTCCACCAGGCGCATCGAGGACGTCTCCGAGATCCTCTGGGGGTCGAGCGTGTCCGCGTCGACGGTCTCCAACCTCAACGAGAAGGCGTTCGAGGCGGTCGAGCGATGGCGCAACCGCCCCCTCGAGCGCGCCTACCCCTACGTCTACGTCGACGGGATCTACCTGAAGAGAAGCTGGGGCGGCTCCTACGAGAACGTGGCGGTGATGGTGGCCATCGGCGTCGACGACGACGGCTACCGCGAGGTCATCGGCGCCGCGGAGGGCTTCACGGAGTCCTCGGGGTGCTGGCGAGAGTTCCTCTCGTGGCTGAAGTCCAGGGGGCTTCGCGGCGTGAGGATGTTCACCGGCGACAAGGCCGCCGGCATGGTGGGCTCGATAGCGGAGGTCTTCCCCGACGCGGCGTACCAGAGGTGCACGGTCCACTTCTACAGGAACGTGCTGGCCAGGGTGCCCAAGTCCAAGAGGCCGGGGGTCGCGGCCATGCTCAGGGCGATCCACGCGATGGAGTCGCGGGAGGCCTCTGAGGCCAAGGCGCTCGAGGTGGCCGCGGAGCTCGAGTCCATGAGGCTCGGGGAGGCCGCCAAGGTCGTCCGCGGGGGCTACGCCGAGACCCTGACCTACACGAGGTTCCCCGCCGCCCACTGGCGGCGCATACGCACCAACAACGCCATCGAGCGGCTCAACCGCGAGATCAGGCGCAGGACCAGGGTCGTGGGGACGTTTCCCGACGGCAAGAGCGCCCTCATGCTCGTGACCGCGAGGCTCAAGTACGTCGCGGAGAGCGAGTGGGGCTCCCGCCGCTACCTGGACGTGACTCTGCTGGAGGGGTAGCCGTACCGGAGGGCGGGCGTATGGGGCTGTCGGAAAGTGCGCAAGAATCTTGACACTACCCGTCGACGACTTCCTGACCACGCCGATCGCGACGCAGGGCGCGACCGACCTCTTCGAGATCATGGAGGCCCGCGAGGGCCGCGCGGCAACCCTCATCGCCTCGCAGCTCGAGCCCAACGAGTGGTACCTGAGGATCGAGGGCGAGCTGATGGCCGACTCGATACTGAACCGGGTCGCCACGGGCGCGCGCTACATCGATCTCGACGGTCCGAACATGCGGGAGTACTTCGCCAAGAAGAGGGACTCGTAGCGGTACCAAGCCGGTTTATCCTCGGTACCGCCGGCAGCTGACCGGCGTTACCGAAGCGGGTTACTACTCACCCCGTGCATTGAGCTTTACCATTTGGTTTATTATTAAATTTATCACCTATTTGAATCTTGCGAATGCTGTGGAGACCGACGTCTAACATATCCTCTATATAAGTGATTCCATACGCGGCAACTGGGATTAAGCACATGAAAAACGGTAAGCAGTACTGAGATTTGGCTTCCCAAAGTGTATATAGAATAAAACCAAACACAAAAATACATAATAAGGTTACCTGCGGAATGGTTGCTGTTTTGCGGTTAATAAAAAGAAAGATAGATCCTAATAATGCAGCCGTGTAAATAAAGGATTGGTAAGCATCGAAAAATGATGATAGGTGCTCTATCGTTTCCCATAAGTAAATTGATTTCTGGTAGTCATCTGTGGAAGTTTCTACATTATGTTTGGTCGGATAAAACGTAATCAGTTCCCCATCAATCGTTTGATGATAGTTGATTGCTGCGAAGTAGTTCGCTTGGAAATCTGGGTTAAGCCATTCTGTCCCAAGTTTATTGGCGAAAAACGAGATACCGTATTTGGGGTTTTTAAATAAGTTGCCTATTTGTTTCACGATCTCTCGCCTCGCCTCTTTTTCCATAAGGGCGTAATCATTATTCGATTCCTTTTGAATGTCATTAGGATATGGGTTCCACCATCCAGGCATTGAAGTTCCTAAAACTGAGTCGTTCTGCAATCCCATGGCGATCCACGCTGTTTTAGGAATCCCATCTCCTAAAGAGTATCCTAATTTACTCTCTAGAATTGTTGCCGGAACGCTTGAAACGGAATTAGAGATTAGGACAATAACAATGGATAGAGCCGTCATGCGACATACACGAGAGGTCCGTGTCATAAGAGCGTGTACAACCCAGAGGGCAACTACGGCGAAAGCAATGACAATGTAGGTCGGTTTGATTATGATCGAAGCAGAATAGGGGATGAATGAAACCATAATGCGGGCATATGGGAGTTTCCCCTCGGAGTTAATTTGCATAGCTGATACATTTAAGGCAACGGCAATCATTGCGAGAGCCAATCCGATTTGATTCCCATAGAAGAAAGAAGAATACATGTAGAAAGGGAAGGCCAATCCAAGGAGAAGTACGATTGAGGTCTTCATGTTTAGCCTATTGTCGATGCGGGTTCCAAGATATAGCAAGCATAGGAAAGTAATTTCATTTCCCATGATATTAAAAAGCTGTAACGCAAAAGGGGCGTTGCTGCAGAAGACTTTAAACATGAGAATGAAGTAAAGCAGAACTCCAGCTTGATATGGGTAGTTAGTAAAATAGTATGTGCCTAATTTCATTTCATCTAATGGAAGAAGAGCGGTGTCAAATGATGAATAGTCTCCGCGTGCGATTTCACTTGCATATTGAATAAGCTGATTGGAATCACTGAATAGGCTCGATTCTGCACCTTGGATAACTACCCACCAGAGCTGGAGGGCGATGCTAGAAAGTAATACAAGCATAGTCATATAGAGGAACCTGCTATTCGTTGTGACTATTCTCATCGCGATTTTGAGAAGAACGAAGATGAGAACTACGGCAAAAAGAATGAGCGCCGCACTGCAGGGATCAAAATATAGCGTGAGGGTTTCGACCACCTCTGCTGAAAGGTTATTTTTCCAAGAAAACGGAAAGGACAACATAGATAATGGAAGTAGGATTGTAAGTGAAACAGCTAAGCCGAGTTGCAATAACGCAACACCGATATGTTTGAAGAAATCAGCGCAACGGTTCATATGTCAGCCTACCAAATCATCAAAGTCAAAGGAACAAGCTCTCAGATCTAAGCACGATCAAAAGCGTATCCATAATAGACCTTTGCAACTATGGGGGTAATGAACTGGTTTACTATAACATGAGCGTCTTACCATCTTGAGAAGTAGGACCTTTCATTTAGGGGGACCGAATGGGGAATAAGCTGGCGACAAGGGAGCGGGCCGCAGGCGACGGTATGATGCGCACGCTCGGTTTTCGGCGAGTTATTGTAACGCTTATATTAGCTGCCACTATTGCTTTCTGCGTTTTAAGCTCATTTTCGCTCGCGCAATTCCAAACTGTAATAATAGCGAGCCCGTTTTTCTGGATCGGTTTCATTTTGACTATGGCTCTCGCTGCATGCGTTTTGCTTGTGCTCTGGGGTGCGCTTGATACATTTCATCTCAAAAGCGCTCGCCGCGTTATTTCAAATAATCACTATTATTTAGGCTTGCTTATCATCATAATTAGTTGGTTGACAGTGTGGCTTGCAGCTTGGCCTGGCTACTACTGTTACGATACCTATGCGATTACCGATTATGTATCTAAGGGAGTTCTGGATGGTCTGCAACCCGTATTACATTCTATTCTTTGCGGAACACTCATTAAGCTGGGATTAGTTGTCTTCGATGGTTCTTGGAACAATGCCGTTGCCTTGTTTTTTGCTTTTCAGATTGTTTTCATGATCACGGTGTTAGGAGTTATACTTAAATACCTTATAAAACAAGGCGTTAGTTTCATTTTCTTCTGGGTTTCTATTGCGTTTTACGCGCTTAACCCGCTCATTCCAATGCTTGGTATTTGCTCTACAAAAGATGCTCTATTCTCTGGCGTCTTTTGTTTATTTCTACTTTGGCTAATTAGGGTTCTTGAGAAAGGGAGACCGAATAAGATCCTGACGCTCGTATTCGGTGTACTTCTTATATTCCTCCTCACTGCTCTTCGAAGCAATTCTTTCTACTCGCTCGTGCTCTTTCTACCTGCATTCATCATTGTTGTGCGTAGCGTAATTAGTAAAAGACGCTTGATTCAGTTGGTTGCGTGCATGCTAATTGGCTTCTGCTTGTATGGGTTATGGAATGGTCCGGGATACGATATGCTGTCTGTAAACAGATGGGATGGCGCAAGACAGATGATCAATGTCCCGGCAGCTCAGACTTCGCGGATGGCGGCGCTTGGCGTCATTGATGCAAGCGAAGCGGAAGAGCTGGGCATAGATGTCAATTCAATGGCTTTTAACTATTCAACTATTTCACAAGTCAACTCTGACTATTTTCGCGGACAGCTGTTCAATGCGCTTGATAACGGCAGAACAAAGGATTATCTGGCTTGGTGGTTTAAGACAGTGTTGGAACATCCAAGTATCTCGCTCGATGCGTTGATGATACTAACTCAACCGCTTTGGGATATAACAACGACTCCGACAAGCTACAACAATCCTAATCCTACGCCTTATAATTACAGCGGTACTGAAACTTCTCTCTTTGCATCATGGGTCGAATGGCCGGCCCAGCAAGATTCAAAAATACCCAGCTATTCTGACTTCCTTTGGAGTATCTCCCGCTATAACGTACTACAGGAAATCCCCTTCATCTCTCTACTTGTTTCGCCGGCGGCATACTTTTGGTTAGTAATCATTGTGGCTGCATATGCATTTATAAGATGCGATTATCGTGCATTTTCCATATGCTTGCTGCAACTCTGCTTCCTTGCCTCCGTCTTTGTTGGTCCAACGATATTGCTTCGCTATGTATATTTCGTCATGCTTACTACCCCGATTTTGTTCTTCATGCTATTGAGGGGATCGAATTCGATTGCAATTCAGGATGAACGATCCTCTTGGAAACATTTCAAGAAAGACCCTGCTTGATATAAGCTTGTTAACAGCGTTTTTTTGAATTAATAATAATTTGCTACACACTTCTGAGCTGGTTGATAGCTATTCCTTTTGCATGAATGCCAATGGCATGTAACGCTAAAGGTTGGGATGCCATTAATCCGATACAGAGCCTCCGGTTTCTCGAACAATATAGATAGGACGCTGTTTTGACTCGATATAAGTATTTGCCAGATAGCGCCCCACGACTCCGATGCAAAGCAGCTGCGCTCCGCCTAGCAGCAAGATAATGACCATCATGGTCGGCCAACCTGCAACGGGATCACCGAATATGAGGGCGCGGATGAAAATAAAGGCAGCGTACATAAGTGCGATGATGCAGGCTATGATTCCAAGAATCGAAGCAATAGCTAGCGGGGCTGTCGAGAACGCAACAATACCGTCAATGGCATATCGGGTAAGTTTCCAAAAGTTCCATTTGGTTGTGCCAGCGGCACGTTCTACATTGTCATAAGAGATCCATTTTGTTTTAAAGCCAACCCATCCATAAATCCCTTTTATAAAACGATTGCGCTCCTTCAGCATTAATACCGCGTCTGCCATCTGACGACTCATAAGTCGGAAATCGCGTGCTCCATCTACGATTTCCGCATCGGATAAACAGTTAATTATGCGATAGAAAAGCCGTGCAAATGCAGAGCGGACAGGAGGTTCTCCGGTACGGTCATCTCGTCGAGTGGAGATGCAATCATACTCGCCATCCGATATTTCATTCCACATTGTTGGGAGAAGCGAGGGAGGATCTTGCATATCGGCGTCCATGGTGCAGATCCAGTCGCCTGAAGCAGCTTCAAGGCCTGCGAATAAGGCGGATTCTTTCCCGAAATTTCGTGAAAAGGAAATCCAATGGATGCTGAAAGGAGCTTCCCTTTTATTTGACAGCAACTTGAATGTCTCAAGGGTGCCATCACTTGATCCATCGTCAACAAGAATGAGCTCGATGTTTTGTGGGCCGCTCTCTAATGACGACAGCTCACTTGATACCTCTTTAAGCGAGTCATAAAAAATAGGGAGACTTTCTTCTTCGTTGTAGCAAGGAACAACAATCGAGAGTTTTTCCATTGGAATCTTTCGATCGGTACGTGCGTCATCCATGCGTGCCTTCTAAAACGTAGATACTTGTTATCAAGTATGAAGTACAGATTATATGAATGCCGAGAACTCAATGTGCGGTTTCTCTATAGACCGCAAGTTCCCACTCTCGTCTTTCTGATTTCGCAACGCTGTCCAATATAAAGCCGGTAACAAGGGAAAGAAAGCAGAGGAAGAAAGCTGCGACTGCAAGAAGCGCTGTCGGCAGACGGGGAACAAGCCCAGTTTGAAAAAAGTCAACGATGACGGGTATCCCCAGCAAAAGACCAATTAGTGCGAGCAAAAGTGCGACTAGGCTAAAAAATTTGAGTGGACGATAGTCCTTAAATAACGTCCCGATCATCATGATAACCTTGAGGCCATCGCCGATCGTATCGAGTTTGGATTCTGAGCCTGCAGGCCGATCGCGATAAACGATTGGAACATCGAGGATACGCCAACGGCGATCAACGGCATGAATGGAAAGTTCTGTTTCGATTTGAAAGCCCTCCGAAAGCACGGGGAATGTCTTTACAAAGGTTCGCGAAAACGCCCTATAGCCCGTCATTACATCATCAAACTCATATCCATAAATCCACTTAATCATAGAGCGAACTAAATTATTGCCAAAGCCATGGAACGCGCGCTTGTTCTCCTCGGCATAGGTTCCATTCGAGAGGCGATCGCCAACGGTCATATCTGCTGCACCTTCAAGAATGGGGGAGCAGAGCATCATGGCTGACTCTGCAGGATAGGTGTCATCCCCATCTACTAGAAGATAACAATCGGCTTCAATATCACGAAACATCTGCCGAACAACGTTTCCCTTTCCCTGGCGAGACTCATGGCGAACTGTTGCGCCACGCTCTGCGGCTATCCTTGCTGTATCGTCGGTGGAGTTGTTGTCGTATACATAGATAGCGGCTTCAGGTAGTTCTCGCCGAAAGTCATCAACAACCTTACTTATAGTCAAAGCTTCATTGAAGCACGGGATAAGCACTGCTATGGAGTGAGGCATATATTCTCCGATCAAGCGCTAACAACAACGGATACGACAATTTTAAACAACAGGCGGACTAAAGACAGGCGTAACGAGATTTACATTTTGAATTGGGTGATTCCGCTCGGCTCAACAATACGGTTGATTGTAAGCTTCGCGATTGATAGATGGGCGCATATAATATATGTTAATATCTGCCTAAATTACGAGGGGATTATTATGCTTCGTCTCCTGTACGTTGTTGTTTCTATGGTGGCAACAGTGTTCTCCATGGCTGTGCTTCCGCTGCCGGCTTATGGAGAGGAGGCAAGCGGTTGGTCTCTTTCGGTTTCCTCTGTTTCCACCGTTGAGGAATTGCATACCATACAGCATACAACTGGCTATGACGGGACAGTTGAAGAGATTGTTTACGATGATGAGCCGTCGCCTGGTATGTGCTATGCAATCGTATCGATTCGTGCAACGAAGCTGGTGCCGACGGCGAGCGCGCTGCAGGCAGGTGAGATGGAGCTTTTCTTGGATGGAGGGGGCTCTTATAAGGCAATTTCGCCCATCTCCGTCTTCTTGAAGAATCATAACTACGAAACGTTTTCCTCTGAACAAGTTATCGCCAGCTCTTCTGGATCTATTGCATTTGAAGTGCCGGAGTCGTTACTCGGTTCCAATGGTGCTGGATGGTCCGTGCGATGCGGAGAGGTGTCGAGCGCTCCGTTTAATCCAATCGATAATGAGGTTCCCTCAGGGCTGAATTACGTTAGTTCACAAAGCGATATTGAAAACGATCTGCTTGAATACTATGAGTCTATAGGCGGCGCGTCGTTCGATGCTCCCATGGTGGTTCAGGACGTGTACGGCACAGCCCCGTTAACCGCGCTGGCGGTATTTGAAACGAGCGTCGAACAGGAAATAACTGTTACGGTTCATGGAAAAGACCCCTCGGGAGACATAACATATCCCGTACACGGTAAATCTACTCATCACGAGGTGCCTATTGTTGGACTATATGCTGGATATAAGAACACGGTCACGCTGCAGGCGGGAGACGTTTCCAGCGATATTGTTATAGAGACTCAGCCGCTTCCCGACTCCGTTGAATATGTCAGTAAGGTTGCCGGTGCTGGCACGCAGCAATTGGGCCAGTTGTTTGTACTCCAAAGTCCGCATCAAATCGTTTTTGATAATAACGGTGATGTAAGGTGGTATTTGCCAGAAAGCTGGTCCGGAAAGGCCTTGAATAGCGATTCATCGTATCCCATGAGATTGGACAGCGATTCTACTGGCTTCTTTTTCTTCCGCAACCCCTTAACCGATTCAGTTTATGATGACGGTGTCGAGCTTGTTCACATGACCTGGATGGGGAAGATTGAGCAAATCATTTCCAATCCTGTCATTTCACCCGATCATGACCTTACGCTTCTCGATTCCGACACCATCTTGTATATCCAAGATGGAATGACTAACGACGACGCCGGGATTTGGCAGCTTGATTTGGCGACAGGTGAAGCTCGGCCTTGGCTTAAACTGAATGAAATGCTGGATACTTCAGTTGTCCCATCGTATGTTGGTGCCTGGGATGATGTATGGCATATTAACTCGGTTCAATATCTTTTCGAAGACAACAGCCTCGTGCTTTCATTGCGCAATCAGAGCATGGTTATCAAGATTGATGTTGAATCGCGTAATGTTGATTGGGTATTGACGCCTGCTTCGGGCAGGAATGCCGATGGTTCGACCTGGGCTCGGCAGGAAGCCGTTTCTGATATAGTGATTCTCCCCGATGATGATGACGGCGCTTTCGAGTGGTTCTACGACCAGCATCACGCAAATGTAATATCGTATGATCCAATTACCGGAATCATGGACTTGGTTCTTTTTGATAACGGAACATATCGATATAACTTCGGAGATGCAGCGAACAACGACCAGTATAGTCGGGTTTGCCGCTATAGAATTAATGAAAAGGAACGGTCGGTAGAACTGGCCTATCAATATGGCAAGGAAAGAGGTTCCGCGCTTTACTCATGGTGGTATGGCTCGGCTCAGTTCTTGTCAGAATCTAATCATTACGTTGGTTCGTTTGCCGTGTTTAACGGTACCGGAAGTTCTCATATTATTGAATCGGATGAGCAGAGAGAGATTGTTGCAGAATATCAGGTTGAACGCGCAAACAACGGCTCCTACCGAGCTACCGTCTTTTCTCTGGGTGGCGGATTAGATGATGTGGGTCTCTCATTGAATCCTGGTGTTGAGATCCATGAGTGGTCACCGGGATACTGGGAATCTGATGTGGCTGCTGAACAGGGAGATTCATCTCTGTGTACTATATCTTCGCTAGCGCGCGAAGGTAATTTCTTGTATCTTACCGGGTCGGCTCGTGTCGCAGAAAATGCCCCATCGGATAGTGTTGAGCTGGTGGCTGACGGACCGGGTGGGCTTTTCACTTTCCCGGTAACCGTAGCAGGGTCAGGTGGGAAGTTTTATGCTCGTGGTGTCGATCTCGGCTCTCTTCCTGATGGTAAGTACTCACTTTCGGTACGTGCAAAAACGGGGGAGAAGGCGTTAGATATCCCGTTGGGCTATACGGTCACAATTGGAGATTCAATTGATGAAAGTATCGATGTGACGGAAAACCTGCCAAGCAATCAGCAGCAGACGCTCATGGAGACGATGGCCGCGCAGGCTTCAATAAGTTCTTTTTCTGAGATGGTTATTACGCAGGATCCTTTTGGAATTGCTCCGTTGACCGCTATGGCTCAGTTTCATACGGATGACTTGTGCTCAGTCAAGGTGACGGTTCATGGTAAAACCGAGAGCACCGATATTGCATATGATGTAGAGGGAGAGAGGCTTCTTCATTTAATTCCGATAGTCGGCCTCTACTATAATGACACATCGTCGGTATCAATTTCCATTACGCATCAAGATGGCTCAGCTGAAACCAAAGATATCAAGATAACCACCGGCATCGCTCCAAATCCGAGCAAAATGCCGTCTGTGACAGTTGATTACGATGCCGATCGAGTATCAGAAATTGCTCCCGGCCTAACGTTCTGCGCCCCTTCAGGTGGCTCATATTACTATGCCATTGATATCGAGGGTGACATTCGTTGGTATTACGCCTTTGGCGGTAATGTTGGTATTGATGGTGTAAGTTTCAACGATGAAGGCCATCTGTTATTGCTGGATGGAAGTAAAGCGTCAAGTGCTGAGACTAATAATTTCAGTGCTCTAGAGATCGATTTGTTGGGACGAGAGTATCGTTCGTATTTTCTTCCTAACATGAGCTTCCATCATGAGCTCAAGCAGCTTGCCGATGGGAATTATCTTGCACTTGCTACAGACTACACAAAGAGTACGGTCAATGATGTTGTCGTTGAATTTGATTCTGATTCCGGCGAGGTCGTGCGTCGCTGGGACATGGATGTGATCCTTGCCCGTTATGGAATCGAGCGTTTGGCAACTCCATCGTATGATCTGCCGATGCTGAGCGATGACCAGGGGGAGTACAACGAGAACTGGTTCCATGCCAATTCTGCGTTCTATCTTGAGGATGAAGATTGCTTAATCGTGTCAAGCCGTCACCAGTCCGCTGTATTTAAGATTGATTGCTCTACCGGTTCTGTTGTGTGGGTCCTCTCGGATCCTGAATGTTATGTAGGAACGGGTCTTGAAAACCTGCTTCTAACCCCGGTTGATTCCGAAGCATGTTCAGCGGAATCCTTCCAATGGCAGTATGGTCAACATGCAGCAATGATATGTTCAGATGGAGACTTGGCTTTATTTGATAACGGCAACTACCGAACAAAGCTCGCTGACGGTCGCGTGCTTGCTCCGGATAACTATTCACGTGTGCTCAAGCTGCATGTTGATGAGCGTGCCAAGACAGTGGCCCTTTCTTGGGAATGGGGGCGTGATCTCGGTAGCGATCACTACTGCGCCCTAATTGGAGATATCGATGAATTGGACGCAGGGCATTATCTCTCTGCTTTTGGTGGCCACTGTCTGACTGGACCGGGCGGCGAGGTGAGTGACAGCTCGGCCTTGTATATTGAGTCTTCTCTGTTCGAGCTGTCAGGGAATGATGTGATTTGGAGTCTTTCCTCTACGCCGACGTCGCCGATACGCTCTTCGGCAATTTATCGAGCGGAAAGAGTTGAGATCACGTCCCTTTCATACTCATATGACATATTGTCTGGTTCTACTTGGACTGGAAGTGCTGGAGAGGTGCTTTCTGACGGCACCGATATTTCACAGTACACGGAAGACCTGGTTGAAGCGCAGGTTACGTCAGTTGTAAACGAAGGTAATCGAGTTACCCTTTCTGGGTTTGTGCGTGACCTCACCGCGATCGATCGGCTGTGCCTTTGCCAGAATATTGCGGGGACTTCTATTGTTCAGCCGCTCGAGGTTGCTTCAGACGGTTCCTTCTCTGCCGTGCTCACATACTCGCCAGACCAAACTTCACAAACAAAGAGCTATTGTCTTTTGGCCGATTTTTCCGATGGATCAAAAGGCAAGTCGAATCTCGATATTGAGGTTTCCGGCATTTCAACCGCTTCTGCTAGCATTATGGGGTCCGATAGGATGGAGCTAGGGAGCAAGCAGCAGCTGGATCTTAAGCTGTCTCCATCAGGTGAAATGGACCGAAAAGCTCGCTGGTCTTCCTCGGACAGCGATGTTCTCGAGGTAGATGAAACCGGTTCAGTTACTCCGAAACAACCTGGATTTGCGATTGTCACGGCGCTTTCATCTGATAACGGAACACATGCGCAGATGGTAGTTACTGTCACCGGAACAATGATCGATGCACCTCAGTGCTCATTGCGTAGGGGCGACAGCGTCGCGCTTTCAATAATAAGCATCGGAGATGACATGCCACTCGGTTCGATTGAATGGTTCAGTCTTGATGAAAAGGTTGCATCAGTTGATGAGCATGGAGTGGTGTATGGCTCTGATAAAGGGGAAACTACTGTTTGGGCTGAGCTGGGTGGCAGGCGATTTGAATGTCGCGTCCACGTTACGGTTGGTCTCGACGATGGCATCTACACTATTTCGTCCAAGCTTCGTCGTAATCTGGTCTTAGATGTTTCTGGGGCATCTGCGGAGAGTCAGGCAAACATACAGCTTTGGACTGATAATAACTCGCTTGCGCAACAGTTTATGGTTACCTATCTTGGTGATGGCCAGTATCAGATTAGTGCGCTCTGCTCCGACAAGATGCTTGATGTCGAATGGGGCGGTAACTTAAGTGGCACCAATGTCTGGCAATTTGAACATAACGGAACTGATTCACAAAAATGGTTTATCGAAGAAGGCGATGACGGTTGGTATTCGCTAATATCTGCTCAAAATGGACTAGCGCTTGATGTTTCTAACGCTAGCGCGTTTGACGGCGCTAATGTCCAAGTATGGGATCGCAACGGAACCGATGCTCAAAAGTTCGCCTTTTCCGAGCGTTTCCAAGAGGGCGTCTATCGGATTGGAATGAAAGCAAATCCATCTTTGGTCTTAGATGTTTACGGTGCATCGAATCAATCGGGTGCCAATGTTCAACTCTTCACTTGGAATAGATCCATGGCCCAGATGTTTCTTATTACATATGCATCTGAAGGAGCATACACCATCACACCTCTCTGCTCTGGAAACGTGTTTGATGTTTCAGGTGCCTCGCCAGATAACGGAGCGAATGTTCAACAATTTGATGCTAATGGCACTGCTGCCCAGCGATGGTTCATTCAGGAAAATGATGACGGATCTTTCGAGATCATATCTGCATCTTCCGGAAAACGACTCGATGTTGCGGGTGGTGTTCTTGATAGCGGAAGCAATATTCAAATGTGGGAGAGTAATGGGACGGATGCGCAGCGATTTGTTTTCAAGCCCGTGTATTCCACAAGAACGATTGCTTCATCTCTTGATCCGAGCCTTGTGCTAGATGTTGAAGGGGGCTCGACGGCGGGCGGAGCAAATGTTCAGCTGTATAAACGGAATGGTACGAAGGCGCAGATGTTTTATGTGACTGACCTCACATCTAATGGTACACGCTATATCATTCCCGCATCTGGTGCGCGCATGTCGCTCGATGCGGCTGATGGCGGGTTTCATGATGGAGCGAATGTCTGGCAATATCAAATAAATGGAACCCTTGCGCAGCAGTGGTATGTTCAGTCGGTGGGGGATGGGTTCACCCGTATTACAGCAGCAAGCTCAGGTCGTGTGCTCGATGTTCCTTTGGCAAATGCTTTTAACGGAGCAAATGTGCAGGTGTTTTCTTGGAATGCCACGGATGCCCAAAAATTTGTTTTGGAGTAGCTTGGACGCAGCGGGAGGGGCTTACGGCGGTTCGTTCGCCTCGTGATATTTATTCGCCTGCCAACATCGGCTCATCGCCGATGTTGGCAGGGCGTTCGGCCCATCTTTAGTTGAATTTGAAGAGGTTTATGACTTAAGGTAGAAGAAGCGTAAGTCGCTCGGTTGTGCTGGAGCTGCTAAGGAGGAGACATGCCTAAAATCTTGATGCTCTGCGGGGACTTTACTGAAGATTATGAGACCATGGTGCCATTCCAAGCGCTTTCTATGCTTGGCTATCAGGTTGATGCCGTTTGTCCTGATAAGAAAGCTGGAGACGTTGTGGCAACTGCCGTGCATGACTTCCTAGGAGAGCAGACTTACACGGAGCTAAGGGGTCATAATTTTGCGCTCACAGCCGATTTCGACGCTGTTGACACCGCGGAATATGCAGGTCTTTTCATAACGGGCGGTCGTGCACCTGAGTACATTCGTTTGAATAGTCGAGTTTTGGAGATCGTTCAGGAATTCTTTGCAGATAATAAACCCGTTGCGGCAATTTGCCATGGTCCTCAGGTTTTGACTGCTGCGGGCGTATTGAAGGGATATACCGCAACCGCCTACGCCGCGGTTGGACCTGATATCAATCTTGCAGGCGGGACGTATAAAGAGGTTCCCGCTGACCAAGCGGTTGTTGATCGGAATCTTGTGACTTCACCAGCATGGCCCGGCGATGCTGCAATTTGCCGAGAATTCATTAAGCTCTTGGGCGCCAAAATCGAGCTCTAGCAGTCGCTTTCTTTTTCGCCCCCTCTGCTTATAACGGAGGGGGCGATTTGTATTTCTACTGCAAATAGATGCAATTTGACTATTTGTCATCTTTTGAGTGGTTTCCTTATTATTTGATGTTTTGCATAGAAAGACTTTTTTTAAAACAGGTTGGTTGATGATATGAACGAAGCGGCGGGGATTATGAACCAGTATCCAGCGAACGCCGTATCAGAATTTGATTGGCTTGTCCCGCTGCTGGGGTTAGCGGTTGTTCTTCTCTTTGGCTGCTTGTACATAATTATCTCACGACGTGAGCGGCCTCTTGAGCGCTTGACATCTTTGATGTGGGCCTTTCCTGCTGTTGTTGTTCTTGCAGTTCAGATTGTCGCCTGCTCCCATGGCCTCTATATTTCTTCTAAGCGTTATCTAGTTTTTTCCGTATTGCTCGTTACTTGTTCGGGTTTCTTGGTGTTTTTAAGAGGGAAAGCGGCTGACGCATTTTGCCGCCTGAGCGCTAAATCTGCGTTTGCTCTGGGGGTGCTACGAGATGTATTCATTCTTTTCACCGTGGTTGCTCTATCCTTTCTTGTTCTTGAAATTCCCTGGAACGACCAGCTTGAGGATCTTGCACCGAGTTTCTTCTGGATAAACATTTCTATCTTGACCATCGTGGTTTTCGCTGCTTATTTGCTAAATGGTAGAAGAGGATTAGCCCCCTCCATTGTTGTGATTGTCTGTCTTGGTGTTGGATTGGCGCAGTATTATGTTGGTCTGTTTAAAGGGCCTGCTATCGTTCCTAGCGATGTTTTTGCCATCGGTACCGCCCTTTCTGTGAGCAGCGGCTATGATTACGTTTTTGGTGCGGCACAGATTGTTGCGTTGGGTCTTGCTGTGGCGGCAATCGGGCTATTGGCATTTGTGCGCCCGCCGGCAATCCGAGAATTGCCTGTGAAGAAAAGAGTATGTCGGTTTGCCATATGCTTCGGGCTGGGTCTTTCCCTGTGCCTTGGTTTCGGATGCTGTCTTTCACGGGTTAGCTTTTCTGATGATCTGGGCTTCTCAAGAGGTCATTGGGATGCGTTGGGCGTCTATAGGCAACAGGGGTTTCTTGGTTCGTTTATTACCCTTGTACAAAATGCTCAGATTCAAATACCCGACGGCTATTCTGAAGAGGAGGCAAGAGAGATTCTCGGCAGCCGCACTTCTCAATATCAAGGCGAGTTCGGTCAATCTGAAAGCAGAATACTTGCAGAAAATCAATTCAATGATTTGAAGCCCACCGTTATCGCCGTCATGAATGAGTCTTTCTCCGATCTCTCTATCTACAACTGTCTAAATTCTGATTATTCCGGCCCAGCTCGATTTAAAGGCGTGAGCGACGCGCCTTACATTGGATACGTGTATGCCTCTGTAGAAGGAGGAGGAACGTGTAATAGCTAGTTCGAGTTTCTTACCGGCTCTTGTATGGGCTTCGTGGGAACTCAAAATCAGCCCTATATGATGCATGACTTGTCGAGTGCCTCTTCGCTGCCCGGACAGTTTGAGCAGCTTGGTTATTCTACAGTGGCGATTCATCCTAATGCGGCGACGAATTGGAATCGGGACATGGTTTACCCGAAACTCGGTTTTGAGCACTTTCTTGACATCGCTGCGTTCGATGAAAGCTCCCTGTATCGACATGAGGGCATTACGGATGAAGGAACATATAACACGATTCTTGAACAGCTATATGGTAGCGATTCCCCGCAGTTTATCTTTGATGTTACTATGCAAAATCATGGCGGATATGAGGTGTGGGATCTCACAGATGTTGATCGTGTTGACAATGATTTCAGTTGGCTAAATGTTCAGTTTGAAGATCAATCGTTGGCACTTGGTGATCAGGCGACAGAGTATGTTTCGCTCATCGAAGCATCTGACCGAGACTTCTCAAAGTTCCTCGATGAGTTGAGAGGGTTCGATAGACCGGTGGTGGTTGTGTTTTTCGGGGACCATCAGCCATGGTTCGGCTCGACGTTGAATTCTCTGCAGTTTGATAAGTATGACCAAAATGATCCAGCTATGTTTGAGCAATCTTATGTAACGCCGTATATGATTTGGGCGAATTACGACGTTGCGGGAAATGATCAAGTTTCCCAGCGACGTGATTTGGGTATTAGCTCGCTTTCAGCGCTACTTAACTACGCTATCGGCGCGCCTATGAGCGATTGGCAGAAAGCGCAAATTGATATCATGCGTGAGGTCCCAATTATCAATGGGTTTGGGTATCAAACAATCGACGGAACATGGCATGTGCTCAACGATGATGCTGATATTAATGCCGCGGTAAGGGATCTTGAATGGATTCAATACCTCGAGTATGCCAGTAAAATCTGAGGCCGACCCCTACATGGATCGGCCTCGAGAAGCTTTCTATTGGGATTTTATACGTACAGCCCGAAGATTTCTATGCTCGTTCCCTTATAGAGCTTGTTAATGAAGGTGTACCAAGCTTCGTTACCAGAGGCGCTTCCTTCAGTATATTGTTGATACGCGACGCTGTAGGCGAGCATAGCCTGGTCATACGTCGCACCCTGCTGGTCAAAATCCTGGCTGCTCATTGCTTCGTAATAGGGGCCGTCCGTTCTCGCCCAGCCATTGCTCGATGTGCTCCATTCATCTCCAACGAGCTCAACGATATAGTCGGCATATTCTTGTTTGGCAGAGGTGTAATCTCCATCGCTTGGAGCTTCAGGTGGCGTCGGAACTTCTACGCTCGAATCTACCGAGACGATTTCCTTATAGAGCTTTTGGAGAAGGGCATTTTGCTTAATTACAAGTTTTGCCTGGTCTTCGGTAATGCCATAACGTTCACCTATCTGAGCGCAATCGCTGGTTCCGAGATAAGTAGTTGCATAATCGTCAATTTCCTGATCAGCAACCGAGAGCCCTCGTTTCTCGGCCTCATTGAGGAGGATTTGATTGCGAACGTAATCGAGCACCATGTCGGCGGACGGGGTGCCCTGGATATTGCTCTGATTTGAGCCAAACTGGCTTTGAAGCACTTCAGCCGGGGTGACATTTATTTCGGTGCCATTTGCCTCGTATGTAGCGATAACGGTTTGTGGATCTATAGAATCAAGATTCTTATTCTGTGCAGGATGAAACGCGAAGTACCCTATAGCGACTCCAATCCCAATGCCTATGAACGCAGCTAGAATCAGTAATGGGGCTGACAGTTTTTTGGGACAAGCGCCTTGCGTTGCGTGCGTTGGTGGCTTCGTGCGTGTGTTTTCATTACCAGTATTCGATGTGCTCATCAGATACTCTCCGAACGTTAGGCTGTATGTCTGGCTAACTTCATTATCGCGCGTTTCGCGTGCTATTGCACGTGTGCTGCGGCGCGAATACCCCCTGAAGTATTTCCAACTAGAGTGAACCAGCGCAGGCGTTTGTTGTAAAGTAAGCATATATGAGCATTTCTATCATAGGGGCAACATGTTTAGGACCAATTGTCTTTGCAAAAGAAGGGCGCTCGGCATTGCGCTTGCAATTGTTCTTTCGGTAACCGGAACGGTTTGCACGTCACATCAGCTTTATGCGGAGGGCGCAGAAGCCAGCGCGGACGACAATCAATCCGCGTCTGTATCACAGGATCTTGCTGGGGGAGAGACAGACGATGTTGTTGCCGATGGAAAAGATAGCGAATCCGTCAGCTTGGAAGAAGAGGAGACGGGATCTGAGCTCGATTCGTTGCTGCTTGATTCAGCTGGAAATGAAAGCGAATCTCGCGCTGTTGACAATTCTTCCGCGGTACTGACGCGTGATTCCTCGACCACAATTGAAGATTTTGCAGCTCAGCACAAGGGGACTGTGAAGCCGGGCACATATGTCATTGCTTTCAGTTGCGCTCCTCGTAGGGCTTTAGATGTTGACAATGCCTCGAAAGAAAACGGTGCAAAGGTACAATTGTTTTCTTCAAATATGACGGATGCCCAGAAGTGGATCGTGCGCGAAGAGGGCGATTTCCTAGTATTTGAGAATACGGCCTCAGGCAAAGTCCTCGATGTTTCTGCGTGATTATCTGAACCTGGAATATCTGTTCAGCAATACGAATATAACGGGACAGCTGCTCAGAAATGGGTTGCGGTTCAAAACAGCGATGGCTCCATCACGCTTTTCTCGGCTCTAGGGAATGATTTGGTGCTTGATGTTCGTAATGGCGACGATGCAAACGGGGCGGGGCTTAACGTTTTCACCTCGAATGGCAGTAAGGCTCAGATGCTCAATCTATATGAAGCCGAAAGGTCTGTTGGCGAGTCTGAGCGTCTGATCCCGGATGGGGCATATGCTTTTTCAAGCAATGGTCTGATGCTTGATGTAAAAGACGTCCAAACGAGCGATGGCGCGCAACTTCAGTTATGGTCTGAAAACG
The DNA here is from genome assembly GCA_944320725.1 of uncultured Coriobacteriaceae bacterium. GTDB lineage: Bacteria > Actinomycetota > Coriobacteriia > Coriobacteriales > Coriobacteriaceae > Coprousia. The sequence continues at coordinate 172,475 of CALUIM010000008.1, read as the reverse complement.
GTTCTATTGCTCAAGCGTTCTATGTTGCCTTTGATGAAACAGCGGGCTATTACACGATTAGTTCGCTTAACTCAGGGAAGCTTTTTGACGCTGATGCCGGAGATGTTATTCCCGGCGCAGGCGTTAACCTTTGGGGTTCTGTAGAAGAGGCCTCTCATTCCGTTCAGCAATATTGGGCAGTAGAGAAGAGCGAAGATGGTGCTTATGAGTTTATAAATGCGGCGAATGGATACGCTCTCTCTGCTCAAAATGTTGCTAATGGGGGACGAGTAATTGTTTCTGATGGCGAAGGACTGGCGTCAAGCTGGGTTTTATCTGGGGTAAACAATTACAGTGCATGGTCATCGGCAGGCATGGACCAATTTGCCGCCTCTCACGAGGGGGAGCTTTCCGAGGGTACCTACATTGTGTCGTCGGGGATGCGTCTTCATAGTGTTTTGGATGTGGCAAACGGAAGCAAGTTGGATCGTGCAAATGTTCAGCTGTTCGGATCCAACAATTCCGATGCGCAACGGTGGCGCGTGGAAAATGCGGGCGGCGGCTATATCTATGTCATTAACGTCGGCTCTGGGAAAGCGCTCGATGTTGATGGTGGAATCGCCACTCAGGGAACAAATGTTCAACAGTATGCTAAGAATGGCTCTCGTGCTCAAAAGTGGGTTGCAGTAAAGCAGGATAATGGCACGTTTTTGTTATATTCGGCACTGGGCAGATCACTTGTGCTTGATGTTGCCGGGGGATTGACGGTTGATACAACGAACATTCAACTTTTCTCGGCAAATTTCACTTCGGCCCAGCAATTCGACTTTGTTTCTGCTGTGTCTGGCGTGCAGGGACAGGATCGGACGGTCGAGGACGGAATATACAAGATTGCCTTTGAGTCCGACGAAGGCATTTGCATGGACCTTACGGGGGCGTCCTTTGCTGACGGGGCGACTGTGCAGTCCTATGCTTCCAACGGGACGCTCGCACAGGCCTTTGAGGTTAAATATGACGAGATAAATCGATGCTACTCTATTCGCGCGGCACATTCTGGAAAGGCCCTCGATTTACGCGATGGCGATTTGATTCCTGGGGCTGCTGTTCAGCAGTGGACCTATTCGCGTGATTATCCAAATCAGCGGTGGATTATTGAGCAGGACACGAACGGGGCTTATCGAATTAGGTCGATGGTGAACGGCCTCTATTTAGACCATGGTGCCGGAGAAGCCCAAGTGCTTACCACCCAGCGCCTATCAGATGGCGATTCGCAGCTCTGGCAGTTTGTTGACTTTTCTCCAACCTTGAATGAGGGAACTTACTCCATCGTTTCCGCTACCGCCGGCAATGTGGTTGACGTTACGGATGGCTCCGTTGCGGAGGGAGCGCGTGTTCAGCTTTTTGCTCCGAATCAAACTTTCGCTCAGAAATGGTGGGTCCGTAGCGTTGATGAAAACACCTATACTTTTCAAAATGCTGGATCTGCAAAGTATTTAGCGGCGGCTCAAGATAACGCTATTCTCCAAATCGCCGATGCCTCTAGTGATGCTGCGAAGTGGAGGCTCGGTATATCATTTGGAAATGGCCTGTCACTTATCAACGTAAAGACGGGCACTGTTTTGACGGCTTCTGATGGCTCTTTGGTTGTGTCTGCAGAAAGCAGCTCGTTTTCGCAGGGTTGGAGTTTCTCTTCAACCGATCTCGTAACTGAAGGGTTCTATGAATTCTCGCCCGCGTGCGCCCTGGACAAACGCTTAGACATAGACAACGGCAGCAAAGAAGCTGGTGCAAATGTTCAGATCTTCGGGTCAAATTCAACTTTGAGTCAGAGGTTCTGGGTACGCTCTGCCGGTGACGGCTGGTACACAATCACCGCTTGCATTTCCGCCATGGATCTTGATGTCGAGAACTACGGCACTGAACCGGGAACAAATGTCCAACAATGGACGCGTTCGGCGAATAATAATGCGCAACGCTGGCATTTCGAAATGGGCGCCTATGGAATCAAGGTAGTCTCTGCCTGTGGCGGAAATGTTCTTGATGTTGCTGGCGCTGGAACAGGGGACGGCACAAACGTTGCGGTTTATACAGACAATAACAGTGCCGCTCAGGGATGGAGACTATCGGTTGCCGAACGCCCCGCAAAGATTGGCTACCAGAATCCCTCTCAATATCCTCAGGTGAGCAGCTTAAATGTTGTGCTTCCGAGCTACTGTACGGGCGAGTTCACGTATGTCTCTCCCTCTCGTATTGCAATTGATGCTTCGAGAACCGATTGCGTGAATGCTTTTGTCCAGCGCGCATACGAGTACATTGGAACGCAATACATCGAGCCGTATTCCACGGCGCCTGGCGGAGCGGTTGACTGCTCGGGTCTCGTCTTGCAGTGTCTGTATGCTACTGGCATGGACATGGGAATTTACAACCCCTATAATCATCGCTGGCTACCCGAGCAGACGTATAACTCTACAAATTGGTATAGAAACGATACGTTCATGCCGATTAGCGTTAATGATCTCCAACGAGGCGACGTGGTGTACTACAACGGCCATATCGCAATTTATCTTGGCAATAATTTGATTATCGATTCTTGGCCAAGACGAGGGGTTACGGTTCGCGACCTTTATAGCCCGGGCCGGGTGATTGGCGCAGCGCGTCCTTATGTATAGACGTGGTTCGATTTCTTGGGAGAAGATTCTGGGTATTTGAGGCTTTTTTATATTGCTTTGGCCGTTAAACTCACGAATGGCTAAGTTGATGCCCCCAGCTTAGGGTTGGGGGCATTTTGTATAGGCGAATGTGATGCAAGGCGAGCTCTAGTGAATAATGTTCCGCAGCGTCGAATTATCAAGTTGAGAAATGAATATGTATTCCTTCGCATAGAAATATTCTTGGCGACAGCGCCGATCGACATTTCAAAGGGTTATTTAAAAATGTAGGGGGCTAGTTTAATTCCTTACTATCGGCTTTTCGTTTCTCTATAAAATGTAAGCTCCCATTGTCGTCTTTCCGACTTGGCAACAGAGTCGAGGATGAGTCCAGCTACCAATGCGAGGCTTGCTAGGAAGATGAATCTGACCGCAAGGATGGCGGTGGGGAGGCGCGGGACGAGTCCTGTTTGGAGATATTCGAAGATGACGGGGATTCCAAAAGCGAGGCCGATGATTGCCAGTATGAGGGCGACGAGGCTGAAGAACTTGAGCGAGCGATAATTCTTGAAGAGCGAGCCAATCATCATGACAACTTTGATGCCGTCGCCTACGGTGTCGAGCTTCGACTTCGACCCCTCGGGGCGGTCTCGGTAGGCGATGAGCACGTCGAGGATGCGCCAGCGGCGGTCGACGGCGTGGATCGAGAGTTCGGTCTCGATCTGGAATCCCTCGGAGAGGGCGGGGAAGGTTTTGACGAACGTCCGCGAGAAAGCGCGGTACCCCGTCATCACATCGTCGAAGCCGTACCCGTAGATCCACTTGATCATCGCGCGAACGAGGTCGTTGCCGAAACCATGGAACGCCCGCTTGTTCTCCTCGGCGTACGTGCCGTTCGACAGGCGGTCGCCCACGGTCATGTCGGCGCGGTTCTCTAGAATGGGATTGCAGAGCGCATGTGCCGCCTCAGCGGGGTACGTGTCGTCCCCGTCGACCATGAGGTAGCAGTCGGCCTCGATGTCGCGGAACATCTGGCGGACGACGTTGCCCTTGCCTTGCCTGGGCTCGAATCGCACCACTGCGCCGTGGGCGCGGGCGATTTCGGCGGTATCGTCCGAGGAGTTGTTGTCGTAGACGTATATCGTTGCCTCAGGAAGTTCCCTGTGGAAATCGTCCACGACTTTGGCGATGGTTATCGCCTCGTTATAGCAGGGTATGAGAACAGCTATTCCATTCGACATTGAATTCCCCAAAACCGGTCGAAATGTAGGGCATTAACCCCTAAAGCATAATTCATTTCATCATCGATTGTGCAGCGATAAAATGCCGGTTTTCCGTGCGCCGCGCCGACGTTTGAAAAGGGGTCTATGGTAAGACGTCAAAGTAAATTGAGACGTTCTATAACTGGAAGCTGATCCGCACTGAGCTCGGGAATCTCAGTTCCGTTGAGTTTAAGTTTAGGAACATGGAAGAAGCTGCTGAGAAAGTGGAGTAGGGGTATAAACGGAATTGGGGTAGATTCAGATTCAGCTCGCCCATCACGTTCCTCTCCATCCGCGCTCCCCCCGCAGGCTTCGGATCCTCGGTCGGAGCATATTTCCGTTCGCGCAGATGGTGAAAGCGCGTTGGCGCGAACGGCGGTTTTCCGTTAGCGCGGATGGCGCGAAGCGTTTGCGCGAATGGTTGTTTTTACATTAGCGGTATCAACCGGCTACCATTATTGAAGTGCAATAAGTATTAGTCCGGATAAGCATCGCTTCTTGAGTGTAGATTGCATTTTCGATATGCAGGTCGATTTGTAGAAATGTTCGAGCATTCGCGAAAAGTCAAAGTGCCGGCGCGCACCCCGAGAAACTTACAGCTGAACCGAAGATGACTTATCGGTAGAACGGTAGGCAGCGAGCCGAATCGAATTCCATCTCTATGGGGCGCTCGATGGAGACTTCTACTCACCCATCATCCAAGACATTCGAATAGGCGATCTGTGTCCCGTCTCCAACCTCAACATAGTTGTAAAGCATGGCACACCTCCCATCGTCATTCGACTATGAGCGTGGCACATAGCGGGAGGACTATTTCGTATTATCTCGTTTGTTGGGCCTCCGTCTTCAGCTGCTTGGCCTCTTGAGATGTAAAGCTTACAGCTTGCTTGACCCCTCGAGATGCTGAATCCATTCCAGGTCACGCACCGCATTGGCGGTTTCTGTTGCACCATCCAGCAGGTGCCACATGCCGTCGGAGGTTTGGTATCCAAAGCTGTTGTAAATGGGCACTTCGTCCATGGTCGAGAGCGTAGCCTTCTGCATGTCGGTGAGGGGCGCGCCGATAGCCTGGAGCATGAGGGCGGAGAGCGCGTTCAGTCCCAGGTCGCGATGCTCGGAGACCTGATCGTTGCCAGCCACATCGTAATTAGCCCAGATGAGGTAGGGTGTTTGATAGATGCGTTCGGCATCTTGCGCAGCGAGCGATTCCTGCATCTCCTCAGCAAGTGGAGTCCCGTCGGCACTTGTTTGCTCGGCCTCATCGGACGCGGGGAAGAGCGCGTCATTGACGGTGCTCGCCATATACGGCTGGTGATCGCCGAAGAACACGAGAACGACGGGGCGATTGATGGAGCGCAGCTGGTCCATGAACGCCATGAGCTCTTGCTCCGACGTATTGATGAGCGAGATGTATTCCGAGGTTTCCGTCGCGACGATATCGACGAGCCAGCTGAGGTCGTAAGGGAGTCGCTCCTCTTCCGAGAGGTCGAAGGTCTGATAGCCGCCATGATTCTGCATTGTCACATCAAAGATGAACTGTGGAGCATCGCTGCTGTTGAGCACTTCGAGAACCTTCTCGTACGTAGCTGCATCGGTAATGCCGGCGTGGCGCGTCGGTGCGTCTTCTGCGAAGGACGTGATATCGAGGAACTCATCGAACCCGAGCTGCCCGTATGCGGAGCTGCGATTCCAGTTGGCTGCCAAGTTGGGGTGGATAGCGGTCGTGGAATAGCCGTTGTTGGAAAGCTGACGAGGAAGGCTGTCGATTTGCTCGAGATCGAACATGACATAGGGCTGGTTTTGAGTTCCAACCGATTTGAGGGTGATGTTCGAAAGGAACTCAAACTCGCTATTGCAGGTGCTCCCTCCGGACACCGAGGTATACACGGTGCCGGTATAGAGCGCGTCTCCGATGCCCTTAAGAAGCGTGGGGCCCGGATAGCCGCTGTTAAGCCCGTTGAAGATGGAGAGATCGGCGAACGATTCGTTCATGATGGTGATAACCGTTGGCTTCGTCTGGATGAACTGCTGCTCCGCCGCTCGACGGCTTTCTGTTGCACCCCAGGTCTGATCGTATAGTTGAACGCGTGTGGCAAGGGTGTTCTCGGCGGCTTCCTCGGTATAGCCTTCGGGCTCTTGGGGATGCGAGTTTTGCAGGAGCGATATGAACGAACCGGCCATACCCTGATCTTTGTAAATGTTCAGGGTGTCCCAATAGTTATTGGTGTAGCCGAAGTGGTCGGTGAGGTTTACCGTGGAATAGAGGCAGGCTGCAACGAAAAGGATCGCAATGCCCCCGGCTGCACGAAGCGTCAGCAGCTGCCAGCGCTTGGTTTGGGAGTGCAGCTTGCCAGGAGCGCTACCGAGAGCGTTTCGAGCCGTCTTGCAGGTCTTCGCCATCTTGCGGAGGGGAATCATATAGGCAAGCAGACAAAGGCCTACTGACAGGAGGGCGAGTGCAAGGACCTGGGCAGTCCCCAGTTCGTAGGCATAGCCACCGCTTACAGAGAGGGCTGTTCCCAGGGCGAGCAGGTCGCTCGGGACGATAGCCGTTTGCTTGAACATGTTAACGAAGTATTGCGCCAGCCCGATAATGCTCCATGCGGTGAGGGGAAGGGCGAGGGCGATGCCGTTACCTCCGCCGAAGCAATAGAACGCGAGCAAGGGAATGCTAACAACGAAAAGATCGATGGCGGCAAACGTGCGGCGGAGCGATGTCAAGCGATCGTTCCAAGGTGTTTCGAGGACGAGGAATCCGATTGCAATGACTGCAATAAGAATAAACGTATCTCGCACATAGATATACGTGCGAATGTGTTTTCCGCTCAAATTCGCGAGCTTACTATTGACTGTGACGCCCTTGAGCGCGAGGTAGCCCGATTCTGCAACGAGGGCGGTGCTCACTGCGAGGGGCTCGAACGATGCCGTGCACCCGCCGATGGCACTGAAGACAAGAAAGACAATTAGGAGGACGGCGTGCGGGGCAATTGTGATAAGTGTAGAATAAATCGCCTTTCTATCGCTACGTTGTTTGCGCAGGGTGAGCGCGAGATAGATAGCCATGGCGACGATTCCGACAAGGGGGATGAGGGAGCCGAGGGTGATGAGACCCGTTGCACCGGTGTTTTCATCAACCACGAAGTCGCTCCTTTTTGCGCCCTTATAGATTCTCGTAGTCATTGTAAGCGGAATGTAATGTCATGCAAAGGTTGACTTACAAGTGTCATGGCAACAAGCGACGTGGAGCTGACAATGTGTACCTCGCGAAAGCATTGCCGACAAAAGCTGGCGGAACGGAGCTGTTTTTGGTGGACGGGCAAAGTGACCACATAACGGGTGATGATGCATCTAACTGTTATCAGTTCGGCAACCCTGGTTTCGAATGAGGGGCTTTTAGATTTGTTGGGATGCGTTTCGTCGAAGCGGGGGTGTGCCGATGGATTTGGATAGTGAGGAATCAATCTGGATTGGAAGAAGATCTCGCCATTCGCTTACTTGATTAATCGGAAGGGTAAAATACTATTAATGTCACAGCAAGGCTCGGCTTTTGGATGTGTATCGCATCCGCACGGCAATGAGTCATCAGTTCAGGCGTGCCTCCGTATAATTGCTATATTTAAGGCGTGCTTACCGCGTTCCTGACCGGAAGGAGCTTTGCTGTGGCAGATTCTAGCGTACAAAGCTTTCTCTGCATTTCTTCCCTGCAAGATCTTGCAGTTTTTCTTGGTGTGCCTACTAAAGAAGTGGCTTTTTTCGCGTTCGCTCGAAATGATTTCTATCATACTCAGGAGATTATTAAGAGTGATGGAGGTAGGCGCAAAATCTCCGCTCCAGTTCCAAAGTTAAAGAGAATTCAAAAGAAGATTGCATGTGCTTTGCTTGACGTATATCAACGCAATGCCCCGGCTGAGGTTCATGGGTTTGTTAGGCAGAAGGGAACTGTTACAAACGCTTTAAAACACGTAAACAAGCGCGCGATAGTAAAGATAGATTTAGTTGACTTTTTCCCTTCGATATCCTCTGCAAGAATACATGGGCTGTTCTGTGGAAAATTATTTGGATTCTCGGATGAGACAGCGAATGCTTTGACTAATTTAGTGTGTTACAAAGGGTCTCTTCCGCAAGGAGCGCCAACCTCTCCAGTTCTAAGCAACATGATTTGCTTTCCGATGGATAAGGCTTTGATTGCCTATGCGAGAAGAAATAACCTGTGCTACACACGCTATGCCGATGATATGGTTTTCTCCTCTACTTCAAAAAGGGCGATGATTTCCCTTGCTCCCAATAGGGAGCATGTCCATAGCTGCCAAATATCTGAAGAGGTATTATCGATTATCGATAAGCAAGGGTTTACTGTTAACGAGAAGAAATCTGGTTATTTCGGATTAGGGGTTCGTCAGGTTGTTACTGGGGTTGTTGTAAATAAAAAGGCCAATTTTAAGCGCTCCGACTATAGGTATTACAGAAACTTGTTTCATTACTGGAAAATGAATGATGCGCAGAGCGCTGCAAGTCGATACATACAATATTCTCGAGGGAAACGATATCATTCTCGTTTCTATTCGGAAGACGGCCAATTTCTCGAATCTTCTTTCATCGCTCATATTTATGGGGTGCTTTCGTACTTTCATATGATTACGAGGGCAAATTATAGGTCGTCTCGTCCGATGCAGCTTTTATGGACGTCGTTTTATAGCCTAACGGGGCAGACTGTTCCAGAGCTTTTGCCAGAACAATTGGTTTTCCGCCTTTCCACGCAGGCTTGTTACAGGCTTCCATTGTTGCCTGGTTCTACAGGTGCGGGGATTGAAGAGTACGAGGCTTCGGGTACAACCTTCCTTGGAGGAGGAAAGCTGGTCACTTGTCGCCATTGTCTCAAGGAGCCTTCTTCTGGAGCAATCCGTGCGATTTACGATTCTGATTTGTCTACAGTTTCTGCTGATCTCGGGGTATTAGTTAACCCAATTAACGTAGATATAGCCAGTGTTAGGGAGAATTATCTTTTAGATATCTCCGCTATTGATCTCCCGAGTGTCTTGGCGCCATTTCCTTCGCTGCGGCTCAACAGCTCCTATCTTCCACAACGTGGGGAAAGGGTCGCGGCGTATGGTTATGCTGATGGTCACTCACATATCAGAATAGTGACTGCAGTGGTCGTAGAAATATTGGAAGAAGACGACATATTAAGTGTTGTTGTAGATCGTGCGTTTATAAAAGGCATGAGTGGTGGTCCGGTTTTCAATTCTCGTGGAGAGGTGATTGGGTTAGTTGTAAAAGGCAGCGGGAATGGCAGTTATGATCGAGATGGTCATTTCATATTGCTGTCTAGCGTGGGGAGAGTCGACCCGGAACTCGCCAAGGATTTGGGAATATGATTTTCTTTGTTCGGATGATGAACGCGCGAGATTGTCTTTCATTTCAGAGCTCGCTTTCATTAAGCAATCGGTAGCGTAAGGGAACATCTGCTTTTCCAAGAATTACTAAGGGAAATCATAAATAATAAGCCGGCTGGATTGACGGACTGGATTTTGTGCGGCATCGGGATTAGGCTGCCTATGGGGTCGATTTTCAACCCCAAGGACAATACCGCCATGGAGTCGCTCATGGTCCTTAAAGACAAAGTACATCCGCCTCTGCGCGGCGCATGCGGGGCTCTTCCGCCTAAGTTTCGCATCAATAATCGCATCTCTGTGTCTCATTTGTGGCACACGTGGTATTAAGCTAGAAAAAAAGGGGGCCCTCTGGCTCCCCTTGAAGTTCTATGGTGCGCCCTGGGGGATTCGAACCCACGACCTTGAGATTAGAAGTCTCCTGCTCTATCCAACTGAGCTAAGGGCGCGTGTGCAATAAGCGGTTCTCGATTATAGACGATTCCGCGCTACTCGATGCTCTAGGCAGCCTGTTTGCTCGAAGCAAACAGATGACCGCCCTGGCAGTCATCTGCAAACAGCAAGACCGCAAACGGTAGGTAGGGGAGAAAGTAGCGGTATTGAACGCCCATCACGCCCGGAACGCCATCAGGGGTGTACTGCAGCCAAAGCGCGAGGTAGGCAATCAGGGCGGCGACCATGACAACCAAGCACACCCAAAGCCAAAACAGCGCCCGTCGCGACCTCGTTTGAAGGAACACGACGAGCGTGAGCAAGATGCCCACCGCAAGACCGAACCAGAATATGGCAACGCCTTCTCGTCCAAAGAGATAGGCGCCCTCAACGTGCATGATGCTATACACGATGTGGGCAAGCGGCTCGAGCGGATTGCCCAGAAGGCTGGCCGAGCGCTGTGCGGCAACGGCATGCGACACCATTGAGGGGCTCGTTGTGAAATGCGACGTTCCCAGCTTCAGCCAGATGATGTCTACGATCACTGCAAGCGCAAAGCAAGCATAGAGCCATGCACTTCCACCACGAAGACTGTGAATCCGCTGCGAGCGCGGATTGCCGCCGAGTTGTACCGCAGGTGCAGTCGCTTGGTCGCTGCCGCGTCGCGCTGTGCAGCCACCAACAAGGGGAACCGCCAATGCAATGGCGAACAGCGGAGCGTTTGAAAACTTGCCAACAGCCAGCAAGAGGCCGACAACGCCTATAGCGGCAAACGTCCTTGCGTCCGGCTGATCGATGCCACGGAAGACAAGGCAGGTATACAGCACGCACAGTATGAGGGCTAGCGAATCTGCCGATATGGCGTACGAATAGGGGAGCCACATGGCGGGGAAGAGCATGAGCGCCAGCATGGGTGCGCGAAAGCGCGGCAGTGCCATCAAGGCGAACGTTCCGAGCGCCGTCCACACCACGAGCATGATTACCTCGGCAAGGTAATACGTTGCCAGCGCGCCGATGCCCAGCGCTTTGCCTACTGCAAACGCAGCGAGCTGCGGCACATAGGCGAGCGGGCTGTATGCGGCGGTGTTGTTGTAGGGTACGTTGATGGTTTTCCCTTGCTGCCCAGAGATGCTTTCCGGCAGCACGGAGCCCGGGTCATGGTCGTTATAGTGCTCGATGGAGAGCTCGACGATCTCGCGATCGACGGCGCCGCCAACGTTTTCCTCTGCGACGCTGTGGTAGCGAGAGGTCGACGAAACGGGACGCGCGACGACATCTCCGTTCACAATGCCGGATATCCGATAGGCGTGTGTCCAGACGTCTGGCGCGTGGCCAACGTCGGTGAGCACAATCCCAAAAAGTCCGGGAACGAACAGGCAGAGCGCGCACAGAAGCGGCGCTGTACGTGCATAGAGTATTCGTTGATGGCCATGCATCGTGCGGATCCTTTGCGTGTGTCGGTGCCGGTTTGCGCATCTCAAGCACAATCTTATCGCCTAATTCCGCAACCGCTCGCCGTTTTGTGTTTCATTTGTACGCATATGCGGTAAACTAAGTGCGTCGTCTATCGTGCCTCGCGTGCGTCGGGGCATGTGGGAAAAGGAGTCTAACTATGGTTTCTGAGAAGGTTACGCTTGTCAACCCGCAGGGTCTTCACATGCGTCCCGCCGGCCTCTTCGCGTCCACCATGGGCAAGTATGCCTGCGACGTGACCGTCGTCACCCCCGAGAAGGAGGTCAACGGCAAGAGCCCCATGGCCCTCATGGCCGCTGGCATCCCGTGCGGCACCGAGGTCGAGATTCGTTGCGACGGCGCTGACGAGGCCGACGCTCTCACCGCTGCTGTCGAGCTCATCAAGAGCGGTCTTGGCGAGTAACTCACACTGCTTCAAGTGTGTCTCACCTTGAACAACTGAGTCCATAGGAGAGTAGCGCGGGCGTCTTTCACCAGACGTCCGCGTTTTTTGAATACCCGGGTGCCATAGCGCCCGAGAGAGGAACGGGTATGTACGAGGGAGTTAACGCATCCGAGGGCATCGGCATCGGCACCGTCGTCGTGGCGGTCGAGCCCGATCTCTCCTTTGAGCCCCACTCCGTGGAGGACACCGACGCCGAGAAGGCCCGCTATAAGGCAGCGCTCGACGTGTTCTGTGAGAAGACCCAGGCGCAGGCAGACCGCATGAAGGTCACCGTGGGCGAGAACGAGGCCGAGATCATGAGCGGCCACATCATGCTCGCGCAGGATCCGGGCCTGGTCGACGGCATTAGCACCGCCATCGACGGCGGCATGTGCGCCGAGCAGGCGCTCGTCGAGACCGCGACCATGTTCGAGAACATGTTCCTCTCCATGGACGACGAGATGTTCCGTCTGCGCGCCGCCGACATCGCCGACATCCGCACCGGTATTCTGGCAGAGCTCCTCGGTCGCGAGGTCGTCGACCTCTCCGTGCTGCCCGCCGGCTCGATCGTCGTGGTGCACGACCTCACCCCGTCCATGACGGCCACCATCGACAAAGAGAACGTGGCCGGCATCGTGACCGAGGTGGGCGGCCGCACGTCGCACTCCGCCATCATCGCCCGCGCGCTCGAGATCCCCGCGGTGCTCTCGGTGCCCAACGCCTGCGGCGCCCTGCTCAACGGCATGACCGCTGTGGTCGACGGCATCAACGGCCACGTGATCCCCGATCCCGACGAGGCCATGCTCTCTGATTACCGTGAGCGTGCCGAGGCCTTTGCCGCCGAGAAGCGCGCCCTCGAGGCGTATCGCGGCAAGCCCACCGTCACCGCCGACGGTGATAAGAAGACCCTTGCCTGCAACATCGGCAACCCCGAGGACGCCAAGGGCGCCGTTGATCACGACTGCGAGGCCATCGGCCTGTTCCGCTCCGAGTTCCTCTTCATGGATGCCACCTCGCTGCCCAGCGAGGAGGAGCAGTTCGAGGCGTATCGCAAGGTTGCCGTCACCCTGAAGGGCGCTCCGGTCATCATCCGTACGCTCGACGTGGGCGGCGACAAGGAGATCCCGTACATGAAGCTCCAGAAGGAGGAGAACCCCTTCATGGGCTATCGTGCGGTGCGTTACTGCCTCGACAACCCCGACGAGTACAAGGTCCAGCTCCGCGCGCTTCTGCGCGCCAGCGCCTTCGGCGACATCAAGATCATGGTGCCGCTCGTCACCTGCGTGGAGGAGCTCCGCCAGGTCAAGGAGCTCGTCGAGCAGTGCAAGACCGAGCTGCGCGAAGAGGGCTACAAGTTCGATGAGAACATCGAGGTCGGCATCATGATGGAGACGGCCGCCGCCGCCAACATCGCCGACATCCTCGCCAAGGAGGCGGCGTTCTTCTCGATCGGCACGAACGACCTCACCGGCTACACCATGGCGTCCGACCGTGGCAACGACAAGGTCGCCTACCTCTACAGCTGGTATTACCCGGCGGTGCTGCGCGCCATCAAGAACATCATCGTGAACGGCGTCAAGGAGGGCATCATGGTTGGCATGTGCGGCGAGGCCGCGGCCGATCCGCTGCTCACCCCGCTGCTCATCTCCTGGGGCATGGAGGAGTTCTCGGTCTCCGCGCCGAGCGTCCTCAAGACCCGCAAGGCCATCTCCCAGTGGTCCAAGGCCGATGCCGACGCCCTCGAGGCCGAGGTCATGCAGCTCACCACGGCCGAGGAGGTCAAGGCTGCACTTGAGGGGGCCGCTCGTTAAGGCTTGGTAATGCCTTGGCGAATAATGGTTGCATTCGCTGCATGGCGCGTTTATCGTTAGCGCCATGCAGCTTCGTGCGAAGAAAGAAAGGTTGGTGCCATGTATTACACTCTAACCGCGAATCCCGCCGTCGATATGACCGTCTCGTGCCCCCCTCTCATCCCGAATGAGAACGTGCGCTCCCTGAACGCGAGCTACACGGCCAACGGCAAGGGCCTCGACGTGTCGTTCGCCCTCAAGAAGTTCGGCGTGGACTCCGTTGCCCTCGGCTTCTTCGCGGGCTTCACCGGCAAGTACGTTGTCGACGAGACCATGAACATGGGCTGCCTCTGCCGCCCGGTGTGGATCGACGGCGTCACCCGCATCAACTCCTATTTCAACGATGGCGAGAACGAGTACGGCATCCTCAACCCGGGTCCCATCCTCACCCCCGAGGGCGAGCAGGAGCTCTTCAAGATCCTCGACACCACCGGCGATCTCGACTGCCTCATCATCTCCGGCTCGCTGCCGCCCAAGGCCTCGGCGAACTTCCTCGACAAGGTTGTCGAGCACGCCAAGGAGCGCGGCGCCGACGTGGTCCTCGACCTCTCCAGCAGCAAGCTCAAAAAGCTCGCCGCTACCAACCCGCTGCTTATCAAGCCCAACCATCATGAGATGAAGGCCATCTTCAACGTGCCGGTCGATACCGACGACCAGGTGCGCGTGGCCATGGGTCTCGCCCACGAGGCTGGCGTCCAGAACGTCCTGCTTACTCGCGGCAGCCGCGGTGATGCCTACTTCTCCAACGGCGAGGACATCTGGTACGCCAAGCGCGAGTTCAACATCAAGCTCGTGAGCTCCGTGTGCGCCGGCGACTGCACGCTTGCCGCGTTCCTCGTTGCGTGGTACCACGACCGCGACAACGTCGAGGAGGCCCTGAAGCTTGCGATGGCTACCGGTGCGAACGTTGCCGAGAGCGTCGGCTTGGGCGACTTCGGCCACGTAGACGAGTACAGCAAGCGCATCACCGTGCGCAAGCTTCCGCGCGAGTAGCGACTGCTCTAGCATCTCGTCATCATATACGCTGGCATTGCGGCCCCGTGCTTTGGCGCGGGGCCGTTCTTCATTTGGCGCAGGTGCCCGCGCTATACTTGATGCCAAGCGCGATGACATTTGACGAGAAGGGTGCAGATGGCGGCAGAGAACCACATATCGACGGTTGCGTGCGTCGACGCGCCTGCACTCGTCGGGCAAGCGCTGAGCGCTCCGGCGCTCCGCGTGCTGCGTGCGCTCGAGGCGGGCGGTCTCGAGGCATGGGTCGTGGGCGGCTGGGTGCGCGATGCCCTGATGGGCTCCGCCGGCCACGATGTTGATATCTGCTGCTCCGGCACCTGGCAGGAAAGCAAACGCGTCCTCGAGTCGGCCGATGTCCGCGTGCTAGAGACCGGTACGCGCTTTGGCGGCATCACGGCGGTAGCCGATGGCGAGCGCATCGAGGTGACCACGTACCGGCTCGATGGGTTCTACACCGATGGCCGCCATCCCGAGAGCATCGAGGTCGCCGAGAGCGTGAACGAGGACCTCGCCCGCCGCGACTTCACCGTGAACGCGATGGCGTGGCATCCCGAGCGCGGGCTGCTCGACCTGTTCGACGGCGAGGGGGACATCCGGCGCGGTGTGATCCGCGCGGTGGGGGAGCCGCGCCGGCGCTTCGAGGAGGACGCGCTGCGCATGCTCCGCGCGGTGCGCTTTGCCTGCCGGCTCGACTTCACCATGGATCCGCCGACTGCCGAGGCGCTTGCTGCCTGCGCGCCACTGCTCGACGCGGTGGCACACGAGCGCATCGGCCATGAGCTCGATGGGATCCTCGCCACCGGCCACGGAGGAGATGCGCTGCTGCGCTATCCCGAGATCATGTGCGCCGCCATTCCCGAGCTCGCGCCGTGCCGCGGGTTCGACCAGCATAGCCGCTACCACGCGTACGACGTGTACGAGCACATCGCCCGCGTGCTCACGGTGGCGGGGGAGCTCTCGTTCTCGCGCACCGACGGCGGCGACCCCAACCGTGCGCCTTCACCCTCGCTCATGTGGGCGGCGCTGTTGCACGACGTGGGCAAGCCGCGGTGCTTCACGCTCGATGAGCACGGCAACGGGCATTTCTATAAGCATCCTGCGGTGAGCGCGACGATGGCCGAGCAGATCATGCACCGCCTCTCGTGCGGCGGCAAGCTGCTGCGCGATGTCTGCTTGCTCATTCGGCATCACGATCGGCCCATGCAGGCCGAGCGTCAGAGCCTGCTGAAGGCCATGGCGCTGTTTGCAGGGTCCGATATGGACACGCGTCGTCTTATGGATGAGCTCTTCGACCTCAAGCGCGCCGACGCGCTGGGCAAGGCTCCTGGGTGCTTCTCGTATGTGGAGGATATCGAGTGCATGCGCGCCATGGTCCATGCCCTTATGGATGCGCATGAGGCGTACAGCCTCGATACGCTCGACCTCAAAGGGCGCGACCTCATCGCCGCCGGTGTGGATCCCGGTCCGCGCATCGGGAACCTTCTGCGCCGTGCCCTCAAAGGTACCATGGCAGGCGTGGTACCCAACCGCCGCGAAGCACTCCTCGCGTACCTGCATCTCTAACGTGCGGGAGGCTTATTTCGCGGTAAGGTCGTGCCTTCTTTCGAAAGATCTGTTTTGTGCCTCTAGTTACCGGTGCTCTTCACGCCCATCGCACTGGTGACATGAAGGAGGACATGCGCATCGATGTTTCTCGTGTTGCCATGAACGAGAGACCCAAGATCATTCATCAAGCGCTTCATATCTGCTTGAGGTAGGATGCGGTTCATGTAGCGTATAAGATCTACAAAACGAGCGCCTTTTACCGATGCGCAGTAGAGCCGTTCATCATGCGCGCAGATGTTTCGAAACCCTACCAATACATCAAACACCCTGAGAAGGTCGTGCGGCGTGAGTCGTGCGTTTCCTCCGGCAATCTCGCCAATTGTTTTGCATGCGGCATTCTGGATATTCCGCGTTTGAAGTTGGTAGAAATGGGCGATATTGCCGAACGTAAGATCATTTTGAAGCACCCATAGCGGAACGCTTCCATAGCAATTCAAATAGTGCTTTACAAATGGCCGCATGCGTTTTGTATTTGTTAGTTTTCCGTTCAAGATTCGCATGAGGTTCGCCATGTTGATAGCGTATTCTTCGCTCTTGTTCCCACGGTAGGTTTTGGGAACAAGCATATTTTTGGAATCTACGTAATTTGATCGCTCGAGATATTCGCTCGGTTTGGGATGACGTTCGCAAAATGCATAGACAACTGCGTTTTTCAGTGCAGCTTCTGAAGCGGTGAGATAGCTAAACATCGTCTGTCTCAGTTGTCTGTCAAACATGAATAGGTTGTATATTTGGCGAAAGGTTGTACCTGGACTATAGATGTCTTCCGCGGATCGTTGCATGACCATTTTGTCTAAGAACGGGTCCTTGTAGCCATTGATAATGGCGTAGTAGCTTTCTCGCTTGAGTGTGGGGATCGTTTGCTCGTCGGTAGTAATGCCACGGCTCTCCATGAGTTCGACGAGCTGTTCGAATGTTTTAAATTCTTTTGCCATGGCGATGCTCCTTAAAATCAAAGGGCCGCTGTCCAGGAACTGGGCAGCGACCCTTCTTTGTCACCGCCTCACGTAGAGTCCACGGCGACTGCATCACTGCACTAAATGTACCCAAAACACAGCTTTAATTCAATAGGATGTGTTCGCAAAGTGAGCTGGTTGTATTATCCAATACCGTTTCTGCGGCACGAGGGCTGCAAGGGCGGCCGGAGGTTTTGAAAGAGGGAAAAAGTGCGAGAAAAAGAAACGACCGGGAGATTGCCACTTCGTTGAGAGGTGCTCCCGGTCCTGTTGGTCCTATCTTTACCCATACCTGCCTCCTCGGCAACTGTCTTATCTCAATAACTATCATCACATGGCGTCCGGACATTAATGTGGTCCTCTACATGTGTAATACGAGCTGGCCATCTGGAGCTGATGCGTCGGCGTGTGCGTGATGTGCTACCATACCCAAGGCGTAACACGTTTTTGAATTTCGTAACACTTACGCGGGGCGCATGCTTCGCGGTGCCAATGGGGGATGCATGTCATTGCTGGCTGGAGAGGGTGTCTCGCGTCGTGCGGCACTTCGGGCGTTGGGCTCCGGGCTCGCCGCATGGACGGCATCCTCGCTGCTGACAGGCTGCTCAGGCGAGGTGACGAGCAAGGGGCTCGGTAGCGCCGGCTCGGCTGCCAGCGACGCCAAGCAGGTCGTCGTTGCGATGAACACCGGAAGCGAGCCCGCCGCGGGGTTCGACCCGCTCGTTGCCTGGGGCTGCGGCGAGCACGTGCACGAGCCGCTCATTCAGTCGACGCTCATCACCACCGACGAGAACCTTGCCTTTCAAAACGACCTCGCAACGAGCTACAGCTGCTCGGACGACGGCCTGGTGTGGACGTTTACCATACGCGATGACGTGTGCTTCACCGATGGCGAGCCGCTCACGGCGTCTGACGTCGCCTTCACGGTGAACTCGATCATCGCGAGCTCGGCATCTGAGGCCGATCTCTCCATGGTGGACGAGGCGGTCGCGGTAAACGATACCGTCGTGGAATTCCATCTCAACAAGCCCTATAATGCGCTGCTCTACACGCTGGCGGTGCTGGGCATCGTACCCGAGCACGCCTACGACGAGGGCTATGGCGAGCATCCCGTGGGGTCCGGCCGCTACATTCTCGAGCGCTGGGACCGCGGGCAGCAGGCGATCTTTCGCGCAAATTCCGATTACTACGGCGAGGTGCCCGTCATGGAGCGCGTCGTAGTGGTCTTTATGGACGAGGACGCGGCGCTTGCGGCGGTGCAGGCGGGCCAGGTGGATATCGCCTACACGTACGCCACGCATGCGGCTGCGCGCTATGCGGGCTACGAGCTGGTGAGCTATGCCACGGTGGATTCGCGCGGCATCTCGTTGCCGTGCGTGCCGGCGGGCGCGACCAAGGTGGAGCAGCTCGACATGGCATATCCTGCTGGCAACGATGTGACCTGCGATATCGCCGTGCGCCGCGCCATCAACATGGCCATCGACCGCGATCAGGTGATCGAGCACGTGCTGGCGGGGTATGGCAAGCCTGCCTACAGCGTGGGCGACGACATGCCGTGGTCGAGCCCGGATATGTACGTGGAGCTCGATCGCGACGGCGCGCGTGCGCTGCTCGACGAGGCGGGCTGGGTCGAGGGCGCCGATGGCGTGCGTGAGCGCGATGGGGTGCGTGCCTCGCTCGATATCTGGTATGCCGCGGATGATTCGGTGCGCCAGGCGATGGCCTACGAGCTTGCCGACCAACTTGCCGAGATTGGCATCGAACTGGTGCCGCACGGCGGCAGTTGGGACGAGATCTATCCGCATCAGTACGAGGACCTTGTGCTGTGGGGTTGGGGCTCCAACTCGCCGATCGAGGTGTATGCGCTCAACTACTCCACTGGCTGGGGTAATTATGCCTGCTACGAGAGCGCGGCGATCGATGGGCATCTCGATGCGGCGCTTGCCGAGAGCGATGTCGAGGAGGCCTATGCGCACTGGCAGCTTGCCGCCTGGGATGGCGAGGACGGCTTTGCGCCCTGCGGCGCCGCCACGTGGGCGTGGATCGCCAACGTGGACCACCTCTACTTCAAGCGCGATGGCTTGGTGGTTGCCGAGCAGAAGCCGCATCCCCATGGGCATGGTTGGTCGCTGGTGAACAACGTCGACCGCTGGACGTGGGAGTAGCTGTGGCGGACGGGTGGATCGAAGACCGCGGCGTCGCGAACGGTGAGGCGGCGGGCGACGCGATAGCGGGTTCGCCTCATGTGTGCCGTGCCGCACAGCGTTCTCGCGCGCTGCCGCGCCTGCTCGGCAAGCTGCTTCGCTTCGCGACCCTCATGTTCGCGGTGAGCTTCGTGACGTTTCTGCTGGTGAGCAGCTCGCCCATCGATCCCGTTCAGGCCAATGTGGGGCAGACGGCGTATGCGACCATGACGCCCGAGCGCCGCGTGCAGCTGGCGGAGCGTTGGGATGTGGGGACGCCGGTGTGGGAGCGCTACACGGCGTGGCTGGGTGATGCGCTGCAGGGGGACTTGGGCGAGAGCCTGCGCTTCAATGCACCGGTGGTCGAGGTGGTGGGGGAACGCTTCGGCAACTCCGTGGCGCTGCTCGCCGTCTCATGGCTGCTTTCGGGCGTGATCGGGTTTGCGCTGGGGGTTGCGGCGGGCGTGACCCGCGGGAGCCTCTTTGATCGTGTGGTGCGCGGCTGGTGCTATGTCCTTGCCGCTACGCCGGCGTTTTGGCTGGCGCTTGTGGCGCTTATGGTGTTCGCCGTGTACTTGGGGTGGTTCCCACTGGGGTTCTCGATACCCATTGGCGCGAGCGCCGAGGTGTCGCTTGCCACCCGTCTGCACCACATGGTGCTGCCAGCGCTCGTGCTCTCCATGACCGGCATTGCCAACGTGGCGCTGCATACGCGGGAGAAGACCTGCGATGTCATGGCGAGCCCGTATGTGCGCCTTGCCCGCGCCCGCGGTGAGGGCACGTGGGCCGTGGCTGTGCGCCATGGGCTGCGCAACCTCGTGTTACCGGCGCTTACGCTGCAGTTTGCACAGGTGAGCGAGATCTTTGGCGGCTCGGTGCTCGTGGAGCAGGTGTTCTCGTATCCCGGTCTGGGTCAGGCCGCCGTGACGGCGGGCCTTGGCGGCGATGCGCCGCTGCTCGTGGGCATTGCCCTTGCCTCGGCGGCGCTCGTGTTTGCGGGCAACGCGCTCGCCAACGTGCTCTATGGGGTGGTCGATCCCAGGATGCGAGGTGAGCTGACCCATGGAGCCTGAGATGCAAGCCGCAACCGATGGCGCTGCCTGCCGCGCGGCAGCGAGCCTGGGCGCGCAAGACGCTGCGGTCGAGGTGCTGCATGAGCCGCGTTATCTCGGCATCTTGAGCGGGCGCCGGGCGCTTGCCGCGTCGGTTGCTGTGACCGTGCTGGTCCTTATCGCGGTGGTGGCTGGGGGCATCTTGGTTGAACCGGTGGCCCAGACAACCGATTTCGCCGCGCGCAACCTCGCGCCGTCGCCTGTGCACATCTTTGGCACGGACTGGATGGGGCGCGACATGCTTGCGCGCACGCTGGCCGGGCTTGCCACCTCGGTGGTGGTGGGGCTGGGTGCGGCGGCCGCCTCGTCGGTCATCGCGCTTGTGCTCGCGGCGGCGGCAGCGCTTGGCGGGACGCGCGTCGATGCGGCGGTTGCGTGGATCATCGACCTTGTTATGGGCATTCCGCATATCGTGCTGCTCATACTTGTGAGCTACGCGCTCGGGCGCGGTACGCTGGGCGTGATGGTGGGCATTGCGCTCACGCACTGGCCGAGCCTTGCCCGCGTGCTGCGTGCCGAGATTCTGCAGGTGCGTGCCCAGCCGTACATCGCCTGCTCGCGCGCGCTGGGTGTGCGTTCGGTGCGTCTTGCGGTGACGCACATGCTGCCCCATGTGCTGCCACAGTACCTTGTGGGGCTTGTGCTGCTCTTTCCGCATGCGATTCTCCATGAGGCATCGATTACCTTCTTGGGCTTTGGGTTGTCGCCGGAGCAGCCGGCTATCGGCGTAATTCTCTCCGAGGCCATGGGATACCTTACCGCGGGCGCTTGGTGGCTCGCGGTCTTTCCCGGTGTAGCGCTCGTTGTTGTGGTGCTCTTGTTCGATCGTGCTGCGGCAGCGCTTCGCCGCCTCATAACGCCTCAGGAGGTGCAGCTGTGATGGCCGGTGAAGACCACGCCGCGGCGCGCCATCTCGACGCCGAGCGCCACCATCACCATACGCATGCGGGATCGTCGCAGCACCCGGGTGGGCATCATCTACTCACGGTGGAGCACCTCTCGGTGAGCTTTCGCATGTATGACCCCGCGGCGTCCTTCTTCGCGGCACGCCATGTGGAGCAGCCGGTGATCCGCGATCTCTCCATCTCGGTGCATGCTGGCGAGATCGTTGCGGTGGTGGGCGCGAGCGGCTCGGGCAAGACCCTGCTCGCCGATGCCATCCTGGGCCTTAATGAGCCCAATGCGCGCGTTACGGGGTCCATCTGGTTTGACGGCGTGCGATGCGATGCGCGCGGTGTGGAGCGCCTGCGCGGTCACGGCATCTCGCTGGTGCCGCAGAGCGTCGATCATCTCGACCCGCTCATGCCGGTGGGCGAGCAGGTTGTGGGCGCGTGTGGGCACGGGCACGCGGGCCGGGAGGAGCGTGCGCGGCGGCGCGAGCGGGCGCGGCAGCTGTTTGCAGCCTATGGGCTGCCTGAGGAGACGATGCGGTCCTATCCGCACGAGCTTTCGGGCGGCATGGCGCGGCGCGTGCTGCTCATGTGCGCCCTCATGGACGATCCGCGGGTGATCGTGGCAGATGAGCCCACGCCCGGGCTCGACCTCGAGCTTGCTGCTCACGCGTTGGATGACCTGCGCACGTTTGCCAATGCTGGTGGCGGCGTGCTGCTCATTACGCACGATATCGAGCTGGCGCTCCACGTGGCCGATCGCATCGCGGTCTTTCGCGAGGGCACGGTGGTCGAGGAGACGGCCGCGGCGAACTTCGCGTCACCCGATCTTTTGGAGCATCCCTTCTCGCGGGCGCTGTGGCATGCAATGCCCGAGCATGGGTTCGCAGCGGTTGGTGGCAGCGCGGGCGCATGTGCGGCGCAGGGAGGCGATGCGCGATGAGTTTGGTTGCCCAAGATATCCATTTTGCTTATCCAGGTGGCAGTGAGCTCTATGGAGGCCTCTCGTTGCGCGTGGAGCCGAGCGAGCGCGTTGCCCTTGCGGCACCCTCGGGAGCGGGCAAGACGACATTCTGCCGCATCCTAGCAGGCTACATCGCGCCGCGGCAGGGGAGCGTTACGGTTGATGGCATGGTGGTTGCAGGCGGCCAGCACCCGCGCGGCGCGCGTTTCGGCGGTGTGCTTCCGGGTTCTCGGCATAACGATGCAGCTGCACCGCGGCCGGTGCAGCTCATCTGGCAGCATCCCGAGCAGGCCTTCGATCCTGCTATGCGGCTTGGCGCATCGTTGGCGGAGGCATGGCATGATGGCGCGAGGAGCGGGAATCGACCCGCTGCATTGCATGAGGTTCATCGCGGGCTGTTCGACGCCCTTGGCGTTCAGCCGGCATGGCTGAGCCGCTTTCCGCACGAGCTCTCGGGCGGCGAGCTCATGCGCCTTGCCATCGTGCGCGCCCTCTTGGTCGAGCCGCGCTACCTCATCTGCGATGAGATGACGGCGATGCTCGATGCCGTTACGCAGGCGAGCGTGTGGCATGCGGTCATGGAGATCGCTGCGGCGCGCGCCATGGGACTCGTGATCGTCTCTCATTCGCCGGCGCTGCTTGCACGCGTTGCCACGCGCATCGAGCACTTGTGACGCACAGTTCTCTATTCTCAGCCCTTTGCTCTCAGCCTCACCGGAAAGCGTGGTCACGAAGAGACACATATGGGTGAGAAACGCGTAGGAGAGCACGGCTGCTGGTCACGAGAGGGCACGTATGGGTGCCACAGCCGTAGCACATGCGTTCCTGTGGTCATCGTGTAAGACGTATGGGCGAAGTGCATGCAACTGAGCGCGCCTGAGAAGCTCTTTTCAGGCTTCTCAGGCGCCGTAACGAACGTCAAGCCCGCCTGCGCGCATCTCAGCCGCCCATAACCCCGTCGCCGTGACCACTACTTGCGTCATGCAACGTCATTTCCACCCATAACCCCATTGCTGTGACCATTGCCTGCGCCATGCAACGTCGCTTCAACCCATACCTCGCCTGTCATGACCATCGGAGCGAAATGCTCGGCTTTCCGTTGCCCATATCCCTCTTCTCGTGACCATGAGGGTGTCGTGATTGGAGGGCCGGGGGCGCAGTGTGCCATCGTAGTGAGTCGAAGTCGATAGACCGTGCTTCCAGCGCAGCGGTTATAGATTGGAGGGCGCACTATGGTCTGAATGGCGTTGTTGCGATACGAAAAAGGCTCCCTGGGGGAGCCTGGAAGTTCTTGGTAGCCCGTACCAGATTCGAACTGGTGATCTCCGCCTTGAGAGGGCGGCGTCCTGAACCGCTAGACGAACGGGCCATATGCGAATGGCTGGGATGGAGGGAGTCGAACCCCCATTGACGGAACCAGAATCCGCTGTCCTGCCATTAGACGACATCCCAGTGATCCATGCACGCAAAGCGAGGCTTTGCGCAAGAAAGTATATTACGGCAGGCTGCAGGTCCGCGCAAGCCCTAATTTGAAAAAAGTGGCGAGGAGATGGGCTGTCTGAGTTGCCGGCACCTGTGGTGCGCATGGGCAGCGCTGACTCGCGATACGAAAAAGGCTCCCTGGGGGAGCCTGGAAGTTCTTGGTAGCCCGTACCAGATTCGAACTGGTGATCTCCGCCTTGAGAGGGCGGCGTCCTGAACCGCTAGACGAACGGGCCATGTGACAAGGCGCTTGTCCTTGTGCGAGTAAGAATAATACGGAAACACCCGCGCTCGCGCAAGGACTTTTTTCAGAAAGTTGTGGAATGGCGCAACTTGTGGGCATCCCGTGGAGCGGTCGGGGTGTTGGCGTGTGCACCGGCGGCGTCGCGCGGCGGTTAGCTCAGGCGCGGCAGAATACCTTGCTCATCGATGTCGCGCGGCAGCAGGCGCTTCGACCACATGCGCTCAAGCAGATCGATGCTCTCCCGATCGAAGGCGCGAGCGACACCCGAGGCGCGTACGACAGGCACCTCGATGGTATCGGCGACCGTGCTATCCGGTGCGGTGCACCCGGCATCTTCCTCGACGTTCTCGCGCGCAATCGCCACGAGTGCATCCACGATGGCACACACGGGCATGCCGTACACGGTGGCATCCCAGCCCTGTTCCTCGAGGTGCAGGCGCGCCAACACCGCGTCGTTTTCGTCGATGCCGGCAAAGCCGTCTGGCAACCATGCGCTCAGCCGATGCGCAAGTTTGGTCTCGAGGCATTTGTCATAGAAGAGGGCGCCGGTGAAACTCGTGCACGCGGCGGCGAGGCGCGGCGGCAGGGAGTCCATCTCGCGCAGCTCCACAAAGCCCTTGAGGCGCACGTTGGGAAAGACCATCGAGAGCAGATGCAGCAGCTCGGAGCGGGTAAGGGGGCGCTCGGACATGATGTCGCGGGTGTAGCGGTCGCCCGTGGCGCAGGTCACGTGGTGCTCGTCGGTGAAAAGAATCGGCTTGACCGAGGAAACCCACAGGATGTAGTCCTCGAACGTGAGGCCTTCAAGCGAACCGGGCACGATGCCGCAGCGATCTACGTCCACATGGTGCCAGATGCGCGACCGCGCCATGCCGGCGGACGCCGCGCCGCGAAAGACGGGTGCGTTGTCGAAGAGGAAGGCAAACACCGGCCCCAGCAACGTGGCCATGCGGTAGATGCGCGCCGCGTCCTGTTCGCTTTCGTAATCGAGCGAAACTTGGGTGGAGGCGGTGCAGCGCATCATGTCGCGCGCGTAGCGGCCGCGGCGGGAGAGATAGCGGTCCATGTCGCGGTAGCGCTCTTTGGGGATGAGCTCGAGGTCGAGCGGGCTTATGACGAAGGGGTTGTAGCCTGCCGCTACGAGTTCGGCATCGATGCCGAGGCACTCGAGGGCGCGGGTGACACGCGCGTCGAATGCGCTTACGGCATCAAAGAGCGCCTTGACCGTGTGGGCGGGGCCAGCCGATATCTCAAGCTGGGCGGAGGGCTCGAGCGAGAGGTTCACCTCGACATCCTCGAGCTCGGTATGCTCGATCCAGGCGAGACCGAGGAGATGTCCGTCGATGATGGAGGTTTCAACATCAGGGATGTTGTGCGCCAGCTCATGGACGAGGGCCGACACACCGCGTTCGCCCGCGAAGGGCAGCGTGGTGCCGGTGCAATCTACGAGGATACGCTCGAGCTCGAAGCCGATCTTCTTGCCACCGGCGTCTTTGTCGCCGCGTTCCAGGATGTCGATGAGGGCATCGAGGTTCTCGCGAAACGAGCCGGTGAAGCTGGGGATGCGGTTGGGTGCCGGGGTGTCCGAACGCATAGTTGCTCCTCGTGCGGGTGCGCCCGCAGGGTATTGGGTGGGTTTATCGTCTGCTCTATCGTACCCATAACCGCTGGCGGCGATGCCGGCGGGTGGTGCTGCGCGGCCATGTCTGGAGTTTCTGGCGCGTTGCTCGCGTGGGTGGGCGCGGATGCCGAGAACCCGTACAATGGAGACGGTCCGTGAGCGCCAGGAGCGTTCCGGCGGACCGAGTGCAACGAATCCGGGCGCGTGCCGCCCGATGCATAGGAAAGATTCCAGAGGAGACCCATGTCGGATTCCCCCAAGCATACCGTGCCTGCGCCGCAGGTCGATGCCGCCCCCGCTGGAGGCGACGATCATAAGAGCGCGCGCCGCGGCGCCATCTTCATCGGGCTCGCGCTTCTGGCCTTCGTGATCTACATCATCGTGACGGGGCAGGGTGCCGAGTTTGTGGCCGCCCTGCAAAACGTGCAGATCTCCTGGATCGTGGTCGCGTGTTTGTGCATGCTGCTCTACCTCATCTTCGGCATCGCGGCCTACGCCATCGCCGTGTGGCTCGATCCCGATTCGCCGGTGGGCATTCGCGACCTCATTTCCGTCGAGGCATCGGGTATCTTCTTCGGCAACCTCACGCCCATGATGATGGGCTCCACGCCCGCGCAGATCTACCGCCTCACCAAGGCGGGGCAGAACGTGGGCGAGGCCGGTGCCACGCAGTTCACGCGCTTCATCGTGTACCAGTTTGGTCTCGTGGTGTGGGGCGCGATTCTGCTGCTTGCGCGCATGCCGTTTTTCACCGAGCGCTACGGCGACATCACGCTGTTGTGCGTGTTCAGCTTCGGCGGGCACGTGTGCATTCTCCTGCTCATTTTCGCGATTGCGCTCATGCCCAAGACGGTGATTCGCGTGGCGCACTGGGGGTTGCGGGTGCTTGCGCGCGTGGGCGTTGCCACGAGCAAGGTCGACGGGTGGCGTGCCTTCGTGGACGGCGAGGTGTATTCCTTCTCCGAGAAGTTCAAGCTCTCAGCAGGGCATCTCTCCTCGATGCTGCTCACCGTGGTCATCACAATGCTTCAGCTGGGCTTCTTCTACCTGGTGCCGTATTTCATCATGCTGGCGTTCGGGCACCATGATGTCGACTTCTTCTCGGTGATGGCGGCGTCTGCCTTCGTGCAGCTGCTGTCGTCTGCCATGCCCACCCCGGGCGGTACCGGCGGTGCCGAGGGCGGCTTCGCGCTGTTTTTGGGCCACTTCTTTGGCTCGGCGGCCACGGCGGGCTATCTGGTATGGCGTCTCATCACCTTCATCGCGCCCACGATTCTGGCCGCGCCCTTGCTGGGCCTCAAGAGCCCGCGCCATGCGAGCATCCATGCTCGTTGGGATCGCTTCGTGGCGCGTCTCATGCCGTCGCGGGCGCAGCAGCGCGAGCGCGAGGGTGCGCGTGCGCATAAAGCATCGGAGAGCTCGTCGCACGCGGGGGCTGCGTCTGGTGCGGCGGCAGCTTCTGGCGGTACGGGTGGCACGAAGGCGGAGCGGAGCGCGCGGAGCCGGAGCCGCTATACGCGCGTTCGGCAGGCGGAAGGCGGTATCACGGTGTCGCCGAAGGCCTTGAAGCAGCGTCGCCCCAAATAACGGGAATAGAAGGCGAAGCATGAATCCTGTGCATTTGATCGGGGCTGCTGCGGGCGGTGTCGCGGCGCTTGGCGCGATGGGGCTCGGTGCCGTTGGCAACCTGCTCTACGATTTCGCACTCAATCCGCGCGCGAAGCGCTCCATGGCGGCGCAGATCCACGCCGGCGCGGCAGCGGGGCTCGACGGGGCGCCGTTCACCGGCAACCCCGCGCGCGATGCGGCGCGCACTTGGTTTGAGCGCACCCGGCAAAGCGTCCAGATCGAGGCACGCGATGGCGGTGCGCTGCTCGGTTGGGCGGTCTTCGCCGACGGGGTGAACGTGGTTTCGCGCGAGGACGGAAGCTTCGTTCGCGGGGCGGACACGGCGTCTCATCACTACGGCATTTTCTGCCATGGCTATGTGGGCCAACCGGCAGATCTGGCGCTTGAGGCGCAGCTGGCGCACCGCGAGGGCATCTCCGTGCTGCTGCCGGCGGCGCGTGGTCACGAGCGCAACAGCAATCGCGATATCACCATGGGTTGGCGCGATGCCGACGACCTGCTGGGGTGGATCGACCTCATCTGCTCGTTCGACCCTGCGGCGCGTATCGCGCTCTACGGCGTCTCGATGGGCGGTGCCGAGGTCATGATGGCATCGGGCCTTGACCTGCCCGAGCAGGTGCGCTGCATCGTGGAGGATTGCGGCTACACGAGCGTGTGGGACGAGTTTGCCTTTCAGATGGGCAACACGCTGCATCTGCCGGTGTCGCCGCTGCTCGACGCCGCGAACACGGTGTGCCGCGCCCGTGCCGGCTGGGGCTTCAAGGAGGCGAGCGCTGTCGAGCGCCTCCATGCGGCGCATGTGCCCATGCTCTTCATCCACGGCTCCGAAGACGCCTTCGTACCCTATTGGATGCACGGACGCGTGGTCGAGGCATGCGCGAGCCCGGTGAAGGAGGCGCTCGTGATCGAGGGGGCGGGCCACGCGCTTGCCTCGGCAACCGATCCCGACCGTTACTGGCGCGCGGTGAGCGGCTTTATGGGGTACCACCTCGCACAGTAGGGATGTTGCTTCGCGGGTGTGCGAGCGAGCCGCAAAAACGGACCCGTCCCCAATGTGTCAGATGGCGTCGGCGCGCAGCGACTCGACGATGTTTGTGCTCTGGCTCTTGCGCAGCGCGTATACCACGCTCATGAGGATGACGGCGAGCACGATGGCCAGCGCCACGCCGGTCTGCACGAGCGGTAGGTGGAACTCGTAGGTGGAGTACGAGAGCATCATGGCCTGGTAGAACCCAAACGAGGCGAGGAGCGCCAGCGCACAGCCGATGCAGAAGCCGCGCAGCGCGTAGCTCGCGCACTCGTAGGCGATCATGCGGCGGAACGCCCGGTTGCCCATGCCGATGGACTTGAGCATGGCGAACTCGCGACGGCGGAGCATTAAGGCATTGGCGAGCGTGTTGAAGACGTTCGTCACAGCGATGAGGCCGCAGATGATGGCGAAGCAGTAGATGAAGGTGTTCACCGTGGTCGCCATGAGGCGCGCCTGCAGCTTTGCCTCGGCAATATTCGTGTAGGTGATATCGAGCTCGGGGTAGTCGCTAGCGATCTTCTTGAGCGCGTTCTCGACCTTGCTGGCCTGGGCGGCGTCACCATTCGTGTTGAATGAGAGACTGGCGCGCACGTACCCGGTGTTTGCCGAAAGCGCGATGGCGGAGGCGGGCAGGATGAGCTGAAGCGTGCCCGATCGGTCGACGCAGGTGGGAGCGTGCTCTGCGAGCGCGCCCACCTCGACATGGCGCTCGCTTGCCACCGCCTCGGCATAGGGGAGGTAGTGCTCCTCGCCATGGTCGTCGTAGTACATCGCCTGCGGTTCTCCATCGGGGCCGTCTTGGATGCCGGCGATGAATCGGCCATCGAGATCGGCAAATTCGAGGAAGTCCACGCTTCCGGTGGCTTTGAACGGCTGCCGGGTGGCGTACGTCTCGCCGTCGTTGGTGGTGTAGGTGTTCACGGCGACGACGCGGGGGTGTTCGGGGTCGCAGAACGTGTCGCGCGAGAGCCCGAGGTCGGCGATATAGGCCTCCCATGTCGCCTCGTCCACGAAGTAGACGTAGGCCTGTCCGAACCACGTGCCGTTGGAAAGGATGCCGTTGCTGCCGTCGAGCCCGGTGATATCGCTATCGAGCATGTCGGCCGGCACGATCATATCGGCGACATAGTTCGTGGCGTAGCCGTTGGGCGTCGCGCCCTCAACCTTGGACGCGTCGGCATAGAAGCGCGCGAGCGAGCGCTGCATGCCCGCGCCGTCCACCTTGCCGTCCGCCAGCGCGAGCGTCTGGTCTGCCCCGGCGCCGGTGGCATCGATGTAGAGCGCCAGATCCTGTCCCTCCATGGTGTTCACGGCGGTGTCGCTCGCATAGCTCATCACATCGGCGATGGAGCCCGAGGTGATGATGAGGGCAACCGAGACAGCGAGCGCGGCCACGGTGACGCGGCCCTTGGACGAGCTGCGCGTGAGGTTTCTGTGGGCGATGAAGCCGGGGATGCCGAAGAGCTTGCCGGCGATGCCGAGCGAGCGCTGCGTGGCGCTGCCGTGCTTGCCAGCGCTGTGCGCGCGACGGCGCAGGGCGCGTTGCGCGCTACGGCTGAGGCGCACGTCTTGGCTCTGGCGAATGGCGTCGACCGCCGAAACGCGGCTTGCGCGGATAGCGGGAATCCAGGCGCTCACGAGAATGGTGATGAGGCCGAGCGCGGCAGCCAGCGCGAGGGCCACGGGGCTTACCACGACGGAGGCATCGCTGCCGCCGGTGAACGCCATGATGCCCTCGCCGAGCAGCGTGAAGACCATGAAGCAGCCGGCCAGTCCCAACGCGAGGCCCATAGGAATGCCCACGAGGCCGATGATGAGCGCTTCGGTGATCACGGTGCGCCGCAGCTGGCGGCGGCTCGCGCCCAGGCTCGAGAGCAGGCCAAACTGCCGCGTGCGCTCGGCAACCGAGATGGCGAAGCTGTTGTAGACGAGTGAGATACCTGCGATGACGACGATCGCGGCTAAGATGCCGGCGATCTGGTAGAGCGTGTTCCAGATGGCGGTATCGGGGGTGACGCCCATCCAGCGGATAAGCGAGGTGTGCACACTGCCGCCTACGGCATCGTTGCCAGCCATGATCTCGCCGACGAGCGGTCCTGCGTCGGCGGGGTCTTGCGTGCGGAAGAGGAATGACGCCCACGTGGACTCGGCATCGTCGGTCATAACGCGCTCAAGGGCGCTGCCGTCATCATAGACGTAGGCGCTGTTGCCCTGCAGCGCCACCGTGGAGGAGCTCCCGTAACTGCGATAAAAGCCCACGACGGTGCCGCTCAGCTGCCCAAGGTCTGCGGCATACGATTCGCGCTGAAGATCTTCGTCGATGAACTGGCCGTTGATGCTCGTCGCGACGTAGGTCGAGCCGTCATCGAGGTTTTGGACCGTGCGCGTGCCCAGATCAAACGTCACCGTATCTCCGATGGCGAGCGCCTCGTTGTTGGTTGTGGTGAGCCCACAGGGCTCGAGCTGCACGTTTTGCAGGTAGTGGGGGAGCACGATCTCGCCGGGAGCCTGAGGTGCGCGGCCGGCAACGAGTTCTGGTTCCTCGACAAGCGGCTCGGCACCCTCGCGCGCTTCGGGCCACGTTTTCACATAGAGATACGAGCCGTAGAGGCTGCTGTTCTCCTCGCCGAGCGAGACCGTACCCAGGTCGGCGATGCCGGTGAGGTCGGTCACATCGGGGTTGGTGCGCAGGCGCTCATAATCGCTTGTCGCGACATTCGCCACCTCGCCGTACCACCAGCCCTCATCGGCGGCGGTGCGCACGAGCAGCAGGTTGGAAAGCGAGACAACGCTTGTGAGCACGGCGGTGATGAGCGCGACCGAAAGTGCCACGCCCACGATGGACACCGCGGTGCGCGTGCGGTTTTTGGCAAGTGACCGCAGCGTGTAACGGGTGAAGACGCTCATGCTATTCACCTCCTGTGCGGCGCAGGTGAGCAGCGGTGCGCGCGGCGCCGCCCATGCCGTATACGGCCGCGTCGCGCCGGCGCTCGTCGCGCACCAAGCGGCCGTCTTCGATCGCGATGACGCGGTCGGCCATGAGCGCGATGTCCTCATCGTGCGTGATCACGATGAGCGTCTGCTTGAGCTCGCGGTTAGAGCTGCGCAAAAGCCCCATGATCTCCGTGGAGTTCTTGGAGTCGAGGTTGCCGGTGGGTTCGTCGGCGAGCACGATGGCCGGTGCGTTCATGAGGGCGCGACCGATGGCGACGCGCTGCTGCTGGCCGCCGGAGAGCTGGTTGGGCAGGTAGTGCTCGCGCCCTTCGAGCTTGAGCGCGCGCAGAAGCGCGGCAAGGCGCCGCTCGTTGACGGCGCGGCCATCCATGCGCACCGGCAACGTCATGTTCTCCACCACGTCGAGCACGGGGATGAGGTTGTAGAACTGGTAGACCAGGCCTACCTCGCGCCGGCGAAACACCGCCAGCTGCTCGTCGGAGCGGTCGAAGATGTTCTGCCCCTGGAGCTTCACGGTGCCCGAGGTGGGGCGATCGACGCCGCCGATGAGGTGCAGCAGCGTCGACTTGCCCGAACCCGAGCTGCCGATGATGGCGATGAACTCACCCACTTCAACGGTGAATGAAACGTCGTTGAGCGCGGTGACGGCGGTGTCGCCCGACCCATAGACTTTGGTGAGATGCTCGACCGTGAGGATGTTCATGGATGGCCCTTCTCGCACGAGGGATATGTCATCTACGATACTGGACCTGCCACCTTGCAGCCAGATGACCGCTGTGTGACACATCTGTCACCGGCGCATGCGCGGTTACGGGGGAGGCGGCGATGAGATGGTGGCGATTAGACGGCAACGTCTTTGAAGAAGGTGATGTCGAAGCATGCGCCCGTGACGTTGCCCGCCGCGTCGTGGGCGTTGCCGGCGGTGAGGGTGCCGCCCTGCGCGGAGATGAGGGCGCGGGCGAGCGAAAGGCCGATGCCGATGCCCGAGGGATTGACTGGGCTGGAGGCTGTGCCGGCAGGTTCGCAGGCGGCGACCTGCGACGCATCGGCGCCCTCGCCGTTGCCGGTGCGCGTGCCACGGTAGAAGCGCTCGAAGATATGGGGCAGATCGGCCTCGGCGATACCGGGCCCGGTGTCGGTGATGTGGATGCGGCAGGCGACGAGATCCTGGTGCGCGCTCACGGTGACCGCGCCGCCCGCGGGCGTTGCCTCGAGGCAGTTCTTGAGGATGTTGCCGAGTGCCTCGGCCGTCCAAGCGATATCGCCGGTGAAGCTGCAGCCATTGTCGATATGGGTGACCAGCGTGACATCGGCGAGGTCGTATGCGATGGCGAGCGGACGCGCCGCACGATCGACGAGCTCGCTCACCTCAACCGGCGCATGGGCAAAGGCGAGGGCACCGGCATCAAGACGGGCAAGGCGCAGCAGCTGGGCCACGAGCTCCTGCACGTGCACCTCGAGCTGCTCGATGCGCCGCAGGCGGTCCACCTCGGGCGCGCAGTCGCTCCGCCGTACGAGGTCCTTGCGCACGAGCTCGGTAGTGAGCGACAGCGCGGTGAGCGGCGTCTTGAGCTGATGCGAGATGTCGGCGAGTGCGTCGGCAAGCTGCTGGCGCTCGCGGGCGAGGTCATCGGCCGTGAGGGTGAGGCGCAGCACCATCTTGTCGAGCTCGCTGGCAAGGATGGCGAGTTCGCCTTCGTTCATGCGCTCGAACGCCAGCTCGCGCTCGCCGTGGAGCACGGCGTCGAGGCGTTCGGCCAGACGGGCGAGGTCGTGGTAGCGCCGATAGGTATGGGCGAGGAAGGGGATGCCGCCAAGCAGCGCCGCGCCGCCAACAATAAGCGCCACGCGCGGCGAAAACAGCGCGGCAGCGAGGGCCGCAAGCGCGGCGGCGATGATGAGCCAGGCGCACACGGTGCGCGCGAGAGGACGGTTTCTCAGCAACATGGTGCTATCCAAGCGCCTTGTAGCCCAGGCCGCGCACGGTGGTGATGAGCGCGGGGCGGGCTGGATCGTCTTCGATCTTGTCTCGCAGGCGCTTGATGTAAACCGAGAGCGTGTTCTCCTCGATGTAGGTGCCGGCGTCATCCCAAAGCGCGTCGCGGATCTGCTCGCGCGTGACGAGCTTGCCCTGGTTGGTGGCAAAGAGCATGAGCAGGCGATATTCAAGTGCCGAAAGAACGATCTCGCGACCGTCGCGTGCCACATGGGCGCGATCGGGATCGATGGTGAGCGGGCCGAACGAGATGGTGCGCGTTGCAGGCTGCACACGGCGGATGACCGCGGCGATGCGGGCCATGAGTTCGCGTGGGCGGAAGGGCTTGGCGATGTAGTCGTCGGCGCCTAGCTCGAAACCGGTTACGCAGGTGAACTCGTCGTCGGACGCGGTGAGGAAGATCACCGGCAAGGCGGGCGCGGTTTGCTTGATGGCGCTGCAGACGGCGAGCCCGTTGCCCTCGGCAAGGGTTACGTCGAGCAGCACGAGCGAGTAGGGCGCATGGGCCGTGGCATCTCCCACGGCGGCAATGGCCGCACGCTGCGTAGAGACGGTCTCGACAGCATAGCCCTCGCTGGCGAGGAGCTCGCTCAACGCCTCGACGATGGCGGGATCGTCTTCTACAAGCAGGATGCGCGGCCGGTTACTCATCTGCTGTGCCTACTTGTGCACGATGACGCAGGTGCCAACGCTGATCATGTTGTAGAGCTGTTCGACCTTATCGTGCGGGGTGTTGATGCAGCCGTGGCTGCCCACGCTCTTGTAGGCGTTGGGGTTGGCGAAGCTTGCGGCCGACTGCCATGAGGCGTCGTGGAAGCCATACGAGCTGCCCTTGAACGCGATCCAGTAGTCCACGGGGCTCTCGTACTCGGGCTCGCCGGTCTCGGGATCGATATTGCGGCTCACGAGCGTGATGTTGCGCGCCTTGCCGTTCACCTTGAAGACGCCCGTGGGGGTGTCGCGCTCGCCGTTGGGCAGGCCGGTGATGATGTGCGACTCCCACAGGAGATTGCCGTTGGCGTCGTAGTAGCGCGCCATCTGCTCGGTGAGGTCGGCCTCAAGCCACGCACCCCAGTCGCGCTGTCCGGGGCCGGCATAGGTATCGCCCTCGGTGGAGGTGGGGACCTGGATGTCGCCGGTCTGCTTGTTGGCCACGGCATCGCGCACCGTGCTCACCAGCGCGTCCTCGTCGACCGTCCAGCCAAAGGTGCCGCCGCCCACGGTGATCTGCTTGCCGTCGGGGCGGGTGTAGGTGCGCGTGGTGCCCACGGTGTTCATATTGCTTGCAAGCTGGCGTGCCCAGGTGGTGACGGCGTTGTCGTCAAGCACAGGGGAGAGGGTCTCGTCGAACGAGAGCCACTGCGAGAGCGTGGAGGCGTCGAGCGTGCCGGCAACCGAGTCACCCAGCTTGAACGTCACGTTGGTGGCGAGCATCTCGTTGGCGGTGGTGCAGGCGGTCTGGATCTGCTCGACGGTGATGTCGCCGGCAAGGGGCTCGAGTGCCTCGTCGCTGGCGGGGTCGAACATGACCTCGCTTTCGAGGTTAGAGAGGGCCTGCAGCGCAAGATTGACGATGTAGTCGCGGTTGAGCTTGCGGTTGGCAAGCACCTTATCGGCCGAGAAACTCGCCGTGGTCTCATCCCAGGCGGTTGCTTTGTCGAAGACGCCCGAGCGGTTGGCGTTATAGGCATCGAGCGCGGCACCGATGTTGTCACAGAACGCCTGCTGGTTGAAGTCGCTCGAGAGCAGCGAGCGGTCGATATCGCCCTCGGGTGTCTCGACCGTAAGCTCTTGGGTTTCGGGCAAGACAGTCTGGCCGGTCATGCGCTCGTAGAGGTGCACAGGCCACAGCATGGCGTTGTTGCGATGGAGCACCGAGGTGACGGCGGCTTCGGCATCATAGACCGGCGTGGCGGGATCGGGTGTGAACGTCCAGGTGAAGTCACCGCCAGAAACGGTGAGCGTGTAGGCATCGGTCTTGCCGCGCAGGCGCTCGGTTGCGGTCTCTGCGTTCACAAGCGAGACGTCGATACCAGCGACTTCGGTTTTGGGATAAAAGTAATTGGTGAAGTACACCACGCCACCGGCGTAGGCACCAATGAGGGCGAGCACGATGAGGGCGGCGGCGATCTTGATGCCGCGATGCGATTTTCTGGGCTGCTTGCCGCTCGCCGCCTGAGCGAGGTTGGCATGCTCTTCTGCCGAGCGACGCGCCTTGCGGTCGACAGGAAGCGCGCCGGTCACACCGGTAGCGCCCGGGGCGCCGGACGTCTGCTCGGTGTCCACGGGGCGTGCCTGGACCCGCGTGGCCTGAAGCGGCGGCTGAGCTCCCGTTGCCTGGGGCGAGCTGGAGCCGGCCGGGGCGCCTGTAGGCGCCTGCACGCGGGTGGTTTGGGTATCGAGCGAGGGAATCCGGTTGGCGTCAAGCGGATTGCGCTGACCGGTGTTCTGCAAATCGTTGTCTGGCATCGTGCTCACGATTCCTTTGTTGTGCGTTTCTGGTACGAATACGATAGACAGTCAGGGCGATTATACATGCTTTGCGCAGGCGCTGCAGGAAGAACATGCAGCTTGCGCACTTGGTGCTTGAGCGATGCCACCGCGCGCCGTCTCGCGCAGGCTAGGCGGCAGGGCG
This sequence comes from uncultured Coriobacteriaceae bacterium, assembly GCA_944320725.1. Taxonomy (GTDB): domain Bacteria; phylum Actinomycetota; class Coriobacteriia; order Coriobacteriales; family Coriobacteriaceae; genus Coprousia. The sequence goes on along the minus strand of CALUIM010000008.1, from coordinate 136,701 downwards.
CGGCCCACCTCGAGCATGGTGCGGGCCATCTCGTCGAAGGGGACGAGGCTCGTGATGCCCGAGAGCGCAAGCTGCGCGGCCGAGAAGGCATTGGCCACACCGATGGCGTTGCGCGTCTGGCAGGGTACCTCCACAAGGCCGCCCACGGGGTCGCACACCAGCCCGAGCAGGTTTGCCAGGGCAAGCGATGCGGCATCGAGTGCCTGCGCGGGCGTACCGCCAAGCATCTGAACGAGCGCCGCTGCTGCCATCGCGGCAGCGCTTCCCACCTCGGCCTGGCATCCGCCTTCAGCTCCTGCCACGCACGCGTTGCTTGAAAGCAGCATGCCGATGGCGGCGGCGCAAAAGAGCGCATCGCCAATATGGGCATCGTCGAGGCCGAGATGTTCGGATGCGGCAAGTACGCATCCTGGCACCACGCCGGCAGAACCCGCGGTGGGGGCCGCCACGATCACGCCCATGGAGGCGGAGCGCTCGAGCACGGCGAGGGCGCGTGCCATCGCTTGGGTCTGTACCGCCCCGGTGAGTGCCGGGCCGTACGTCGCGGCAGCCTGCGCAACGCGCTGCGCCTCGCCGCCGATGAGCCCGCCCAGCGACCGCCGCGGGTGCTCGATGGGATCGCGTGTCTCGGCCTGCATGACCGCGATGACGCGCTCCATGGCGGCAACCGTCTCGGCCTCGCCGGTGAGCTGTGCCTCGCGTACGGCCATGACGGCGCCGATGTTCATCTTGAGGCGGCAACAGCGCTCGAGGAGCTGCTCGGCAGTCTCGAAAAACTCATCGCCCTCATCGGCCACGTTGGCTGGGGTGGAACCGGGAACGCGCACGTAGGTTGCGGTGAAGATGGCAGCGTTATCGCGCAGCTCGTCGAGGAGTGTGGCGGGCGGCAACTCGTCGAGCTCGAAGACCGTGTAGGCGTTCCCGCCGCGTTCGGTGCGGTAGGTGCGCATGAAGGCGATGTTGATGCCGTGCTGCGCAAGCAGCAGCGTGAGGTTGGCGAGCACGCCGGGAGCGTCGCGATGCGCTACGAAGAGCGTGTCGTAGTCGCCCGAGATGTCGACGGCAACGCCGCCCACGCGACTTACGCGCACCCGTCCTCCGCCTAGGCTCTCGCCGCGCACCGAGCAGTGCATGCCGCCGGCATCTTCCATCTCGATATCGACGGTGTTGGGATGCAGGTGCTCGTTATCGCCGGCAATCTCGAAGGTGTAGGAGAGATTGCGCTCGCGAGCGAGTGCGAAGGCATCGCGAATGCGCTCGTCGTTGGTGTCGAGCCCGAGGATGCCCGCCACGAGCGCACGGTCGGTGCCGTGGCCGCGGTAGGTATGTGCGAAGCTGTTGTGCAGCGTGAAGCGCACGCGTACGATGTGCCCCTCCATGAGCGAGGCGGCAACGCGGGCGCAGCGCAGGGCACCTGCGGTGTGCGAGCTGGAGGGCCCCACCATGATGGGGCCCAATATCTCGAATACGGAGAGCGCGGGCATGGGCTAGAGCGCCATCGTGCGGGCGCGCTCGATGCGGGCCATGCAGTCGTCGCGACCGATGAGCTCCATGGTCTCGCCGAGCGGCGGGCTCACGAGATTGCCGCACACCGCCACACGCACCGCTTGGAAGACCACGCGCTTCTTGAGCTCGAGGGCATCGGGCAGGGGTTCCAGGGCGGCATCGATCTTGGCCGCCTCCCATTCATCAGCCGGCAGCGTGCCAAGTGCCACGCGCGCGGCATCGAGGATGGTGCCCATGCCGTCCTTGGCAAGACCCTTGGCCACCGATTTCTCATCGTAGACCAGGCTCGAGGCCGTGGCGAAGATGGGCGCGCAGATACCAGCGATGTCGCCGGCGAGCTTGGTGCGGGGCTTCACGATGGCGGCGAGCTTGTCCATCCAGGCGCCGTCGACGCCCACGGCCGGGTCGGCGTCCATGAGGCCCTGCTGCACGAGGGCGGGCAGCAGCAGCTTCTCGATGAACTCGTCGTTCGTCATCGCGTTGATGTACTCGGCATTCATCCAATCGAGCTTCTTGGGGTCGAAGGTCGCCGGGTTCTTGGAGATGCGGTCGAGCGAGAAACGGCTCGCCAGTACGTCACGCGGGATGATGGTGGTCTCGCCGTCGAGCGACCAGCCCAGAAGCGACAGGTAGTTCACGAAGGCATCGGAGAGGTAGCCGGCGTCGCGGTACTCTTCGACGCTCGTGGCACCGTGGCGCTTGGAGAGCTTCTTGCCGTCGGTGCCCAGAATCATGGAGATGTGGGCGAAGACGGGCACCGGTGCGCCGAGCGCCTCGTAGACCATAACCTGGCGCGGCGTGTTGGAGAGGTGGTCGTCGCCACGGATGACGTGCGTGATGCCCATCGCGGCGTCGTCGACCACGGTGGCGAAGTTATAGGTGGGGGTGCCGTCGGAGCGGAAGATCACGAAGTCATCAAGCTCCTTGGCGGCGAAGGTGACCGTGCCATGCACCGCGTCGTTAATGACCACGTCGCCACGGTCCTCGGGCACCTTGATGCGGATGGTATAGGGCTCGCCGGCCTCCATGCGGGCTCGGGCCTCATCGGCGGGAATGTTGCGGCAGCGGCGCTGGTAGCCCTGGAAAGGATCCTTGCGCTCCTTGGCGGCGCGACGATCGGCCTCGAGCTCTTCGGGCGTGCAGAAGCACGGATAGGCCTTGCCCTCGGCGAGCAGGCGTTCGGCGGCCTCGCGGTAAAGCGGTAGGCGTTCGGTCTGAGCATAGGGGCCAGCCGCGCCACCAACCTCGGGACCCTCGTCCCAGTCGAGGCCCAGCCAGCGCATAGCGCGCAGGATGATCTGGGTGTTCTCCTCGGTGGAGCGGGTGGGGTCGGTATCATCGATGCGCAAGATGAAGGTGCCGCCGTTGGCGCGGGCGAACGCCCAGTTGTAGATGGCCGTGCGGGCGCCGCCAATATGCAGCTTGCCGGTGGGCGACGGGGCGAAGCGAACGCGTACGTTCTGGCTCATGGAAACTCCTCGGTGTACCTTGGGTTGCGTGTTCATATGCGTCCAGCATTATAGGGCATCGGCCAGACATGGCGGCTGCACATGGCCCATGACCGTGCAAAATCTGCGCGAAATGGGTATCAGGTAACGAATGGTGCGTGCGTCCTCGCCGCTCTTGCAAACTCTGTGGAAGGATTTCCGTGTCTCAACGTGATCGCGCTCGCCTGGGTGCGCAGCATATACCTGAGGGAAAGGATGCGCCCGCGGTGGTGGCGCACGATGCGTCCTATGTGCAGCGCGGGTACCGCTCGTTTGAATTCGCAACCTTCGAGGCGGCATATGGTTGCTGCTGTGCGCTGCTTTCGCGCGATCATGCGTGCGAGCGCGATGTGTTGCTTGCCATCGCCGGTGCCGTGCGGCCATCGGAGGGATCGCTTGTGGTGGCAGGGGAGGAGCGCGCCGCCAGGTCGCGCATGGGGCGTCGCGGGCGCCAGTATGTGGGCATCGGTGTGGTGTCCGGGGTGCTCGACCAAGATTGCCAACAGACGGTCGAAGAGGCGGTAGCGCATGCGCTGCGGCTGGCGCGTGCGAAGATAGATCCTTTGGAGCATCTCGCGCGCTTCGAGATCGCGACGTTTGCCGCGCAGCGCATCGAGCAGATCCCCGCTGCTGTGCGCGCACGGCTTTCCTGTGCGCTGGCGCTGGCAGGATCGAGTGACATCGCGGTCGTGGATCTTGCCGATTCGTTTGCGGCCGGGCTTTCGGCGGCTGAGGGCGAAGCAATCGTTCGCCTGCTCTCGGCGCTCGCGCATGAAGACGACACCGCCGTGATCGTGGGAACGTGCGAGCCCGCGCTTGCATGCGCGGCGGATACCGCGGTTGGTCTTGATCTTGAATCTACCGAGGTGCTGGATGGTGTGGCTGCGGCTGGTGTCGCCTCGCCATCATGCACCTCGCCCGCTGTTGGAGATGATGCCCGATGACCGATATCGCCGCGTCGGTGCGGCTTGCGCTCTCATCGCTCATGCGTAACCGCCAAGCCTGTCCCTTCCTGGCGCTTGCCCTTATGGTGCCGCTTGCGGTGTGCTTGGCGCTTGTGCTGGCGTTTTCGCCTGCTATCGACGCGGCAGATCGCGTGCCGGTAGCCGTGGTGAATCTTGACGAGGGGGCGCGTGACGCATCCGGTCGCAAGGTTGCCCATGGCGAGGACCTTGTCGAGTCGCTGCTCGACACGGCCGATCTTGCTTGGCACGCCGTTGGGGAGGATGAGGCTGCAGCGGGACTTGCCGACGGCACCTATGCGCTTGTGCTTACCATTCCGGCCGATTATTCGGAAAAGGTTGCGAGTGCAGGTACGGACGATCCCCAGCAGGCGGATATCACCATTGCGTCGAGTGGCGCAGGCAACGTGCTTGCCACCGAGACCGCATCGGCGGCACTGCGACAGGTGCAATCGCGGCTCAAGAGCGATCTGGGCGAGCACTATATTGTCTCCGTGCTCTCGGATGTGCGCGGGCAGGCATCGAAGCTCACGCTTGCCTCGGACGGCGCGGTAATGCTCGACGACGCCTACGCGGCGCTTTTGGATGGGACGCGTGCGGTGGGCGATGCCCTGGGTGAGACGGCGTCGGGCGCGGGCGCGCTTACGAGCGGACTCGACCAGATCGCGCAGGGCGTCACGGCTGCCGGGACAGGCGCCGATGCCGTGGCGGCTGGCATCGACGCCACCTCCGAGCAGGGCGTAGGGTTGCTCGCACAGGGTGCGTCCGCGCTCGCGGAGGGGCTCGACGGAGTTTCGACGGCAACGACGACGCTCGGTGCTCAGGTGAGCGGCATGGGTGACACGCTCATGGAGCTCACCGGTACGCTGAGTGCGTCTGCGCAGGATCTGGGATCGCTCGGCAAGGACGCGCTTACCATCGTCGGGCAGCAGCAGTCGCTTGTTGCGTCGCTTGAGCGGGTACGCGGCATGAGCGAAGATATTCGCACGCAGGCCGATGCCATAGCACAGGGAGCAACGGCGGCAACAGACGGCGTGGCGTCCGTGGCGCGCGATGCCGGCACGCTCGCGACCGAGCTTTCGAGCGACGCGCCCGAGACGCCGGGCATCAAGCAGCAACTCGTACAGATCGACGAGCAAACGGCAGCGCTGTCGGAGCTCCTTGGGACGTTGATGGATCGGTTGGATGCGCTTACTGCCGAGCTCGCTGCTGGGTCTGATGCGGCTGCTGCAGCCGATGAGCTTGCAGCGCTTTCAACGGAGATTTCCGAGGCACAGCAGCAGCTCGCACAACTTGAGGAAGGTCGCACGGCGCTTATCGAGCGCGTTGATGCCGCCGCGGCGAAGGCGGAGACCCTGAGCTCCTCTGCATCGAGCGCGAGCGAGGGCCTTACGAGCGTTGCGACCGCGCGTGACAACCTCGAGCAGGCGCTTGCGGGCACCGAGGGTGCCGTCGGCTTCGATGAGGCGTTGGCGGCGATGGAGCAATCCACGGGAACCATCGCTTCGACGGCGGCTTCGATGGGAAAGGCAGGTGCCGCTGCGGCCGGTGATGTCGCCGGCGTGCTTACCAACGAGACCGACCCCATGGCGACCCTGCCTGTGCTTGCGATGCAAGCCCGTGAGCTTGGGAAGGGCGTGACGACCGTCGGCGAGCAGCTGGGTGCCGATGGCGCCATCGGCGGAGGAGCGGCCGGTATCGCGACCGGGGCCGGGTCGCTCGGTCAGGCGCTCGACGTGCTCTCCGAGGCGTCGTCGACCATTGGCTCGGGTAATCGAGCCCTCGGCCAGGCCCTTTCGGCGGTGAGCCAGGGCGCGTCGGGTTTGGGGACCGGGCTTTCCGCGATGGCTGGCGCGCAGGATCAGATCGCCACGGGCATCGATCAGCTGGGCGAGGCCTCGCAGGGCGTGACCGATACAATGTCGGACGCAGCCGATGTGCTGGGATCGGCAAGCTCGAACTATGACGAGCGTGCGGATGTGGCCGCCAACCCGGTGCGCTTCCGCATGGGTGATGCGAAGGTGGCATCGGCCCCGGCGGCCCTGGTGCCGGTGTGCCTTGCGGTTGCCGTGTGGGTGGGCGCGACGCTCGCGATGTGCATGATCCCTGCGCTCGATGCGCGCGCTGCATGGATGGGTCGCGGGCTTGTTGCGGCCGTATCGACGGGCGCGGTGTTCGCCGTTTTCGCGTTGGCGCAGACTGTGGTGCTGGGTGCCGTCTGCATCGGGGTGCTGGGCTTGCCGGTCGAAGACCCTGTGCTCTTCTGGGCGCTGCTCGCAGGCGGCTCACTTGCCGCGGCAAGCATCGCCTTCGCTGTTCGCACGATCGCGCCGCGTGCGGCCGTGCCCATCATGCTCGGCGCGCTCGTTATCCAGCTGCTTGTTGCGGGCGCCATTCTACCTGCGTATTTCTCCAACGGTTTCTCGAGCGCTCTGGGTAGTATCCTGCCGCTTCCGGTTCTTGCGGAAGCGTTGCGCGCGGCGATGGCGGGACAAGCGTCGGGTGTTGGCGCCGCGATGGGTGCGCTGCTTGTTGCTCTCGTGCTGCCGATCGTGTTCGTTGTCGGCCACGTGCTTCGCGGCCCCTTTGTGCGGCCGGAGCGCGTGGCAGCGTAGATGTCCCGCACCATGCGCGTCGTGCCGTGGTTTGCAGGATAGATGGGGCAAAAGATTCGCTCTCAAACGGCAGGTTCGTACGGGTACTATAGTGGGGAGCGCGGCGCTGCCGGCAGGTGGCTTTATGGCCGCGCGATGACGGTACACGCCCAGCGGAATGGTAACGGCCGCTGGGTGCATCACTGAAAGGGGCATGACATGCCAGATGATCGTTCCACCAACCACGCTCGTACGTATTTGTTCACATCGGAGTCGGTGACCGAGGGACATCCCGACAAGATTGCCGATCAGATCTCCGATGCTGTGCTCGATGCCATCATCGCCAAAGAGGCGGTGCTCGAGGAGCAGGGCTATGTAGATACCGACGGCGTGCCCGCCAAGCTTGAGAACGTGCGTTGCGCTTGCGAGACGATGCTCACCACCGGCATGGTGATGATCTCGGGCGAGATTCGCACGCAGGCATACGTTGACGTTCAGGAGATTGCGCGCCGCGTGATCTGCCGCATTGGCTACGACCGCGCGAAATACGGATTCGATGGCACCACCTGCGGCGTTATCAACATGATTCACGGTCAGAGCCCCGATATCGCTCAGGGCGTCGATGAGAGCTACGATGTGCGCGGCGAGGCGGACGTCGATCCGCTCGAGAAGATCGGCGCGGGCGATCAGGGCATGATGTTTGGCTATGCCACCAACGAGACCGCATCCTATATGCCCATGGCGCACTACATCGCGAGCCGCCTGGCCGAGCGTCTGGCCGAGGTGCGGCACAACGGCACGCTTGCGTATCTGCGGCCCGATGGCAAGACGCAGGTCACCGTGCGCTACGAGGACGAGGCTCCGGTGGGCGTCGAGACGATCGTGATCTCCACGCAGCATGCTCCCGAGATCGAGGACATGAGCATCATCGAGCGCGATATGGTCGAGCACGTGATCGCGCCGGTCATGGCGTCGGTCGATATTCCGTGGCGCGATGCTGCGTTGTACGTGAACCCCACCGGGCGCTTCGTGGTGGGCGGTCCTATGGGCGACACGGGTCTTACCGGCCGCAAGATCATCGTCGATACCTATGGCGGCATGGGCCGCCACGGTGGCGGCGCGTTCTCGGGCAAGGACTGCACGAAGGTCGACCGCTCGGCCGCGTACGCCGCGCGCTGGGTGGCGAAGAATGTGGTTGCCGCCGGCCTGGCCGATCGCTGCGAGGTGCAGCTTGCCTACGCCATTGGCGTGGCGCGCCCGCTGTCCATCATGATTGATACGTTCGGCACCGCGCACGTTGCCGAAACAACCATCGAGCAGGCGGTCGAGCAGGTATTCGACCTGCGTCCCGGGGCGATCATTCGCGACCTCGACCTGCGCCGTCCCATCTATGAGAAGACGGCAGCCTATGGTCACTTTGGCCGCGAGGACCCCGATTTCACCTGGGAGCGCACGAACCGCGTGGACGAGCTTCGCGATGCTTGTGGCATCAACGCGTAGGTTTGTCGTTTGATGACGCGCCACCCCCAACAGCTCACGTTATTTGATGACGAGCGCCCGCACGATGCGGCGCTCGACACGGGAGCCCCGGATGACGGGGCTCCCGACGCTGCGGACAGCGCACCCGAGCCATGGGCGGGCTTTGCCTCGGTAATCGTCGATATCGCATCGCGCGCGCTGTCCGAGCCGTTTGCCTACGCCGTGCCTGCGCATATGGCCGAGGATATCGAGGTGGGGTGCATCGTGCTCGTGCGATTTGGTGCGCGGCACGCCCTGGGGTACGTGGTGGCGCTCGCCGGCGAGCTCTCGGATCTGCCGGGTACCGATGGGCTGGATGCACGGCGCATCCGCCCGATTGCGCAGCGCCTGACTGCAGCCGAGTTCTCGCCCGAGGCGGCACAGCTCGCCGCATGGATGAGCTCGGAATACGTGGCGCCCCTTGCCGAGGTGCTGCGGCTGTTTCTGCCGCCGGGCGGCACACCTCGTCTGCGCCGCGACGAGCATGGCTACCATGTGGAGCGTCCCGCGGTGCCCGAGATCCATGAGCGCGTGGTCTCGCTGACGCCTGAGGGGCGCGACTTCGTGCCGGCGGCACATGCCTCGCGGCAACGTCAGCTCATCGAGGCGCTCTCCTGTGGTCCGGTGACCACGCGCGAGCTCAACCTGCTCTACACCGATATGTCGGCTGCCATCCGCGCACTTGCGAAGCGCGGCGTGGTACGGGTCGATGAGCGCCGTGCCTGGCGCGGCACGAGCGATAGCACCACGCTCTCGTCGGCACGTGCCACCGCACCAAAAGAGCTCACACGCGGGCAGGTTGCCGCGCTTGACGCCATCGAACGGGCGCGTACGCGCGGCGCGGGCGATGTCGTGGTGGTTGACGGCGTGACGGGCTCGGGCAAGACCGAGGTATATCTCGCCGCCATCGAGCGCACGCTTGCTGCTGGGCGCTCGGCCTGCGTGCTCGTGCCCGAGATCTCGCTGACCGCCCAGACGGTTGGGCGCTTCCGTTCGCGCTTTGGCGAGACCGTCGCCGTGTTCCATTCGCGCTTGTCGGCGGGCGAGCGGCTCGACCAGTGGGATATGGTGCGCTCCGGCGCGGCGCGGGTGGTGGTGGGCGCACGCTCCGCGCTGTTCTGTCCGTTCTGCAACCTCGGCATCATCATCATCGACGAGGAGCACGAGCAAAGCTATAAGCAGGGATCGAGTCCTCGCTATCATGCGCGCGAGGTGGCGGCGCGCATGGCGCGCATGCACGGCATTCCGCTGGTGCTCGGGTCTGCCACACCGTCTGCCGAAGCGCTATTTCGCTGTCGCGAGGGTGAGGTCGCCGGCCAGCGTTGGGAGCGGGTCGAGATGCCAGAGCGTCCGGGCAATGCGGTGCTGCCCACCATTCACATTGCCGATCTGCGTCGTGATTTTACTTCGGGAAGCCGTTCGATGTTCTCGCGGCCGCTGCGCGAGGCGCTGCTCGAGGTCGCGGAGCGCGGCGAGAAGGCGGTGCTGCTGCACAACCGTCGCGGTTTCGCGCCGTTTCTCATGTGCCGAGAATGCGGCTGCGTGCCCACCTGCGCGCATTGTTCGACGGCGCTTACCTATCACGAGCGCACGCATACGCTCGCATGCCATACCTGCGGTACCCAGTACCGTGTGCAGGCCTATCCCTCTCCCAGCGCGCGGTGCCCTGAGTGCGGAAGCCCGTATCTCGCCAAGATGGGGCTCGGCACGCAGCAGGTGGAAGACGCGCTCGTTGAGCTGCTGCCGCCGCATGTGGAGGTCATCCGCATGGATGCCGATTCTACGCGCGGCAAGGACGGCCATAAACGTCTGCTTGAGCAGTTCGATGCCGCACCGTGTGCGGTGCTGTTGGGCACGCAGATGATCGCCAAAGGGCTCGACTTTCCCGAGGTGACGCTCGCGGGTGTTGTGATGGCCGATTACGCGCTCAAGATGCCCGATTTTCGCGCCCAAGAGCGCGCCTACGACCTGCTCGAGCAGGTGGCGGGCCGCGCGGGTCGTGGCGACCGCCCGGGCCGGGTGATCATCCAGACCTATGTGCCCCACGATCCGGTGATGCGCGCGGTGGCGGCGCACGATCGCGCGATCTTTACCGAGCATGATTTCGCCCAGCGTGCCGACGCCGCGTACCCGCCTTTCGTGCGTCTCGCCAATGTGCTGTTCTGGGGAGCGCGCAAAGACGAGGTGAGCCAGGCAGCCGCGCGGTTTGCGGGCGAGCTACGGCGTGCGATTGCCGAGGAGACGCAGGTAGCGGGCATGGCAGGCAGGGCGCCGCGCAGCATCGCAGATGAGCTTCCTTCGATTGCTGCTATGAGCGATGCGTCTGATCCTACGCGCACACCGGTGGTGCTGGGACCGTCGAGCTGCGTGATCGAGCGCGCCAAGGACCGCTGGCGCTTCCACGTGATGGTAAAGAGCCCGCTGGGGTACCATATCTCAGATACCATTTCCCATGCGTTGCAGCGCGCCGGTGCACAGAAGGGCGTAAGCGTGAGCGTCGATATCGACGCCTACGACCTCATGTAGGCCACCCGGTGCCTGGTAGCGAATATGAAAGGACGAACATGGAAGTCAACGGCATTGTGCTCTCGCCCGATCCGCGCCTGCGGCAGGAGTGCGCGCCCATCGAAGAGATCACGCCTCAGATCGAGCAGCTGGCGCAGCGCATGAAGGACGAGATGTTCGCAAACGGCGGCTGCGGCCTTGCGGCCCCGCAGATTGGCGAGCTCGTGCAGCTCGTGGTGATCGACGTCTCGTACACCTCGCGCGAGGATTACGATCCGTTCGTGCTCATCAACCCCGTTATCGTGGAGCAGTCGGACACGCTTGCGCCATCCTCCGAGGGCTGCCTGTCGATTCCCGGCATCAGCTGCGAGATCGAGCGTCCCGATCGCGTGGTGGTCGAGGCCTATGATCTCGACGCCAACCTTATGCGCTATGAGGCGGAGGGCGATCTGTTCTGCGTGTGCCTGCAGCACGAGATCGACCACCTGCATGGTATGACGATGTTCGAGCGCCTGAAGCCTGCCCAGCGCGTGCACGCTATGTGCCAGTATCAGGAGGCGCTCGCCCGCGGCGCGAAGCCGGGCGACACCGAGTAGGACAAGGAGGCCGCCATGCGCGTTGTTTTCATGGGTACGCCGTCGTTTTCCGTTCCGTCGCTGCGAGCGCTTGCTGCCGAGCATGAGGTGGTGCTGGTTCTTACGCGTCCCGATGCTGTGCGCTCGCGCGGCAAGAAGCTCGAGCCCTCGCCGGTGAAAGAGGCTGCGCGTGAGCTGGGGCTTCCGGTGCTCGAGGCGCGCCGCATGACGCCCGAGGTGCTCGAGGCGCTGCGCGCGGCTGCAGCCGATGTGTTCTGCGTTGCCGCCTACGGATGCATCTTGCCCGACGAGGTGCTTACCATGGCACCGCTGGGCTGTGTGAACGTGCATGCATCGCTGTTGCCGCACTGGCGCGGTGCGGCACCCATTCAGCGCTGCATCCTTGCGGGTGACGCGGAGACCGGCGTATCGATCATGCGGATTGGCCATGGGGTCGATACGGGCGACTACTGCGCCCAGGCATCGTGCTCGGTTGCCGGCAAGACCGCCGACGAGCTCACCGCCGAGCTTGCGCAGTTGGGCGGCGAGCTGCTGGTGCGCGTGCTGCCCACGCTTGCCGACGGGAGCGTTGCATGGACGGTGCAGGATGAGTCGCTCGTTACGCATGCGGCCAAGATCGAGAAGAACGAGCTATGGCTCGATCCTGCGGTGTCGGCCTTGGTGAACGAGCGGCGCGTGCTTGCCTCCTCGAATGCCGCGCCGGCGCGCTGCGTGCTTGCCGGGAAGCCGGCGCGCGTGATGCGTGCCTCAGTTGCTACGGGATGTGACGTTGCGGCAGGGAGCCTTCGTATTGAGGGCAAGCGCGTGTATCTGGGGTGTGCCGACGGCGTGCTCGAGCTGCATGCTGTGAAGCCCGATGGCAAGCGCGAGATGGAGGCGGCTGCTTGGGCGGCCGGCCAGCGCGAGCACGAGCTCACGTGGGAGCGGCTCTCGTGAGCAGGCTCTCGTCGGCGCGTGCCTGTGCGCTCGAGGCGCTGCTTGAAGCGGAGCGCACGCATGGGTATGTGCGCGAGGTGCTGCCCGGAGTTGTGGAACGTGCGTCCCTTGATGCCCGTGACGGTGCATTTGCCACGCGCCTTGCGCTGGGGGCCACGGCAACGCGGGGCTGTTTGGACGAGCTGCTCAACCGGTTTCTCGATAAGCCACAGCGCATTGCCGCGCCGGTGCGCTGGGCATTGCGCATCGCGGCGTTTGAACTCATGTATTTGGAGCGAGAGCCGCGCGTGGCGGTGAGCCAGGGTGTTGAGCTGGTGCGTTCGCGTGCGCGGAGCGCCTCCGGTCTGGCGAATGCGGTACTGCGCCGCGTAGCAGATGCCCGTGGGGCATATTTCACAGAAGGTGACGCGGCGTTGCAAGAAGCGCGTGCGGCGGGTATGCCGTGCTGGCTTGCAGGCGCGATCGGGGAATCGCTTGGGTCCGATCGTGCGCGAAACCTGTGCGCAGCACAGCTTGAACCTGCGCCGCTTGCGCTGCACCGAGCACAGGTGATGGGGGAGCACGAGGCGCCTGGTTTCTCAGACACGGTAGCGGGGCCGATACCCGGCAGCGTGGTACACGCCTCGCTCCACGATGAGCAGGTGCGGGCGGCGTTGGCATCTGGTGCCGCTGTGGCGTCTGACCTGCATGCCCAGCTTGTTGCCACCGCAGCGCTTGCAGCGGGGAGCTGTTTAGAGGTTGGTGCCGGTCGCGGCACCAAGACCTATGTCATGGCTGCGCTTGCGCGCCGCACGGGACTTACGCGCGCACACGTTGCGGTTGACCTCTATCCGGGTAAGGCCAAGGCAAACCGTGAGCGCTTAGAACGTGCGGGGCTCGCCACGGGCATCTCGTTTGCCACCGGCGATGCGCGCCATCTCGACGAGGTGCTGCGACCCCTTGAGGATACGAGTTTGCCTCGCGCCTTTGATACCGTGCTTGTGGATGCGCCCTGCTCGGGCACTGGTACGATGCGCCGTCACCCCGAGATTCCGTGGCGCCTCACCGCGTCCGATGCGCTCGAGGAGCTTCCCGCGCTGCAGCTTGCGCTGTTGTGCGAGGCGGCGCGACGGGTGGCGCCGGGAGGTGCGCTCATCTATGCCACCTGTTCGGTGCTGCGTGCAGAAAACGAGGATGTGGTGCGTGCGTTTCTCGCACACGAGGCGGGGCAGGCGTTTCGCCTGGAGCCGGTTGCCGCCGCGCCGATCTTTGCCCGCGCGAGGTTCGAGAGGGCACGCGCCTGGTGCGAGGGGCTTCAAAACAACAACGGCACCGTGCAGACGGTGCCGTGCATCGATGGGTTTGACGGGCACTTTTGCGCCCGGTTGATGCGCGCGTAAGCGCTACTCCGCGTTGTGATGCGGGCAGTTCTCGCAGCTATGGCTCTCAGATGAGCTTGCGCTTTCGGTCGAGCCGGAGGTTGCCTCGGTGGACGAGCTGCCACCGCGCTGATCGGTGTTGTAGAAACCGCTGCCCTCGAAGCGGATGCCGCTCGCGTTGAATACCTTCGTGGCGGCGGCGCCGCAGTCCGGGCAGGTGATCTCTGGATGCTCGGTCATGCCGTGCTCAACCTCGAACACCTTGTTGCAGGCTGTGCAACGATAGTCATAACGTGCCATGTACATCTCCTCAGGAAGAAGCGGCGCGCGCGGGCGCCGCTTTCAGTTTGACCTTACGTACTGTACCCAAAAGCGCGGCGGCATGGCAAGGCATCTTGCATGCTCCACACGTCTTGAGTCACCGTGGGCGAATCAGGCGCGATGGGTTTCGTGCATGAGCGCGGCGACTGAAGCCTCCGCGGCAACGATGTTTTCCTCGCGGGCCTGCCATGCCCAGTTGCCCTCGGCCACGCCCGGTACGTTCATGCGCGCATCGTCGTTGAGGCCCAAGATGTCCTGCAGCGGCATCATGACGAGCTCGGCAGGGCTCTCGAGTGCATCGCGTACCAGCTTTGCAGCAAGCTCGCGCGCACCACGCACATCACCGGGCTCCACAAACGAGCGCTCGCAGAAACCGGCCAGCGTGGAGGTATCGTGCGTAGAGGTGTAGAAGATCTTGCCCTCATGGGGATGCAGGCCGCAGCGCACGTCGTAGTCCGAGAACTCGAGCACATCCATACCGGGGAAGCCGCAGGAGGCGAGCAGGGTGCGCACGCCGGGGGTGAGTACGCCCAGATCCTCGGCGATGAAGGGGAGCGGACCCATCTCGCGATACGCCGCCTCGAAGAGCTCCTTGCCCGGGCCGGGAAGCCAGCGACCGTCGGATCCGGGGTGGCCCGCCGGAATGCTGAAGTAGTTGTGGAAGCCCAGGAAGTGATCGAGGCGCACGCGGTCGTAGAGGGAGCACACACGGCGGAGGCGTCCCAGCCACCACGCGTACCCAGTCTCGCGCATGCGGTCCCAACGGAACGTGGGATTGCCCCAGACCTGGCCCTCGGGCGCGAAGCCATCGGGCGGCGCACCGGCGATTTCGGTGGGTCGGCCATCGCGGTCGAGGTTGAAGAGCTCAGGCGAGCTCCACGCATCGGAGGAGTCATCGGAGACGTACATGGGAATGTCGCCGATGATCGAGATGTTGCGGTAGTTGGCGTAAGCCGCGACATCTTGCCAGGCAAGCTCGAAGCGATACTGCAGGTACGCCTGGGCGGCCGCCTCCTTGGCGAGGCGGGGATCGCGGAGCAGCTCGCGGCGATAGCTGGCGAACTCCTCGGGCCATTCGTGGCGCGAGACGCCGTCTTCGAGCTTCTTGATCGCCATGAAGGCGCAGTAGGGCTCAAGCCAGTCGCGCTGCTCGCGCACGAAGATGCGGTAGCCGTCGTCTTGCGCGGGGCCACCCTCGGCAACCCATGCCGCATAGGCGGCGCGCAGCTCCTCCTCGGATTGTGGCAAGAGCGCGATGTTACCCGCGAAGGCAGACGGACCCGAGTAGGGCGAGCCGTACATATCGGTGGGGTTCACCGGAAGGACCTGCCAGTAGCGCATGCCCATGGCAGCGAGGTGGTCGATGAAGCGCTTGGAGGGTTTGCCCAAGGTGCCCGGCTTGTCGCCGTTGGGAACCGAGGTGATGTGGCACACGACGCCCGCGCCGCGCTCTAGCGGCTTTTGCAGGCGGTCGTGCGCATGGAAGTAGATGACCGCCGAGCCGAAGGGCCAGAGCTGCACCTCAACGGTGCCGTCGTCTCGCACCGGGAGTTCGTTGCCCGAGACGATGTCGGTGGCCGCCTCGCTAAGGCAGGGGATGCGCACGCAGGCACCCTCGGTGTTGCTGCGGTTGATGATGACCGTTGCGGCCTCGCCGTCCTCACCGCGCCGCGTGTAGGCAAGCACGTGCTCGCTAAGCGCCTGCGCCTGGATGGTGCCGTTGACCATGAAGGGGAGCGCACGGCGCACCGCGGCGGCATTCTTCACGATGGTGAGCATATCGCGGTCGCGGATATCCTCCTCAAGCGGCAGGGTGCGGCGGTTGCCAGGATCGGAGAGACCCTCCAAGCAGTACTCGTCGCCGTAGTAGATGGAAGGCACGCCCGGGAATGTCATCTGCATGAGGCTGGCAAGCCAGAAGCGGCCCTTCGCAAGGCCCATGGCCTCGGGCGAGAGACGCCACCGCCCGCGCTCTTCCTCGGGGAGCTTCGACTCGTCGGGGCCGCCGCCAAGCAGCGACGCGATGCGGGGCCGGTCGTGGCTTCCTAGCAGGTTGAGGCAGCAGGCGAGGGCTTCGGGCGGATAGTTTTCGCTGAGCGACTCGATGACCTCGGCGGCATCGGCGGCCGACATCGTGCCCATGAGAAAACCGATGACCATGTCGCGGAACGGGTAGTTCATCGCCGAGTCGAGCTCGCTGCCCAGCAAATAGCGACGAAGCTTGCTATAGCTGATCTTGTTCGACGCGTCCTCCCAGACCTCGCCCAGTAAGAGACCATCGGGGCGCTCGTCCATGAGCGTCGTCTTGATCTGCTCGATGAGGTCGTCGGTAAGCTCGTCGGCCACATCGAGGCGCCAGCCGCGGGCGCCGGCGCGCGTCCAATGACGGATGACGCCGTCCTCGCCCAGCAAGAGCTCGCGCACACGCGGCGACTCCGAGTTTAGGGCGGGCATGTTGGTGATGCCCCACCAGCAGTCGTAGGTGCCATCCTCATGGAACCGGAACGCATCGCGCCACGGCGAATCGGGATGCTCCCACGCGCCCTCGCCGGGGTAGTTGCCGTAGCGGTTGAAGTAGAGCGAGTCGTCGCCGGTGTGGTTGAACACGCCGTCGAGGATGATGGAGATCCCGCGCCGCTCGGCTTCGCGGCAGAGCTCGCGGAAATCGTCCTCGGTACCGAGCATGGGGTCGATCTTCAGGTAATCGCCCGTGTCGTAGCGGTGGTTGCTCGCAGCTTCGAAGATGGGATTGAGGTAGATGGCGGTGATGCCGAGCTCGGCGAGTCGGTCGAGGTCACCGGTGATACCCTTGAGCGAGCCGCCGTAGAAGTCCCAGGTTTTGATCGACATGTCCTCCGCGCGGTCGTATACGGGAGGCTCGTTCCAGTCTTCAACGATACGCTTGCCAATGCCGGCGCGCGGCTCGGCTACCACGCGCTCGGCGCGCTCGCGCCATGCGGCGTCGCGGCGGTAGCGATCGGGGAAGATCTGGTAGACCATGCCGTTCTCATACCACGAGGGACGCGTTGCGCGGTGCTCGTAGACGGTGATCTGAAATGATGGGACGTCGGCGTAATCGTACATGACGCCTTCGCCGCCGGTATGGCCCTCGGGGGCACCAAGGTGAAGCGCGCGACACACGGTCTCGCCGTCAACGGTCTCCTCCCAGCTTGCATGGAAGCTGTACCAAATGATGGCGGGACGTACGCAGTCTATCGTAGCGCTGAACAGGCCATCAGCTCCCGGGTGCATCTCATGCAGGCGCTCGCCCTCTTCGTCGACCCACGTGCGCAGCGTGAGCGTGCACGCGGCCGGCGCATCCTCCACGCGCACGGAGAGCGTGACGGTGGTGCCCGTCTCGACGGCGCCGTACGGCGCGCGGAAGCAGGACCGCCTGCTGTTATGAATCAATCTCATAGTCGTTCCCTCTATGATGACGATGTGTCTCGACAGCAATCAACAAGTATAAGGAAACTGTCGAGTATCGCAAAGCGTACCGGGGGAGAAACCTGCGGCGATTTGCGCGTAGCGTTCCTGGCGCGGTGTACGCAAAAAACGGGGTCCGGTTTCCCAGACCCCGAAACGCTCATGCGTGCGAGTTGTACGAGGCGTGCCTTAGGCGTTGCTCTTGCGTGAAGACGGCTTGCGCGTTGCCTTGGTGGCAGGCTTAGCCGAAGCCGCCTTGGTGGCAGGCTTTGCGGCCGCCTTTGCCTTGGCCGCCGTGGTGGTCGCCGTTGTAGTGGCAGCAGCCTTTGCCGTGCTCTTGGCAGCGGTCTTAGCTGCCGGCTTCGCGGCGGTCGCGGTCTTTGCTGCAGGCTTCTTTGCCGCGGTCTTGGTCGCGGCGGTCTTCGTTGCCGCAGCCTTAGGCGCAGTTGCCTTAGGCGCGGCCGCCTTAGCGGTTGCCTTAGGCGCGGCCGCCTTAGCGGTTGCCGGCTTCGCCGTGGGCTTCGTAGCCGTCTTGGTTGCAGCCGGCTTTGCCGCGGTGGTCTTGGCGGCAGCGGTCTTGGTGGCTGCAGCCTTCGTGGCAGTGGCTTTCGCAGCAGGCGTCTTGGCGGCGGTAGCCTTCGTGGGCGCAGCCTTCTTGGCAGGAGCCTTCTTGGCTGCGGGTTTGGCAGCAGCCTTCGGTGCCTCAGCCGGCTTCTCAGCGGGCTTGGGCTCTGGCTTGGGCTCGGCCTTCGGCTCGGGCTTGGGCTCCGGCTTCGGCTCTGCCTTGGCAACGGGTTCAGCCTTCGGCTCCGGCTTGGCCTCGGGCTTCACCTCGGGCTCGGCCTTCGGCTCGGGAGCGGGCTCCGGCTCGGGCTGGACCTCGGTGTCGGGATGGAGGCGCAGGTAAAGGTCGATGTACTCGCCTGCGGAGCGCGTCCAGCTGAAATCGGCCTTCATGGCCTGCTCGACGAGCTTGTTCCACGCCTCGTGATCGTCCCAGAACAGACGGGCGCCACGGAAGACGGCATCGCCCATCTCGTCGCCGTTGAAGTTAGCGAACGAGAAGCCGGTGCCCTCACCGGTGACGTAGTTGTAGGGGATCACGGTATCGCGCAGACCGCCGGTCTCGCGCACGATGGGAAGCGTGCCGTAGCGCATCGCGATAATCTGTGAGAGGCCGCAGGGCTCGAAGAGCGACGGCATGAGGAACATGTCGGCGCCGGCGTACATGCGGCGGGACAGCGCGGAATCGAAGGTGATGCGAGCCGCCATGGTGCCGGGGTACTTGTTCGCGAAGTAGTGCATGGCGTCCTCATAGGCGCGGTCGCCGGTACCGAGAACAGCTACCTGCACGCCACCGGAGAGGATGCGATCGAGCGAGTAGGTCACCAGGTCGAGACCCTTCTGGCGGGTGAGGCGCGTGACCATAACCATGAGCGGACGGTCGTCGCGGACCTCGAGGCCGAGCTCCTCCTGCAGTGCGCGCTTGCACGCGGCCTTACCGGCCATGTTGCCCACGCCGTAGTTCGCGGCGATCTTGGTATCGGTCTCGGGATCGTTGAGTGCGGGGTCGCAGCCGTTCAGGATGCCCGACAGGACATCGGAGCGCTGGCGCAGCACCCAGTCGAGGCCCTCGCCATAATCGGACGACTTGATCTCGCGTGCGTAGGTGGGGCTCACCGTGGTGATGGCATCGGTGTAGCGCAGGGCACCCTGCATGAAGTTGATGGAGCTCGCATCGCAGCGCAGCTGGCCGGCAGCGGCGGGAATGTGGGCGAGACCCAGCACATCGTTGAGCATCTTATCGGAGAACTGGCCCTGGAACGCGATGTTGTGGATGGTGAAGACCGTCTTCACGCGCTCATAGAGCGGCAGACCCTGGTAGAACTCGCGCAAAAACACGGGCGCCATGGCGGTGTGCCAGTCGTTGCAATGCAGAACGTCGCATTGGAAGTCGCCGGGCAGGTACTGGAGGCACTCGGTAACAGCTTTGGAGAAGAACGCGAAGCGCTCGCCGTCGTCGAAGAAGCCATAAGGATAGCTGCGATCGAAGTAATGCTCGTTATCGAGGAAGTAGTACGGCACACCGTCGACCATGAGACGCTCGAGGCCGCAGTACTCGTTGCGCCAACCCAGGCTTACGTAGAACTCGCCCACGTGCTCCATCTGGTCTTTGTACTCAGACGGGATGGTGGAGTACTTCGGCACGAGCACCACCACGTCGGCACCCGCCTTCTTAAGTGCGCGGGGCAGCTCACCCGCAACGTCGCCGAGGCCACCGGTCTTTACGAAGGGCGCCGCCTCTGCCGAGGCGAACGCAATCTGCAGTTTCTTTGACATGTACATCTCTCCCTGAACGCTAGATGTTCGAGAATCGCCGCCCGCGTGAACGGACGGCGATTCATCCAAGTATGAGCGATTCACCGCCACATGATGGGTGAGACGCCGCAATCTTTTACCGAGATTTTACTCGATGGGTGCCTTACCGATGACCAAGATCGAATCGGGCGTTCCACGAAGCTCGGTGTTGGCGGGGATGATGTTGTTCTTATCGACGATGGCGTTCTCAACGCGCGCACCGGTCTCAATCTTCACACCCTGCATGACGATGCTGTTCGTGACGCTCGCGCCGCTGGCGACGGTGACGCCACGGGACAGGATCGAGCCGCGCACCGTGCCCTCGATCTGGCAACCGGCCGAGATGAGGGAGTTGGTGGCGTTGCTGCCCGAGGAATACTTCGCCGGAGGCGCATCGTGGGCCTTGGTGCGGATGGGGCGATCCTTCATGAAGAGCTGGTCGTTCGTGGCAGGATCGAGCATCTCCATGCTGCGGTGATAGTAGGTCTCCTCGTTGAAGATGCCCACGGCGAGGCCCTTGAACTCGTAGCTGCACACATCGATGCGGTCGAAGTCGCCTGCGATGGCCTCGAACAGGTCGAGGTAGTCGGCGCTCTTGTAGCTCTCGATGATCTCGAGGAGCAGCTCGCGGTTGATGATGAAGCAATCGAGGAACTTGTTATCCCCGTACTCGCAGCCCACCTTGATGGACTGGACGCGGCCACGATCGCCGATGTTGAGCGCGTTGATGTCGTTGTGCGCGCGCTCAGCCTTCACATAGATCATCGTGATGCCGGCGCCGGACGCCTCATGGGCATCGATGATGGCGTTGAGATCCATGTTGAAGATGATGTTGGAGCCCATCATCACCACATAGGGCTTGTCGGAGCGCTGGAAGAGCGACTTGTTGGAGATGATGTCGCGCAGCAGGAAGCGCATGCCGCGCTTCGTGGTGCCGTAGGGGTTACCCGGCAGCAGGAACAGGCCACCCTTCTTGCGGTCGAGCATCCAGTCCTTGCCATGGCCCACATGGTCGATGATCGAACGATAGTTGCCCGGCATAACGAGACCGACGGTCTTGATGCCGGCGTTGGTCATGTTGGACAGCGGGAAATCGATGAGACGATAGCGTCCGATGAACGGCACGGATGCGAGCGGACGATCCTCGAGCAGCTTGCTCGGGGTGCTGCCGGAATAGTTAGCAGTGATGTAGCCGATGGCCTTGCGGTTGATCATCGGTTCATTCCCCCTTCCCGATGACGACGTCGTTTCCAACGACGGCGGTGTCCTTCGTGATATCGACGCTTCCGAGCTTGACGCCCTCCTCGACGATGGAGTTCTCGCCCAGGATGGCGCGGCTCACGTGCGCACCGCTCTTCACGACGGCGCCGGGCAGCAGGACCGAGTCCTCGACGATGGCGCGCTCCTCGACCACCGCATCGGTGGAGAGGATGGAGTGGCGTGCGGTGCCCATGATCTTGCAGCCGTTGGAGACCAGGCAGTCGTCGACGCGGCCGTCGGGGCCAATGTAGTGCGGAGGACGCGTCGTGTCGTTGGACATGATGGGCGTCTCGTTGTCATAGAGGTCGAACAGCGGGTCGGCGCCCAAGAGGTCCATCGAGGTCTCGTGGTAGCTCGCGATGGTGCCCACGTCTTTCCAAAAGCCGTTGTACTCATGCACGAACAGGCGCTTGCCGTCGGCGAGGGCCTTGGGGATGATGTCGCCGCCAAAGTCGTGGCTGGAGCGCTGGTCGAGCGCGTCCTCCTCGAGCGTCTTGATGAGGAAGTCGGCGGTGAAGATGTAGATGCCCATGGACGCGAGATTCGAATCGGGCTTCTCAGGCTTCTCGGTGAACTTCTGGATGCGCTTGTCCTCGTCGGCCGTGAGGATGCCAAAGCGGCTTGCGTCCTCCCACGGCACGGGCATGACCGCGACGGTCAGGTCGGCGTTGTTATCGACGTGCGTGGCGAGCATGGCGCGATAGTCCATGCGATAGAGGGCGTCGCCGGAAAGAATGAGCACGTACTTGGGGTCATGCGACTTGATGTAGTCGAGGTTCTGGGTCACGGCATCGGCCGTACCGGCGTACCACGCGCCACCGTCCTGCGTAGCATACGGAGGCAGGATCGACACGCCGCCGCCCAGCTCATCGAGGTCCCAAGCAGCGCCGGAACCAAGGTAGGCATGGAGACGGTAGGGGCGATACTGCGTGAGCACGCCCACTGTGTCGATACCCGAATTCGCGCAGTTCGACAGCGTGAAGTCGATGATTCTGTACTTCCCGCCAAAGGAGACGGCCGGCTTGGCGATCTTCGATGTGAGCGCCCCCAGCCTGCTGCCTTGTCCTCCGGCGAGGAGCATTGCGATGCATTCTTTCTTACTCATCGGTGTTCTCCTTCAAAACCCGTGCCAAACGTACCTGTGTTTTGCTATCGAACGGATGCGCATGGCAGGTGCGCTCCGGCGATGCCCCCTATGTATGTCCTCCTGTCGTCGATCACGCTCCCCAGATCTCGTCGCGATACTCGCGAATGGTGCGGTCGCTCGAGAAGTGTCCCGAGTTGGCCGTGTTGTACAGCGCCATGCGGTTCCAGGCGAGCGTGTCGTCGTAGCTCTCGACCAGCTCCTCCCACGCCTTCACATAGGAGTGGAAATCCTTGAGGACGAGGTCGTGGTCGTTGTTGTCCATGAGCTCGCGACGGATGGAGTCGAACGTGCCGGAGAGGCCGGAGAACGTGGTGTCGGTGAGCTCGTCGACGCAGCGGCCCAAGCGGTCGCGGTCGGCGTTGTACTCATCCCACGAGAAGTAGTGGCCGCTCTGCTGCAGGGCAACGACCTCGGGCTCGGTGAGACCGAAGATCTTGACGTTGTCGCGCCCGGCGAGGTCGGCGATCTCGATGTTAGCGCCGTCGAGCGTGCCGAGCGTGATCGCGCCGTTCATCATGAGCTTCATGTTCGACGTGCCCGAGGCCTCCTGGCCGGCCGTGGAGATCTGTTCGGAGATCTCGGCGGCGGAGTAGATGAGCTGGGCGTTCGAGACGCGGAAGTTGGGGATGAACGCAACCTTGATAAGGTCGTTCACGCGCTTGTCGTTGTTCACCACGTCGGCCACCGAGTTGATGAGGCGGATGACCTCCTTGGCGAAGTAGTAGCTCTGCGCCGCCTTGCCCGAGAAGATGAAGGTGGTCGGGCGCACGGTGAAGGTGGAATCGGAGGTGAGGCGGTTGTAGACGTCCATCACCTTGAAGATGTTGAGCAGCTGGCGCTTGTAGGCGTGGAAGCGCTTCACCTGCACGTCGAAGACCGAATCGGGGTCGACGGTGACGCCGGAGACCTCTTCGATGTACTTGGCCAGGCGCACCTTGTTCTCGCGCTTGGAGGCTGCCATGGCGCGCAGGAACTTCTCGTCGTCCACGTGGGCCTCGAGCTTTTTGAGCTCGAAGGCGTCGTCAAGCCAGCCCTTGCCAATGGTGTCGGTGATGAGCTTGGCGTAGCTGGGGTTGGCCTCGGCGAGGAAGCGACGATGCGTCACGCCGTTGGTCTTGTTGTTGAACTTCGCAGGCGTGAGCTCGTAGAACTCCTTGAAGACCTGCTCTTTCAAGATCTTGGTGTGGAGCTCGGCCACGCCGTTCACCGAGTGGCTGCACACGATCGAGAGGTTCGCCATGCGGACCTCGCCGTCCCACAGGATAGCGGTCTTCTGGAACATCTCGCGCCACTCGGGGTTATCGGTGGGGAAGGACTCGCGGAAGCGGCGGGCGATCTCCTCGATGATCTGGTAGAGGCGGGGAAGGAGCGGCTTGAACGTGGTGATGGGCCACTTCTCGAGCGCCTCGGGCAGGACGGTGTGGTTGGTGAACGAGACGGTCTTGGTGACAATCTCCCAAGCCTCGTCCCATTCCAGGCCCTCTTCGTCCATGAGAACGCGCATGAGCTCGGGGCCGCACATGGCCGGATGGGTGTCGTTGGTGTGAATGGCCACGTACTGCGGCAGTTTCTCCCACTCGGTGCCATGCTCGTTGCGGAACGTGTTGAGGATGGAGTTGATGCCGGCTGCCACGAACAGGTACTCCTGCTTGAGGCGCAAGATCTTGCCATGCTCGCCGCCGTCGGCGGGGTAGAGGATGGTCGAGATGGCTTCGGCCTCGGCACGACCGGCGTTCGCCTCGGCATAGTTACCGCTGTTGAAGGCGTCGAGGTCGAAGAGGTCCTCGTTGGGCTCGGCCTTCCAGACGCGCAGCTTGTTCACGAGGCCGCCGCCGTAGGCAACCACGGGAATGTCATAGGGGACCGCGAGGATCTTCTGGCCGCCCTCGGTGCGGTACATGGTGCGGCCGTCCTTCTCGTAGCCCACGCTCTTGCCACCGAAGACAATCTCGACCGCGCTCTCGGGGCGACGCGACTCCCACGGATAGCCGTGCTTGAGCCAGTTATCGGCAACCTCGACCTGACGGCCGTTGACGATCTCCTGCTTGAAGAGGCCGTACTCATAGCGCATGCCGTTGCCGTAGAAGGCAATGTTCTCATGCGCGGCGGAAGCCAGGAAGCACGCGGCCAGACGGCCCAGGCCGCCGTTGCCGAGCGCGGCGTCGGGCTCGCGGACCTCGAGCTCCTCGAGGGTGGTGCCCATCTCCTCGAGCGCTTCCTCGACCATGTCGCGGATACCGAAGTTCAGTAGGTAGTTGTCGAGCAAGCGACCGATGAGGAACTCGAGTGAGAAGTAGTACACGCGCTTTTTGCCCGTGCGCTCGAACTCGAGCTCGTTCTCGCTCGCGATGCGGCGCGCACGCGTGGCAATGAGCTCGGCCAGGGCATAGAAGCGGTCGTGCGAGCCGCAGGCCTCGAACTCCTTGCCGGTGTTGGCGCGAACCATCGCCCGGTACTGGGTGATGAAGTCATATTTGTCGTGGAAGATCTGTCTCATGGGTTCCTTTCCGCCGGATCATAACCCGGATAGGGTGCAGGTCAACACTATTCCATTTTACGCGTCTGGGGCAGATTGTGTAGATTTCGTCTGAGCGGCCTTTCCCGTCTTCTTGGCCGTGGAGACAGCTTTGGTGCGGGTAGCAGCTGCTTTTTGAGCAGGCGCCTTTGTGGCCGCGGCCGCGGTGGTCTTGGCCTTGGCAGTTTTGGCAGCAGCGGTCGAGGTGGTCTTCTTGCGCGTGGTGCGCTTCGCCGCAGGCTTCTTCTTAGGCTTGGGCGGTACGTAGGAGCTCTTGCCGATGCGCTTGAGCACGATGCCGGCAAGACCGGGGACCGGCAGCTGGATGGAGTTGTCGCAGCCGTTCCACGGGTAGGGCTGGCTCGAGCAGACCACGCCGTCGAGCTCGTCGAGCTTGTAGCCGGAGCCGCCGAACTCGGGGCGGTCGGAGTCGAAGATGACCTGCCAGTCGCCCTCGCGCGGCACGCCCATGCGGAACGTCTCATAGCTTGCGGGGTCGAAGTTGATGAGGATGGCAAGGTCGTCGCTCGCCTTCTTGCCGTGGCGCGCGAACGAGATGATTGACTGCTGGTTGTTATCGGCGTCGATCCACTTGAAGCCATCCTCGGTATAGGCCTTCTGCCAGAAGGCAGGCTGGTCGAGGTAGAGATGGTTCAAGGCCTTCACGAAGTCACGATGATGGCGATGATCCTCGAAGTCCTCGGCCAGGAACCACTCGAGCGACTCGTAGTAGCGCCACTCGATGAAGGGTGCGATCTCGTTGCCCATGAAGTTGAGCTGCGCGCCGGAGTGCGCCATCTGGTACATCATGAGCGTGCGGAGGCCGGCGAACTGACGCCACTGGTCGCCAGGCATGCGGCCCATGAGCGAGCACTTGCCGTTTACCACCTCGTCGTGGGAGAGCGGCAGCACGAAGTTCTCGTTAAAGGCGTACATCATCGAAAACGTGAGGAGCCGGTGCGCGCCGGGACGCCACGGGAAGTCGGTCTGCATGTAGTGGAGGGTGTCGTTCATCCAGCCCATGTCCCACTTGAAGTGGAAGCCCAGACCGCCATCCTCGGGCGGGTAGGTGACGAGCGGCCAAGCGGTGGATTCCTCGGCGATCATCATGACGTCGGGGAATTCGCGGCCCACCGCGCAGTTGACCTGGCGAATGAACGCGGAGGCATCGAGGTCCTCTTCGGTACCGTACTTGTTGAACTTCTTCTGGCCGGGGTCATCGACGCCGAAGTTCAGGTAGAGCATGCTCGAGACGCCATCCATGCGGATGCCGTCGGCGTGGAACATCTCGATCCAGAACAGCGCGTTCGAGACGAGGAAGCTGCGCACCTCGCCGCGACCGAAGTCGAACTTGTGCGTGCCCCAGTTGGGATGGATTTCGCGCTCGTAGAGCATGTGGCCGTTGAAGGTGGCGAGGCCCTCGTCGTTGGCGCAGAAGCCGCCCGGGACCCAGTCGAGGATGACGCCGATGTTCGCCTTATGGCAGCACTCAATGAAGTGCATGAGCTGCTTGGGCTCGCCATAGCGCGAGGTGGCGGCGTAGTAGCCGGTGGGCTGGTAGCCCCAGGAGCCGTCGAAGGGATGCTCCATCAGGGGCATGATCTCGATATGGGAGTACCCCATGTCCTTGACATAGTCCACGAGCTCGGTCGAGAGGTCGTCATAGCTGTACATGACGCCGCGCTGCGCGGGGAAAGGATCGCCCGGGCCGGGATAGGTGCCGTCCTCGCGCGGCTCGCCCTGCGGCTCGTCGCCGTGGCGCTTCCACGATCCCAGATGGACCTCGTAGATGTTGAGGGGCTGTGCCATGAGATCGGCGCGTCCGCGCTTGCGCATCCAAACACCGTCGGTCCACTTGTAGCCGGTGATATCCATGAGGCGCGAGGCGGTGCCGGGGTTCTTCTCAGCATAGAACCCATAGGGGTCCGCCTTGTAGAGGAGCTTGCCGTCGTCGGTCTCGATGACGTACTTATACAGGTCGCCCTCAGCGAGGCCGGGGACAAAGCCCTGCCACACGCCGCTTTGCTTGATTTGATACAGCGCGTTGGCGTTGGCGTCCCAACCGTTGAAGTCGCCCACCACATGAACGCTTGCCACCTTGGGCGCCCATACGGCGAAGTGCCAGCCTTCGACGCCGTCTTGCACGTCCTTATGCGCGCCGAGCTTCTCCCAGCTGCGCTGCCAGGTGCCGTTGGCAAACATATACAGATCGTCGTCGGTAATGATGAGGCAGGGTTCCGCCGTCTTCTTCGCTGCCGACTTCGTGCGTCTCGTTGCCTTCTTGGGCGCGTTGGTTGACGTAGCCACGCTACACTTCCAATCGATCAGGCGACCGTGTGGCCGCATCCGATAGGTATGCCGTCCTCGTGCACGGGCGGCGGCACGCCACGCACATGCGCGGCGCGTTTGCTGAGCCATAACTCATGTCGAGGATACCACTGAGCGGAATAACTCTTTCAGGCGTATCGGAGATACGGTAGCTATCTTTTGGTAGACGTATGCCCAAATGCGAGATGCGCTGCGTGCGGCACGTGGAGCGTGGTAGCATGGTCGAGATTGAACAGCGATGCTCGGTTGCCGCGCCATGCTGTGCGATGCGCCGGCACCGTTTGCGTATGAGAAGGGATACCCATGACCTGCGAGACCGCCCTCCCGGCAGCGTTCATTTTCGATTGTGACGGCACGCTGCTGCTGTCGATGGACGTGTGGCTGCGAACGCAGCCGGCGCTGCTCGCACGCCACGGGATCCAGGCAACAGCAGATGATTTCGCCGAGTTCGAGCATCTTTCAGTCGAAGAGGAGTGCGAGGGCTACCACCGCAAATGGGGCGTGGGCGCTTCGGGCGAGGAGTTGCTGCGCGAACTCATGGAGATCTTGGAGCATGAGTACCGCGAGAACATTTCCGCGCGACCGGGAGCGCTCGCGTTTTTGGAGGAGGCGCACGCGGCGGGGATTCCGATGGCAATTGCAACTTCGACGCCTGAACATCTGGTACGCGCGGGCCTGCGGCACAACGGCATGGAGCAGTTCTTTGATGTTGTGGTAACCACGGCGGAGGCGGGGCGTTCCAAGCAGTTCCCCGATGTCTACAACCTTGCCCTTGAGCGCTTGTGCGCCGCGCGTGGCATGGAGCTGCCTCCACATGATGCGGTCTGGGTGTTCGAGGATGCCGAGTTTGGATTGAGGAGTGCGCGCGGTGCGGGGTACCGCCTACTGGGTATTTTCGACCCCGATGGCCGCGGTGCGGCGGATACGGTTCGCGCGCTTTCCGATATCTACATCGAGTCGTATACCGATCTTGCGCTCGACGATATTGTGCGCTATCAGACGGGGGAGTAGCGGTGTCATCTGAAGCGATGCGTCGTCCGCGCGTGCTGATGGTGGGCGGGTCTCCGGAACCGTCTTCGCCTGAGCTTGTCTTGCGTCTTGCAGCAGACGCGGATGTCGTGGTGGCGGTGGATCGTGGTCTCGATACGCTTATCGCTGCAGGTGTCGACCCTCATCTGTTCTGCGGCGACTGCGATACGGCGTCGCGCGCGGCGACGTTGCACCTGGATTGCCTTGTAGCTGCGGGGATCTGCGAGCTTGAGCGGTATGACCCGTATAAGGACTTCACTGACCTTGCGCTTGCGCTGCGCGCCGTCGATGCGCGGTGGCCGGGCGCTCGGGTAACCTTCACCTGTTTTTCCGGCGGCAGACCCGATCATTTTCTCGCCGTTATAGGAACGCTTGCGCGCGCTCCCTTTACCGTCGCGCTTGAAGAGGACGGCTTTTCAGGACGCATCCTGCGCGCGGGTGAGCAGTGGGATATCGTCGATGCCGCGGGAAGCGGATTCTCGTTTGTTCCGTTGCTTCCCGATACGGTTGTCTCAGAGCAGGGCATGGAATGGGAGCTCGATCATCGCCGGTGTGATGCACTCTCCGATTTGGGTGTCTCAAACGTTGTTCGCGCGTCATGCGCGACGATTGCCTGCCATGAAGGATGTATCGCGACGTACCTTTTCTCGTAATTTCTTTGTATCTGGTATTTCGTGTATGAATTCAAGCGCTTGTAGTTTTGTATGAGCGTAATTCCACGGGAAAGAAATGCGACGCCGTTGGTATCATATGCGATGTGTGGATAACAATCGCGAATCGCATAGAGAAGCGCGAATCTCAGTTCCATAGAGCTATTAAATTAGCAGGTTAATGAGTATATGAAACTCATGCATATCGGACGCGCTTTTGGTTTCTTGAGAAACATCCACATTTCGCATATGAAACAAGCGGAGTATCATTTTTATAGGGCGCTACTGCTGAAAATACTGATGTTGCAATACGCCCCTTAGTACATTTCGAAGAGGGCTTAAAAAAGAAAGGGGTTTGGCGCCCATTCTTAGCACCAAACCCCTTGAGAACATGAAGAGGATTCTTCATGTGTGGACCTACTGAAAGTCCTTACTGGTAATCGAAGACGTCGATCCAGGAGAGGAGGAAGTCCTCATCGCTCTTGCGGTTGCGCGCAAGCTCGGAGGCGGCCACGATGGGCATCCACTGACGCGGCAGCTGGATGGGCATGTCGGCGCGCTCGCAATACAGCTCGAGGTACTGGTCGGCCTGCTCCTTGCTGTTCAGGGCGAACAGCAAGTAGGTCATGGCCACATCGGAAGCAGGGGAGCCCTGGGTGGCGTGCGCCCAGTCGCAGGCATAGAGCTGACCGTCTTCACCAACGATTACGTTCGACGGATTGAAGTCGCCGTGGCACACAAAGCCCTTGCTCTTGAGGCCGTTCAGGCGCTCGAGCAGGTTGTAACGCGTGGTGGCGTTGATCTGGTCGATCGAGTTGATCATGCGCTGGTACTTGTCGTACTGACGGTTGAGCTGGGTGCAGGTGAATCCGTGGATCTCGATCTGGAAGTCCACGAACTGCTCCAGGTACTCACCGAAGCGCTGGGGCTCGGCGTTCATCTTCTCGGCGAGGGTCACGCCCGGAACCTTGCTCGTGACGAGCGCCCAGCCGTAGTCAGCGTCCTCGACCTGTGCGACCTCGAGCGCCTTGGGGCTGCGGATACCGGCCTCGTTGATGCGGGCGAGGTTGAGCGCCTCGTTGAAGATGTCGGAGACGGGCTTGGACTCGTTGAAGACCTTGACGATCTTATCGCCGAGATCATAGACGACCTTGTTGCCGCGGTGGGCGAGCTCGACCTTGGAATCGGGAAGAATCATGGCGCTACCGTCCTTTCTGTCGGTTTGCTCCATCTTAACGGCGTCCGGGCGCGCCGTGCACAGACACGGCGAACGGCGCGTTCCGGACGGTGAACGAGCGCGAAGGCCTAGTCCTCGTAGGACTGCGGCTCACGGCCGTAGTATGCGTCGAGGTAGAGCTCCTTGATCTCGCTCATGAGCGGGTAGCGCGGGTTGGCGCCGGTGCACTGGTCGTTGAAGGCCTGCTCGGTCATCTCGTCAAGCGTATCGAGGAAGTACTGCTCGTCGACGCCGTACTCCTTGATGGTCTTCTTGATGCCGATGGTCTCCATGAGGTTCTCGAGCTTGGTGATGAAGTTCTCGAACACCTCGCGATCGTCGGCACCGGTGCAGCCGCAGTAACGGCCGAGGTCGGCGTAGTCCTTGAGCGCGTGCGGATACTGATACTGGGAGAAGGTGCCCATCTTAACGGGCTTCTCGGCAGCGTTGTAACGCATGATGCGCGTGAGGATGACAGCGTTGGCGATGCCGTGGGGCAGGTGATGGAAGGCGCCGAGCTTGTGAGCCATGGAGTGGTTCACACCGAGGAAGGCATTGGCGAAGGCCATGCCGGCGAGGCAGGAAGCGTTGTGCATCTCCTCGCGAGCGTGCGGATCGGCCGCGCCCTTCTCGTACGCCGCGGGCAGGTTCTCGAAGACGAGCTTGGCAGCGCGCATGGACAGACCGCGCGTGTAGTCGGAGCTCATGATCGAAACGTAGGACTCGATGGCGTGGGTCATGACGTCGATACCGGAGGCGCAGGTGAGGCCCTTGGGCGCGGTCATGGCGTTGTCCACGTCGACGATGGCCATGTTAGGAAGCAGCTCGTAGTCGGCGATCGGCCACTTGATGCCGGTCTCGGCGTCGGTGATGATCGCGAACGGGGTTACCTCGGAGCCGGTGCCCGAAGAGGTCGGGACGGCGACGAAGTACGCCTTCTCACCAAGCTTGGGGAAGGTGAAGACGCGCTTGCGGATGTCCATGAAGTCCATGGCGGCATCCTCGAAGTTGACCTCGGGGTGCTCGTACATGAGCCACATGATCTTGCCGGCATCCATCGCGGAGCCGCCGCCGACGGCGATGATGACGTCGGGCTCGAACAGGCGCATGCGCTCGGCGCCCTTCTGGGCGTCCTGCAGGCGCGGGTCGGGGCAGATGTCGTAGAACGCGTCGTGCGCGACGCCCATCTCGTCGAGCTTGGCCTCGATGGCGCGGCAGTTACCGTTCTTGTACAGGAAGGAGTCGGTTACGATGAAGGCACGCTTCTTGCCCATCACGCGGCCGAGCTCATCGAGGGCGACGGGCGTGCAGCCCTTCTTGAAGTAGATCTTCTCGGGAGCGCGGAACCACAGCATGTTCTCGCGGCGCTCCGCTACGGTCTTGATGTTCAGCAAGTGCTTCACCCCAACGTTCTCGGAGACGGAGTTGCCACCCCAGGAGCCGCAGCCCAGCGTGAGGGAGGGCTTCATGGCGAAGTTGTAGAGGTCGCCGATGCCACCCTGCGAGGAAGGCGTGTTGATGACGATGCGGCAGGCCTTCATGGTGTCCTCGAACAGCGCGATCTTCTCACGCTCGGCGGGATGCACGTAGAGCGAGGCGGTGTGGCCCGGGCCGCCGGCGAGCACGAGGTGCTCGGCCTTGTCGACAGCCTCCTGGTAATCCTTGGCGTGGTACATGGCCAGGACGGGGGAGAGCTTCTCGTGGGAGAACTCTTCCTTGGTGGGATCGGTTGAGATGACCTCGGCGATCAGGATCTTGGTCTTGGGCGGAACCTTGATGCCGGCGAGCTCGGCGATCTTGGGCGCGGGCATACCGGGGATGCGGTGGTCGAGCGCGCCGTTCTTGAACATGGCCTCGCGCAGGGCCTCGAGCTCCTTGCCCTTCTTCACGAAGTAGCAGCCGCGGGCCTTGAACTCGGCCTTGACCTCGTCGTAGATGGAGTCGAGGGCGGTCACGGACTGCTCGGACGCGCAGATCATGCCGTTGTCGAACGTCTTGGAATGGATGATGGAGTTGACGGCGAGCTTGATGTCGGCCGTGTCGTCGATCACCACGGGGGTGTTGCCGGCGCCGACGCCGAGGGCGGGCTTACCGGAGGAGTACGCGGCCTTGACCATGCCGGGGCCGCCGGTGGCCAGGATGATGTCGACCTCGCGCATGAGCATGTTGGTGAGGTCGAGCGAGGGGACGTCGATCCAGCCGATGATGCCCTCGGGGGCGCCGGCCTTCACCGCGGCCTCGAGCACCAGCTTGGCAGCGGCGATGGTGCACTTGGCTGCCGCGGGGTGCGGGGAGATGATGATGGCGTTGCGGGTCTTCAGGCAGATGAGGCACTTGAAGATCGCGGTCGAGGTGGGGTTGGTGGTGGGGATCACAGCGCCCACGATGCCGATGGGCTCGGCGACCTTGGTGACACCATAGGCCTCGTCGCGCTCGATGACGCCGCAGGTCTTGGTGTTCTTGTAGGCGTTGTAGATGTACTCGGAGGCGTAGTGGTTCTTGATGACCTTGTCTTCCACAATGCCGCGGCCGGTGTCCTCGACCGCAAGCTTGGCGAGCGGAATGCGCGCCTTGTTGGCAGCCATAGCTGCCTCGTAGAAGATCTTGTCAACCTGCTCCTGCGTGTAGGTGGCAAAGACCTTCTGAGCCTCGCGCATCTGCGCGAGCTTTGCCTCAAGGGCGTCGACCGAGTCGATGACCTCGGGGGCGGCGGCTGCCGTTGGTTTTTTCACCATGTGTCTCTCCTTGTGAATGGTGACTTACCCTACAGCGCACATTTTAGCAAGTGGTTTCTCGGTAAACGGTCGATTTCCGGTAAACGGTCGATTTAAACGTTTCATTTTTTTGTAACGCTTCAATTTGTGTTGAGTTGTGAACTTCTTGAAAAGCGCAGGTCAAGAAGCGACCCACTGACGGCATACGTCAATGCCCCTCACAACGGTTCGCGAGAATTCGCCGCTTCTTTATAGCCAGTTGAGAATAAAATAGTGCGGAGCACAACTATCGACGTCATGGTTCGTGGCAGCGAACGCCGTGACCCGATTGACCGTCATGAAGGGAGCTCACATGGACGAGCATATGATTCTGGTCGAGGAGGCGCAGGAGATCATCCTCGCGCACGTGGAACCCACCGATACGGTCGAGATCCCGGTGTGGCAGGCAGCGGGGCGTCCGCTCGCGCACGATGCTGCCACAGACATCGATCTCGCACCGTTTGCCTCGAGCGCCATGGATGGTTACGCCCTCCATGCGGCGGACCTCGCCGCCGCATCTTCCGATGCGCCGGTTGCGCTTCAGGTGGTGGGGCACGAAGCAGCGGGGCATGTGTTCGAAGGCTGCATCGAACGAGGCTGTGCGGTGCGCATCATGACGGGCGCGCCGGTGCCCGCGGGCGCCGATGCCGTGGTGAAGTACGAGGTCGTCGAGGTGCTCGAAGGCGACGGCAACGAGGGTTCCCGCGTGCGCTTCACGGCGCCGGTGAATTTCGGCGAGAACATTCGCGAGGCGGGCCTCGAGGCGCATGCCGGTGAGGTGGTGATGCGCGCTGGCGAGGTGTGCACGCCAGCCGGGTGCGGCCTGCTTGCATCGGCGGGGCACATGAGCGTGTCCGTCCATCGCGCGCCGCGTGTCGCGATCATCTCGCTCGGTACCGAGCTGGTTGCCCCCAACTGCGTGCCCGCGCGCGGTCAGATCCGCGATGCCAACGCGTTTGCCCTCATGGCACAAGCTGCCGATGTCGGTGCAGAGCCCACGTACCTTGGTATCGCGCCCGACGATGAGGTGGCCATCCGCGAGCTTGTGCTGCAAGCAATCGCGGAGTACGACTTCGTGGTAACGAGCGGCGGCGCTTCGGCGGGGGATTACGACTACGTCACGGCGCTTGCCCGCCGCGAGGGCGAGGTCCTGTTCGATCGCGTGTCCATGCGGCCCGGCAAGGCTATCACCTTCGGGCTTGTGCAAGGTGTCCCGTACCTGGGCCTGTCCGGCAACCCGGCGGCCGCATCGGTGGGCTTCGAGATGCTCGCCCGCCCAGCGATTCGCAAGATGCTCGGCTACCCTGCGGGACTGCGTCCGCGTCAGTGCGCGCGCGTCATGCATGATGTGAAGAAGTCTCAGGCGCGGCGGTTCTACGATCGCGCCCACGTTGAGCGCGACGCCCAGACAGGCGAGCTCCAGGTGCGCTCGGCGCGCTCGCAGAACTCGGCGTTGCTCGGCACCCTTCACCATGCCAACTGCCTGCTCACGGTCCCAGATGGACCCAAGGGCTATGCGGCGGGCGATATGGTCGAGGTCGTGCGCATCGATGTGGCAGAAGGGGTTGAGCTGTAGTGGATATCACGTTCGCGATCATTACCTGCTCGGATACGCGCGACCTCGCGCAAGATGAGGCGGGCGCTGCATTGGAGGGCCTCATCGCGGCGGCCGGTTGGACGTGCACCGACCATGCGGTTGTAAAAGACGATGCGCCGGCCATCGCGGATGCGATCGTGCGCGCGGTGGACGAACTTCGCGTGGATATCGTGCTTACCTGCGGCGGCACGGGCTTGTCGCTGCGCGATGTGACGCCTGAGGCGACTGCCTCGGTGTGTGAGCGCGACGTTCCGGGCATCGCTGAGGCCATGCGCGCCTCTTCGCTGCTCAAGACGCGTCGCGCCATGCTCTCGCGTGCACGCGTGATGCAGCGGGGACGGACGCTGGTGATCAATCTACCTGGTTCCACCAAGGCTGCGACCGAGAACTGGGAGGCTGTTGCCGACCAGCTTGAACATGCGGTATCCATGTCGCGCGGCGGCGGCCACGAGCGGTAGATAGGAGTAGCCGGTACAGCCCGACGCCTCATCAAAGATTATTCTTTCTTGAGAATATTATTCTCAAGTGAGTATAATACGCTCATGGATAGGTCACCTTTGGTGAGCGTTATGAGGAAGGTAGATGATCGATGATGGATCTGAATATCTCGCGGCGCAGCTTCGCTGCTACCGGTGCCGTTGCGGCGGCAGCCGTGCTGGCTGGGTGCAACGCCGATACCACGGCGCAGGGGAGCGCGCCTGCGGCAGCCGGTTCTGCGGCAGCGACGTCCGGCGTCGAGCTGCAGATCTTCGCCGCGAACTCGCTTGAGAAGGCCATGCCCGAGGTCGAGGCGCTCTATACCGAGGCTACCGGGACCACCTTTGCCGACACCCAGTACAAAGGCTCGGGCGATCTGGTCGAGCAGATGCGCGGCGGTGCGCCGGTGGATATCCTCATCACCGCATCCGCGGGCACCATGGATGATGCCGAGGAGGCCTCGCTCGTTGACGCCGATACGCGTCAGGACATGTTTACTAACGAGCTCGTGATCGTGCGTGCCGAGGGTTCCGATATCGAGATCACCTCACTCGAGGATGTCGCGTCCATCGATGGCAACATTGCCATCGGCGAGCCCGGCGCCGTGCCGGCTGGCAAGTACGCCAACCAGGCGCTTGCGAGCGTTGGCTTGTACTCAAGCGACGAGGGCGAGGGTGGCGAGTACGATGCCGCGATCGCCGACAAGGTGGTCCAGGCCGATAAGGTGGGCACGGCTGCCCAGTATGTCGCCACGGGCGACTGTGCCATCGGTTTCGTGTACACCTCCGATGTGTACCGCTATGATGGCATCGAGGTCGCGTACACCACGCCGGCGGAGTCGCACAAGGCCATTGTGTATCCCGGTGCTGTGGAGGCGAGCTCCGAGCATGCCGAGGAGGCGGCAGACTTCCTCGAGTTTTGCATGACCGATGAGGACGCGCTCGCTATCTGGGCTGAATACGGGTTCGAGCTCGCCTAAGACGCCTGAGGGAAGGTGCCATGCGCTTCTCGAAGATCAAAACGCACCCCGAGAGCGGCTCCGGTTTCGTGCCGGGGCCGCTCGGCACGTGTGCCGCGCGCGCGTTCGCGCTGATTATCGCTGTGCTGGTGGTTGCATGCGCGTGCCTGAGCGTGCCGATGGTCGCGTTGGCGAAGACCGAGGCGGCGGTGACCGAGGAGGGGTCTGCGCTGAACGAGGAGGCCGGAATCGGCCTTGTGGGGTTCAAGCGCTACCAGAAAGGCGCGCTGCGGCCCGTTAGCGATATCGACCTTGGTTATCGCTATCCGCTTCCCGACGATGCGACGCTGGTTGCACTTGCTACCAATGAGGCGGTCATCATCTACGTGGATCGTGCGGCGGCAGAAGACGCAGGGCTTGATCTTGAGGATGCCGCGCAGCGCGATGCCCTCATCACCCTTGTTGAGCACCTCGACAAGGAGGCTTCGCGCGGGGGCACGCTCATCGCGGATATCGCAGCCAGCCGCGAGGTCATCGTGACCGAAGAGCAGACTATGACCATCGGGTTGTATACGTACCGGTTTGCAGTTGATGCCGGCGAGGGGCGGTACTGCTCGGTGCAGCCAGCGGCGCTTCGTGAGGGCGAGGAGCCCACCGCGGGCGCCGAAGCGGCAGGGCTCGATCTTTCTGCCGGCGCGCTTTGGTGCGACGGCGCACGTCTCGTTCCGGCATCCGAGGTGCCGGTTGCGGCGGCGCCTGGTCTCCTCGAGCAGCTGGACACGTTTTTCTCGGGGGTAGACTATCGGCCGTTTTGGGTGTCGCTCAAGACAAGTGCGGTGGCGCTCGTCATCACATTCGTGTTGGGGCTTCTTGCCGCCTGGCGCACCATGGGCACGTCGAGCAGACTCAAGGGCATCCTTGATTCGGTGTTCACCATCCCGATGGTCTTGCCGCCCACCGTGTGCGGCTTTCTGCTCCTGTTGTTGTTTGGGCGGTCGACACCGGTGGGGCAATGGCTCGTCGACCATGGTATTTCGCTCGTGTTCACGTGGGAGGCCGCGGTCATATCGGCTATCGTGGTGAGCTTTCCGCTCATGTACCGCACGGCGCTCGGCGCCTTCGAGTCGCTCGATGCCACCATGCTCGATGCCGCGCGCACGCTCGGATGGTCTGAGACGCGCATCTTCGCTCGGCTTATGATGCCGCTTGCCTGGCCCTCGATCGCGGCGGGCACGGTGCTTGCGTTTGCGCGCGCGATGGGCGAGTTCGGGTGCACCCTGTTTTTTGCGGGCAACTATGCCGGGGTAACGCAGACCATTCCCATCGCCATCTATTTCGAGTGGATGAGCGGCAACACCGATGTCGCGCTGTTCTGGGTCATCGTGGTCATCCTGTTCAGCTTTATCGTCGTGCTGGTCATCAACCTCTATACGGCGCATAGCCAGCGCTATCGTGAGCGCGGCGGCGCCCAGCCGCGGCGTGGGGGGTGCGATGTTGAGCCGCTGGCTGCTCCCGAGGCGGGCGGTGACGCGTTGCGCATCGACCGCGAGGCGCTGCGTTCGCTCATCGCCGAGTCGGATAGCACAACAGCCGAGGGGAGGCGCTAGATGTCGCTCGAGCTCGATATCACCAAACGGTATCCGGGGTTCACGCTCGCCATGCAGCTTAAGGCGGGGGAGGAGCGCGTGGCGCTGCTCGGGGCCTCGGGATGCGGCAAGAGCTGCACGCTGCGCTGCATCGCCGGCGTGGAAACACCGGACGAGGGCGTGATTCGTGTGAACGGCACCACGTTCTTCGATTCTGCCCGGGGCATCAACCTCACGCCGCAGGCGCGCACATGCGCATTGCTGTTCCAGAATTACCAACTGTTCCCTCATCTCACCGCACTCGAAAACGTGTGTGCGGGCATGCCGCGCACGCTCGATGGGGCGACGCGCACCCAGCGCGCGCAACGCTATCTCGGCATCTTTGGGATGGAGCGCTTTGCGCAGCGCTATCCCGCACGGCTTTCCGGCGGCCAGCAACAGCGCGTGGCGCTCGCGCGCATGATCGCCGCACATCCCGGTATCTACATGTTCGACGAGCCCTTCTCGGCGCTCGATTCGTTTTTGAAAAGCGCGCTTGAGCAAAACCTACTCGATTTGTTCGACGTACTCGATGCGACGGTGCTCTACGTGAGCCATGATATCGACGAGGCATGTCGACTGTGCGAACGCATCGTGGTGATGCACGAAGGACATGTGGTCGAAGATGGGGCGCCGGCTCAGCTCATGCGTTCACCCCAGACGCTCTCGACGCTGCGGCTCACCGGCTGCAAGAACACCTCGCCCGCGCGTAAGGTGTCTCCCACCGAGGTGGAGGCAACCGATTGGGGCATGGTGTTCGATGTGGGCTATGAGGTGCCCGATGATGTGGCGTATCTGGGCGTGCGCGCCTCATATTTCCATCGCGACAACCGTGCGGAACCGGGACGCAATACCTATGATCTGCATGTGGCGCGGGTGAGCGATGCCCGCTTCGAGCGGCTTGTGCTGCTCGACCCGCCGCGCCCCGATTCGCCGAACCGC
Source organism: uncultured Coriobacteriaceae bacterium (assembly GCA_944320725.1). Classification (GTDB taxonomy): domain Bacteria; phylum Actinomycetota; class Coriobacteriia; order Coriobacteriales; family Coriobacteriaceae; genus Coprousia. The sequence goes on along the minus strand of CALUIM010000008.1, from coordinate 98,637 downwards.
CTGCAGTGGAAGGTCAACCTCGTGGGTGCAGGCGAGCGCGAGCTGCCGCGCGAGGGCGACGTGCTGCGCATGCATTTCGATGCGCGCCGCATCCATCTCGTTCGTGCGTAGCGCTTGCATGAGCGCTCAAATGCGAGCGCTGCGGCGATGACAGCTGCGGGAAGCGTGTTCGACTCCTAGAACAAACATGTGCCAAGAACGGGTATCTATTCACATGTGGCTACATGCGAGCCCGTCGCCTTGCGATGGGCGCCGCGCAATGAAGAGAGGAGCACGCTATGAACGATATCATCAAGGCGATGTGTGACCGGCGCAGTGTCCGTGTGTACAAGCAGGACGAGGTTCCACGAGAGCTCATCGAGCAGGTTGTCGAGGCGGGGCTTTGGGCGGCGAGCGGTATGGGCAAGCAGTCGCCCATCATCCTTGCCATCACCGATCGCGCGCTGCGCGATACGCTCGCTGCCGCCAATGCGAAGGTGATGGGTGTCGAGGCCGACCCGTTCTACGGTGCTCCCGTGGTGCTCGTGGTGCTGGCCCCGCGAGATGTTCCCACGCATGTGTACGACGGCTCGCTCGTGATGGGCAACCTCATGCTTGCGGCGAGCACGGTGGGCCTCGGTAGCTGCTGGATTCATCGGGCCAAGGAGACCTTCGAGTTGCCTGAGTTCAAGCAGGTGCTCTCCGAGCTCGGCGTCGACGGCGATTACGAGGGTATCGGTAACTGCATTCTCGGTTGGCCGGCAGAAGAGCCCGAGCCCAAGCCGCGCCGGGACGGCCGCGTGGTGTGGGCGTCATAGCGCGCAGAGGAGGGCATATGACAGCCGACAACACCGTTACGTTTCTCGATCTCTACAACCGCCTTGAGCGCCTCATACGCGAGCGGTATCACCTCTCACGTGATGGCGGGGCGATCGCATGGCTGCTCAATCGCGATAAAGCGCCTCGTGCGTTGCGCGACGAGCTCGATTACTGCCGCGAGGTGCGCAACTTCTTGCAACACAACGAGCGCATCGACGGATCGTATGCCGTTATCCCAAGCGATGCCATGCTTGATGTGCTCCGCACGACGCTTGAGCGGTTCGAGGCGATGGGGTGCGCCGAAGACGTGTGCACGCGCCGCGACCAATTGAGCGTTGCCACGTTCGACGATGCACTGCTCGATGTGCTCCGCAACATGGCCGACCATGGGTATGCGCATGTGCCCGTGCTCGAAGACGGGCGCGTTGCTGGTGTGCTGAGCGAGGGCACGCTGCTTGCGTACCTCGTTGAGCATTCCTCTTCAAGTATCTCGGAGGCCGCGACGTTAGCCGAGATCAAGCAGCTGCTCGATCTCGACGCGCATGAGCAAGGTCGCTTCGCATTTGTTGCTCGCACGATGCCCGCCGACGACGTGGCAGAGCTGTTCCAAACGTCGCTGCGTGAAGCGCATCGTCTCGCCATGGTGTTCGTGACCGAGCACGGCACGTCTGACGAGCGATTGCTGGGCATCATTACCGCCTGGGATCTCGCCAAGTTCTTCTAAGGTTTATCTCGGATGCCGGAGTGGCGGGCGACAACACGTCGTTTGCCACTCCGGTGCGGATTCACTCAAAGTGATCTTTGGGCAGGTACTTGGCAAAGCGGCTGCGTTTGTTCGTGTCGGTGGGTGCGAAGCCGAGTGCATAGAGAAACCCGAACATCATGATGAGGATGGGTGCTGCGGCGGTGACGTAGTGGACGATCACAATCGAGGCGGCGAGTTCCCCGGTGGTGCTTGGTGCCAGTGCGGGTAGGCCGCCGGCGAGGATGAACGCAAGCGTGAGCAGTCCGCAGACAAGTGCGACGCGTTTGGCGGTGCGGCCCATCTGCACATCTTTGAACATGATGAGCAACAGCCCCATGACGGCCCCCATAGCGTAGAGCAGCACAGGGGCAGCGAGCACGGTTCCCAACATCAGCGGGCCCGCTTCTTCCGCTGCTGCTGCCTCTCCGCCGGCGAGGTGGTACCACGCGAGAAACGCGATCATCGCGGCGGCGAGAGCGATCCAAAGGACGAGGTTGATAACAAGGGATTTCTTCATCGGATTCGTCCGTTTCTCTTCGTTTTGCTGGCGAGCATTATACCGCGCGTGGGCCATTGCGCCTGCGTCTTGCGCTAGACTATCTCGGTCGTACGTCGAATGATTCGAGGGGGTATCATGCCTGCGGGGTTGCTGCCCATCATATATCTTGCCTTCATAAGTCTCGGCTTGCCTGATTCTGCGATTGGGTCGGCGTGGCCGGTTATGGCGCCTGCGCTCGGCGCCGGCATCTCGTGGGTCGGAGCGGTGAACATGATCATCTGCTGCGGCACCATTGCTTCGAGCCTCATGTCGGTGCGCGTGGTGGAACTCTTCGGCACGGGCAAGGTAACCGCGGCGAGCGTGGCGTTAACGGCGCTTGCGCTCGCCGGCTTCTCGCTTGCCGATTCGTTTTGGCAGCTCTGCCTGCTTGCTGTGCCGTACGGGCTGGGTGCCGGCGCGGTCGATGCGGCGCTCAACACCTACGTAGCAGTGCATTATGAGTCGCAGCATATGAGCTGGCTTCATTGCATGTGGGGCATCGGTGCCAGCGCGGGTCCGCTCATCATGGCGATGTGCATCTCTGGTGGCTCGTGGTCGCAGGGATTTCTCGTGCTTGGCGGCATCCAGGTTGCCATTTCGGTGGTCTTGACGCTTTCGCTGCCGCTCTGGCGCGATCGGGCGCTGCCGAGCGTTGAGAAGGCCGCTGGTGACGTGCAGGATAAGCGCCGTTCACGCCGCGCGCTGCTGCGCGTTGCCGGTGTCCCCTCGGTTCTCATCTGCTTCTTCTGCTATTGCGCGCTTGAGAGTACCTGCGGCAACTGGGCGGCGACGTTTTGCACGCTGGCGCGCGGTATCGACGCCGAGACTGCGGCGAGCTGGGCATCGCTGTTCTACATTGGCATTACGGCGGGTCGCGCCGTAAGTGGGTTTATTTCGATGCGCCTGCGCGATCATCACATGATTCGTTTGGGACAGCTGCTCATTGCGCTTGGCGTGGTATTGGTGATCGTACCGGCAGGGGATCGTGCGCTCATAGCGGGTCTGTTGCTCATCGGAGCTGGCTGCGCGCCCATTTATCCCTCGATTATCCACGCTACGCCGTACCGGTTTGGCGAGGATGTCGCCCTCGAGCTCACCGGCATGCAGATGGCCGTCGCTTATGTGGGTTCTCTTGTTATGTCGCCGCTCTTTGGCGTGCTTGCCCAGATGGTGGGTGCCGAGCTGTACCCGTTGTATCTTGCGGTCATCCTCGTTGTGATGATCGCTGCAGCCGAGCATCTGAACGCCGTGATGCGTCGCGCTCGCTCATAACGCGCACGTTTGGTGCACGGCCTTGGCGCACGGTTGCCGAAAATGAAAGCAGGCCAGACCGTGTAAGCGTCTGACCTGCTGTGTTCTCTGGAGCGGGCGACGGGAATCGAACCCGCGTCATCAGCTTGGAAGGCTGGGGTTCTACCATTGAACTACGCCCGCGTATGGTCGGGACGACAGGATTTGAACCTGCGACATCCTGCTCCCAAAGCAGGCGCGCTACCAAACTGCGCCACGTCCCGACGTCCTGAAGCGATAGTATACGTGGAATTCGCCCGTGCGGCAACGAAAAGATTGCACGCCGGCGCCTCTATCCATGTTGTTACCGCAAGAACAGGCGGATTGCCGTATCCTTCCAGCTGCTGAAGGGCTGGTAGCGCATGGGCATGTCAATCCAGAGGTGCTTTTTCAAGATGCTCTTTTCATGGCTGAAGGTGTCAAAGCTCTTCTTGCCGTGATAGCTGCCCATGCCACTGGCGCCTACGCCGCCGAAGCCCATCTCACTCGTGGCGAGGTGCACCACCGTATCGTTCACGCAGCCGCCGCCAAAGGGCACATGCGTAAGGAAGCGCTGCTCAAGTTCTTTGGAGCGGGTGAACAGGTACAGCGCTAAGGGCTTGGGACGCGCCTTGATGAAGGCTTCTGCTTCATCGATGGAGGCATACGTGATGATGGGCATGATGGGCCCGAAGATCTCTTCGCCCATGACGGCATCCTCGGCAGACACCTGATCCATGACGGTAGGGGCAATCTGCAGCGTTTCCTTGCTCACCTCGCCGCCGCATACCACCTTGGCAGGATCGATGAGACCCATGAGGCGCTTCAGGTGCTTCTCGTTGACGATATGGCCCCAGTCGGGGTTATCGAGTGGGTGCTCGCCGTACATGGCGGTGATCTGGGTGCGAACCTCGGCCAGGAAGGCATCGTGCACACGCTCGTGCACAAGGATGTAGTCGGGTGCCACGCAGGTTTGGCCGCAGTTGAGATACTTGCCGAAGACCACGCGTGCCGCCGCGATCTTGAGGTTGGCGTCCTCGGCGATGATGCACGGGCTCTTGCCGCCCAGCTCGAGGGTGACGGGCGTGAGGTGCTCGGCTGCCTTCTGCATGACGAGTTTGCCTACGACGGTGCCACCCGTGAAGAAGATGTAGTCAAAGGTCTGATCGAGCAAGGCTGTGTTCTCGGCGCGCCCGCCCTCGACTACGCAAACCATCTCTTCGGGCAAGCACGACGCGATGATCTTGCGCATGATGGCGGAGGTGGCGGGCGAGTAGGCGCTCGGCTTAACCACGCATACGTTGCCCGCGGCAAGTGCGCCCACAAGCGGCTCCATCGTGAGCATGAACGGATAGTTCCACGGGCTCATGATGAGCACGCAGCCGTACGGCTCGGCGATGGTGAAGCTTGTGGCGTGGAAGTTGGCGAGCCCGGTGCGCTTGCGATGCCGTGCGGCCCAGCTGCGCACATGACGCAGCTGGTAGCGCAGCTCAGCAAGGGTGAGGCCCACTTCGCACATGTATGACTCGGTGGCCGACTTTCCAAGGTCCTGCTTCAACGCGTCGTAGATTTCGCTCTCGTGGGCAATGATTGCTTGCTCAAGCGCGCGCAACGCGTTGATGCGCGCATCGATTGCGATGGTGGCACCGGTTTGGAAATATGCGCGGCAGCGATCGACAGATTCGGCGATAGACATGAGGGCTCCTAGCGATGGATACGGATGCGGCGGCGTGCGCGACGGGCGGCGCGACGGGCGGCCACGCGGGCGATGCGCACGGTGCGCGATGCAAGCTTGAGCGGCGAGCGTCGCGCCGTGTGCGCGGCAAGTGCGGGCTGCCTTGTCGCATCGGTGGCCGTATCGGGGTTCTGCTGCACCACATGGTACATATGCTCAAGTTCGTGGGCGTCCATGAGGCGCGGCACGGGGTAGAGCGGGTTGCCTTCGGCATCAGCGCGCTTGGCCATGAGCGGAATATCCTCATCGAGAATGCCGGGCAGGGTGGTGGGAATATCCATGGCGGCATTCATCTCGCGTACCCATGCGATGAACTGGGCGGCGGCGCTCGCATCATCGGTATCATGTGCTACCACGCCGGCGCGACGGGCAAGGTCGGCAAGGCGGCGCTCGCAGCTGGTTCCATATTCGTCAAGGAAGTGGGGGAGCAGCACGGCGTTGGCAAGACCGTGCGCGATTCCGTACTGTCCGCCCAGCGAATGGGCGACGGCGTGGACATAACCCACATAGCTCTTGGTAAACGCGATGCCGGCGCAGTATGCGGCGCGTAGCATCTGCTTGCGCGCCTCGGCGTCCGTGCCGTCGCGATAGGCGCGCAGCAGGTAGCGGTGGATGAGCGAGACCGCCTCGATGGCACGCTGCCTGGTTTCTTTGGTGGTAGAACGGCCAATATAGGCCTCCACGGCGTGCACAAGGGCGTCCATGCCGGTGGTTGCGGTGATGGCGGGCGGCAAGCCGAGGGTGGTGCGGTAGTCGAGGACCGCATAGTGCGGAATCAGGCAGAAGTCGTTGATGGGATATTTATAATGTGTCTCGCCATCGGTGATCACCGCAGCGAGGGTGGTCTCCGATCCCGTGCCGGCCGTGGTGGGAACAGCGATGAGCGTGGGCAGCGGCAACAGGACGCGGAGGATGCCGCGCATGCGCTTGACCGGCTTGCGCGGGCGGACGATGCGCGCCCCGCATACCTTGGCGCAGTCCATGACCGAACCGCCGCCGAACGCGATGATGGCATCGCAGCCGTTTGCAAGGTAGCGTTCGCGCGCCGCCTCGACGTTGGCGATGGTGGGGTTGGGAACCACCTCGTCGAAGATGCTGTAGGCGATGCCGTTCGCATCGAGCTGGCGCTCAAGCTCTTGCGTGAGGCCGAGCGCCATGATGGTTTTGTCGGTCACGATGAGCACGCGACGCACGCCGTTGTGCGCGAGGGTCTCGGCAGCCGCCTCAAACGAGGCGAGGGGCTTGGGCTCGCGGTACGGCAGGATGGGAAGCACGGCGCGAAACGCCGTCTGATAGGTACGACACCAAATCTTGCGCAGAGCATGCATGATACGAACACCAGCTTCTTTGATACGGGGAGGCGCTCTGACACGCCGGGGTGTTTGGGCAACGGTCACGTAGCATAGTCTATTGACGCAATATGACAAAACGTCAAGCTCGAAGTATGAACAAACGGTGTCGCAGCGCGGGCCGAACGCTGTTGTGAGGAACGACTGTGTGGATGTATTTCGGACGTGTAAAGGGAGTATTTCGAAATCATGCATGTCTTGTTACGGAGTGATGTCGATGTAGTATGGTCAGGTCGAATTTCGGGTGCATGCGATTGCCGCCGTGTTGCCGCACAGCATTGCGCCCGCGAGATAAGGGAGTTCACATGAGTTATACAGCCAAGGTCATTGCAGATTTGAAAGCGCGCTATGCCGACCAGCCTGAGTTTCTGCAGGCTGCTGTCGAGGTGCTCGAGACCATCGAGCCCGCCGTCGAGGCACACCCCGAGTTCGAGGAGCAGTCGCTGCTCGAGCGTCTTGTTGAGCCCGAGCGCGTCATCATGTTCCGCGTGCCCTGGGTCGACGACGAGGGGAAGGTCCAGGTGAACCGCGGCTACCGCGTGGAATTCAACTCCGCCATCGGTCCCTACAAGGGCGGTCTGCGTTTCAACCCCACCGTTACGCTTGGCATGCTCAAGTTCCTCGGTTTCGAGCAGATCTTCAAGAACGCGCTCACCACGCTGCCCATGGGCGGCGGCAAGGGCGGCTCGGACTTTGACCCCAAGGGCAAGTCCAACCGCGAGGTCATGGCGTTTTGCCAGTCCTTCATGACCGAGCTCTCGCGCCACATCGGCCCCAACACCGACGTTCCCGCCGGCGATCTTGGCGTGGGCGGTCGCGAGATTGGCTACATGTTCGGTCAGTACAAGCGCCTGCGCAACGAGTGGTCGGGCGTGCTCACCGGCAAGGGCCTCACCTATGGCGGCTCACTTGCGCGCACCGAGGCCACCGGTTACGGTCTCGTGTACTTCGTCGATGAGTATCTCAAGAGCTGCGGCGACTCCTTCGAGGGCAAGAAGGTCGTCGTGCACGGCTCCGGCAACGTAGCGATTTACGCTATCCAGAAGGTTGCGCAGCTCGGCGGCACCGTGATTGCGTGCTCCGACACCAAGGGCTGGGTCGAGGACGCGCAAGGCATCGACTACCAGGTCCTCGAGCACATCTATAACAAGAAGCGCTCCGGCCATGACAAGGGCGTGAGCCTCGCGATGTACGTTGACGAGCGTCCGGGTGCCACGTGGCACGCCGGCGACGGCCGCGGCGTCTGGCAGCTGCCCTGCGACGTCGCACTGCCCTGCGCTCGCGAGAACACGCTCGTGCTCGAGGATGCCCAGGCGCTCGTGGCGAACGGCTGCAAGGTGGTGGGCGAGGGCGCCAACATGCCCACGACGCCGGATGCCACGCTCTATCTCCAGGAGCACGGCGTTGCCTTTATGCCTGGTAAAGCTGCCAACGCCGGTGGCGTGCTTGTTTCGGGCCTTGAGATGAGCCAGAACGCCGAGCATCTCTCTTGGACGTTCGAGGAGGTCGACGGCAAGCTCGAGAGTCTCATGCGCGGCATGTTCCACAACGTGGACGACACTGCCCGCACCTATGGCCACGAGGGTAACTTCGTGATGGGCGCCAACATCGCCGGCTTCATGAAGGTAGCCGAGGCCATGATGGCGCAGGGCGTCTGCTAGCGCAGAGACCCGCGTATAGCCTCGCGCTTGCATATCCCGTACATGTGACGCGGTCGCTGCGGACATCCGTGGCGGCCGCGTGCTATGTGGGGGCCTCGTGCGCCCGAGCTTTCTTGCCACATGGCCGGTATCATCTGCTATCATGCTAAAACTGTGCGCGAAATTGCGGGCGTGGCGGAATTGGTAGACGCGCTGGATTTAGGTTCCAGTGGGATTCCCGTGAAGGTTCGAGTCCTTTCGCCCGCACCAGGCTCGCCTGCGCGCATGCGGCGCTTGCCGCTTTGGTCGTATCGTCAACAAAGGGATTCGGCACCCAAGGAAATGCCGGACAGTTTGAGGAGGAACGTTGAACATCACTGCTTCTGAGGTGAAGGACTCCAAGCTCACCGCCACGGTCACCATCCCGGCGGCCGATGTGGACGCTGCCATTAAGAAGGCGTACCGAGACGCTGCGAAGAAGTACCGCTTCCCGGGCTTCCGCGCCGGTCATGCTCCGCGTCCTGTTATCGATAACATGCTTGGCAAGGAGGCCACGCTCGCTCAGGCCACCAATGACCTCATTGGCGCCAACGAGGCCTCCGTGCTCGATGAGCTCGACATCGTTCCGGTGAAGGACGGCGAGTACAAGGACATCGACCTCGCCAAGGATCACGAGGACTACACCTATACGGTTGAGTTCACGCTGCGTCCCGCCGCTCCGCTGTCTTCCTATGATCCCGTCGAGATCGAGATGCCCCCCTCTGAGGTCACCGATTCCGAGATCGACGCTCAGGTTGAGATGCTCCGCGGCTATCATGCGACCTTCGAGGAGGTCGAGGACCGCGCGGTGGAGGAGTCCGATTTCGTGACCTGCGCCGTCAAGAACGTGAAGAACGCCGAGGCACTCGAGGGCGATTCCCGCATGATCGTGGTGGGCTCCGGCAACCTGCCCGAGGCCATCGACGAGGGCATCAAGGGCATGAAGATCGGCGAGACCAAGGAGATCTCCTGGACGCCCGAGGTCGAGGGCGCCGAGGAGGCCGCCGTCGAGGTGACCGTCAACGCCATCAAGGCCCGCAAGCTCCCCGAGCTCACCGACGAGTTCGTGAAGACCTCCTTCGGCTTCGACGACATTGCCGCCATGCGCGACGCTGTGAAGATCGAGATCGAGCAGGACAAGGCCGCCCAGCTGCCCCAGCTCAAGGAGAACCGCTGCGTGGCCAAGCTCGCTGAGCGTCTCCAGCTCGATGAGATGGATAAGGACTATGAGCAGTCCGTCTTCTCCGAGCTCGGCCAGAACTTCCTCTCGAGCCTCTCTGCGCGCGGCCTTTCGCTCGACGCGTGGCTGCAGGCCAACCACCTGAGCTCCGAGCAGTTCATCGCCGACCTGCATCACCAGGCCGACGACGTTGCCCGTGAGTCCCTCGCCCTCGATGCGCTCGCTCGCGAGCTCAAGATCGAGGTCACCGATGAGGATGTGACGGCTGAGTTCGAGCGCGCCGGCGTCGAGGACGTCGAGGCCTCCCGCGCCCAGTTCGCCGCCGAGGGCCGCATGCCCGCCGTTCGCGATTCCATTCGCCGCTCCAAGGCGTGCGACTGGCTCGTTGAGAACGCTCAGGTCACCGAGGTCGACGAGACCGCTGCTGCCGAGGACGAGGCTGCGGAGTAGGCTTGTTGCCTTGCGTGTGAACCCGAGTCGTTCGGGGTACAGTCAATACCGGTCAACCGGTTTGCGTACGGTGTGCGATTCCGCGCGAGCGGATGTCGGGCACCGTACCTCTTTTTGAAGCATACAGGAAGGAGACCGCATGATATCGCGTATCGATTCGGCGCTGGTTCCCTATGTTATCGAGCAGACGCCGCGTGGCGAGCGCAGCTATGACATCTATTCGCGCCTGCTGAACGATCGCATCGTATTCTTGGGCGAGGAGATCAACTCCGTAACCGCGAATCTGGTGATCGCGCAGCTGCTTCACCTGGAGAGCCAGGATGCCGAGAAGGATATCTCGCTCTACATCAACTCGCCGGGTGGCGAGGTCTATTCCGGCCTGGCGATTCTCGACACGATGAACTTCATCAAGCCTGATGTGTCGACCATCTGCGTGGGCATGGCGGCCTCGATGGCTGCGGTGCTGCTCGCCAATGGCGCGAAGGGTAAGCGTTTTTGCCTGCCGAACTCGATGGTGATGATCCACCAGCCGAGCGGTGGCGCCCAGGGTCAGCAGACCGAGATCGAGATCGTGGCGCAGGAGATCAAGGAGACGCGGCGCAACCTCAACCAGATTCTTGCCGATGCCACCGGTCAGCCCATCGAGAAGGTTTCCGAGGACACCGAGCGCGACCATTATATGCGTGCGCAGGCTGCCCTCGAATACGGCCTTGTCGACCGCATCATCTCGTCTCGAAGCGACGCCGCGAAAGGTGCTGAATAATGTCGCGTGACACATCGACGGGCCAGTTTCCCACCGGTCCCATTCGTTGCTCGTTTTGCGGGAAGGAACAGGGCCAGGTTCGTAAGCTCGTGAAGGGCCCCACGGATATCTTCATCTGCGACGAGTGCGTTGCTGCGTGTGCCGAGATTCTCGAGGAGTCGCTTGCACAGGATTTCCTTGCGGCGAACCCGGGCTATCAGGGCTCCTTTGACGGGTTCGATGCCGAGCCCGAGGTTGAGGCTGAGCCTGCAGAGCCGAAGGAGACCAAGCAGGTTATCCGTCGCGTGCCCACGCCGCACGAGATCTACGATGAGCTTTCGCTTTACGTGATGGGTCAGGAAGACGCCAAGCGTGCGATGTCGGTTGCGGTCTACAACCACTATCGCCGCGTTATTGAGGGCGGGGCTGCCGAGGGCGCGCGCGACGAGAGCTCCGGGCGTGCCGCCGAGGAGCCTATCGGCAAGCACGCGGCAGGCGCCGATGACCTTGCGGATGTCGAGCTCGCCAAGTCAAACATTTTGCTGCTCGGTCCCACGGGTACGGGCAAGACGCTCTTGGCCCAGACGCTGGCACGCATCCTCGAGGTGCCGTTTGCCATCGCCGATGCCACGGCGCTCACTGAGGCCGGCTACGTGGGCGAGGATGTTGAGAACATCTTGCTCAAGCTCATCACCGCAGCCGATGGCGACATCGAGCGTGCCCAGGTGGGCATCATCTACATCGACGAGATCGACAAGATCGCTCGCAAGGCCGAAAACCTCTCGATTACGCGCGATGTGTCCGGCGAGGGTGTTCAGCAGGCACTGCTGAAGATTCTTGAGGGCACCGTTGCGAGCGTGCCGCCTCAGGGCGGGCGCAAGCACCCTCAGCAGGAGCTCCTGCAGATTGATACCACGAACATCTTGTTCATCTGCGGTGGTGCCTTCGTGGGCCTCGATAAGATCATCGCCGATCGCGTGGGCAACAAGGGCATCGGTTTTAATTCCGAGATCGCTGGTCCCACGTCGACCGATGAAAACGAGCTGCTGCGCCAGGTGCTTCCGCAAGATCTCAATGCGTTCGGCATGATCCCCGAGTTCATTGGTCGTACGCCGGTGATCACACAGACCTGTGCGCTGACCGAAGATGACTTGGTCTCGATTCTCACCGAGCCGAAGAACGCCATCGTGAAGCAGTATCGGCGCATGTTCCAGCTTGAGGATTGCGATCTCGAGTTCGAGCCGGAGGCGCTTCGCGAGATTGCCCAAATGGCACTTGCGCGCAAGACGGGCGCACGTGGCCTGCGGTCTATCTGCGAGCAGCTGCTGCAGCAGACGATGTTCGACCTGCCGAGCGAAGACGGCGTGACGAAGGTCATCGTTACGCCCGAGGCGGTGCGTGGCGAAGAGCAACCCCGCCGCGAGCTTGCCTAGAGTACGCGTCACCGCCGTCCCGCATGCCGGGGCGTGACCTCATTGTGAGCAAGCAGGGGCGTCATAAGGCGCCCCTGCTTCGTTGTAGCGTGTTCGCAATCGCTTCTTCGACGTCATCGTTGCACGGTTGGTCATCTCGAAGGGGTTATGGGCGGATGTATTGTAGCGGCACGCGGTTCGTGGTCATCACGAGGGACTTATGGGTGAAAAGGCCGCGGGAATACGTGCCACGTGGTCACGAGGCGGCACCTGTGGGCGAAATCCATGTAGGATTTCGCCCACACTGGTCACGAAGCGATACCTATGGGTGGCTCGATGCCAAAATGAGCTCCTATCCAACGCGCCGTCTGCCCACAGGTGTCTTCTCGTGACCACCGGGGAGGCTTTGCTACGGGAAAGTTGCCCATAGGTCCTGCTCCGTGACCATCGGGACAGAACTGTTACGTTCGTTCCACCCATAAGTGCGATCTCGTGACCACATGATGAGATGGATACGGGAGCGAGCCCGAGCGGATCGATGGTATCTGTCAGATTTGAGGCGTCATGGGATGGCGTTCGCACGGGTGGGCATTTGGGTATGCAGGATGCTTCATGAACAGCTTTGTGACCAGCTGGCTCAGCATCGTTCGAGGTCGCTGCTGTGTTATCCTTTCCTATTACGCGACACGAAAGGACGCGAACGATGTCTGAAACGATAGAAGAGATGCCCAAGACGTACGATCCTGCGGCCAACGAGCCCCAGATGCTCAAAAAGTGGCTCGACGGTGGCTACTATCAGCGTCGACCCGGTGTGGGCGACTGCACGGTGACCATCCCGCCGCCGAACGTCACGGGCGTGTTGCACATGGGGCATGCACTTGACGATTCCATCCAGGATGCCATTGTGCGCGAGGCGCGTATGCGCGGGCGTTCTACGCAGTGGATTTTGGGCACCGATCATGCGGGCATTGCCACGCAGACCAAGGTCGATAAAAAGCTCAAAAGCGAGGGCAAGAACCGCCTCGAGATGGGCCGCGAGGCCTTCCTCGATGCCTGCTGGGACTGGACTCACGAGTACGGCGGCACTATCAAAGAACAAATCAAGCGCATGGGCTGCTCGGTCGATTTTGAGCACGAGCGTTTCACCATGGATGCGGATTATGCCGAGGCGGTGCGGAAGGTTTTCTGCGACTGGTACCACGACGGTCTCATTTACCGCGGTAAACGCATCGTAAACTGGTGCCCGAGCTGTACCACTGCTATCTCGGATGATGAGGCTGAGTATAAGACGGAGCAAGGTCACCTGTGGCATCTGCGCTATCCGCTTACTGAGCCGGTCAACGGTCAGGACTATATCGTCGTCGCCACCACGCGCCCTGAGACCATGCTCGGCGACACGGGCGTTGCAGTCTCTCCCAAGGATCCCGAGAAGGCTTCGTTTGTGGGCAAGACCGTGAAGCTGCCCATCGTAGACCGCGAGATTCCCATCTTCGAGGATTGGCATGTTGACGCCGGCTTCGGTTCGGGCTTTGTCAAGGTGACGCCTGCGCACGATCCCAACGACTACGCGATGGGACAGGCGCACGATCTCGAGCAGATCAATGTCTTTGATGAGCATGCGGTTGTTGTCGATGGGTACGGCGAGTTCTCCGGTATGACGCGTGATGAGTGCCGTGAGGCTGTTGTCGCGTGGTTTGAGGAGCATGGCCTGCTCGACCATATCGAGGACCATGAGCACTCCGTCATGCACTGCTATCGCTGCGCCACCACGCTCGAGCCTTGGCTTTCTGAGCAGTGGTTCGTTGCGGTTGACAAGCTCAAGGGACCGGCCATCGAGGCGGTCGAGAGCGGACGTGTGCGCTTTAACGCCGAGCGTTGGAAGCAGTCTTACCTCACATGGATGGAGAACCTCAAAGACTGGTGCATCTCGCGTCAGCTGTGGTGGGGCCACCGCATCCCGGTCTTCTACTGCGAGGATTGCGGCTGGGAAGACGCCCTCATGGAGGACACGGACGTGTGCCCGAAGTGCGGCGGTCATCACGTACATCAGGACGAGAACGTGCTCGACACCTGGTTCAGCTCGCAGCTGTGGACCTTTGCCACGCAGGGCTGGCCGCAGCGCCCCGAGGCGCTCGAGGGCCATCATCCCACCACGGCGCTTGTCACCGCGCGCGACATCATCGCGCTCTGGGTGGCTCGCATGATTATGAGCTCCGAGTATTTCCTGGGCGAGGAGCCGTTCCATGATGTCGTCATCTACCCGACGATCCTTGCCAAGGACGGCAGCCGCATGTCCAAGTCCAAGGGCAACGGCGTGGATCCCATGGATCTCATCGCCAAGTACGGTGCCGACGCCATGCGCTTCAACTTGCTGTCGCTCTTTACCAATAACCAGGACGTCAAGTTCGATGCCGATATCAACAAAACGACCCATGAGTTCGAGGGCAGCCCTCGCACCGAGCAGGCGAAGGCGTTCGTCACCAAGATCTGGAACGCGAGCCGCTTCCTTCTTATGAACATGGAGGGCTACACGCCGGGAGCGCCGGTGGCGGAGACCGCAGCCGACGCATGGATGTTCAGTCGTTTGGCCAAGCAGGTCAAAGCTGTTACCGAGGGCATCGAGTCGTATGCCTTCGGTGAGGTGGTCCGCGGCGTTCAGACCTTCTTCTGGAACGAGGTCTGCGACTGGTATGTCGAGGTTACCAAGGCGCGCCTCCACGGTAGCGAGGCTGACCGCGTGCAGGCACAGCGCAACCTCATCTTCGTGCTCGACACGTCGCTGCGTCTCATGCATCCCTTCATGCCGTTTGTGACCGAGGCCATCTGGGAGCGGATGCCGGCAAGCGTGCTCGATGCAGACGGGGAGCGCGCCGAGGCCCTCATGGTTGCCCGGTGGCCGGAGCCGGCAGACTATGAGCACTGGATCGACGAGCCCGCTGAGCGCGCGTTCGAGCTCGTGCGCGCCATCGTGGGTGACGTGCGTTCCACCCGCGCACGCTATCGCATTAGCCCCAAAGAGCGCCTGCAGGTGTCCATTGCAGCGCATACCGATGAGGTGCTGGCGCTGAACGATACCATGGGTGCCTTTATCTGCAGCCTTGCGAACCTTGATGCAATCGGGTTCACGCCGGATGCTGAGTTTGTTAAGCCCGAGGGCGCTATCGCGTTGGCAGGGCCCGATTTCGATGCGTATGTGGTCGTTGGCGATTTGGTGGACTTCGCCGCCGAGCGCGCGCGCATCGAGAAGGCCGTCGCGAAAGCCGAGAAGGAGCTTGCCGGTGCCGAGAAGACGCTTGCCAACGAGGGCTTCATCGCCAAGGCGGCTCCCGAGGTTGTGGCGAAAAAGCGTGAGCGCGCCGAGGAGCTTCGTGCCGAGATTGCCGCGCTGCAGGCTCAGCTGAAGGATTTCGCGTAACCATTCGAGTTCCTCATGCCCACTCGTGCTGCTTGCGCAGCATCGGGCGGCATAGAACAACAGCGACCGCCGCTACCTCCGGGTGGCGGCGGTCGCTTGTGACCGTCGTGCCGTTACGTTCATTATCTTATTCTGCATATCGCCGTAAAGCCGTTGGCGCAGGCCGCGGTTCAGACTACTATGAAAGACGGCGGAGTACCCGAAACGATCCTGAGACGCCACGATATGCGATGGGGGAGACCATGGCAGATCTGAATACGATGCGCGATGTGCTTGCTCACTGGCAGGCCTATGAGGCGGACGAGCTGAAGCTTCGTGAGCTGTGTACGCGTACACCCCTCGATTGCGCGAGCATCCAAGGCAGTGATCGCACGCGGTGCATGTTTCTCGAGCCAGAACACTACTCCTGGAATTCCGATGCGCTTACCGATGCGATTGTCACATCTGCGGTGCGCTTCGATGGTGTGCCCGACTCTGCTGCCCCATGGGGGTGGTGGCTCGATGATCCTGCATGGCAAGCGATTCGGGCGCTTCAGGATGCGCTCGATGCGCTTGAGACGACGCGTGCAGCCCATGCTGCGTTCTGCGACGAGGCAGACGCCGTCGTTGCGGCGGATGAGACGTATGCCGAGTTGACGTCGACCATCGAGGCCTATACCGCGGCCGATGCGGAGGATCGCGCTGCACTCGAGGAATATCACGCGATTCGCAATGACGACGAGCACCTGCGAGCGGCAGGCGATGAAGCGCATGGCCGTAGATGGTGGTATGCGCGCATCGTGATCTCGGTGCTCATTGCGATTGGCGGGTTTGCTGCGTGGGCGTTTTTGCCTGATGCGCGCGGGCCCATTGCGTTGGCCATTGCGTGCGCGGCGCTGCTTGTGGTGCTCCTCATGCCGTTGCCGCCCAAGGGCGGTATGGCGCCGTGGCACCGGCATCGTGTTAACGAGAGCAACCAGGTGCTCGATCGAAAGATTGCCGAGACGAAGGCCAAGATGGAGCTTCGTTCCCGCGAGCTTGAGGAGTTGGGCGAGAAGCGCGACGCGCAGCTCGCTGCGTTGCTTGAACCGTATCGCGAGCCGCGCGAGAAGCTCGAAGCCCGCATCTCGCAGCAGGAGTGCGCGGCGATCGAGGTGCTCGAGCACGATCTTGCTAAAGTCGACGCGGCATATGAGCCCGGAACACTTGCCGAGCTTCCGTTTGAGGAGGCGCTTGCCGCAGGGAATGAGCGTGAGTGGCAGCTTCTTGAAACATGGATGGATGCGTATAGCGCCGCGCTCCCGCAGGCAATTGAGCATGCCGAGAACGTGCTGGGCACCGAAGCGCTTTGGCTTGAAGGTCATGCTCCATACGGTAGGCGCAACTGGTCGGACACGCCCGAGATCGTGCGCCTTATGGAGGAAGAAGGCGCACAGGACAGCGACGCCGCGCTGGCGCTTTTGTAAGCGAGTTCTCGAGAATCTTATAACCGTTCGGCTAAATCGGGCGAGACCTCCTCGACGTGGGCCCCGTGAGGGGTCATACTGGAACATGCACGTCGGCGCGAGCCGAGGAGATTGCGTATAAGTGAGGGGATGCGCATGGCAGCGTACAAGTCGGACATCGAGATCGCGCAGGAAGCCGAGATGCTACCCATTTCGCAGGTGGCGGCAACAATCGGCCTCACCGATGAGATGCTGGAGCACTACGGTAAATACAAGGCCAAGGTGGATATCCATGCACTCGCCGACAAGCCGGCGAAGGCGAAGCTCGTGCTGGTGACGGCCATCAACCCCACGCCTGCGGGCGAGGGCAAGACGACCACCTCGGTTGGTCTTGGCGACGCGCTCAACCTCATGGGTAAGAAGGCGGTGCTTGCCCTGCGCGAGCCCTCGCTGGGTCCGGTCTTTGGCATCAAAGGCGGTGCCGCGGGTGGCGGCTATGCCCAGGTGGTTCCCATGGAGGACATCAACTTGCACTTCACCGGTGACTTCCATGCCATCGGCGCTGCGAACAACCTGCTTGCCGCACTGCTCGACAACCATATCCAGCAGGGAAATGAGCTGGGTATCGATCCTAAGTCCATCACGTGGAAGCGCGCGGTCGACATGAACGATCGTCAGCTGCGTCATATCGTCGATGGTCTGGGCGGTAAGATGCAGGGCGTCCCGCGCGAAGATGGCTTCGACATTACCGTTGCCTCCGAGGTCATGGCTGCGTTCTGTCTGGCCACCGATCTTATGGACCTGAAGCTGCGCTTGGGCCGCATGGTGGTTGGTTACACCTATGCCGGCGAGCCGGTTTGCGCCCATGATCTGGGCGCCGAGGGCGCTATGGCGGCGCTTCTGAAGGATGCTATCAAGCCGAACCTTGTCCAGACGCTCGAGCATACGCCCGCGTTTGTCCACGGCGGGCCCTTCGCGAACATCGCGCACGGCTGCAATTCTGTGCAGGCAACGCAAACGGCGATGAAGCTCGGCGACTACGTGGTCACCGAGGCGGGTTTTGGTGCCGATCTTGGTGCCGAGAAGTTCCTCGACATCAAGTGCCGCATGGCCGGGCTCGATCCCGATGCGGTGGTTGTCGTGGCGACGGTGCGCGCCCTCAAGTACAACGGTGGTGTCGCACGCGCCGATCTCAATGAAGAGAACCTCGACGCGCTCAAGGCCGGCCTGCCCAACCTGCTGCGCCATGTGTCGAACATCCAAGACGTCTACGGCCTGCCGTGCGTGGTTGCCATCAATGCGTTCCCCACCGACACCGCTGCCGAGCTTGCGCTCGTGGAGGAGAAGTGCCGCGAGCTTGGCGTGAATGTGGCGCTTTCCGAGGTGTGGGCGAAAGGCGGCGAGGGCGGCACGGCGCTTGCCGAGGAGGTCATGCGCCTGTGCGAGCAGCCTCATGAGTTCCATTACTCCTACGAGACGGGGACCGATATCGAAGAGGCGCTCACCCAGATTGCAACGCGCATCTATCATGCCGACGGCGTCGACCTCACGCCTGGTGCCAAGAAGCAGCTTGCGCAGCTTCGTCGCGATGGCTTTGGCAATCTGCCGGTCTGCGTGGCCAAGACCCAGTATTCGTTCACCGATAACCAGCATCTTCTGGGCGCGCCTGAAGGCTTCCGCATTACGGTGCGCAACCTCAAGGTTTCCGCTGGCGCCGGCTTCGTTGTGGCGCTCACGGGCGATATCATGACGATGCCTGGTTTGCCTAAGAAGCCTGCGGCGCTCAATATCGATGTGACGGCTGACGGCAAGATTACGGGCCTGTTCTAGGCCATTGAGGCCCTGTCCCTTTCCCCTGCGAGCATGTGCTGCGCAGAATGCCCGCAGGGGAAAGGGACAGGGCCGATGCTCTAAATCAGAGGTCCCAAGCGGTATGTTGGTCCGTGAAGGGTGAGTTGTTGAAGGGGTGTTTGTGGCAGAGAAGGTCAATACGTTAGCGGGTCATTCGTGCGAGGTGTTTTGTGCGGAGCTTGCGGCGCGGACGTCGACGCCGGGTGGCGGCGGCGCTTCGGCGCTTGCCGGTGCGTTGGGTACGGCGTTGTGCTCGATGGCGGGCAACTTCGCCGTAGGCAAGCCATTTGCCGCGGCGTTTGAAGATGAGCTTCACGATGTGCTTGAAGAGGCTGAGGATATCCGCGGTAAGCTCGTCGACCTCATCGATGCCGATGCCGATGCCTTCGCAGCGTTCTCGCATGCCTATGCGTTCCCGAAAACCGATCCGCTGCGTCGCCAGATTCTCGAAGCGGCGA
Organism: uncultured Coriobacteriaceae bacterium; assembly: GCA_944320725.1. Classification (GTDB taxonomy): domain Bacteria; phylum Actinomycetota; class Coriobacteriia; order Coriobacteriales; family Coriobacteriaceae; genus Coprousia. The sequence goes on along the minus strand of CALUIM010000008.1, from coordinate 79,592 downwards.
CCACGCAGGCGGCGTTCGTGCCTATCGAGACGATGCGTCAGGTGGCGCGCGCTATCGAGCTGCTTGAGCACATGGAGTCCATGGCAAGCAAATTGCTTATCTCCGATGTTGGATGCGGCGCGGCGCTGTGCGCCTCTGCGCTCACGAGCGCGAGCCTCAACGTGTATGTGAACACACGCTCGCTTGCCAACCGCGAGCATGCCGCCGAGCTCGATGCCGAGGTCGACCGTATTCTCTCTGCCTATATTCCGCGCGCAGAGGCCATCGTTGCGCGAGTGACCGAGCGCATCCGAAAGGGTGCGTGAGCCATGGCCTCGTTGTTGCGCGGCGCTCCCGTTGCCGAAGAACTTACCGAGGAGCTCGCCTGTCGCGTTGCGGCGCTTTCGCATCAGGGTGTAACGCCAACGCTTGCCATCGTTCGCGTGGGCGAGCGCCCCGATGATCTATCGTATGAGCGTGCGGCGCTCAAGCGCGCCGAAAAGGTGGGCGTGGCCATCCAGCGCATCGTGTTGCCGTGTGCCTGCTCGCAGGCAGATGTTATCGCCGCCGTCGAGCGCATCAGTTTGGATGATGCGGTGCACGGCTGCCTCGTTTTTCGCCCCTTGCCAGCATCGATTGAGGAGGATGCCGTCGCGGCGGCGCTCGATCCTGCCAAAGACGTTGATGGTATGACAGCAGGATCGTTGTTTGGGGTATTTGCGGGCCGCCAGATTGGGTATCCGCCCTGCACCGCCGAGGCGGCGATCGAGCTTATCGAACGCTCGCATATCGCGCTCGCCGGTGCGAACGTGTGCGTGATTGGACGGTCGCTCGTGATCGGCAAGCCCGTTTCGCTCATGTTGCAGGCACGCCATGCGACGGTGACCATGTGCCATACGCGTACGCGCGACCTCGCGGCACATTGCCGCGCGGCCGATATCGTCGTGGTTGCTGCCGGCGCGCCGGGATTGCTCGACGCCTCCTGCGTCCGCGCCGGTCAGACGATTGTCGACGTGGGTATCAACTGGGATGAGGCTGCGGGCAAGCTCGTAGGCGATGTCGCGTTCGATGAGGTGGAGCCCATCGTGGCGAACATCACGCCGGTACCGGGCGGGATTGGCTCGGTGACCACCTCTATTCTGATGAAGCATGTTGTCGAGGCGGCCGAACGCGCCGCCATGAAATAAGGAGCGCACATGGCGGTAGATCAAGAGCGCGCCCGTGCGGCGATGCGTGAGTTCTTGCTTGCGGTGGGAGAGGACCCCGATCGTCCCGGTCTCGTTGAGACGCCTGATCGCGTGGCGCGTGCTGCCACCGAACTGTTGGGTGGCTATGACGAAAACCCTGCACATCACCTGCGCAAGCAATTCCAGGAAACCGATAACGAGGAGATGGTTGTTGTTCGCGACATCCCGTTCTCATCGCTGTGCGAACACCATATCTTGCCGTTTACCGGACGGGCGCATGTGGCCTACATCCCGCGCAACGGGCGCATCACGGGGCTTTCGAAGATTGGCCGCTGTGTGAACGGTTTCGCGCGCCGCCTGCAGCTTCAGGAGCGCCTCACCGCGCAGATTGCCGACGCGATGATGGACGAGCTCAACCCGCTTGGTGTGCTCGTGGTGCTTGAGGCCGAGCACATGTGCATGACGATGCGCGGTGTGAAAAGCGCCGGAGCACTCACGATGACGTCTGCGGTGCGCGGCGCGTTCCGCAATGATATCAAGACCCGTGAGGAGGCCCTGCGCCTGCTCGGCTTGTGATATCCGCTGTGCTGCAACGAGGGTGTCGTGGCGGTACCACGGCATCGTTGATGGGGGAGTGATGCCCAATGGCAGAACCGACGATGCGACCGCTGCTTTCTCCGCCAGAAATCAAAGCAAAGGCTGAGGAAACTGGTGTGACCAAGGCGGGGCTTCCTGCTGCCCGCATGTTTGTGCTGGCCGTGCTCGCCGGTGCGTTTATCGCGCTCGGCGGATCGTTTATGCTCGTGGTTCGCGCCGACGCCTCGATTCCGTATGGTGTTGCGCAGCCGCTGAGCGGGTTTGTCTTTTGTCTTGGACTGTTTCTCGTGCTTGTGGCCGGTGCGGAGCTGTTTACTGGCAACTGCCTCATGACCATTGGCGCCTTGTCTGGTCGATATGGCTGGGCGCGGGTGTTGAGGAACTGGATCGTGGTCTACGCAGGCAATGCGGTTGGCGCCATTGCCATCGCGCTACTCATGACATGGTGCGATGCGGCGAGTGCCGCGTCGGGCTCGTTTGGCGATGCAGCGTTCACGGTTGCGATGTCGAAGGCAACGCTTGCACCTGGCGTGGCGTTTGCCCGCGGCATCATGTGCAACATCCTCGTCTGCCTCGCTGTGTGGATGGGGTTTGCCGGGCAGACGGTCATCGACAAGCTCGCCGCCGCGCTCCTGCCCGTTATGGCCTTTGTTGCGCTGGGGTTCGAGCACAGCATCGCCAACCTGTTTTTTCTTCCCTATGGGTACATGGTTCAAGTTACGGGCGCTTCAGCTTCGGCGGTTGCGGGTCCGATGCTCACTATTACCGGCATTCTGAGCAACTTGCTCTTCGTTACGCTGGGAAATATCGTTGGCGGTGTGCTTATTGCGTCGCTCTATTGGTTTGCATACCGCCGCAATACCGCGAAGTGAGTGTCACGTAAAGGATCTCAGATTATGTTCGCCGTGGATTATGTAATTCACGCAGGAAGAACTTTAGTTACATGGAGTATTCAATTTAACTACAGGGTGATAACACACTCACTTCGCGCATGATGTCTATATGAGCCGGACTGCAGATAGTTGGAATTTGCAATAAACCCCTGCAGCCTTATACATAGCTTTGATTTCGGCTCATTGATTTAGAACGAGTAGCAATCTGAATGAGCGTTATTGACACCATTGCGCGTGATTCTAAAAAACCGTCCCATGGAAGGTGATCCATGGGACGGTTAGTCATACGTTGTTAGAATGTCGCGATGCTGTCGCGCTACTCCTTTTCGTCGCCCTTGAGCTTGCTCATGGACTCGTCTTGGCTCTCGAGGAACTCGTCGGCCTTCTCGAGCTCGGCCTTGGCCTTCGCATCTTCTTTGGTGACCTGGTCGTCCTCATGCGGGAACTGCAGCGTGTACGGAGCGATGTTGTAGCGTGTGAGCATGAGGCGCATCTCGCGCTTGAGGTTGCGCTCCACCGCACCGCGATTCTTCTCGCTGCAGCGTGCCGCGACGCGGATGGTCATCGCAGACTCCGTGAGGTTGACAATGCCGCGATAGAACGGACCGTCGAGAATCATGGGCTGGCGCTGTGCGATGATCGGCAGCTCGATCTGCAGGATGTTCTCGAGGCGCGTGAGATCCTCGCCAACGTTGATGTTCACGTCGATGTTGGCGAAGGAATCGAGCTTGGTGCGGTTGATCACGTTCGAGATGGCGCTGTTGCGCAGCACGATCACGTTGCCGCTGCCGTCGTTGATCTTGGTCGTGCGGATGCCGATCTCCATGACCGTACCGGTGTTGGCACCAACCGAGATGGAGTCGCCGACGCGGAACTCACCCTCGAAGATGATGAAGAGGCCGCAGAGCAGGTCGGTCACGAGGTCCTTCGCACCAAAGCTGATGGCGAGGGTGAGCAGGCCCGCGCTGGCAAGTAGCGTCGCGGTGTCGACGCCGATGGTGGCGAGGCACCAGTAGAGCGTGCCCAGGATGGCGCCGTACTTGGTAAGGCTGATCAGCAGGCGGCATACCGTCTCGCCGCGTGCCGAGAGCACGGTCGAGAGCATGTGCAGCACCTTCTGGATAACGAACGAGACGGTGAAGATCACGCAGGCGGTCATGATGCTTGCGGTGATAGCGAAGATGTTGAGGCCGTTCGACCAACCGCCGCCGAGGATGTAACCAAAGACAGAGTCGGACCCGAAAATCTTGTCGCGGAAGAGCACCGAGATGAAGATCATTACGACGGCGATCGCCATGAAGATGCGCAGCACGTAGCCAAGCTTCTGCTCAGGCGTCATCGTATCCCAGTCGAGCGAGCGGTTGAGCCAGCGGCTCGCCGCAGACTCGGTCTTGGCCCTGCGGCCGGAAGGGGTCTCGATATCGAAGACGCGGCCGTCGCCCTTGTCGTCGGAGACAAGGCGCGCTGCCATCGTGCCCGAGGCGGGCTCGAGCGTGAGCAGGCAGTAGACGAGCGCCATGCAGGCGAGCGCGATGATGGCAGTCGTGATGGTGAGCGGAATGCGCTGGCTCATAAGGTCGCCCTCGGAGCCGGCAACGTAGACATAGTAATCGCTCGTCTCAACAGAAGCGGCGTAGTAGGTCTGGCCCTCAAGCGTGAGGTAGTCGTTGTAGTCGCCGGTGAGCTGGTCCTCGGTTAGGCCGATCTTGGTGGCGTCCTTACCCTGGACCATAGAATCGGGGTAGTAGGCCAGCGTGCCGTCGTCCTTGTTCACGGCGAAGGCGAAGCCGCTCGTGCCGGCCTTTACGCCATCGAGCACGCGATCGATCTGCACACTCTCGAGCAGGGTCTCGAGGCGGCTTGAACGAATGCCGATCTGCACGAAGCCGTCGACGAAACCGTTCTCATCGTAGGTGGCGATACCGATGTACTGGCGCAGCGCGCCCGAGGTGTCGTCGTGCTGCGGCTCCTGGATGAACTCATCGACGCCCTGCAGCAGCTGACGGAACTCGTAGGACTGATCTTCAGGATCATCGGAGATCGAGAAGTGCTCATAGGGCGCGTTCGAGGCGATCATGTCGCCATTGATGTCGAACATGTAGACGTTCACGATCTGCAGCGCGTCGGCGAGCTCCTGCATCTTGGCCTTGTTGGCGAGCTCGGGGTTGCGCTCGAGGATGTAGGTGGCAACGCGCGCCTTGGAGAGATGGCGCTGGTTATACTGCTCAGTGAGATCGTCGGCACGGTCGTTGGTGCGCGAGATGGTCTCGGCAACCTGCGCGGTGCGCTCCTTATTGGTAACCGACTGCGACGACAGGGCAAAGAGCGTCTGCATGTAGAAGGAAACAAGGACGATGGCGATCAGGCCCACCACGGCAAAGACGGCCGCACGCTTGCCAATCACCCGATTGAAGCGCAGATGACCGAGCTTGGTGAAGTTCTCGGCGGTGGTGCCATCGCGCTCCTCCTGGCGCATCACGAAGACGCCGTAGAGCGCCACGGTGGCCATGACGACGAAGAAGACGAAGAGGATAACCGCGACGGTAACATTGCGCGAGGCAGCCATGTCGGAGGCGGGAACCGCGCAGATGTAGTATGTGTCACCAATGAGGGTGATGCGGCAGTACAATTTCTGACCGTTCAGCTCCATCCAGGTGGTGTTGCCGTCTTCAAGATCGGTGACGTTGATGCCGGCGTCGAGCGCATCGGCACCGATGAGCTCTTCGTTGGGATGGTAATCGATCGTATAGGTTTGCGCGGAGAGCGCGAAGACATAGCCGCCCTGGCCAATCGAGACATTGCGCAGCACGCTCGCGGTCGAGCCGGTGGTCTCGACCAGATCACGCAGCTCGGCGGGGTTCTGCTCGATGACGATCATCGTGTCGGCATCGATGCGCGCGGCATAGTAGCGCATGAGCCAATCTTCTTCAGGAAGCTCGATCTCCACGGCACGCGAGGGCTCGCCGGTGGTGAGGCACTCGCGCAGATAGTTGAAGCGCGCATAGGAGAAGTTGGCGCGGGTGTTCTCGGCCTTGGCAACAATGGTGCCGTCGGCTTTGACCACCATGATGTTGTCGACCTCGAGCAGCTGCTGGAGCTCGTCCATCTTGGCGTCGGTCTGCTCGAAGCCCACGTTGTTGTTGGCCATAAACGAGACGGACTGTGCCTTCGACTGGTAGATGGCATCGAAGGTTTCCTTGTTCTGGGCGTTTTCTGCCTCTGCCTCCTCAAGCAGGGTATGGAGCTGCTCGGTCTCCATCTCCATCTCGGAGGTGTAGTTGGCGAGCGTGAGGTTCTCCTGCATACCGGAGAGCAGCACGCCCATGACAACCATGCTCACGGCCACAACGGCAACGAGCAGGGCGATTTTGCGCTTGAGTCTACGGGACATCTGCATCGTTGCCTCCTAATCCCACTTGTCGGTGAGCTCGTCAATGGTTCCATCGTCGAGCATCTCTTGAATGGCGCTTGCTATCGGTTCGGAAAGCGCGGAATCCTTCTGCGTGGCGATGCCAAACGACTGCTCGGCAACGACGAAGTCCTCGATATAGGTGCGCTTGTCATCCATATAGGTCTTGGCGATGGCGCCGTCGAGCACCATCGCGTCGACAGCACCCTCCTCGAGCGCGTCCGAGAGCTCCTGGTAGGAGGGGAACTGCAGCAGGTGCCACGTGTCAAACTGAACGTTGGTGTTATCTTCGTTGTACGAGATGGCTTCTCCGTTCGAGAAACCCATTTCATAAAGCTTGATGGACAATAGCGGCGCGGCGTTCGCGCCAGCCATCGTGCCGAAGGTGCGACCCTTCATATCCTCGATCGTTTTAATCATCGAGGTGTTCTGCACCACGGCGATGATTTGGTCGTCGTAGTAGGCAGGAGAGAAGTCGAAGTTTTCAAGACGAGAGTCCGCAATGGAGTAGCACGCGGCGATGAGGTCGATCTCGCCGTCGAGCAGCATCTCTTTACGGTTATCGGGCAAGACGGTGACAAACTCGACGTCCTTATAGCCCAAGCGCTCAGCAAGACCGTTCACGATGTCGATCTCGAGGCCGTAGTAGTTTCCCGTCTGCTCGTTGAGATAGCCAAATCCCATGACGTCGGCACGTACGCCGGCGCGCAGCGTTCCCTCACCGACCTTCTGGCTTGCAGCGGCGCTGCCCGCCTGCCCGAACCTGCCTCCCGTGCAGCCGCCGAGCAGGGCGGCTACCGGCAGCGTCGCGCACGCGCATGCGAGCTTGCCAAACTCTCTGCGTGTTAGTTTCACTGCTTCTCTTCCCCCAACATGTCGTTTCGTTCGTCTTTGTCGGAAAATCCGACAACCTTAGTACTATAGAGGGAGAATCACGTAAAGTGTGCCCCTACAATCCGTTTCAACAAACGATTGAGAGACTATGAGCGCATCGCTTGACAACAAGCGCAAACTTCGTAAGGACCTGCGTGCGCGGCGCGACGGAGTCGCGTTTGCCGAGCGGCTGCGTATCGATCACGCGATTACCGAGCGTGTGCTCAGTCTTCCGGAAATTGCAGCATGTGACCTGCTGCTCTGCTATTGCTCTATCGGAAGTGAAGTTGCTACGCACGCCTTGCTTGTCGAGATGATGGGGCGCGGGGTTCAGGTGGCGCTGCCGCGATGCGGTACCGATGATCAGGGTGCGCGCCTCCTGTGGTGGCACCGTGTTATGTCGCTCGATACACTGGAGCCGGGCGCGTTTGGCATCCCCGAGCCGCCCGACACAGCATCGACTCGAATCGAGCCGTCTGCCTATGAACATGCTGTCGCCATCGTGCCAGGATTGACATTCGATGCGCATGGCTATCGCCTCGGTTATGGTGGCGGGTACTACGATCGGTTTCTTGGGCAGTTTCAAGGCTGCTCGATTGGCGTGTGCCGCGCATCGGCATGCGTGGCATCGCTTGCCCAGGAAGGCGCGCTTGAGCCGCATGATCGTCCGGTTGATCTTGTGGTGACCGAACGCGGTTGCGTGCGGTGCGCTCGTGCTACCATGGGCAGGCGCGGGCGCGACGCCGGCGCCGAGACTATCGGAGGCATGGAGTGACAGATTCTAGAACAGCTACGTATCGGGTGCCGTTTGCCGTATCCGAGCTCACGTTCGACGAGGCGGTGTGCCTTGCTGCGGACACCGGGACCATCTCAGGAGACGCGGGTCCTTTGCTCGAGACCGTGATCGACATGCTCGATGAGCTCGAGCGACCCGATAGGCACTTTGATTGCATTCAGGTGGCCGGCACGAACGGCAAGACCTCGACCGCGCGGTTTTGCGCGGCGATTCTCGGTGGCGAGGGGCTGCGCTGCTCACTCTATACATCTCCGCAGCTCGTACGCTATCCCGAGCGCATGGAGATTGCGGGGCGCGTGATCGACGACGCAACGTTCGCCCATGGTGTTTCGGTTGCCGTTGAGGCAGGGCGCCGTGTGAACGGGCGGCGTGCTCAGGCGGGCGAGCCGGCCTACACCATCACGCCGTTTGATCTGCTCACGGTGGCCGCGCTCGTAATCTTTGCCGAGGCGCCCGTTGACGTGGCGGTGCTCGAGGTGGGCATGGGCGGCCGCTGGGACGCTACGAGCGCGACCGATCCCGTGAGCGTTGGCATTACCGGTATCGGGCTCGATCACATGCGCATCTTGGGCAATACGCTCGCCGAGATTGCTGCCGAGAAAGCGGCGGTCATCAAGCCGGGCAGAACCGTGGTGCTGGGCGAGGGAACGGCCGAACCCTCGGTGCGTCGCGTCATGCTCGATCGGTGCCGTGCGTGCGGCGTGGTTCCGGCGCTCTCTAACCATGTGGTGATGAAGCAGCCCGAACAGGTGGGCGATGCGCTGGCGATATCGTGCGTCACGCGACGCGCGGTCTACGAGACGCGTCTTGTGAAGCCGGTCTACCAGGCCCAGAACGCGGCGTGCGCCATTCAGCTTGCGGAAGACTATCTCGATCGTCCGCTTAACGAGGACGCACTCGAGCGCAGTCTCATGGCCTGTCCTACGCCGGGTAGGTTCGATGCCGTGCGTGAGCACCCGCTCGTGCTCATCGATGCCTGCCACAATCCGCAGTCGTGTGCCGCCTTTGTTTCGGCGGTGGACGAGATTGCCCCGCAGCGCGATGAGCGTCCAGTGCTGCTGGTGGCCGCACTAACTGATAAAGATGTGACAGGCATCGTGTATGAGCTTGTTCCTGCGTTTCCGCGCATTGCGGTGACGGCGACCGCGTCGGCGCGTGCGATGCCCGCATGCGAGCTTGCATCGCTTGTTGCCCATGAGCTCGCGCAGGAGGGGAGGCCGCCACGTGATCTTATGGCGGTCTTTGATACGGTTGACGAGGCACTCGATCAGCTCACGCGTGCGCAGGTGCCGGTCATCGCGGCGGGCACCATCACGCTTGCGGGCGAAGTTGCAGGATGTTTACGCTAGCGCTTCTATGTCATTGACGTGTTCGCGTGCGCATATCCTGGGGTACGGTATACAATAGGTCAACTAGATTGACCCGAAACCACGTTGACGGGAAGGTACAGGTCCGAAATGTCTGAACTCATTCAGGAGCTCGCATCGCCTCAGCTCATGATGGCGGTCTATCTTTTCATCGGCTTCATCGTCGCGCTCTATGCGCTCTCGGTGGCCTATGTGTTCATCGATGCGCGTCGTCGCGGCGTAGCAGCGTTTTGGATCTGGGGCCTCGTGGCGCTCATCCCGTTTGCTGGCTTTATTGCCTATCTGGCGCTTCGTCCCAACTCCTATCTCGCCGATCGCGAGGAGCAGGAGCTCGACATGGCGCTGCGCGAGCGTCAGCTGGCTCAGTATGGCACCTGCCCGCAGTGTGGCGCTCCTATCGAGAAGGACTTTATCGTCTGCCCCGTGTGCAACACCCAGGTGCGCAATGTCTGCCCTTCCTGCCGTCGTCCGCTCGACGCGCATTGGAAGGTGTGCCCGTATTGCCGTACGCATATCCAGTAGCGCTTCTGTGCGCTGCTTTTGAAAGGCATTCTATGTCGCTGTTCTCAGCTCAGATCGTTCGAACGCAGACTATCTAGGCGTCTGCCGCTCACCGGCCGGCAGGCCATAGGCAGGCGCCGCATTTCGCTCGCCGCCACCTCGTGTGGTGTGCGGGCGTTTTTTGAGTATCACCCGTGTGAACGTGAATCGAGGAACGCTATGAAGGCACTGTATAACGACGGTCATGTGGCAGATCTTCCCGCCGAGGAGGTCACCCACGTTGTGCGGCATTCCGCCGCGCACATCATGGCACAGGCGATCAAGCGCCTGTATCCCGAGGCGGATTTTGCCTATGGCCCTGCCACCGACAACGGCTTTTACTACGATGTCGATTTGGGCGACAAGACGCTCTCTGAGGACGATCTGCCCGTCATCGAGGACGAGATGAGAAAGATCGTGAAGGAGAACCTCAAGTTCTCCGTCTTCGAGCTGCCGCGTGAGGAGGCCATCGCGCTCATGGAGGAGCGCGGCGAGAAGTACAAGGTCGAGCACATCGGCGACCTGCCCAACGATGCTCGCATCACCTTCTTCCAGCAGGGCGAGTATATCGACATGTGCGTGGGTCCGCACATCACCTACACCAAGGCACTCAAGGCCTTCAAGCTCACCGGTGTCTCGGGCGCGTACTGGAAGGCCGACAAGGCAAATAAGATGCTCACGCGCGTCAATGGCACCGCGTTTGCCACCAAGGCCGAGCTCGACGAGCACCTGCATATGCTCGAGGAGGCCAAGAAGCGCGACCATCGCAAGATTGGCCGTGAGATGGACCTCTTCATGATGCGTGATGAGGCACCGGGCTTCCCGTTCTTTTTGCCCAACGGCATGATCTTGAAAAACGAGCTGCTCAACTACTGGCGCGAGATTCATCACAAGGCGGGTTACGTCGAGATTTCCACCCCGCAGATCATGAGCAAGCACCTGTGGGAGACCTCCGGGCACTGGGATCACTACAAGGACAACATGTACTCCACCGTGATCGACGACGAGGAGTACTGCATCAAGCCCATGAACTGCCCGGGCGGTGTGCTGGTGTACAAGAGCCGTCCGCACAGCTATCGCGAGCTGCCCATCCGCGCGGGCGAGATTGGACTCGTCCACCGTCATGAGCTGCGCGGCGCGCTGCACGGGCTTTTCCGCGTACGCTGCTTCAACCAGGATGATGCGCATCTGTTCGTGCGTCCCGACCAGCTCACCGACGAGATCGTGGGCGTGGTGAACCTCATCGACTCGGTGTATCAGAAGTTCGGCTTCACCTATCACCTCGAGCTCTCCACGCGTCCCGAGGACTCCATGGGTTCCGATGAGGACTGGGCCGCTGCCGAGGCAGGCCTGCGCGAGGCGCTCGAGCGTTTGGGCAAGGACTACGTCATCAACGAGGGCGACGGCGCGTTCTACGGTCCCAAGATCGACTTCCATCTTGAGGATTCGCTCGGCCGCACCTGGCAGTGCGGTACCGTGCAGCTTGATTTCCAGATGCCGCTGAACTTCGATTTGGAGTACACCGATGCTGATGGATCCAAGAAGCGCCCCATCATGTTGCATCGCGTGGCATTCGGTTCCATCGAGCGCTTCATTGGCATCCTGATCGAGCACTTCGCGGGCAAGTTCCCCACATGGCTTGCACCGTGCCAGGTGAAGGTGCTGCCGGTGTCTGAGAAGAGCCGCGACTACGCGCGCAACGTCACCGAGCAGCTTGAGGCCGCCGGTATCCGTGCGGTGCTTGACGAGCGCGACGAAAAGATCGGCTATAAGATCCGTGAAGCGCGCAGTATCGACCGTCCGCCGTATATGCTTATCATCGGCGAGAAGGAGGTCGAGGCGGGCAACATCTCCGTGCGCGATCGCTCGAACGAGACGCATACGCGTGAGCTCGATGCCTTTATCGCCGACGTGTGCGAGGAGATTCGCACGCGCCGCTAACAGGAGCGCGGCACGTTCATGCATGAGGGCGGCGGTCTGGCGGGGCCGCTGCCCTTTCTTATGCTGCATATGCTCTTCACCTTCGGGTTGGGGGAGGGCAATGCGTAATCGTCTTGACATGAGAAACAGGTATACTGAAGCGGTGTGACAACGGAAGGGTGATGCTGCATGACGCGTTCTCAGGCTGAACTTGCATGGGCGTACGCTCACGCCCAGGGCGGTCGAGCCGCTTGGTTCTCCTATGCGGAGAACGTGCCCGATATGCTTGCCAAGATTGGCCTCATCGCTCCTGAAGATCACCTCATCGTATGTGCCGACGATTTCGCGTCCTCGTTCGAGCGTCATTTTCGCTGGGGACGCCTCACGTTTGTGGCCGAGCCCACGGCGGATGCGTTTCTCACGGCGTCTGGTTGGGGTGCTGCCGGCCACGATGTGCCCGAGGGCACGGGAGACGATCGCCTCGTCGCCGAGGGCTCTCCCGCTTCATATGCGTATCCGGCTGGTGCCCATGCCGCGCGTACGTATTGGTTTGTTTCCACCATTGGGTGCACGTGCCTGCGCGTTGCCGACATTCGCGAGCTGGCGCACGCTGCAGCGCGCGTCGGCGCGTTGCTCATCGTCGATAACACCGTTGCCTCGGTGTTTGGGTGCCACCCCCTCGAGCTGGGTGCTCATGTCTGCATGGAGGCCCTCGATCGCGTTGCCGCCGGCATGCTCGAGCGCAAGGCGGTTGCCATTACCGTGGCGCCTGCGGTGAGCGGGCGCGGTCGTCGTCGCATTGTCCATCCCGAGGCCGAAGACGCCTATCGCCTTATCGCATTCGGTCTCGGCGATCCCGACGAGCCGGTACCGTTTGGCATGCTTTCGCCCGACGATCTCTCGGCACTTGCGTGGGGCATCGACTCGCTGCCGTATCGCATGCAGATGCACAACGACCATGCGCGTGCTATCGCCGAATACCTTTCCTGCCACCCGCAGGTGGCGCGCGTGTTTTATCCTGGCCTGCACGCGCATCCCGACGCCGCGCTCGCACCGAGCGTTTTGATGCACGGGTTTGGCCCGGCGATCGATTTTTCGCTGCTGGGCACCTTCAACGAGTCGGCAGCTCATGCGGTGCGGCGGTTCGTGGACAGCTGCGCATGCGCGCATCGCGACGTTCCCGCTGGTGGGAGCGCCACACGCATGTCGGTTGTTACCTGCAAGGATGCAGCGTATGTCCGCATCTTCGTAGGGACCGACGACCCGCTTTCGGTGGCAGATAGCCTCGATCAGGCGCTTCGTCTGTTCTGCAATCCACCCGAGCCCTAATCGCCCGTACGGTTCGAGGCGTCATATCCAACTAACAACGTATTACCTTGCATGTCGCGCCGTGCGCGCGTCAGCTCAGCGCATCAGGGGAGGATGCTGTGGGCTCATTTGATATCGGCAACCTCATCGAGGCGCTCGCGCTCGGTGTCGCGCTTGCCATGGATGCCATGGCGGTTACCTTGTCGAATTCATTATGCGAACCAACGATGTCACGCGGCAAGAAGATCGCCATGCCCGTGTTGTTCGCCCTGTTCCAGATGGGCATGCCTATTGCGGGATTTTTCGGCGGCACGCTTATCGCGCCGCTCATCGAGGCCTATGCAGGCATCGTGTCGCTGGCCATCTTGGGCTTCATCGGCGGGAAGATGATCGTCGAGGCGCTTCAGGAGCTGCGTGAGCCGGAAAGCTGCTCCACCTCGCAGCTCACCTATGCCACGATATGCTTCGAGGCCATCGCGACCTCGATCGACGCGTTCATCGTGGGTGTGACGCTCGCCGCGAGCGGCGCCAACATCGTGCTGTACGGCGCCTCCATCGGCATCATGACATTTGCGTGCTGTGTGGCGATGCTGCTGGTAGGCCGACGACTTGGTGCGCATTTTGGTCCGCGTGCCGAGATCGTAGGCGGTATCGTGCTCATCATCATCGGCCTGCGGGCGTTTTTCTCGTAGCGGCGCGATGCTGCGGGCGGCGGCTTAGCCTAACAGTTCGGGGAGTCGTCGATCGAGCAGGTCGTTGAGCTCTTGTTCGAGCTGGCGATAGGCTGCGAGCACGCGTTGGCCGTCGTCAGTGAGCGTGGATCCGCGCGCGCCGTTGCGTGCCAGCAGCTCACAGCCCAGCTGCTCCTCCGCTTCTTTGATGATGCGCCATGCCTTGGAATATGCCATGCCGATGCGCTTGGCGGCACGGTTGAGCGAGCGCTCTTCTGCCACGCCCTCGAGCAGCTCGGCGCAACCTGCCCCAAACGCACCAGGGAGGGTGCGGTTGGTGCCCTTAAACGTCAGGCGTGCGGTGGCGACGATGCTCATAATGGGGTGGTGCTCGCTTTCCTTTGGCATGGCGTTGCGCGCGTGCAAAACGACGCATCCGCGAAGGCCATGTGTTCTTCTCATCAGCCGTATTGTACCAGCTGCCAGTGAGCTACAATAGCTCACCAGAACCGCCCGCCATGCGGTTTTACCACGCAGTCGTGCGGATCGCGCTGGTGCCGTTGCGCCCAATGCGAGATCGCACCCAACAGAAGGAGGATACTTATGGCGATGTTCTTTCCCGGCGAGTCCCACACGTTTTCCGAGTACCTGCTGGTGCCTGGGTATTCCTCATCTGAGTGCGTACCCACCAGCGTTTCGCTGAAGACTCCGCTCACGCGCTTCAAGCGCGGTGAGGAGCCGGAGATCACGCTTAACATCCCCATGGTGTCCGCGATCATGCAGTCCGTTTCCGGTGACCGCATGGCTGTTGCGCTGGCAACCGAGGGCGGCATGAGCTTCATCTACGGATCGCAGACCCCCGAGGCCGAGGCTGCCATGGTGAAGGCCGTCAAGGACTACAAGGCTGGCTTCGTGGTCTCCGATTCCACGCTCACGCCGGATATGACGATGGCGCAGGTCATGGACCTCAAGGAGCAGACGGGGCATTCCACGATGCCCGTTACTGACGACGGCTCTGCCCACGGCAAGCTTCTGGGCATCGTGACCAGCCGCGACTATCGCCCCAGCCGCGATGACCCGGCGTCGCTCGTCTCGACGTTCATGACCCCGCGCGAGAAGCTCATCGTGGGCGACAAGAACATCACGCTCAAGCGCGCCAACGACGTGATCTGGGACAATAAGCTCAACGCCCTTCCCGTGGTGGACGATGACGACCACCTGATCGGCATCGTGTTCCGCAAGGACTACGACAGCCACAAGTCCAACCCCAACGAGATGCTCGACGCCAACAAGCGCTATATGGTGGGCGCCGGCATCAATACGCGTGACTACGCCGAGCGCGTGCCGCTGCTCATCGAGGCGGGTGCCGACTGTTTGTGCATCGACTCTTCCGAGGGTTTCTCCGAGTGGCAGAAGCTCACGCTCGAGTGGATCCGCGAGCACTACGGCGATTCCGTTAAGGTTGGCGCCGGCAACGTGGTTGACGCTGAGGGTTTCCGCTTCCTGGCCGACTGCGGCGCCGACTTCGTGAAGGTCGGTATCGGCGGCGGCTCGATCTGCATCACGCGCGAGACCAAGGGCATTGGCCGCGGCCAGGCGACGGCGCTTATCGATGTGTGCCGTGCGCGTGACGAGTATTTCGAGGAGACCGGCATCTACGTGCCCGTATGCTCCGACGGCGGCATCGTCTACGACTACCACATGACGCTCGCGCTCGCCATGGGCGCCGACTTCATGATGCTCGGCCGCTACTTCGCACGCTTCGACGAGAGCCCCACGGCCCGCGTGAACGTGAACGGCCAGTATATGAAGGAGTACTGGGGCGAGGGCTCCGCGCGTGCGCGCAACTGGCAGCGCTATGACCTCGGCGGTGCCTCCAAGCTCGCGTTCGAGGAGGGCGTCGACTCCTACGTGCCGTATGCCGGCACCCTCAAGGAGGGCGTCTCCGCTACGCTCTACAAGATTAAATCGACGATGTGCAACTGCGGTGCGCTCTCCATCAAGGAGCTGCAGGATAAGGCGCGCCTCACGCTTGTTTCCTCGACGTCGATTGTCGAGGGCGGCGCGCACGACGTCGTGGTCAAGGATCGCAGCCACCAGATGGTGAGCTACCAGTAGCATAGCGTTGTCTCGGTGTATACCTGAGGATTGGATGACGCGGCACCCGTACGCTTCGGCGCGCGGGTGCCGTTTGCCGTCTCGTCACGGGGGCGTTGAACATGTGCCGCTTCGGTACAATAGCCTCAACCGAGCAAGGGGGATTGCGCGCGATGAAACGTTTACGCCGTATGACGACGCTTCTTGGTGTCTGTCTTGTTGCAGGCATCGTTGTGGGTGGCTGCACGCCGGCGGCGTCTGTAGGAGGTTCCGGGTCGTTGCGCGGCGGTGGATCGGTAGCTGCCGAAGGAAGCGCGGCGGGTTCGTTGTCGCAAGCCAGCGGGCCGCATGACGCCATAGACGCAGGTGCTATTGCCGCGCTTGATACGCTGCTCGCCACACCGATGCAGGCTGCGCAACGCGCATGGGATAGCTCACAGGAAGCCCGCTTGCGCTCCCAGCTCGGTATCGTCGAGGACTATCGCGATGAGTTTGTCCACGGGGAGAAGGGGTCGGAGCATCAGCGCTATATCGTGCTGCATGATACCGAGAGCCTGGGTTCCGCTTCGTCGATCGTCGAGTTTTGGGACAACAATAACCGCGGTATCGCGGCGCATTTCGTGATTGCACAGGACGGCTCGGTGGTCCAGTGTGTGCCGCTCGACAAGATCGCGCACCATGTGGGCTTCGGGGACACCGGACATAACGAGTTTTTTGGCACCACCGATGAGTCGCGCGACGATAAGGTTGGCACCACGCCCATCGGGTCGTGGGCGCGTGACTACGGCATGAATTCCTATTCGGTTGGCATCGAGCTCGTTCATGTGGGTGGCCAGGGAGGCTACCCCGAGGCGCAGCTCGAGGCACTCGATCGCCTGATTGCGCTCATCGATGCGCACTATGGGTTTGAGAGCGAGATTATCGACCATAAAGCATGGCGCAGCGGAAACTCGGACACCTCGCCCGAGTTCGCGGTATATTTGAAGAACTATCAATCGAGTCGTACCCACGACGGCGTAGGGGAGTGACGGGGATGTTTTGCACGAAATGCGGTACCGAGCTGCCGAACGATACGCAGTTCTGCCCCAATTGCGGTGCCCGGGTTTCCAAGCCCGTCGTGGCTCATGCGCCGCATGATACAAACGTTGTTGCCGAGCCGGGCGGAACGGGACTTGATACGCCGGTCGACATGGGTGCCACGCGCGTGGCGGCACAGCCGGCATCCGATACCGCGCCCAATCCGGCGGTTGATGCGGCGGTTCCCCCACAGGCCGCGCCCGCTTCCGGATATGAGCAGCCCCAGCCCGATCGTTATGGCAAGAAGGGCAAAATCATCGCCGGCGTTGTGTGCGCGATCGCGGTCATCGTGGTTGCCGCGTTTGCCATCTGGACGCTCGTTCTCAGCCGTCCGTCTGCCTCCGTCGAGCCGGTTGAAGACGAGACCACGGCGGCAGAGGAGCTTGCAGGTAAGACCGATGATACCGAGGACGCCAAGGCGGTTACCATCACGGTGCATTCCATCTCGACGGAAAACTTCCCTGAGCTTGAGTTGAGCATGAGTATCGAGGGCGCTGCCTCCGACGAACTTTCCGAGATCTCGAAGGACGATTTTACGCTGACCGAAGAGAACGCCTCGGGCGATGACGCCAGCGTCGTGGCCTCGTCATTCGTTGTCTCTGCCGATGGATGCACGCTCGCGTACACCACGCCGTTCGATGCGGGCACCTCGCATACGCTGAAGATTGAGCTTGATCCTGCAAGCGGTTGCTCCGGCAGCGCGCATATCCGCTTTGATGTGCCCGAAAGTGCTGCCGAGGCGGATGGCGACTACATTTTGCCCGACAGCGCCACGCACCTCTATAGCGCATCCGAGCTTGAGGACTTGAGCGACTACGAGCTGTATATCGCACGCAACGAGATCTTTGCCCGTCATGGACGCGGTTTTTCCAACGAGGAGCTGCAGAGCTACTTCGATAGCAAGGAGTGGTACACGCGCCAGTACGATCCCTCTGAGTTCGATGCGCAGTCTGGCATCTTAAACGACACCGAGATCGCGAACTCCGAGACGATTCGCTCGGTTGAGCAGGCACGCGGTTCCGCGTACGTTTCGTAAGGCGTCGTGCTCGCCGCGCTTAGCAAAACCTGCTAGAATTTCGAGCGTTACCGTATCTGAGTACAAGGAGCGCTCGTATGTGCGACCACTGCAGCGAAACGCAAACCCGCGGGGGAATTCCTGCCTATGATGCCCAGGCCATTGAAGCCAAATGGATGGAGGCGTGGGACAAGGAGAACCTCTTCGCCGTGGATGAGGATTCCTCGAAGCCCAAGAAGTACGTGCTCGAGATGTTCCCGTACCCCTCGGGCGACCTGCACATGGGTCACGCGCGCAACTACACCATCGGCGACGCCATGGCACGCCAGGCGCGCATGCGCGGATACGACGTGCTGCACCCCATCGGGTTCGACGCGTTCGGTTTGCCCGCCGAGAACGCCGCCATCAAGCACCATACGCAGGCGGGCGAGTGGACGTATAAGAACATGGATCAGGCGCTCGCCACGATGCGCCGTATGGGCTTTTCCTACGATATGGATCGTCTGCAGAAGACCTGCGATCCCGAGTACTATCGCTGGGGCCAGTGGATCTTCCTTAAGATGATGGAGCGCGGGCTCGTGTATCGCAAAAAGAGCCCGGTTAACTGGTGCCCCGGCTGCAACACGGTCCTTGCCAACGAGCAGGTGACCGAGGGCCATTGCTGGCGCTGCGGCTCGGTTCCCGAGAAGCGCGAGCTTGAGCAGTGGTACTTCAAGATCACCGATTACGCCCAGGAGCTGCTCGACGATCTCGAGAAGCTGCCCGGCTGGCCCGAGCGCGTGAAGCAGATGCAGGCCAACTGGATCGGTCGCTCCGAGGGCGCCGAGGTTGACTTCACGCTCTGTGACGCCGAGGGTGAGCCTATCCCTGGCGACGAGGGCAAGATTACCGTCTTCACCACGCGCGCCGACACGCTGTTCGGCTGCACCTTCTTCTTGCTCGCCCCTGAATACAAGGGTCTGATTGACCTTGTCGCGGGTACCGAGTACGAGCGCGATGTGCGCGCGGTCATCGAGGGCGCCGAGAAGATTTCCGCCGTGGAGCGCGCCCAGGGTACGCTCGAGAAGCACGGTGCCTTCACCGGGCGCTATGTAGTGAATCCCGTTTCCGGCCAGAAGGTGCCGGTGTGGGTTGCTGACTACATCGTCTCCGATTATGGTACGGGCGCCGTCATGGCCGTACCCTGCGGCGACCAGCGCGACTTCGAGTTTGCCCGTAAGTACGATCTGCCTATCGTGCCCATCATCCTCATGGACGATGAACGTGCCGAGCTCGAGGCGGCCGGTGAGTCGATCGACACCTATCACGCCGAGACCGTGGATTGGGATTCCGCACACGTTGCCGAGGGCACGCTTGTCCAGTCGGGCAAGTACACCGGCATGCGCGGCGGCAAGCATTCCGAGGGCGAGGCGGCGATCGTCGCCGATCTGGAGGCTGCTGGTACCGGTCGTCGCAGCGTGCAGTTCCGCCTGCGCGACTGGCTCATCAGCCGTCAGCGCTATTGGGGCAATCCCATTCCGGTTGTGCACTGCGAGCACTGTGGTATCGTTCCGGTGCCCGAGGATCAGCTGCCGGTCATGCTGCCCGATAACCTCGATCTCGGCGCGGGCGAGACGCTTGCCGAGTGCGCCGAGTTCTACGAGACCACCTGCCCGGTGTGCGGCCGTCCGGCGCGCCGCGAGACCGACACCATGGACACCTTCACGTGTTCCAGCTGGTACTACCTGCGCTATTGCGACCCGCACAATGCCGAGCTTCCGTTCTCCAGGGAGGCGGCGGACCGCTGGATGCCGGTCGACAACTACATCGGCGGCATCGAGCACGCCATTCTCCATTTGCTCTACTCGCGCTTCTTCACGAAGGCGCTCCGCGACATGGGCATGCTCGATGTGGATGAGCCGTTCACCAATTTGCTGTGCCAGGGCATGGTGAAGGATGCCAACGGCGAGACGATGTCCAAGTCGAAGGGCAACGTCGTGCCGCCGAGCTCGGTGATCGAACCGTACGGTGCCGATACCATGCGTCTCGCGATTCTCTTCATTGCGCCGCCCGAGAAAGATTTTGACTGGGACGAGGATGCCGTTGCCGGTGCGAACCGCTTCATTCGCCGCGCGTGGCGTATCGTTTGGCAGCTTGCCAACGCCGGCGATGCTGCGGCGACGCTCAACAAGGGCGCGCTCGATGCCGAGGCGTTGAAGCTCTATCGCGAGCGCCATCGCACGATTACCAAGTGCACCGAGGACTTCGATCGCCAGCAGTTCAACACGGCCATCTCGGCCATCATGGAGCTTGTGAACGCGGCGAGTGCATATCTCAACGCGACTGAAGCTACGCCCGATACGCGTGATGCGGCGCTTTCCTGGATGGTTGCGACCGATATCGTCTCGCTTATGGCTCCGATCTGCCCGTTCTGGGCCGATGAGCTGTGGCACGAGGCGCTGGGCCATACGGACAACGCCTATACCGCGCCGTGGCCTGCGTTTGATGCATCTGAAGCGGAGAGCGACACGGTTGAGATAGCCGTGCAGGTGCTTGGCAAGATGCGCTGCCGCGTTGATGTTTCTACCACGGCGACACAAGACGAGATGCGTGCTGCTGCAGAGCAGGCCGCTGCGAAATGGATTGGCGATAAGACCGTCGTCAAGGCGATCTGCGTTCCCGGGCGTCTTGTGAACTTGGTAGTGAAGTAGGGAACTGAACGTTCATCCTGCAATACGCTGCCTCCCTATGCCATATGGCATAGGGAGGCAGCGTGTTTCTATACCGTTCGCCGTCCGCTGGTCAAATGGGTCGACGTATGGGTTGATGAGGCGTAGCGGATAGGTCGTGGTGGTCATCGCTTGAGACCTATGGGTGTGCCGTGCGTGGGATTGCCGTGCGCTTGGTCAAATGTTCAGGGGTATGGGTTGTCGCTCGATAAGAAATCTTATTAACCGCGCTTCGGTGCCATGAAAAACTTGAATTCGCGCCCATAGGCCGTTCGATTTGACTATCAATGAAGGTTTGCAATGAGCATCGTGCCCATAGGTCTCGTCTCGTGACCAGCGCTCTGCCTTGGCTGCGCGCTTTCCACCCATAGGTCCCTTGTCATGACCACCGCAGCCGGGTTGCTACGCGTTGCCTGCCCATAGGTTTAGGAAGATGACCAGCTATAAAGTACGCGACTATGTCATGGTCGATATCACGACGTCGGTCCGTCTACCGAATCCATTTGTGTGCAATTTTTGGAGCAGCGTGGCCTAAACCACGCCTGGATTGCTTCATTTTGAGCGTGCTTAGCATATCTGACCTGCATGTGCTATGCTAAGCCACGTAATCGAACCGGTATCCATGAGGAGTGGGGTCTTGGCCCCGCTTCTTTTTTATTGAGGAGGTGCCGCATGGTCAAGACTGAGCTCGAACAGCGCATCATCGATGTGCTGGAGCAGCATGCTGCCGAGCATGGCATCGACATCGTCGATGTTGAGATGACAGGTGCTACCAAGGCTCCGTGTGTGCGCGTGCGCATCGAGGGCGCCGATGGGAGCTCGCTCACGCTCGACGAGGTTGCCGAGCACACGGGCTGGGTGAGCGATCTTGTTGAGGAGATCGACCCTGTTGCGGGTTCCTATACGCTCGAGGTCTCCACGCCCGGCATGGCGCGCCCGCTGCGCCGCCCGTGCGACTTTTCGCGCTTTACCGGTGAGAACATTGAGCTCACGACCACGGCAACCGAGGGTCGCCGCAAGTTCAAAGGTGCTATCGTCTCGGCCGGAGACGCCTCGGTCACGCTCGAGCTTGAGGGTGGCGAGCAGGTCGAGATTGCCTACGATGCTGTTAAGAAGTGCACCTTGAAGCCCGACTACAGCTTCAAGGGCTTGAAGGAAGGGAAAAGGTAAGATGGCGTCCCAGATGATGGAAGCGTTGATGGAGCTGTGCCAGGAGAAGCATATCGATCAGCTGTACCTGCTCGATCGTCTCGAGCAGTCGCTCGCTAAGAGCTATACCGATCTGTTGCATCTGCCGTTCGGCGCCGAGGTCACCATTGACCGCGCAACGGGCAAGGTCTACGTGTACGAGCTCGTTCCCGTCGAGGAGTCCTATGACGAGGAGACCGACGAGTACACCGAGTTCACGAAGCGCGACGTGACGCCCAAGGGGACGTCGCGCACGGCGGCCCAGCATGCTAAGGCCGAGATCAACGCCATCGTGCGCAACTCGGCCCGTCAGCAGATCTATGAGGAGTTCTCGAGCCGTATCGGCGACATCATCACCGGCACGGTCCTGCAGTCCACGCCTGACTTCACGATCGTGAAGATCCGCGAGGGCGTCGAGGCCGAGCTCCCGCACTTCGACCAGCGTCGCTATGTTGACGAAGATGGCAACCCCACCGAGCGCAACGAGCGTCCCGCCGGCGAGCGCTATATGCACAACCAGCGTATCAAGGCCGTCATCATCGACGTGCGTGATCCCAATTCCACCCTGCAGCCGGTGCGCGGCGAGCACTCTCGTCCGCCGATCGTGATCTCGCGTACGCATCCGGCGCTCATTCGTCGCCTCTTCGAGCTCGAGGTTCCCGAGATTTACGAGGGCACCGTTGAGGTGAAGTCGATTGCCCGCGAGCCTGGCCAGCGTTCCAAGGTCGCGGTTCATTCGCTCGATGATCGCCTGGATCCGGTGGGCGCGTGCGTGGGTCCCAAGGGCAGCCGTGTCCGTACGGTCGTATCCGAGCTGCGTGGCGAGCGCGTCGACGTGATTCTCTGGGACGAGGATCCGGCGGTCTACGTTGCCAACGCGCTGTCGCCGGCCAAGGTGACGCGCGTGCTTATCGACGAGGAGAAGGGCTATGCCGGCGTCATCGTGCCCGACGACCAGCTCTCGCTCGCCATTGGCCAGAAGGGTCAGAACGCCCGCTTGGCTGCACGTCTTACCGGCTGGCATATCGATATCAAGAGCGAGACGCTTGCTGCCGACATCCTGAAGAACATTCCTGTGCGTCCGCAGCCTGCCGATGATCTTATCGACGCCGGCGATACCATGCGCTGTGAGTACGTGAGCGAAAACGGCATCCGCTGCCGCAACCAGGCTCGTCCCGGTTCGCGCTTCTGCGGTGTTCATGAGCAGGACGCCATCGATGCCGCGGAGGATCTGATCTAGGCGCGCCGGGGCTCCGCTTGCGCGACCCCGCCCGCAGATCCCAGTCGTGACTTGAGGCGCTCGCCGGGGCGCCCGAGAGGTAGGTGATTAGGCAAATGGCGAAAACTCGTGTTTCCACCCTTGCCAAGCAGTTTGGAATGACGTCCAAGGAACTCCTTGGGCACTTGCAGGAGATGAAAATTCCCGCGTCGTCGGCTTCCTCGGCCCTCGAGGACGCATACGTCGCCATGGTGAAAAAGAAGCTCGCGCCGGTAATCGCTGCGCGTGAGGCAGAGATCGAGGCCGCGCGTCGCGCCGAGGAGGAGGCAGCCGCCGCCGAGGAGGTGGCCCGCGCCCGCGAGGCCGAGGCCCAGCGTCTCGCTGCCGAGGCTCGTCGCGAGGAGGAGCGTCGCCTTTCTATGGCCGCGCTTGCTGCCGAGGAGACCGCTCGCGCCGCTGCCGCTGCCGCCGAGCGCGAGGCCAAGGAGCGCGCCGAGCGCGAGGCGCGCGAGGCTGAGCTCGAGGCCAAGCGTCGCGCCGTTCCGGCAAGCGATTCGGGCTCGCGCTTCCGCTCGCTGCTCGATCAGATTGCCGCACAGGAGGCTGTGCTTAAAGAGAAGAAGGAGGCCGAGGAGGCACATCGTTCCTCTTCGACCGACAAGCCGCATCGTCGTGGCGGCGAGCGCCGTGGTTCTCAGGGTGCCGCCCGCAGCGAGGATGCGCCTAAGAGCCGTACGCGCCGCACCTCTGCGGCCCCCGCGGTTCCTGCCGGCGTTGATTTCCCTGCGCCCGACAAGGGTGGCAAGGGCAAGCGTCGTCGTGGCGGTCACACCGAAGAGGATCGCTACAGCCGCATGGCACGCGAGGCTGAGGAGTACAGCCGGGAGAAGGTGCTCGAAGAGGCCCGTGCCGCCGTCGAGGAGGCAAGCCGCGAGAGCACCGGTCGCCGTAAGAAGCGTAAAGAGAAGCGCGAGCGCGAGGCGGAGGCCGCACGCCAGGAAAAGAAGCTCGAGGAGGCAAAGGCGCAGGGTGTTTCCGTTGAGGAGCTTGACGCCGTGCGCGTCTCCGAGGGCGTGACCGTCGCCGAGCTCGCTGAGGTGCTCGACGTGCCGGCGAACGACATTATCAAGCGTCTGTTCTTGCTGGGTACCCCGCTCACCATGACGCAGTCCATGTCCAACGAGCTCGTCGAGCTCGTTGCAGACGACCTCGGTCGCCAGATCAGGATCATCAGCCCGGAGGAGGAGAACTCCTTCACCTTCTACGACGATCCGGCCGACCTCAAGCCGCGTCCGCCTGTGGTGACCGTCATGGGTCACGTCGACCACGGTAAGACGAGCCTGCTCGACGCGATTCGCCATACCGGTATCGCCGCGCACGAGGCTGGTGGTATTACCCAGCACATCGGTGCTTCGCAGGTTATGATTAACGGTCGTCAGATCACGTTTGTCGATACCCCGGGCCACGAGGCGTTTACCGCCATGCGTGCACGTGGTGCAAAGATCACCGACGTCGTCGTGCTTGTGGTTGCCGCCGATGACGGCGTCATGCCGCAGACCATCGAGGCCATTAACCACTCCAAGGCTGCTGGCGTGCCGATCGTCGTTGCGGTGAACAAGTGCGACAAGCCCGATGCGAATCCCGACCGCGTGCGTCAGGAGCTCGTCGAGCATGGTGTCATCCCCGAAGAGTGGGGTGGCCAGAACATGTTCGTGAACGTCTCGGCCAAGACCAAGACGGGTATCGACGATCTGCTCGAGACCATCCTGCTCCAGGCAGACGTGCTCGAGCTCAAGGCGAACCCCGACACCTTCGCCTCTGGCTACATCATCGAGGGCAAGCTCGATCGCGGCCGTGGTGCCGTGGCAACGGTCCTCGTGAACCGCGGTACGCTGCACGTGGGCGATTCCATCGTTGCGGGCATGAGCCATGGTCGCGTGCGCGCCATGCTCGATCAGCACGGCGAGCACAAGGCCGAGGCGCGTCCCTCCGACGCCGTCGAGATCCTGGGCCTCGACTCGGTACCCAACGCTGGCGACGAGTTCCGCGTCTTTGAGGACGAGCGCGATGCGAAGAAGCTCGCCGATGAGCGCGCGCTCAAGGCCCGTATCGAGGAGCAGTCCAAGGTCAAGCACGTCACGCTCGAGACGCTGTTCTCCGAGATGAGCGAGAACGAGCTCAAGGAGCTCAACCTCGTCGTCAAGGCCGACGTCCAGGGCTCCATCGAGGCGCTCGCCGACGCGCTGGGCAAGATGGACCAGTCCGAGGTCCGCATCAACATCATCCACTCCGCAGTGGGCGCCATCTCCGAGACGGACGTCATCCTGGCCGCTGCCTCCAACGCCATCATCGTTGGCTTTGGTGTGCGTCCGCAGGCCAAGGCACGCGACATGGCGGAGCGCGAGAACGTTCAGATCAAGACCTACTCGATCATCTACAAGGCGATCGAGGATATCGATGCCGCCCGTATCGGCATGCTGAACCCCACCGAGGAGGAGGTCCAGACGGGCGTCGCGGAGGTACGCGATACCTTCCGCGTGCCCAAGGCGGGTCTCATCGCCGGCTGCATGGTCACCGAGGGCGAGATCAGCCGCGAAGACAAGGTGCGCGTGGTGCGCGACGGTGTTGTCGTGTTCGACGGCGTCTTCGGCTCCATGCGTCGCTTCAAAGATGACGTCAAGAGCGTCAAGAGCGGTTACGAGTGCGGTCTGGGCATCGAGAAGTTCCAGGACATCAAGGTGGGCGATATGCTTGAGGCCTACAAGATCATCGAGGTTGCCCGTACGGAGTAGGAAAGGCAGGAGCTGTGAAGCAGAATAACGCCACGCGCAGGCTCTCCCAGCAGCTCATCGAGAAGCTCGGGTATATCCTGCTCTTCGAGATCTCCGATCCGCGCCTTGATTTGATTACCCTGACCGGCGCCGAGGTCTCCATCGACCGCTCGTTTGCGCGCATCTTCGTCGCTGCAAACGAAGCGCGCTACGATGAGGTCATGGAGGCCCTCGGCTCGGCCAAGGGTCGCATCAGGAGCCTGCTCGCCAAATCGCTCGATTGGCGACAGGTTCCCGAGCTCGATTTCCGTATCGATCGCTCGACTGACGAGGCGCAGCGCATTGCGCGCGCGCTTGCCGATGTGCCCGAGACCCTTGCGGTCGAGAAGGACGAGTTTGGGTATCCCGTCGAGCAGGTTGAGACATCTGCTCCCGAGGACTGCGCATAGCCGGGAGGTTTTGCGATGCATACGGATACCGATTCATCAACGTGTGAGTTTAAGGGCGAGTTTCGCCGCATCGTCGATTTGATTCGTGCTGCCGACACCATCGCCATCTCGGGCCATACATCGCCCGATGGCGATGCGCTCGGGTCGTGTCTGGGCTTGGGTCGTGCCATTCGCGACCGCCATCCCGAGAAGCAGGTTGTGTTGCTGCTCGCCGATGACGCGTGCGTCCCGCGCATCTATCGATTCCTCGAAGGTTCTGAGGAGCTGACGCCGGCCGCGCGCTACGAGGGCGATCCTGATCTCTTCATTGCGGTCGATTGCCCGGTGCTCGAGCGCCTCGCCGATGCTGCCGATGTTGCGCGCCGCGCACGACACATCGTTGCCTTCGACCATCATCCGGCACGTGAGGAGTTTGCCGAGGTCTCGGTCCGCCGTGTCTGCTGCGCGGCGACCGCGGTGCTCATCGGTGAGTTCCTCATCGCATCCAACGTTGCCATCGATCCTGGTATCGCTACGGCGCTGCTGACCGGCATCGTGACCGATACCGGTCGGTTCCAGTACCAGAATGCCGATCCTGCTGCGTTTTGCATCGCGTCGCATCTTGTCTCATGCGGTGCCGAGCCGGCGCGCATCGCGCTCGAGGTTTATCAGAGCCAGCGTCTTGAATACCTCAGGCTTGAGTCGTTGGTCATGGCGCGTATCAAGACGGTCGCCGATGGTCGCGTTGCCTATAGTTATGCCACGCTCGACGACCTGACGAGCCTGCATGTGTCGCAGGATGAATGCGATGGCCTGGTGGACGTGGTGCGCTCGGTCATGGGTGTCGAGGTGTGCGTGTTCTTGAAAGAGGTTGAGGGCGGCTGCGTTCGCGGTAATCTGCGTTCCAAAGGCGAGCTCGATGTCTCGGGCATCGCGCAGATATTCGGTGGCGGTGGTCATGCTGCAGCTGCCGGATTTACCTATCATGGCTCGATTGAGGATACGATGTTCGCCGCGGTTCCCTTGCTCGTTGAGCTCGTGGGCGGCGATGTCTCCGAGCTCGACCTTGCTCGCTAGGCGGCGCGTATGGCTAAGCGTCGTCCCAGCGATATCAACCTCCTGATTGGCATCGATAAGCCGGTTGGGTGCACCTCGCATGACGTGGTTGCCCGTGTGCGCCGTGCGGTGGGCGAGCGCCGCGTGGGCCATGCTGGTACGCTCGACCCGCTTGCATCGGGCGTAATGGTGGTCGGCATCGGCCAGGCGACTCGTTTGCTTGGCATGGCTACGCTCGACGAAAAAAGCTATCTCGCCCAAATCGATTTTGGCTTCGAGACCACAACCGATGATGCGGAAGGCGAGCCTACGCGTGTGGTGGCCACCCCGGATGCCGTGCGCGACGAGGCGTTCGCGCGCAGCGTTTTGAGCGGCATGGTAGGGGAGCATGACCAGATTCCACCGGCGTATTCTGCCATATCGGTTGATGGGGTGCGCTCCTATGCGCGTGCGCGCCGCGGTGAGGAGGTTGAGCTTGCCGCTCGTCACATCGAGGTCCGTGCCGCTGAGCTCATCTCGATTGTCTGTGATGGCGATACGGTCTCATGGACCGTATCGTTTACGGTGAGCAAAGGCACCTATATCCGTGCGCTCGCACGCGATCTTGGCCGCATGCTCGATGCTGCGGCGCATCTCGGCGCACTACGTCGCACATCCTCGGGTTCGGTGGGCATCGCCGCGTGCACCGAAATCGATACGCTCGACTGCGAACGCGCGCGTGCCTGCGCGCTCGACCCCGTTGCGGTGCTCGGTCTGGCGCCGGTTGCGTTTCATAGCTCCGCACTTGCGGATGTCCTCTGTGGCAAGCGTCTCGCCATTGCGGATGCGATGGATGTATCACAGCCGGCGCGCGGGGTGCGCATTGGGGTTGTGATCGAGGGCCAGCTGCGTGCCATCGGTACGCTTCAAGGTGGCCGTATCGTACTCTCTGATGTGTTCCCGCAGGGGATCGAAGGTGTTCGCCTATGATGCCGTCTGTCGACGAGCTGCGCCGCGATCTTCTGGTGTCCGGTGTGCAGGCACCGGTATGGCACCTTGGTCGAACGGATTCGCTTGAGCTCGGTAACGCCGTGATCGCTATCGGCGCCTTCGACGGCGTCCATCGCGGCCACCTTGAGCTTTTGCAGCGAACTCAGGCTGATGCACGCGCTCGTCGCGCGCATGCGTATGCGGTGACCTTCGACCCCGACCCAGATGTCGTCGTCTCGCCGCATCCGGCGCGCCATCTCATGAGCGTCGCGGATCGCCTGCGTGCCCTCGCGGCGAGCGGTGTCGATGGCGTTATCGTCGTGCCGTTTACGCGTGAGCTTGCTGCGCTCGATCACGAGCAGTTCTTTTGCGATGTTCTGCAGCCGGTGTGCACCATCCGTGCCATTCATGTGGGCAGCGATTTTCGTCTCGGTGCCCGCGGCGCCTCAGATGTGGCGGTCATGAGCGCCTGGGGCATCGAGCGCGGGATCAACGTGTACGGTCACGACCTCGTGCTCGATGGCGATGCGCCGGTGTCGGCAACCCGCATCAGATCGCTTATCGATGCCGGTGCCTTGGAGCAGGCTGCAGCAGAGCTCGGTCGGCGGTATCTGGTTCGCGGGCGCATCACCACGGGTCGCGGCCAGGGAAGTGCGCTCGGGTTCCCAACGGCAAACGTTTCGTTCGACACGTCCTTGCAGCTTCCTGCGGCTGGGGTGTACGCAGGGTTTGCCTGCGTCGAGGGGACGGTCTGGCCGGCGGCGATCAACGTCGGACTGCCTCCAACGTTTGAAGACCGCCTGGGATCGGCCGCGCTCGAGGCGAACCTCATCGGGTTTACCGGCGACATCTACGGCGATCGCATCGATCTCGTTTTTGAGGAACGCTTGCGTCCGTCGTTTAAGTTCGACGATGTGCAAGATCTCATTGCCACCGTTCAGCGCGACATCGCGCATGTGCGGGAGCAGTATGGTTGCGAGGGGGTGCGCGTTTCATGATTTCCGATGAGGATAAAGATCGGGTTCGCGCCGCGACCGATCTAGTGCAGCTGGTGCAGGAGACGGTCCAGCTCAAGCCGCGCGGTCAGGAGTTTTGGGGCTGCTGCCCCTTCCATGGCGAGAAGACGCCCTCGTTTCACATCATCCCCTCAACGCAGGTTTGGCATTGCTTTGGCTGCGGTGAGGGCGGTGATTGCTTCACGTACATCATGAAGCGCGAGAACCTCACGTTTCCCGAGGCCATACGGTATCTTGCCGATCGCGCCGGTATCGAGATCGTGGAGGAGCGCGGCGGTCGTCCGCGCGGCGCGTCTCGCTCGCGCATCATCGACGTCTGCGAGGCGACGACAGATTTCTACCACACCATGCTCATGCGCGGTAAAGACGATCGTCCGCGCGCCTACTTTGCCGCACGCGGCATGGGCGGCGCGGTATGCCGGCGTTATAAGTTGGGGTTCGCACCGGGACGGGGTGCGCTGGTGGCCCATCTCTCGCAGGCGGGGTTCACGCCGCAGGAGATGATTGAGGCTAACGTGGCGATTCGTCGCGATCGCGGCAACCTTGCCGACCGTTTCTTCGATCGCGTCATGTTCCCCATTTTCGATGAGCTGGGCCGCTGCATCGCGTTCGGCGGACGCGTGATGGACTCAGGGCAGCCCAAGTACCTCAACACCGCTGAGACCTCCGTGTTCCATAAGAAGCGCAACCTTTATGGCTTCAACTGGGCAAAGGAGCATATCGTTGCCGAGGGGGCCGCGGTGGTGGTCGAGGGCTACACCGATGCCATCGCCTGCTATGAGGCGGGGATTTCCAATGTGGTCGCCACGCTGGGTACGGCGCTTACCGAGCAGCACGTCAAAACGCTCACACGCTTCGCGAAGCGCATCATCTATCTCTTTGATGGCGATGCCGCCGGTCAGAAGGCTGCGGAACGTGCGATTCAGTTCATCGAGAACGATGCGATGGATCTTCGGTGCGTCGTGCTGCCCGATGGCAACGACCCCGCTGAGTTTCTTGCGGCTCATGGTGGCGATGCGCTGAAGGAGCTGCTTGCCTCGGCCATTCCGCTCATGGATTTCGTGTTTGCCAAGCTCGAAGCGCGGAGCGACACCTCGACGCCGGGCGGTAGAACCAAAGCGCTAGAGGATGCCTGCCGGCTCATCTATCCCTTGCGTGCCAGCTACATGATCGACACGTACTACGTCGAGATTGCCGACCGGCTGGGATTGGATGTGGAGAGTGTCCGTGCATCGGCGGCGCGCGTGTTTCGCGTTGTCCAAGATGAGGAGGTACTGCGCGAGCGGCGTGAGCGTGCGCGCAGCCAGGCTGGACAGAGTCGCCGGGATCGTGCTGAAGCCGTGCCCGCTCCATCTTCCGCGCCAGCGGATATCGACGAGGTGCCGCTCGAGGCGTACGGCGCCGTTCCTGTTGCACCGGAAGGGGAGGGCATACCTGCTGGGGATAGCGCTGGCTCGATGCCTGTGGTGCTCACCGACCTTGAGCGCCGCTCGGTGGCGAGCGAGCGTGAGTTGCTGACGCTGCTCACGGGCCATCCCGATCAATTCAGACCCTTTGCCGATCGCATTGTCGAGATTGACTGGGTCGATCCGCGCCATGAATCGATTGCATGGGCGGTGCTTGCCACGCCCGAGGGGACGTCTCCCGCCGAGGCGATGGCGGCAGCCCGCGCGGTGTGTCCGGAGGCGGCGCAGCTGGTAAGCGCAGGTACCATCTCGAGCACGAGTGCGCATCCCACCGAGGTGAACATCCGCTTCTTGCTCGATACGCTTGAGCTGCTTACCGTTCGCCGTCGTATGCGTGCCGTGCAGGCGCAGCTCCGCAGCAATCGTGCGCTTGGAGCCGACGAGCGCCGCGCACTTGCCATCGAGGCGACGCAGCTTGCGGCACGCCGTCGTGAACTTGAGCGGAGCGTCGAAGGGGTCGCCGATCCGTTTGCAACAGATACATCGAGTTCATAGGCGCGCCATGCTGTCACAGATGTGTTTCGACGATTTTGGTGTGCTTGTGTACCTCAGCGGTGGGTATAGAGAGATGTGTTAAAGTGGTGAGTCCTGTGGGCAGTGAAGGGAGACTCTGTGCCAAAAAAGACGGAGAAGCATGCACTTGAACTCGACACCTATATCGAGAAGCTCGTTAATCGCGGTACCAAGTCTGGCTCGGTAACCGAAGACGAGATTCAGATCGTGCTCAAGGATGTCGAGGTTTCCGATACGCAGCTTGGCTCGATTTATCAGGCGCTTCGCGACCAGGGCGTCGAGGTTATCTCGCAGTCCGAAGATGGCGACGCCGGCGACATCGTGGTCGACGATGATCTGAGCGATGATCTTGACGACGAGAGCTCGGAAGATCACGACATCAAAATCGCCAAGAACGCCGATGCCGAGATGGCGTCGGCGCGTCCCAAGAAGAAGTCCCGTGTGCGCACGTCACGTTCGCGGTCACGGATGCGCGGCATCGACGCCTCGACCGTTATGCTGACCGGCGACCCGGTACGCATGTATCTCAAGGAGATCGGCAAGGTCGACCTCCTGACCGCTTCCGACGAGGTCGATCTTGCGATGAAGATCGAGGCTGGTCTTGAGGCAACTGACAAGCTCGAAGCTGCCGAGCGCGGCGACATGACGCTTACGCGCGCCGAGATGCGCCGCCTGATGCGGGTCGAGCAGGTTGGTCTTGAGGCGAAGCAGGCGCTCATCTCCGCGAACCTGCGTCTCGTGGTCTCCATCGCCAAGCGCTATGTTGGTCGCGGCATGCTCTTCTTGGACCTCATCCAGGAAGGCAACCTCGGTCTCATTCGTGCGGTCGAGAAGTTCGACTACGAGAAGGGCTTTAAGTTCTCCACGTATGCCACCTGGTGGATTCGCCAGGCCATTACGCGCGCCATTGCCGACCAGGCGCGCACCATCCGCATTCCCGTCCACATGGTCGAGACGATCAACAAGCTCGTCCGCGTGCAGCGTCAGCTCCTGCAAGATCTTGGCCGCGACCCGACTCCCGAGGAGATCGGTGCCGAGATGGATATGAGTGCCGATCGCGTGCGCGAGATCCAGAAGATCAGCCAGGAGCCGGTCTCGCTTGAGACGCCTATCGGTGAGGAAGAGGATTCCCAGCTGGGCGATTTCATCGAGGACTCCCAGGCTGTTGTTCCGCCGGATGCAGCGAGCTTCTCGATGCTCAAAGAGCAGCTGTCGCAGGTGCTGGACTCGCTGGCCGATCGCGAGCGTAAGGTAATTGAGCTGCGCTTTGGTCTTGTTGATGGCCATCCGCGCACGCTCGAGGAAGTTGGTCGCGAGTTTGGCGTCACGCGCGAGCGCATCCGTCAGATCGAGTCGAAGACGCTGGCAAAGCTGCGTCATCCGTCGCGCTCGAGCAAGCTCAAGGATTACGTCGAGAGCTAATAGTTCGGCACGTTGCCTTCGTGCATTCATCAACTGTGTTGTAGCTTCATTGACCGCTCAGCAGCCCGCATGTCGGCGCTGAGCGGTCAATGTCGTATACACGCGCTGTGTTCGGTGCGACGTGCCGCGGATAGGTGTGTTGCGCAGAGGCGTCTCGTAGGTCGAGATAAGAAAAAACCCGCCGAGAGGCGGGTGGTAAAATCTGGCTCCCCGGGTAGGACTCGAACCTACAACAGCGCGGTTAACAGCCGCGTGCTCTACCATTGAGCTACCGAGGAATGTAGGTGCTCGCAAGCAACAGAAATTAGTATACAAAACTCGTGACGATGCGCAAGGAGAAATGTGAAAAAATTTGCTGTGATAGAATGTCCCACGTTCCTATCGGCGAACAACAGCAACCTCATGAGGAGCTTCTGTGCCAAACGCAACGTTAGCCACATCGGCATCTCACGCTAAAACAGGCCTTCAAAAAGACGGCTATATCCTTCAGCAGCTTGTAACCAAGGATTTCAAGCTTCGCTACCGTCGTTCGGTGCTGGGCGTTATTTGGAGCGTGCTCAATCCGTTGCTCATGATGATGATCATGAGCTTCGTGTTCTCGTACTTTCTGCGCGGCTCCAATGTCGAGAATTACCCGCTGTACCTCATCGTAGGTAACATCACGTTCTCGCTTATGAGCGAAGCGACCAACGGCGGTCTTACGTCGATCATCTCGGCGGCGCCCCTGCTCAAGAAGGTCAAGGTGGATCGCTGGGTGTTCCCGGTGCAGAAGGTGTTCTCCGCAATGGTGAACTTCGGCTTCTCGCTCATTGCCGTCGTCGTTGTCATGCTGTTCTTCCGCGTTGCGCCCACGTGGCATTTGGTTTGGATGATTCCGGCGCTGCTGTTGCTCATGGTCTTCTGCATCGGTATCAGCCTGCTCATTGGCGCGCTGGCGGTCTTTTTCCGCGACATGATTCATCTCTGGAGCGTCGCGCTTACGGCGTGGACCTATCTCACGCCGATTTTCTGGGATCTGTCGCTGCTCACGAACTCCAATGCGCCGCAGATCGTCATCTGGGTGGTTAAGGCCAACCCCATGTATAACTTCCTCGAGATGATGCGTTGCGCCATCGTATACCAGTCGACACCCACGACAACGGTGCTCATTCTGGCTGTTGCCTGGGCACTTGTGGCCCTGGTGTTCGGCCTCATCGTCTTCCATAAGACCGAGCACAAGTTCATTCTCTACATCTAAGTTCGTACCAAAGAACAGGAAACGATTCCCATGGCACATGAATCCGAGTTCGCAGTCGAGGTCAACGACGTCTCGATGATCTTCAACATCGCGAGCGAGCAGCTCAACAACTTGAAGGAGTACTTCATCAAGATCATGCGTCATGAGCTGTTCTTCAAGGAGTTCAAGGCGCTCAAGCACGTCTCGTTCAAGATTCGTCCGGGCGAGGTCGTGGGCCTGGTGGGCACGAATGGCTCCGGTAAGTCGACGATGCTCAAATGCATCGCTGGCGTGCTCGAGCCCTCGGAAGGCGAGATCGTGGTTCGTGGCAACATCGCCCCGCTCATCGAGCTTGGCGCTGGATTCGATCCCGAGCTTACCGCGCGCGAGAACATCTATCTTAACGGCTCCTTGCTGGGCTACTCCAAGGACTTCATCAACGAGCATCTTCAGGAGATCATCGACTTCGCCGAGCTCGCTGACTTCATGGATATGCCGCTCAAGAACTATTCCTCGGGCATGGTGGCGCGTATCGCGTTCGCCATCGCCACCGTTACCGAGCCGGATGTTTTGATCGTCGACGAGACGCTTTCGGTGGGCGACGTCTTCTTCCAGAACAAGTGCGAGGAACGCATCCAGCACTTCATCGATTCTGGCAAGGTTACGGTGCTGTTTGTGAGCCATTCGATCGAGCAGGTCGAGCGCATCTGCAATCGTGCCATTTGGATCGAGAAGGGCGATTTGCGCATGGACGGCCCGGTGGCGGAGGTCTGCGAGGCATACAAGCACCAGTTCGCCTAGCGCCCTTGTGTGCGCTTGATGCGTGGCAATCTCAGCCGTATAGAACAATGCGTCAATGTGTATAATCAAACGTGACCTTTAAGCGCGTACGAGATACCGCAAGGACGCTATATATCGCGATCTCGCGAGCCTCTTGCCGATGTCTTGCCGCGCTGCGGTTGGGCATCTATTTTTTTGCCGGAGCGACGTCCCGGCGGGCATGAGGAAGGAGATCGATGAGCACCACGCCTAAAGCGGTCATCATGGACGAGGCCGCGATCAATCGCGCGATCACGCGTATCGCGCATGAGATTCTCGAGCGTAACGAGGGCTGTGAGAATCTCGCGCTTGTGGGCATCGTGACCCGTGGCGATCTGCTGGCCAAGCAGCTTGCAGACAGGATTGAGGAGATCGAGGGGGTCCGGGTTCCGCTGGGCAGCCTCGACATCAGCTTCTATCGCGATGACTACCTGGTGGGTATCGCGCCCGAGATTCACGCTACGCGCATCCCCTTCGATGTCGATGGCAAGCGCGTCGTGCTCGTGGACGACATCCTGTACACCGGTCGCACGATCCGTGCCGCGCTCGATGCCGTCATGGATCTTGGCCGTCCCAGCCGCGTCGAACTCGCCGTGCTGGTTGATCGCGGGCATCGCGAGCTTCCCATCTGCCCTGATTTCGTGGGCAAGAACGTTCCTTCGTCGCATGACGAGAACGTCCGCCTGTATCTCAAAGACGTCGACGGGCGCTCGTCCGTCGAGATCACGGATGTCGTGCAGGGCTCGCGCGTGGGCTCGGCACCGCTGGGAGGGGAGTAGTCCATGTCGTTCAACCACAAGCACCTCATCGATATCTCGGAGTATTCCGATACCGATATCATGACCATCCTCGAGACCGCCAAGGCGTTCTCGTCGGTCAACGAGCGCGCCATCAAGAAGGTTCCCACGCTCAAGGGCAAGACCATCGTGAACATGTTCAACGAGCCCTCGACGCGCACCCGCTCTTCCTTCGAGCTTGCCGAGAAGCGCCTTTCTGCCGATAGCCTCAACTTCGGTGGCTCCTCGACCTCCACGGTGAAGGGCGAGAGCCTCATCGACACCGTCATGACGCTCAACGCGTACAAGATCGACATGATCATCGTTCGCGATAAGCACGCCGGCGCTCCCTACATCATCACGCAGCATAGTCCGGCGCATGTCATCGACGCCGGCGACGGCAAGCATGGCCATCCCACCCAGGCGCTGCTCGACCTGTATTCCATCTGGGAGCGCAAGCAGAACTTCGAGGGCCTCAAGGTGGGCATCGTGGGCGACATCGCGCACTCGCGCGTTTGCGGCTCGCTCATCCCGGCGCTTAAGATCATGGGTGCTGAGGTCACGGTCGTGGCGCCCGGTACGCTCATTCCCGCGGCGCCCGAGGTGCTCGGGGCCGATCACGTGAGCTACTCGCTCGATGACGTGCTCCCCGAGCTCGATGTGGTTTACATGCTGCGCATTCAGCGCGAGCGTCTGGAGGGTGCGCCCTTCCCGAGCCTGCGCGAGTACCATCAGCTGTTCGGCCTCACCAAGAACCGCGAGAAGCTCATGAAGCCCGATGCGATCGTGTGCCATCCGGGCCCCATCAACCGCGGTGTCGAGTTCGATTCCTACATGGCCGATCATCCGGAGCGCTCCGTGATTCTCGACCAGGTGTATGCGGGCATCTGCGTCCGCATGGCTGCTTTGTATCTGCTTCTTGGAGGTGCTGATAATGGCCTTTCTGCTTAAGGGTGCCCACGTCGTCGATCCCGCCAACGGTCTCGACGGCATCATGGATGTCAAGGTTGATGGCGAGCGCATCGTCGAGGTAGGGGAGAACCTCTCCGCCGATGCCTGCGAGGTCATCGAGCTGTCTGGCAAGTATCTCGTCCCTGGTCTCGTTGATATGCACGTGCATCTTCGTGAGCCCGGCTACGAGCACAAGGGCACGATCGAGAGCGAGACCCGTGCAGCTGCCAAGGGCGGTATGACCGGTGTTTGCTCCATGCCCAACACCGACCCGGTGACCGATAACGGCACGGTGGTCGAGTACGTCAAGTCCGTCGCCGCGCGCGAGGGCCACTGCCGCGTCTTCCCGGCTGGTGCCTGCTCGAAGGGCCTCAAGGGCGAGATTCTTTCCGAGATGGGTGACATGGTGGCACATGGTGCTGTTGCCTTCACCGATGATGGTCGCGGTGTCCAGGGCGCAGGCATGATGCGCCGCTGCATGGACTACGGCAAGATGTTCAACAAGACCTTCATGAGCCACGCCCAAGACGAGGACCTTGTGGGCGAGGGCCAGGTGAATGAGGGCGTGTGCTCCACCCGCTTGGGCCTGCTTGGTTGGCCTGCCGAGGGCGAGGAAATTCAGATCGCGCGCGATATCGCGCTTGCTCGTCTCACCGGTGCCAAGCTGCACATCCAGCACATCTCCACGGCGCGTGGCGTCGAGCTGGTGCGTGCTGCCAAGGCCGAGGGCCTGCCGGTTACCTGCGAGGCAACGCCGCATCATATGTTCCTCACCGAGGATGCCATCACCGGTACCTACGATACGCGTCTCAAGGTTAACCCGCCGCTGCGCACGGCCGCCGATGCCGAGGCCGTTATCGCGGGCGTCGTCGACGGCACGGTCGATGCGATTGTGACCGATCATGCCCCGCATGCCGCGTGGGAGAAGTCCCGCGAGTTCGAGCTTGCGCCCTTCGGCATGACCGGTATCGAGGCGTCGCTGGCGCTTGTGCTCACCAACCTCGTTGCTAAGGGCACCATCGATTACGGTCGCATGGTCGAGCTCATGAGCATCAACCCGCGCCGCATCCTCGGGCTTGAGCCCGTGGGTGTTGTTGCTGGCTCCCTTGCCGACCTCACCGTGTTCAATCCGGCGTGCAGCTGGACCGTTGGCGAGGACGGGTATGAGTCCAAGGCCGATAACTGCGGCTTCGACGGGTGCGCGGTAACCGGCCGCGCGACCGATGTCTTCGTGGGCGGCAAGCAGACCCTGCGTGACGGTGTCGTGCTGTAACGCGTAGATGCCTTAGCCTGTCATGGTATGCTGAGTGCACGGCCCGCGTCTGCGTGGGCCGTGCATCATCGTTTTGAAGGGAGCCATATGCCAACGCCTTCTCCCGCTCGTATTCATGACTTCACCGTTGTGACCAACGAGCCCATCGCGCAGGACATCTATGCCCTGCGCATCGCCGCGCCCGAGCTTGCGCGTCGTCTCGAGCCCGGCCAGTTCCTCAATCTCGCTGTTCCTGGCAACGCGATGAGCCTGCTGCGTATCCCGCTCTCATTTGCCGCGGCAGATCCCGATGAGGGCACCATCGATATCTGGTATGCCGTCGTGGGTGAGGGCACCGAGCGCCTTGCTCAGATGCAGCCGGGTGCCACGAGCACCGTGCTTGGCCCTGGTGGCCATGGTTGGACCGTACCCGAAGGGTGCACGCGCGCCCTGCTCGTTGCGGGCGGGATTGGCGTGCCGCCGGTGCTCTGCCTTGCTCGTCAGCTTGGTGCGGCGGGCATTCCGTTCGATGTGTGTATCGGCGCTGCCACTGCCTCTGCGCTCGTTGGCGCCGATGCGTTCAAAGATGCGGGCGCCGGTGCTGTTTTGCTTGCTACCGACGACGGTTCGCTCGGCCACTACGGATTCTGCACCGTTCCCGCCGAGCAGCTTCTGCGCGACGCCGATCGCCATTATGACTACGTAGCCACGTGCGGTCCCGAGCCCATGATGGCAAAGATCGCCGCGCTTGCCGAGGAAGCTGCAGCCTCGTGCGAGGCTTCGGTTGAGCGCATGATGAGCTGCGGCTTCGGCGCATGCGCCACGTGCGCGGTCGAGACGGTTCACGGTATGAAGGGCGCCTGCATGTGTGGCCCGGTCTTCGATGCTCAGGAGGTCGTCTGGTGAGTACTGTCGATATGGCCGTCGATTTCGCCGGCATGAAGCTTAAGAACCCCATCAATACCGCTTCCGGCACGTTTGGATTTGGCTGGCAGTTCCAGAATTTCTTCGATGTGTCACGTCTCGGTGCCATCACCACGAAGGGTTCTGCCGCCGAGCCGTGGCCTGGTAACCCCAAGCCCCGTATGACCGAGGTCCGTGGCGGCATGATGAACTCGGTGGGCCTGCAGAACCCTGGTGTGCGCGGCATGGTCGAGGAATCGGGGGAGTATCTCGCCGACCTCGCGTCCAAGGGAACGGCGGTTATCTGTCAGGTAGCAGGGCACTCCACCGAGGAGTACGTTGCTGCACTTGAGCTCTTTGAGGAGCTTTGCCCGTGGGCGAGCGCGTTCGAGCTCAATGTAAGCTGTCCCAATATCGCTGCCGGTGGTGCGGCGTGCGGCTCGACGCCCGAGGGCGCGGCTGAGGTCATGCGCGCATGTCGTCCGATTACCAAACGTCCGCTGCTCGTTAAGATGGCACCGGTTCGCCTGCCCGAGATCGCGCGGGCCCTCGAGGCAGAAGGCGCCGACGGTCTTACGGTCATCAATTCCATCCCGGGCATGGCGATCGACGTCCATACGCGCCGCTCCAAGCTTTCGAAGCCTACCGGCGGTCTTTCCGGCCCGTTGCTGCATCCCATTGCTGTACGCATGGTGTGGGAGGTATGCCAGGCGGTCGATATTCCGGTCTGCGGCGTTGGTGGTGTCATGACTGGCGAGGACGCAGCTGAGTTCATCCTGGCGGGTGCTTCAGTCGTCTCCGTTGGCATGGCGAGCTTCGCCGAGCCCGACGCTGCGTCCCGCATTCTCGATGAGCTCGAGGCATGGGCCGCATCTCAGGGTGTATCGCATATCAGCGAGCTGATTGGAGCGTTCGAATGCTAGCGCAAGATGCCGCTTCGAGGATTATGGTCGCGCTTGATTGCGATGCGCCGCGCGCCCTCGAGCTCGCCGACGCTCTTGCCGGCAAGGCGACATGGGTCAAGATCGGCATGACGCTGTTCTATGCCGAGGGACCCGCTATCGTCTCTGCCTTTAAAGAGCGCGGCTTCAAGGTGTTTCTCGATCTTAAGCTGCACGACATCCCGCATCAGGTTCGTGGTGCCGCTGCGTCTGCTGCGCGTACTGGTGCCGATCTCATCACGATTCATGGATTGGGCGCGGGCCCCATGGCCGCTGCGGCACTCGAAGGCGTGTCGTCGGTGGCGCTTACCGAGGGTGATCGTGCGCGCGTGATCGCCGTCACCGTGCTCACGAGCATGGACCAGCAGGCGCTTGCGAGTATCGGTGTCGAGCGCGATGTCGCCTCCGAGGCGGCGCTGCTCGCTGAGCTCGCGTGCTCCCATGGCGCAGACGGTATTGTCTGCTCACCACAGGAAGCGGCGGCTATGCGTCAACTCTTAGGTGAGGAGGCGCTTATTGTGACGCCGGGCGTACGTCCCGCGGGTGCCGCGCTGGGAGACCAGAGTCGTGTTGCCACACCGGCCGCCGCCATCCGCGCCGGTGCGAGCCATCTGGTGATCGGCAGGCCTATTACCGGCGCAAATGACCCTGTGGCGGCGTTCGAGGCGATCGTCGAGGAGCTTGTGCGCGACGCGTAGAGGCTCACATGACCTGCGGGTTTTGAGCTACCGTTCGCGAACGTTCTATGGAGTTCGGCGGATTGGTCCTGCTATCAGCAGGTATTTTGCTTGAACTTTGCCCGCACTTCGACTAAGGTAATTATCCGGTTATATGCGGTTACCTACATTTTCCAAGGTCAATCGCGCTTTTTATACAACCGTGTATGTAAGACCTAGTATTTGGAGGTTCTAATGGCGCTTCCTCAGCTCACTGATGAGCAGCGCAAGGCCGCTCTCGAGAAGGCCGCTGCCGCCCGTCACGCCCGTGCCGAGCTTCGCGAGAAGATCAAGAAGGGCGAGGTTTCCCTCGAGTCCGTCCTCAACTCCGATGATCCCATCGCCTCTCGCATGAAGGTTTCCACCCTCATCGAGTCGCTCCCCGGCTATGGCAAGGCTAAGGCTGCCAAGATCATGGACGAGCTGGGCATCTCCGCTACGCGTCGCGTTCAGGGCCTCGGTGTCCGTCAGCGCGAGCAGCTTCTCGAGGCGCTCACCAAATAGTGTCGCGCATCGAGCCAAAGCTCTTTGTAGTTTCCGGGCCGTCAGGCGCAGGGAAGGGAACTCTTGTAGCGCTTGCGCGCAAGAGGCATCCGTCTCTGGGCTTGGCGGTTTCCGCTACTACGAGGAAGCCACGTGAGGGTGAGATCGATGGCGTGAGCTATTTCTTTCTCTCACCGGATGAATTCAAGCGTCGCGTCGATGCCAATGAGTTCGTTGAGTGGGCGCATGTTCACGGCAACTGCTATGGCACGCTCGTTAGCGAGGTGCGACGCAACTTCGATAAGGGATCATCGCTCATTTTGGAGATCGACGTCCAGGGCGCGCTCCAGGTGAAAGAGAAGTTTCCCGATTCGGTGCTGATTTTCATCAAGCCGCCGTCGCTCGAGGAGCTCGAGCAGCGTCTTGTTGGCCGCGGCACCGAGACGCCGGAATCGATTGCGCTTCGGCTCGAGAATGCTCGAGGCGAGCTTGCCTTGGCCGAGCGCTACGACGAGGTTCTCGTGAACGATGATCTGGAAACCGCCTGTTCGGGCTTATTGCGCATCATAGATGCCTATGAAAGGAACTGAGGCATGTCCGTAGTCAAGCCGCCTATCGACGACCTTCTTAAGAAGACCGATAACAACCGGTTCCTGCTGGCTGCGCTCGCATCAAAGCGCGCCTGCGATATCAACAGCATGCTCCGCGGCCAGCACAGCCGCGTGCTCGCTGTCCAGGATGTCGACGACATCACGATTGCTCTTTCGGGTAAGGACAGCATCTCGATGGCCATGGAGGAGATCGTCGACGGTGACATCTCCTATGACCACGATCGGTTTGAGACCGCATTGGGGCACAAGGTAGCTGAGCTGTAGCATGGCGAGTAGAGTCTGTTTGGTCCACTATCACGAAGTGGGCCTTAAAGGGCGCAATAGATCTCGCTTCGAGCGCATACTCATCGATGCTTGTAAGGCGGCGCTTGCCGCCTTTTCCGTTGCGGCCTGCGTGCGCATTTCGGGTCATATTCTCATCTCGTTTTCCGTGCCTGGCGAGGCGGAGCGTGCGCTTGATGTGCTGCGACGCGTGCCGGGTGTGGCCCGCGTATCCCTTGCGTACCACACCAATCGCGATCCACATGAGTACTGTGAGGCCGCGGTGCGGGCGCTTGGTGAGGTGGAATCGTTTACCACCTTCAAGGTGCATGCGCGTCGTTCGAACACCGATTACGAGCTCTCCTCGCTCGACTTGAATCGTCAGGTGGGCGAGGTGCTTTGCGAGGCATTTCCCGATAAGATCGTTCGCATGCACGATCCTGATGCAACGGTCTATGTGCATGTGGTCCAGGGGAGTGTCTACGTCTACGCGCGGTCGGTGCGCGGCGTGGGCGGGCTTCCTGTGGGAAGCGCTGGCAAGGTGGTTACCTTGCTTTCGTCCGGCATCGATTCGCCGGTTGCAACCTGGCAGCTTGCGCGGCGCGGCGCGGTGTGCGTACCGGTTCATTTTTCCGGTCGCCCTCAGACGTCTGATACGAGCGAGTTTCTCTGTCAGGACATCATCGAGCAGCTTGCTCCTGCTATCCAGATTGGACGGCTCTACGTGGTGCCCTTCGGTGATGCACAGCGGCAGATTTCGCTCGATTGCCCGAGTTCGCTGCGCGTCATCATGTATCGTCGCGTTATGTACGCGGTGGCCGAGCGCATCGCGCGCATCGAGGGCGCGAAGGCGATTGTGACGGGCGAGTCGCTGGGGCAGGTAGCCTCGCAGACGCTCGAGAACATTATGGCGGTGAACGAAGTCGTGGATATCCCGGTCTTTCGTCCGCTCATTGGGTCGGACAAGATCGAGATCATCGAACGTGCGCAAAGCATCGGGACGTATGAGATCTCGTGCCAAGATGCGCCTGATTGCTGCACCCTGTTTATGCCGCGCCGCCCGGAGACGCATGCCAAGCTCGACGATGTGCATGAGGCATGGAGCGCCTTCGAACACGATGCGATGATCGATCAGCTCGTTCAGGCTGTTGAGTACCGCGACTTCGAGAGCGCTTCATACAGGGCGCCACGTCGTTGGCGTGAGCGGCACTACGATGCACTTGCTCCTGCTCTCCCAGGCGATGAGGTGCGTTGTTAGCCAGCTGTTAGATGCTTGTTAGACCGCGTTTCAGAAATTTGATTTGACGCGTTGCACCCCTTGTTTGCATGAGACGATGCGAACAAGGGGTGATTGTGTATGGCGCAACTGGAACAAGATCGGCACTACGAGCACATTGTTCAGGCGGTTGGATCGCGCCCTGTTGCAGCTCTTGTGGCAGTCGTTGTTGTGCTCGTTGTGGTGGTGCTGGGGATATCGACGGCCCAGCGCGATCCGCTCGTCGTGCAGACGCATGCTGGCTCGCAGGAGGGCTCAGAGGCAGGGGCAGAGCGCGCAGCTGAAGATTCGGATACGGTGTCAGCGCTTCAGGCGGATGCCGAAGAGGAAGCCATCAAGGTTGACGTCACGGGCGCGGTAGCAAGCCCCGGAGTGGTCGAGCTTGATTCTGATGCGCGCGTGATCGATGCCATCGAGGCGGCAGGTGGTCAAACCGCTGATGCCGATCTTTCGTCAATCAACCGAGCTGCGAAGCTTCTCGACGGAGAGAAGGTGCATGTTCCCCGTGTGGGTGAGATGGCGCCAGATGCAGCTGATACCGGCGGGGGCGATGGCGATGCCGCAGCAAGTGCGCTGGTGAACATCAATACGGCCGGGCTTGATGAGCTCGATGAGTTGCCCGGGGTAGGGCCCTCAACGGCCCGGGCGATTATCGACGAGCGGGAGCAGGGTGGTCCGTTCACCTCGATCGAAGATATCATGCGCGTCTCGGGCATCGGCGAAAAGAAATTCGAGAAGCTCAAAAGTTCGATACGCATATGAGGAGGCGACACGCAACAGCTGAGTTTCCACCGCGTCCACTCGTGCCCTCGAGTACCTGGTGCGCGCTCACGGTGCTGACAGCGGCAATGCTGGTCCTTGAGCTTGGATGGCGCCCGCGTCCCTCATTGCCTATCGCCGGCACGGCTGCACTTGTGGCGACAGGCCTCATCGGGGTCGTGGTGCGGGTGGTTACGGGACATGGTGCTTGGGTTCGGGCTTTGCTGCCGGTTGCGCTTGGCCTGGTGCTCGGATCAGGTGCTGCATCTATGGCACTTGTTCAGCGAGCGGCGGATACGTCATCTTTTTTCGAGCGGCCCGTAAGCGCATATACCGTGCAACCCCAGGGCGATCCGTCTGTTTCGGCGTACGGCGTGCGCACCCGCGCTGTGGTGTGTGATGATGCCGGGCACGATGTGGCGCTCGTGCAGCTCTCATCAGATACGGCTCTGGACCCGCGGTATCGCTACCGCGTGGTGGGGAGGGCGACTCCGCTTGCACAAGACGATACCTGGTCGCGCTCGTTGTTTATGGAAGGATGCGTCGCGGAGGTCTCGGTTGTGCGGGTGATCTCACGCGAGCTCCAAGCCGATCCGCTCACAAGCGTACGATCGCATATCCTGGAGCTCATCGAGCCGGCATCGCGCGAGGCGCGGGCGCTTACCGCGGGTATCGTGTTGGGAAGAACAACCGAGCTGAATGCGGGACGGTATGCCGATTTGTTTGCGGCAACCGGTACGAGTCATCTCGTGGCGGTGTCGGGCAGCCATCTTGCGCTCGTATCCGCGCTCTTGGCGGGTTTGCTCGACGCCATTCGGGCTCCTCGTATGGTGCGGTGCGCTGTCCTCGCGATAGCGATGGCCCTTTATGCCGTGCTCACCGGCGGCTCCGCCTCTGCGATGCGTTCGCTCGTCATGGTATGCATTGCGATGGGTGTGGGGCTGTTTGGACGTAGGTCGCATGCGGTGTCCGCGCTTTCTATCACGGTTATCGTGCTCATCATGTGCGATGCCGGGGTGGTCTTCGACCTGGGATTTCAGCTTTCTGCTGCGAGCGTGTGCTTCATCGTGCTGTTCGCGTCGTATCTCGACTATGTCTTGCAATCATTGCACATGCCGCCGGCGGTGGCGCAGGCGCTTGCGCTCACCCTCTGCGCGCAATGGGCAACGCTTCCCATCACCATGCCCATCTTTGGCGAGCTCTCGCTGGTCGCACCGCTCGCCAACCTCGTATTAGGACCCTTGATGACAGCCTTGCTGGTGGTTGGGGTGGTGGGTGTTGCGCTGGCATTGATTCCACCGGTGGCATACGTGTGCATGGTGCCCATGGCTCCGGTAATAATAGGGACACCGGGCGACGGGGAGCCGACCAAATCCTTATCGCATCCAGAAAATTCCTCACTTGACCTGCAAAAATGCGAGCGTCGCCCGGGAACTTCCTTGGG
The DNA here is from genome assembly GCA_944320725.1 of uncultured Coriobacteriaceae bacterium. Lineage (GTDB taxonomy): Bacteria > Actinomycetota > Coriobacteriia > Coriobacteriales > Coriobacteriaceae > Coprousia. The sequence goes on along the minus strand of CALUIM010000008.1, from coordinate 34,699 downwards.
TGCACGCCACCATTATACCAGCTTCCAATTCTTGTCTTTTGCCGTTTTCGGGGGCCCGGAGGGCACCTCGGGACGGCATCTCTGTGCCTTCGCGCGGGCTCCTTTCGCGGCCGTTGGGACGGTGGCGTAAATGGCAAACAACCTTACGGACAGAGCAGCGACGGCTGCGGCGGGATCCGATGCTCTCTTCCCGGTGGAGGTATCTCTCGGTGAGGCGGGCGTGGAGTGTCGAAGGGGGACGCCAAAACTAGGGACGGACGCATTCGCCGAGCAGTGCAGGAGTCTCGACCGTAGGCCGCCGCTGTACCGCTTCGCGAAGAGGCTGTTCGACCTCGTGTTCAGCGCCTGCGTGATCGTCGTCGGCTTTATACCCGGTCTGGTCCTCTCTTTGGCGATCGTTGCGGATACGAAGGGCTCGCCAATCTACTCCCAGACCCGCATCGGCCGTCTGGGGCGGACCTTCCGCATCTACAAGTTCCGCACCATGGTGGCCGATTCCGACGACGTCGAGAAGTACCTGGACGCGGAGCAGCTCGCGCAGTGGCACCGCGAGCGCAAGGTCGACGACGACCCGCGCATAACGCCTCTCGGACGGAAGCTGCGTCGGCTGAGTCTCGACGAGATGCCGAACTTCCTGAACGTGCTCAAGGGCGACATGAGCGTCATCGGCCCGCGTGCCGTTTCGAGTGAGGAGATTGAGTGGTTCGGGGATGAGGCGGGAACCGTGCTTTCCGTTCCTGCGGGAATTACAGGCCTTTGGCAGGCGACGCGGAGGAACGATGCCACGTTCGAGAGCGGGGAACGCCAGCGAATCGAGCTCGAGTACGCAAGGAGCGCGGGGTTCGCAATGGACCTCAGATGTTTCATCGGGACTTTTGGAGTCATGTTTGGCAAGAAGAGAACCGGCCGGTAGCAGAAAAGGATGTCCGAATGAATATTCTCTACATCACGATGGACGGCTTTGATACCGCCAGTCCGAACAATCAGATGGCGGAGCAGCTCATCGATGGGTTCCTGAAGCTGGGCCATAGCGTTCATCTCATCCAGAGCGAACGAAAACATGAGTACGATACGCTGCCCGAGACGCTTGTCGGCAGGGAGGGCTTCACGTCCGACACGCTGCCACGGAAGGTCATAGACAAGAGCAATTTCGTCAAACGATACCTTGACGAAGCGAAATATGCATTTCAGATGATCCCCTACGCAAGGAAGCATCGGGATTGCGACGCGGTGTTTCTCCAGTCGTGCCCGACGGTATTCTTCCAAGAAGTGCTCCTCAAGCTATTCGTTCGAAAGCCCGTGCTCTACAACGTCTACGACGTATGGCCGGGGCAGACGAAAAGCCTGAACATCAACAAACTGGTCTATACGGGCATGGATCTGCTCTCGCGGCTGGTTTACCGCATGTCCTCCGCAGTGGTGGTGCTCTCCGAGGATATGGTCGAGGCGTGCGCGAAAGCCGGCTGTCCGCGCAAGAAGCTGCGAGTTGTGCCTCCTTGGTATGACGATCGGCGCGAATATGATATCGAATGGGAGAGCAACCGGTTTGTCGAGAAGTTCGGCATACCCCGGGACAAGTTCTACGTGCAATTCGCGGGCAGCATCGGGCTCCAATTTAACTGGAGGACCATGCTCGAGGTCGCCAAGCTGCTGAGGGACGAGTCCGATATCGTAATCCAGATCGTCGGTGACGGATGCGTAAAAGAGCAGTTCGTCGAGGCGGTGAGGGAGCAAGGTCTCTCCAACGTGGAGTTCTATCCTCTTCAGCCTGTCGATATGGTTCCAGATGTGTACTCCGCTGGCGACATATGCCTCATCCCACTGCGGCGGGAGGTCATCTACACGGGCACGCCCTCGAAGATGCCCATTCTGCTCGCATGCGGCAAGGCGATAGTGAGCTCAGTTGAGAAGGACTCCCTGTATGCAGCGATGGTGGAACGCGACGACTTGGGGATATGCGTCGAGATTGACAACGCCGGGGAGCTTGCCTCTGCCATTAAGGAGCTGCACGGGGATTCGAGTCGGCTCGAACACCTCCGCAGCCATGGCCGCGCATATGCGAGGAAGAACCTGTCACGTACCGTGTGCGTGAAGAAGATGGCGGACGTTCTTGCCGATATCGCTGACGGGGGTGGCTCCCGATGAAGGTGCTGCTGCTCGGATTCGTCCGCATCGCGCACATGCCCTATATGTACGACTACGTCTCCCTGCTTGGCAGAAAACACGAGCTTCACCTGATCAGCTGGAACCGCAACGGCAAAGAGGACGCCCCTGTGCCGGAGGGCGTGAGCAGGTCGTTCGTCTTCGAGGATCACATTGAGGACGCCGACCCGATTCAGAAGAAGCTGCCCCATTTTGCCAGGTTCCGGAAATTTGCGCTTGGCGTGATCGAATCGGAGGGGTACGACCGTATCGTCGTCCTGCACTCGACTCCGGGGATAACGATTCTCGACCAGCTGAGCGGCCGCTACCAGGACAAGTATGTATTGGACTACCGGGATGTGAGCCATGAGAACTTCGGGTTCTACAGGAGGCTCATCCTCAAACTTTCGCAGAACGCAGGCCTTGTTCTTGCTAGCTCTCCTTCCTATCTGAAGTACCTGCGCAATGCGGGCGGCGTGTATCTCAAGCACAATCTCCTCAAAACCCCTTATGAGCATCGAGGAGAGGGTGCCTATCGTTGTTCCGACACTCCTATTCGCGTGCGTTACTGGGGCATGATTCGCCACGAGCGCGCCAATAGGGCCATGATCGATGCTCTGGGCGGAGATTCGCGGTTCGAGCTCCACTACAACGGCCGCGAGGAAGAGGTCGCGATACGGCTGAAGAGGCATGTGGCGCAATGCGGGTACGGCAACGTCTTCTTCCACGGTCCCTATTATCCCGACGAGCGGGCGAGGTTTGCTTCGGAGACGGATATCGTTCACAACGTCTACGAGAACGATTTCGTGACCGTTGGGGCGATGGGCAACAAATACTATGACGCTCTACAGTTCCGACTGCCGCAAATCTGCACTAAGGGTTCGATTATGGGGGACGAGATTGAGGCCAAGGGCCTTGGCCTAGCGGTGGATTACGAATCGGAGTTCCTGGCAGACGCTATCGCGAATTACTTCACCGGGATTGACCTTGTAGAGTTTTCTGCTTCTTGCGCAGATGAGCTTGCGTCGGTTCTTGCAGACAACGAAAGAGCGGATGAGGCCATCCTCTCCTTTTTTGAGAGGGTTTAGCTATGGAGAACCTGGCCGTCAGACGTTATGCGCTCCTCTCCAGAGTATCTGTTCCGAGCATTGTCGACCGATGCTTTTGCATATTCGTAATCCTCCTCCCTGTTCTTCAGCAGTATGCGGGTATAGGCCAAGTCATTTCCCTGGGCGAGCTCGTCCTCATACCCTTCATTGTCTGCTATCTGATTTCGGACAGGAAGGAACTGGGCTCTCATCTCGACCGCTATCTGTTTTGGTTTTACTGCGTTTCAATCGCATTGAGTGTTGTCGGGGGTTTTGCCTTCCCATACTTCTCCATGGGCGAATTCGTTACGTCGGTATCCAGGTTGGTGTTCTATGGCGTTCTGATTCTCATAGCAAGAAAGAGATTTTCCTGGTCGTGGGTAAAGTCCATCTATCTTGTCGTCGTAACTGTTGCGGCTGTCTATTTGCTAGCTCAGTATGCCTACCACTTTGCTTTCGGAGGGTATCTTCCCATTGTTTTAGACGACAGCCTAGTCTTTCCCCCTGAAAGATCCTTCGAGAACTGGACCGACAGATATCAGTGGTATTTCAGACCATCCTCCTTCTTTCTGGAGCCAAGCTATTACGCGCTCTTCACCATTCCAGCGCTAGCGCTGTTTGCCATGGACGAGGAGAGCAAATCCCCTATTCGCTTTGGGCTTTTGATCCTGACTTATGTTCTTAGCTCAGCCAATTCTGGCATCATCGCAACGATTGTCGTCACTGCTGCTTTTGTATGCTTTAGGAAGAAAACGGCAACTGACTATCTCGTCATATCTCTCGTATTGTTGGTCGCGGTTGTCTACCTTCCATTCAATAGTATCGAGTGGATGGAGTCTGCTGTCTCCAGGTTTATAGACGGCGGGTCGATTGACAATCGAGTATTCAGGGGCTTCATAAGCTATTCGCTGATGGATCCGTACCATCAGATTGTTGGCGTGGGGCTAAACAATCTGGGATCGTATCTCGGGTACTACGGCTTGGAGACAGGGTTCGATTCCGATGGGTTGAACTACTGCGCATCATGGCTCCAGACGTTGAATTGCTCGGGGGTCATCGGGTTCCTCTTCCTCGCACTCTTCATGTCCCGACTTTTTTTACGCTGTCATGGGCATGTGTCGAGGACCCTATGTGTATTGCTTGCAGTCGTGATGGCGTACGAATCCATACTCTTCTCCTACAGGTTTGCCTTCCTCCTCATCTTGCTTGAGGGCGTGCTCCGTGTTGAGAACACGCAGCGAATCAGGTGTGAGGGGGGCGAGAAATCATGAAAATCGTAGTCGCTGTCCTACAAAGCTTTTCGGCAAATGGCCTGTGCGCGAGAGCGGTTATAGATGAATTGATGAGGCGAGGACACGAAGTCACGTGGGTTTGCAACCGCGAGATTGATGATTCCGTCAGCTTACCGTTCGTGGATTACGTTCGAATTAGGCCGAGGAGCATAGACTACTTGCTTGCGCGCTTTGAAGGCAATCGCTTGGCGACAAAGATTGCGATTGCGGTCAATCGAGTGGGCATGCTTCGTGCACTGCGCTCGTGGCCGTTGATTTCGAAGCGATACTCAAAGCGCGTGTCCAGGGCGGTTGTAGCCGCCTCCCTCGATGCTGACGTGGTTATAGGGGCCTATACACAGCTTGACGCCATTATCGCTTCTCATGAAGCGAAGAAGGACAACCCGAGGCTACGCTTCATAGCATGGTATCTAGACAGCTTCACCGGCGGTCATGGGCCGCGTTTTCTTAATGCCGAGGAGATCAAGCAGCGCGGAAAACGCTGGAACCGGCAGCTTCTTGAGAACGCGGACGCTGTTGTAGCGATGGAATCGTCAAGACGCTTCCACGAGGAGCATTGCTGCGACGAGCCCTGGTTTGACAAGCTGCGCTTTCTTGATCTGCCGCTTCTCGATATCAATGAGGCGCTTGAATTGCGACCGAACGTCGGACCAAGCAAGGCGAAGACCATCGTGTACGCTGGGACGCTTCCCGGGGGAATACGCTCTCCTAAGTTCTTCATCGATGTGCTCAGTTTCATTCCCGACGAATCGCTTCGCGTATTGTTTGTGGGCGACGAAACCAACCGCACTCTGATTGAAGCATGCACGAAAGACGGTCGGATCGAGATGAGGGGCAGGGTGCCTCACGAAGAGGTTTCTCGCTTGCTATCATCGGCTGATTATCTTCTTACGCTGGGGAACCGACTCGCCAATATGACCCCGTCGAAAATATTTGAGTACATGGCCTTTCGAAAGCCGATCATAGCGACCTACCCCATCGATTCCGAACCGAGCCTTCCCTATCTCGAGCGGTACGGGGATGCATTGATGCTCGACGAGCGCGGTGATCCTGCGATGGCAGCTGCGCGGCTAGTCGGATATCTCGATGCCGACCATGAGCCGATCTCGTATGACGAGCTCAAAACCAGATTCTGGAACAACACGCCATCGGCGTTTTGCGTTTTAGTAGAGACCATAGGAGGAGAAGATGGGCGCTAGCACCCCTTTTAACGGTAAGACCCTCATGATCACCGGTGGCACGGGCAGCTTCGGCAACACCGTGCTGAAGCACTTTCTGACAAGTGACATCGGCGAGATCCGCGTATTCTCGCGCGACGAGAAGAAGCAGGACGACATGCGCCACCGCCTGCAGGAGCGCTACCCTGAGCACGCAGGCAAGGTGCGTTTCTTCATCGGCGACGTCCGCAACGCCCAGAGCGTTCGCGATGCCATGCGCGGCGTCGACTTCATCTTCCACGCCGCCGCTCTCAAACAGGTCCCCTCCTGCGAGTTCTTCCCCATGGAGGCCGTGCGCACCAACGTCATCGGCACCGACAACGTGCTGCACGCCGCGATAGAGGAGGGCGTGGAGCGCGTGGTGTGCCTCTCGACCGACAAGGCCGCCTACCCCATCAACGCCATGGGCAAGTCCAAGGCCCTCATGGAGTCCGTTATCTACGCCAACGCGAGGAACGGCGCCGGACGCACCACCATCTGCTGCACGCGCTACGGCAACGTCATGTGCAGCAGGGGTTCGGTTATCCCGCTCTTCATCAAGCAGATAAAGGCGGGGGAGCCCGTGACGGTCACCGATCCCTCCATGACCCGCTTCCTCATGAACCTCGATGAGGCCGTGGAGCTCGTGCGCTTCGCCTTCGAGCACGCGAACCCCGGCGACCTCTTCATCCAGAAGGCGCCGGCCGCCACCATCGGCGACCTGGCCGAGGCGGTGCAGGAACTGTTCGGCAAGACCGGGACGAGGGTAATTGGCACCCGCCACGGAGAGAAGCTCTTCGAGACGCTGATGACCCGCGAGGAGATGCTTCGCGCCGAGGACATGGGCGAGTATTTCCGCGTGGCCTGCGACTCCCGCGACCTCAACTACGACCGCTTCACGGTGGGCTCGGTTCAGACCCAGGCTGACGACTCCTACACGAGCCACAACACGCGCAGACTCGACGTGGCAGGGACGGTGGAGAAGATCAAGACCGCCGAGTACGTCCAGCTGGCTTTGGAGGGGCGAGAGAGCGAGGCGATTCAGTAGATGTCGGCAAAAATCGGAATACTCACATCAACACCGTCTTTTAGCGACAATTATGGTGCTGTTCTGCAAGCGTACGCATTGCAATTTTATTTACAGCAGCGCGGCTTTCAGGCAGAGGATATACGATATCAGGGCGAGAAAGAGCCCGCCTTGGGTGTGAAGGCCGGATATGCCGCAAGATTCAAAGGGGTTTTTCTATCAGGTGACTCGCTGACGAAGAGCTTGGCGGTTGTCGCGACAAAAAGAAAGCGTATGACTAGAGAATGTCTATTCAAGGAGTTTCTTAAAGATCATCTTTCACTGTCACCCGCACGCGTTGACTACAGCACGCTGCAGGAGCAAGTGGGTCGCTATAACGCCTTTGTCTGCGGAAGCGACCAAGTATGGAACCCCCGAGTGCATGGCGGCAAAAACGATCCAGGCTACTTCTTGCAGTTCGCCTCTGGTAAAGCCAGAACGATTGCCTATGCTCCAAGCTTCGGGGTCTCAATCATTCCCGAAGCTTGCAAACAAAACCTCTCCGAATACGTGGGCCACATCGATTTCGTGTCGGTAAGGGAGGATAGCGGCGCGCGGCTTCTCGCCGAGCACGCAGGCATCGAAGCACCCGTCGTGGTCGACCCGACCTTATTGCTCACCGCCTCCGATTGGGATGCCATCGCAAAGAAGCCGGAATGGCTGCCCGATCGCTATATCGCCGTGTACAAATTCGGCGAGCGGAGTGAGTACGACAAGCTCATCAAGGAGACCGCGAGGAAGCTCGGCCTCGAAGTCGTCAACATTCCCGCTGCGGTCGATCCCGTGTTCAAGACGCGCTGGAACATAGGCCCCTCGGAGTTCCTCGCAATCATGCGCGGGGCCGAGCTGGTCTGTACGGACTCGTTCCACGCGACGGTGTTCTCGGTGATCTACCGCCGTCCCTGTATTGTGTTCCCGCGCGATGTCCCTGGTTCGGCGAAATCCATGAACTCGCGCATGGAAGGGCTTCTTCGTCGCCTTGGCCTCGAGGCAAGATATACAGTGGCTCCGTCGGAATGGGCGTCTGCGCTTGACGCCAATCTCGATTTTGATGACGTGCACGAAAGACTCAATGATTGGCGCTCCTTCAGCATGGACTTCCTCGATCGCGCACTTGCTGGGATTGGTGAATAGGAGTATGGCAAAAGCAACGGTCAAAGACATAGAGGGGATCGAATATCTCTGTACGGGTTGTGGCGCTTGTGCCATTGCTTGTCCGACGGGCGCTCTCATGATGGATCGCGATGCCGAGGGATTTGACCAGCCTGCGATCGATAATGAGAAGTGCATCGCCTGCAGTGTGTGTATCAAGTGCTGTCAAGTAGACAATGAACCTAACGAAAACGAACCGATTCAGGTCGCAGGGTGCTATGCCTCCGACCCTGTCGCAAGGGCCGCTGGATCCTCCGGCGGCGTCTTCGGCCTCCTTGCGGACACCGTTCAGAAGCAGGGAGGAGTCGTATTCGGCGCCGTCTATGACGCTGCGACGCGAAGCGTGGTTCACAGGTCGTCGGAGGAAGTGGACCTGGCGCGCATCCTGCGTTCGAAGTATGCACAGAGCGATGCTCGCAGCTGCTATCGAGATGTTGAGGCAGCGCTCAAGTTCGGCAGACGAGTCCTGTTCTGCGGAACTCCGTGCCAAATAGCAGGTTTATCCCTGTACCTAGGAGACATGCGCGATAACCTTCTTGCCGTCGATTTCTTCTGCCATGGGGTTCCGTCCCCTGGCATGTTCTCGGATTACGTGCGTCTCAAAGAATCGAGGCGCGGGGTTCCTGTCACGGACGTTACGTTCCGCGAGAAGGAGCACGGTTGGCGCGAGCAGCATATGCGCTGGTACTACGCGGATGGAGCCGTCGAGGAGGAGGCGTCGCTGGACAATTGCCAGTACTTCTTCTTCTTGCACAACTATTCCCTGCGCAGGTCTTGCTATGACTGCGATCTTTACAGGCGCCACTTGTCGGATGTGACGCTGGCAGACTACTGGCTGATAGACGAGGAGAACGATGACGACCTGGGTACGTCACTGGTTCTCGCCAATACGCGGAAGGGGGAAGCTGCGCTTGCTTCTTTGGGAGGCGCGGTCACCGAGGTCCCGGTCAAGGGATTCGATATGTCGGTGTATCGACACGGATACGCCGTGTCGAAAAGGGAGGAGTTCTTCTCCGTGCTGGCAGATGCGGGCGTGGAAGCGGTGTGCGGCGACTACTTCGAGAAGGAGCATGCGAGGATGGCGCGGATGAATCGGCTTAGGAATGCAGGGGGGGGGCACTCCGTGCCGCCCTCCGCGGGGCTCGGGGACTGATCGCTGATGTGCGCGGTCGTTTCGGAAAAACGGGGGCAGGCCGATGACGGGTGCTGCGCCAAGCGGGTCGAGAAAGAGTGCACGGGCTGCCTCGCCTGTGTGGCGGCCTGTCCAAATTCGGCAATCATGCAGGGGCCGAACGATGAGGGATTCTATCGCCCCAAGCTCGACGCTTCGAGGTGCACGGGCTGCGGTGCCTGCGCAGGAGCCTGTCACCTCGTGCAGACGTGCGAAAGGTCTGCCCTCGAGAGCGCTTTCGCCGCTCAGTCGGTTGATGTCGGGGAGCTGCTCGAGTCCACGAGCGGGGGTGCGTTCCGTGCGCTCGCCTCGAGCGTCATCAGGCATGGCGGCCTCGTCTGCGGTGTCGTATGGGACGAGGAGATGAGGGCTGTGCACGCACTAACGGACAACTTGGAGATGGTCCGGCGCATGTCTGGGTCGAAATACGTCCAGAGCCTAATCGGGGAGGATGTCTACGCAGGTATAGGCCGCTCGCTAGCGTCCGGCAGGCAGGTGCTCTTCTCTGGTCTGCCCTGCCAGGTTGCGGCAGCGAAGTCGTATCTCGGCGGTTCGCCTGAGAATCTCCTGACGGTTGATTTTCCCTGTTATGGCGTCCCAAGCCCGGGTTTCTTCGCCGAACAGATATCGGATTTGGAGCGGAAGCTAAAAGGCCGAATCGTTGATTTCAGGTTCAGGGACAAGAGGAAGAACGGTTTCTCCCACACGACGGTCGTGGAGTTCGAGAGGCCATCGGGTGAAGTGTCGTCTGTAACCATAGACGACTACCGCGAGGTTCCGTACCACCATGCGTTCGGGAAATGCGACTGCTTCGACATGCCCTGCTATGACTGTCGCTACGCATCGGCCGAACGCGTCTCCGACATCACACTCGGCAGCTTCTGGGGCATTGAGGAAGTAGACCCATCCTTCGACGCGAAAAACGGAGTCTCCATGGTCCTGACAAACACACGGGCTGGCGATCGGTTGTGGGATTCGGTAAAGGAGAGCTTCAAGGTCTCCCAGCAAGATGTGCAAACGGCAATCGAGCACAACGCGGGTCTCGTTCGAGGCAAGGAGCTGCCTCCTGCTAGAAAGGAAGTGTACGCAGCACTCAAATCAAGAGGATTCTCCTACGTTGCAAGGAAGTTCTACCGGCTGTCTATCTCTCGCAGAATCTATTCCCGTCTCCCTGTTCTCGCTCGAATTCGGAGGATGCTGAAATGAGCAGTAAAGGAAGATTCATCAAGAACTCGCTGCTGTTTCTGGTGGGGACGGGCCTGTCGCGTACTCTCGGCATCGTCATGCTGCCCCTGTACACGTCGCAGATTCCTGCCGCCGACTACGGTGAGTATGACATCTCGCTGACGATAATCACCATTGCGAGTTCGATTGCATACTTCGAGCTCTGGTCAGCCGTGATGCGCTACATGTACGACAGATCCGACGATGCGGGTCGCGCATCCGTCGTGAAGTCGGGTCTAGTGCTCATGTGCGGAGCAACGGCGCTTTTCGTGGTGCTTGGTTGTGCGGTGTGCTCGGCACTCTCTTTGGGACATCCTGCCTGGGTCGTGTCTTACGGCATCGCGTCCGCGGCGTCCTCGTACTTCGGGTTCGTTGCTCGCGGATACGGAAAGAACAAGGAATTTACTATCTCGGGGATTCTGAGCAGCGTCGTGGTTGTTGCAGCGAACCTCATGCTCATACTCGTGCTCAATGTTGACTACTCCGCGCTCTATATCAGCTTCGTGATGGGGGCCGTTGCGCAGTGCGTCTACCTTGGGCGGTCGATTCGTCTCGGCTCGCTGGTGAGAGACTGTAAAGCGGACGGAACCCTCATGAGGGAGCTGCTGCGGTTCGCTGCGCCCCTGTGCCTGAACACGGCTTCGTATTGGCTGCTCTCAAGCGCTTCGCGCTTGGTATTCAACTATATGTGCGGCGATGCTGCGAGCGGCGTTTTCTCGGTGGGCAACAAGTTCGGTCAGATCATAGTGCTTGCGACCACGTGCTTCACGTATGCGTGGCAAGACCTGTCTTTCTCTGCAAGCAGCAGGGGTGCGGATGGCGCGTTCTTCACCGCGGCGTGCAGGAAGTACCTGCTGTTTCTGGTTGCAGCGCTCGCCCTGCTCCTTCCGCTGGTGAAGCTCGTATTCCCCCTATTCGTCCTCGGCGAGTACGGAGACGCCCTCAACGTCGTGCCCCTTTCCCTCGTCGTTGCGCTCGTGAGCGGGTATTCCGCGTTTGTCGGGAACATCTTCTACGCAATCAAAGAGACGAGAACCGTCGGGACGTCAACCGTCGCCGCAGGCATGGTCGCTGTCGCATGCGCGCCGGCAGCCATCTCGCTGCTAGGTGCAAACGGCGTCAACGTGTCTGTGCTTGCCGGGTTTCTCGTGAACCTGCTTATCAGAGCGGTGATTCTCAGGAGGAAAGTGGGCTTTAGCATCAGCCCTGGTGCGTGCATCTTGTCAGTGGTCTGGATCGCAGGCTCCTCGGCGGCTTTCTTCTCCTCGCCGCCGATTACCGTATTGGCGTTTGTGCTTAGTTTGGCGATTACGGCCATGGTTTTCAGAGATGACTTACGCATAATACTTCGCCACATTTCAAGCACAGTGAAAGGAAAAGTCGATAGATGAAAGTGCTAGTAACCGGCTCTAAGGGCTTCGTTGGGCGTAATCTCTGCGAAAGCCTGAAGGCGATACGCGACGGAAAGGATCACAGGGGGCGATACCAAACCCTACTGCCCCTCACCGTCTACGAGTATGACAGAGATGGGTCAAGGGAGGAACTTTCGCTCTATTGCGCGGAGGCCGACTTCGTGTTCAACCTGGCGGGGGTGAACCGCCCAAAGGACCCTGCCGACTTCATGCGCGGCAACCACGTCTTTGGAGAGGAGTTGCTCTCGCTTCTGGAGCACCACGGTAACCGCTGTCCCGTCATGCTCGCGAGCTCGGCGCAGGCCTCGCTCGTGGGCCGCTACGAGGGCTCACCTTACGGCGAGTCCAAGCGCGCGGGCGAGGAACTGCTCTTCGAGTACTCCGAGCGCACCGGCGCGCGCGTGCTCGTCTACCGCTTTCCGAACCTCTACGGCAAGTGGTGTCGTCCCCGGTACAACTCGGCCGTGGCCACCTTCTGCGACGCGATAGCCAACGGCCGTCCCTACGAGGTCTCCGACCCGTCGGTGGAGCTGGAGCTGCTCTACATCGACGACCTGGTTGGGGAGATGCTCTCCGCGCTGCTGGGTGAGGAGCACCGCTGCGGCTACGACGGTCTTTCTCCCGTGCCCGACCCGGAGGGGCGATACTGCTACGTGCCGACCACCGACAGGTCGACCCTCGGCGAGATCGTCGGGCTGCTGAGGTCCTTCAAAACGAGCAGAGACGACCTGTCGTTGCTCGACCTCTCCGAGGGCTCGTTCTCCAAGAAGCTGTGGAGCACATTCGAGAGCTACTACGAGGCCGGCTCCCTCGCGTACCCGCTCGGGGCCAACCGGGATGAGAGGGGTTCCTTCACGGAGTTCCTGCGCACGCCCGACAGGGGCCAGGTGTCCGTGAACGTCTCCAAACCTGGCGTGACCAAGGGCAACCACTGGCACCACACCAAGTGGGAGAGGTTTTTGGTCGTCTCCGGGGAGGCGCTCATCCGCCTGCGCCGCATCGGTCTGGACGGGGACGGCAATCCGTACCCCGTGGACGAGTACCGCGTCTCCGGGGCGGAGCCGACCGTGGTCGAGATTGCCCCGGGCATGACGCACTCGATCACCAACCTCTCGGAAACCGACGACCTCGTCACCGTCATGTGGGCAAACGAGCCCTTCGACCCGAGCAATCCCGACACGTACTACGAGGAGGTGTAGCGTGGCAACCGACTTCTCCGGCGTCTCGTTCAAAGGTGACGGCCGCCTCAAGCTCCTGATAATCGTGGGCACCCGCCCCGAGGTCATCCGTCTCTCCGAGGTGATAAAGAAGTGCCGCAGGCACTTCGACTGCATGCTCGCGCACACCGGCCAGAACTACGACTACACGCTCAACGGCATCTTCTTCCGGGACTTCCAGCTCGACGACCCCGATGTCTACCTCAACTGCGCGGGTGCCGACCTCGGCGAGAGCATAGGCAACATCGTCGACCGCAGCTACAAGCTGATGGTCGCGACGAAGCCCGACGCCCTGCTCGTCCTCGGCGACACCAACTCCTGCCTCTCCGCCATCCCGGCCAAGAGGCTCCACATCCCCATCTTCCACATGGAGGCGGGGAACCGCTGCAAGGACGAGTGCCTGCCCGAGGAGACCAACCGCCGCATCGTCGACGTCATCTCCGACGTGAACCTGGCCTACTCCGAGCACGCCCGCCGCTGGCTCGTGCTCACGGGCTGCGCCCCGGAGCGCACCTTCGTCACGGGAAGCCCCATGGCGGAGGTGCTCTCCGCGAACCTCGCCTCCATCGACGCCTCGGACGTGCTGGAGCGCGAGGGCCTGGAGGAGCGCGGCTACTTCCTCCTGTCCGCCCACCGCGAGGAGAACATCGACACGGAGGTCAACTTCGAGAGCCTGTTCGGCGCGGTCAACGCCTTGGCCGAGGAGTACGGCAAGCCGATCCTCTACAGCTGCCACCCCAGGAGCCGCAAGCGCCTGGAGGGGACCGGGTTCAAACTGCACCCCCTCGTGCGCACGCACGAGCCGATGGGCTTCCACGACTACAACAAACTCCAGTCGCGCGCATTCTGCGTGGTGTCCGACTCCGGCACCCTCCCCGAGGAGTCGAGCTTCTTCGCCTCCATCGGCGCTCCCTTCCCGGCGGTCTGCATAAGGACCTCCACCGAGCGCCCCGAGGCCATGGAGCGCGGCTGCTTCGTGCTGGCGGGCATAGACGAGAGGGGGCTGATCAACGCGGTGCGCACCGCCGTGGCGCTGGACTCAGAGGGCTCGTGGCCCGAGGCTCCGGTGCCCGACTACGCCACCGAGTCCGTGTCCACGAAGGTGGTCAAGATCATCCAGTCCTACACCGGCGTGGTGGACAAGATGGTGTGGAGGAAGCCCGGGCTCTAGGCGGGCCCGGGTGCTGGACATGCGTTGCGCGGGCGGTGCGATGACGGGGACCGGCGGGTTCTCCAGGGAATTGGCGCTCCGGGTCTTCGAGGGCTACGTCTCCCGGTTCGACGCATCCGACCCGAAGGTCGCGTTGAAGCTGGAGCACATGTACAGGGTCGCCGAGCTGTGCGACGAGATCGCCCGCTCCGAGGGGTTGCACGGGGGCGACGCTGACCTCGCCTGGCTGTGCGGCCTGCTCCACGACATCGGGCGTTTTGAGCAGCTGAAGCGCTGGAGCACGTTCCGCGACGCCGAATCGGTGGGGCACGCGGAGCTCGGCGTGGAGGTCCTCGAGGGTGTCGAGGGTGCGCGGGTGGCCGACTTCTGCGATGACGCGGAGTGGAGCGGCATCGTCATGAGCGCCGTCGAGTTGCACAGCGGTCTGAGGCTGCCCGACGGACTCGGCGCAAGGACGCGCGAGTTCTGCGAGATAGTCCGGGACGCCGACAAGGTTGACATCGTCCGCGTGTTTTCGGCTTCTGACTGCCAATCGGTCCTGGGGCTGACGCCGGACGAGTTTCGCCAAGGGTCCATCTCCGATGCCGCCATGGCGGGGTTCGGAGAAAGGCGCTGCCTGGGGCCTGAGGACCGCCAGGCCAACCTCGACGGCCTTCTGGGCGTCGTCTGCCTCGCGTTCGAGATCGTGAACCCGTCTGCACGGTCGGCTCTCGAACGCCTGGGGTATCTCGACGACCTCTTGAGGAGGCCTTTCGGGCTTGTGCCCTCGTTCACGAGCCCAGATACTCGGAGCAAGTGGGGTAGGATCGTCCGCGTTTTCAGCGCATGAACTTAGGCTAGTGATTTGCTGCGCGCACCATGCTGATTGAGTTGATGCGAGCACAGGGGTTGCGGACGATCGAACGGCGATACAGAAACTGACAGGCGAGTCAAGGAGGTGATTTGGGACCAATGCTAGATTTGACCGAGGCAGCAGGCTTTGTGAGCAGCGCGGGCATTCTGTTTGTATGTGGTTTCCTCGTTGTGGGGACACTGGTGTTCTACATCGTCTGGTTCAACCTGAACGCACGGTCTCGGTTTAAGGATGATGACTGCTCTAGTCGGGAGCCGTTGGTCCAGCAAGCGTATTATCTGAAGAGGGACTGGTGTCGTGGGTCTCTTATATTCGCCGGATGGCACAGAGTGACCCAGGGTGCGTCACTAATCTTCTCCCTTATGGTTCTGGTTGATATGGCGTACGCAAATTTGGTTTCGCCCGTCGAGATTACCGGCAGAGTGGTGATATATACGGCGGTCTCTCTGATTTTCGGGGTTTCAGGGGCGATGTTTCGATTCTCTGTTTTGGCTGACGCCTATCGTCGCGCCTATGTTGCGGTTAACGATGCCATTCTTCAGTACGAAGCGAGCGCAGATTTGTCCAGTGGTGAGAGGCTGTCGCTTTTGCAGAGAGGTGTCTCTAAAGGCGAGGAGCTCATCTCGCAGCTTGACCCACTGTGAAGCCCGTAGGTGCTTTTATGCATGATGCGGAGCTCTGCAGTGCGGGCGGTCTCACGATGAGTTCATTTGATTTACGCCGGGAAATATAATTAGCAGCAGCTGCGATGGCGCTGTGGAGGGGCCGGGCATCGAAGAGTGATGCCCGGCCCCTCTCTTGTGAATGGCTTTAGCCTGTGCGCCGCGCGCAGCGCGGGGCACCGAACACCACCCGCTATGCGGGTGGACGACAACCCGGCTTTACAAAACCACCCCCTCGCCGGATATTGGCGATTGTTCAGGCCGCCGGGATTCCGGAACAGAAGGGGGTGGCTGGCCATGGCCCAGAAGGCCTACAGCCTCTCGCACACGAAGTGGCTCTGCAAGTACCACATCGTGTTCACGCCGAAGTATAGGCGCAAAGTCATATATAACCAACTGAGGAGGGACATAGGGGAGATCCTCAGGAGGCTCTGCCAGTACAAGGGGATAGAGATCATAGAGGGGCACCTGATGCCCGACCACGTGCACATGCTGCTCGCGATACCGCCGAAGTACAGCGTGTCGAGTGTGATGGGGTACCTGAAGGGCAAGAGCTCGCTCATGATATTCGACAAGCACGCGAACATGAAGCACAAGTTCGGCAACAGGAAGTTCTGGGCGGAGGGCTACTACGTGTCCACCGTCGGCCTGAACGAGGCCACGATCGCGAAGTACATCCGGGAGCAGGAGAAGGCCGACGTCGCCCTGGACAAGCTGAGCGTCAAGGAGTACGAGGACCCGTTCGCGCGGAGGTAGCCGGTTTGACCGGCGTGCCACGGGTCAAGCAGCAATGCGGCCTGAACGAAGTTCGGGCCAGCTCCTTTAGGCGCTGGCCCGGCAGTCCTAGGGTTATACCCTAAGAGCACACCACCCGCTTTGCGGGTGGTCATGATCTAGCTTCTGCATGCAAATCGAAATCAAAGTACCTCGAGCTTCAAAACCTCCTCCTCGATCTTTACCCTATAGGCCCTCTTCCCGGGGATCATCTCGTGCCGGTACATCTCGTCGAGGTGCATCGTCCAGTTGATGATCGGCGAGCGCCTGCTCTTCATGAGCTCCATCTGGACGCCGGGGTCGGCGAGCAGCCTCTTCGATGACCCCGGAGCCATCTTGTTCATGATGGCAGTCAGCTGCCAGATCCCCTCCTGGGTCTCCTTGATCTCGAAGGCCCTCTTCAGCTTCGCGGCTATGAAGCCCAGGGAGATGAAGAGGTCCTCGTCCTCCTCGCACAGCGCACAGATGGCGATGACCACGACGCACTGGACGTGGAACAGGGAGTTCTTCCGCTTCCGGGCCTCGAGCAGCCCGTCGAGGGCTATCGCGAACAGCTTCTGGGTGTCCCGCTCCCCGACGGGCTCCCTCGTCAGCCTTGACAGCTCTATGAACCACTTGAGGGAGACTGCGACCACTGCCTGGTTCCCGAGCTTTTCTGGGTTATCTCGGACGATCGCCTCGTGCTGCGTGACGAGCCCATTGAAGCTGGCAACGGCGCGGCGGTCCTCGACCGGGCCCTTCGCGAGCGCGTTGGTGATCTCCGCCCCGATGGCGGACGCCGTCTCGTACGCCTTGTAATCGTCGCCGGCGTAGCTCAGGTCCTGGAGCGACCCGATGGCGCGCTCGAAGCGCGTGGCGTGGTCAGCGGAGGGCTCGGCGTTGTTGGTGAGCGTCCGTATGTCCGCGAGGGCGTTCATGCGGGCCACGCAGGCGCCGTCTATCTTCGACTTGTTCTCCCTGAGCGTCAGGTTCAGCCGCCCCAGGTCCTCGTTGCTCTGCCTGACGTTGCCGCGCTTGAGGTCGAACTTCGCCATGTAGTAGGTCATCGCCGCTTCCGACTGGGCGCCGTAGCGGGCGACGGCACCCTGCTCGAGCGCGGCCCGGATTATCGTGTCGACCTTGACGCCGCTGCAGTAGAGCTCGCAGAGCGCTATCCACATGTTCTGCTCGTCCGTCGCGCTCAGGAAGCCGTCCTCCTCGGGGAAGTCGATCTGCCTTATCAGGATTTCCACCGAGGCGGGGAGCGCCTCGGTACTGAGGAGGCCGGCCTCGGGGTCCTCCATCGCCTTCATGTCCCTGCGCGCCTGCGACGCGATCCGTCGGAGCGTCTCCCTGATCCCCATCTCGTCCTCTGCCTCGATGTCGGCCTTCTGGTAGAGCTGCGCTGCGATCGCCTCGACCATGGAGGCGAGCGCCTTCCTTCTTACCTGGATCAGCCGGGCGTTGCCGGCCCCCTCGGCCAGCTCGCCGTAGTCTCCCCAGTCCTTCTCTTTCAGGAAGTTGGTAAGCTTCCTTGCCACGAGGCTCGGGTCGTGCGTGGAGGTGTCCGCTCCCGTCTGGAGCGCTGCGTTGAACAGCACGCCGACCGACTCGATGACGCTTTCCGTGAAGACAGCCTTTCCGGACATGATCGCGTAGTGCAGCGCTCCCCTTGACGGCGTGGCAGCGCTCACGATGTTCCATCTCTCGGGTTCGACCATGATGGTGCCGAAGCACGCTCTGAGGAGGTCCCTCAGCAGCCGGGCCGTGTCGCACAGCCCCTCTGTCTTCCTTTTCACCGGGTGACCTCCCCTCTGACCGTGAACCGATTTGAAACCGAAGCGCCTCTCCTTTTGATACCGTCGCTGAACTGCGCAGACGAGCTGCCGCAACTATGATTCCCTCAGTCCCCGGGGCGGGATGGGCTGGGGCGCCCGGAGGGTGCCGCAGCTGGAGGTTCCTGTCTCGGAGGTGTTTTGGATTCGCCCGCTGTCTCGATTCTAGCAGCGAAACGGGGTCCGTCCGGACCGAGTTCGCTCGATGTCGGGGTGCGGTGGCGGCGGTCGTCGAAGGGAGCCGAAGATGGGTCCGTAGAGCTTTGGAACAGAAGCTAGCGCTCGAGCGCTCGAGAGCCCGGGATCTAGCCAAGGCAGGTGCGTGCGGCCTCCGCAGGGGAGGCCCCGTCGGCCGCTTGCGGCCGTTGCGTCCACCACCGCCAGGCTAGGGGTCCGGGATAACGCGCCGCGCGCGCCTGCCGTCTCGGGAGATGGGGCCGCCCCGCCTGGGCTTGAAGGAAGCTCAGGTGCAATGATGAATGAACGCAAAGACGGGCGCTACCCGCACGAGAAGTCGCTCGAGGGGGCGCGCAACTCCGCCTCGAGGAGGGCGGAGCGCTCTAAGGAGGAGGTCCGGGAGGTCTACGAGCACGCCGACGGCGGAGTGACCGTCGTGTACGAGACGCACGCCGTCCGCCTCGAGGGCGTGCGGCGCACGCTGATTCCCCTTGACCTCGTCGACGAGTATCCAATCGTCATGGAGTTCGCGAACGGCGACGGCGCCGTTTGCAGGGACCGCTCCGAGCGCGCCGCCGGACATCCCGTCATCGAGGTCAGGGGCGCTCTGAAAGATGTTAAGCATGAGATGCTCCGGCGCGCGGCGTCGGGGACGGTCCGCG
The DNA here is from genome assembly GCA_944320725.1 of uncultured Coriobacteriaceae bacterium. Lineage (GTDB taxonomy): Bacteria > Actinomycetota > Coriobacteriia > Coriobacteriales > Coriobacteriaceae > Coprousia. The sequence continues at coordinate 15,626 of CALUIM010000008.1, read as the reverse complement.
ACGCCGACGGCGTGGTGCGCAAGCTCGTCGTCTGGCCCGACGAGCTCGGGGAGGGGTCGTTCCGCTTCCGTCTGGAGTGGTGGGCGGAGTATCTGCGGGGGAGGATCGATGCCAGGCGCGAGGGCTCCCGCCGCGTCATCCGCGACGGCCTCACCGACCTCGAGTCCATCGCGGCGGCCGCCGAGGCGGGCGGCTCCGCGGCGCGGCGACTCGCCGCCCCCGACGGCAGCGGGCCTGCGTCCGGGGGCGAGGAGGGCGGCTACGCCTACCTCGACCTGGTGGACGCGATCGAGAGCGTGCTCGCGGGCGCGAGCGAGCGGGACGCCTACATCTTCCGCCAGCACTTCTTCGAAGGACGGGAGTTTAAGGAGGTCGCAAGCGAACTCGGCTGCGCCAACTCGACGGCCACCTATGCGATGAAGAAGCTGCTCCCCCTCGTGAGAAGATGCCTCAAGGAGCTTGGGTATTAATTAGTCCGGGAAACGGGAAGGGGCGGGGCTGCGCGTTTCCGTACGCGGCCCCGCCCCTCGCTTTCTCTCCGCCCGCCTCTCCGTCAGTCGTCCTCGTGCATGGAGCCTACGCGGCAGCATGCGTATGCCGTGACGGTGCAGGCGCCCATGAGCATGCCGATGCAGAACAGCGCAGCGCTGGCCATCTACCCCACCTCCCTCGCTAGCACGACCGTCCTTGAGTTGGCGGTCTGGTAGCTGCACGTCGCGAACGCCCAGGCCCGCTCGACGCCCTCGGGGCGCTCGAGCACGACCTCGCATCTGCCGAGCCTCTCGTCGAGGTAGGCCCGCAGGTCGGCTGCGTCCCCGAACCTGGTGCGCACGCCCTCCCTGTCCGCGTCCACGACGTCTGTGGCGAAGACCTCGAGCTCGACGTCCCGCTCCCGCGTGTAGACGAGGATCGTGCGGTGCTCCTCGGCGAACGACCGGTCGGCGTACTGTTCCAGCGGTCCGAACATGGTGCCGTCTGACATATGATGGCCATAAACGATGACCAAGGGGTTGAGCACGCCCTTGGCGCAGCCGGCGTCGATGTAGGGGGCGCCCCATGCCGAGCGGTTGCCGTTCGCGTCGTGGGTCAGGTAGAAGTCCGGGTCCGAGGCGTCGCCCTGGACGATGGGGTAGTCGACGGTAGTCCCTGGGACGCGGACCCACGCGACGACGGAGTCCGGCAGCGCGTCCCAGTCGACGGGGTCCGTACCTCCGTCCTCCGCGGCCGATTCCTCGGCCACGAGGGGAACCTCGGCCACCTCGTAGGGAATCGTCTCCCTCGTGGACATGGCGACGAGGAACGCCGCGATCGCCGCCGCCACGGCGAAGCAGGCGATCGACAGCGCGGTCATCCTTCTCATCTCTCCTCCCCGTTCCGTGCGCCCCTCCAGGCTGCGGGCCGGGAGGGGCGCGTCCTACGGCCGTCCGCCGCTACTCGGCCTCCTCGTCGTCGCCGCGGCCCGCCTTCGAGCGGGAGCGGATCGCGTAGGAGGCACCGGCAGCCGCGGCCACCGCCGCCAGCGCCACGGCGCCCGCGGCGATCGGGCTCACCCAGCCAGGGGCGTCCGCGCCCGTCTTCGCATAGGGCGACTCCGGGGTTTCGGAGGTCTCGGGGTTGTCCACGACGACCGTCTGGCCCTCGTCATCGATGTCCTGGTGAACGGCTACCACGTCGCCGCTCGCGTCGAGCACCTCCTCGAAGGCCACGAGCGCGGCACCCTCCTCGATCTTGGAGGTGTCAAACTCGAAGGCCACCTCGACGGTGCCCTCCGACGCCTCGGGCGTGAACTCCGCCGTCGCGGTCACGGGGTTGCCCTCCGCGTCCTCAAGCGGCATGCCGGTCGCCTTGTCCATGACGGTGCCGTGCGCGGTGTATGCCTCGCCCGCGACGAGCCCCTTGTACTCGACCGTGTCGACGAGCCTCACCGTCCCGTTCTCGACCGTGTGGTCGTCGTCGGCGGAATCGACGAGCGTGGTCCCGATCTTGACCACCGTGACGGACTGGCCCTCGTCTTCGATGTCCTCGTGAACGGCGAGGACGGTGCCTTGCGCGTCGAGCAGCCTCTCGAACACGACGAGGCGGTGTCCGCCGAGGCCGGCGGAGTCGAGGGAGAGCTCGACCGCCTGGGCGCCCTCGGGGGCCTCGGGCGCGAACTCCGCCGTCGCGGTCACGGGGTTGCCGTCGGCGCCCTTGACGGGCTCGCCGGTCTCTGCGTCCATGAGCGTCGCTTCGAGCGCGTAGCCCTCGCCGGGCGTCAGTCCCTCGAAGGAGACCTCGTCGGCGACGACGACCTCGGGGCCCGTCACGAGCTTGTCGCCGTCGGCCGCGTCGCTCGCGGCGGTGCCGATGCCGACGAAGCGCACGGTCTGGCCGGAGTCCTCGATGTCCGCATGGACTGCCACCTCGACGCCGTCCTTCGCCAGGCTCTCGAACGCCACGACGTCCTCGCCCGCGAGCAGGCTCGCGTCGAAGGTGAACTCGACGTCAACCGAGCCGTTGGTGTTCTCGGCCGTGAACTCCTTGGTGACGGTCACGGGGCTGCCCTCGGCGTCGAGCAGCGGCTCGCCGGTGGACTTCACCATGAGGGTGCCCGTGAGGGTGTAGGTGCCGCCGAACTCGAGGTTCTCGTAGTGGACGGTGTCGGCGACCGTCGCCTTCTCGGTTGCCTGGGCGACCTGGTCGCCGTCGGAGGCGTCGGAGGCCGTTGTGCCGATCTTCGGGCCCTCCTGGTCGTCGAGCGTCATCCAGACCTCCTCGGCGACGCCTGAGTCGCGCTCCACCCAGAAGGTCTTGGTGACGAGCTCGTATCCCTCGTTCGCCTCGCAGGGGAGCTCCTCGAGCGTGTACTCGCCGAAGGGCAGGGCGCCGAGCTTGTCGTCGGCGGGGGCGGCAGATCCGTCCTCGCCGAGCCCGAACCAGATCCCCGCCTCGGGGTCCATCATGTCGGACGTGATGGCCTCGGCCTCGAGCAGGCCGTCGTTGCCGTTGGTGCTCTCGGTGTGCTTGTTCCAGCCCGCCTCGGTCGATGCCTGGCCGTTGCGGTCGGTCACGAGCACGTGGGTCTCGCCGGTCGCCGCGTTGGTGATGGCGAAGGGCACCTGCAGGCTCCCGTTGGTGTCGTCGGCCTTCTTGGAGAGCTTGAGGTCGTTGCGTACGACCTGGTCGCGGAACTCGAGGGCGCCGCCCTCGGCGTCCGCCGTGACGACGGCGCCGTCCTCGCGGACCTCGAAGGTCCTGGGCTCGCCGTCGGTGAGCAGGTAAGAATCGTTGGTCGCGGTCTCCTGGATGGTGTAGGTGCCGTACGGCAGCGCGTCGGGGGCAGTCTGCGCGGCGTAGGCGCCCGCCTCCTCGTCCCAGGCGGTCTCGATGGTCATGACCTCGTCGCCGGCGTGGAACCACTCGCCGCCCACCATGACGCCGTGCTCGCTGGCGTTCGTGATGGTGAGCTCGATGCCGGCGAGCGTGGTGCCCGCCCCGTCGGTGGTGTGGCCGTTCCCGCCGATCGCCTCGGACGCGCCGAGCTCGGCGTCGGCCTTGACGACCCGGACGCCGCCCGCGGCCACCTCGTTGAGCTCGCCCTCCTCGAGGAGGAACTCGCTCACCTCGCCGTCCCCGCGCACCTGGAACTGCTTCTCGACCGCGCCCTCCGGGGTGTAGCCCTCGGGCGCCTTGGTCTCGCGCACGAGGTAGGTGCCGTACGGGAGCAGCCTGTCGGCCGTCCTCGCCACGTAGGCGTCGAGGTCCGCGTCGTACTCGGTCGCGATGGTGACGACGGGGTCCCCGGGGGCGATCGACTCGCCGTCCCCGATGGTCCCGTCGGCGTCCAGGTCGACGCAGACGCGCCCGGCGCTCGCGTTGTAGACGGTGAACTCGGCGCCCGCGAGGGAGGCGTCGCCCTGCGCGTAGTTGTGGTAGGAGCCGTCGCCGCCGGTGCCGCCCTCGTCGAAGAGCAGCGCGTCGCCCTTGGCGACCGCGACGCCGCCGAGCGCCGGGGTCTGGACGTAGCCCAGGGAGCCCTCGAACGCGTTGGAGAACGTCGCCTGCGTGCTCGTGGGGGAGAGCTGGTCGTTCGCCGTCACCTCGATGGTCTGCGTGGCGTCCTCGGGGATCACGCAGCCCTGCGGGGCCTCGACCTCCGTGACGGCGTACGTGCCGAGCTGCAGCACGTACGAGCCGTCAACGACGTCCAGCGGGTCGCCCTCCACGAAGCAGCCGTCATCGACCCTCATCGAAACCCTGCCGTCGGGGCCCGTGCGGTAGATGCCGGACTTGCCGTTGGGGTAGTCGATGCGGAACTTGGCCCCCTCGAAGGTGGCGTCGCCCTCGGGGGCGGCCTGGCCGTCGCGGGCGAGCTTGACGACGGAGAAGCCGATGGGGAAGTACTGCTTGTCCTCGGCGGACGAGACGGACTTGTCGCCGTCGAGCTCGACGCGCTGGACGGTCGGGTCGAGCGCGTAGCCCTCGGGCGCCCTCGTCTCCTTTACCCAGTAGGTGCCGGGGTCGAGCCCCTCGGCCGTGCCGGTGAAGCCCGAGCCGCTCGCGGACACGGTGATGGCCGCAACCTCCACGGTGCAGGCCTCGTCGGCGTACACGCCGTACCGCGCGCCCTCGAGGCTCGCGGCGTAGGCGCCGTTGCCCTCGGTGTCCAGCGCTATGGCGTCGCCGGCGCTCTTGTCCACCGTCAGGTCGAAGCCGTGGGATACGGTGACCGAGGCGTAGTAGAGTTCGCCGACGACCTTGCCCTTGATGGGGCCGATCGTGCAGGCGGGCGGGGTGGCGTGGAACATCAGGTCCTCGCCGTTGCCCTCGCCCCAGTAGATGCCCACGTGGCTTGCCGCGCCGCCCAGGGGCACGTCGCCGGAGGACTTCTCCCACACGAACAGGATGTCGCCCTTGGCGGGCCTGCTCGCGAGCAGGTCCTCCTTGCTGCTGAACACCCGGACGTCGCAGTTCGCGAACGCCCAGGTGTAGAGGGTCTCGGTGTTGGGCAGGCAGTTCTCGTCGGCGTGGCGCGGCTGCATGCCGTGGCGCAGCGTCGAGTCGGCGACGCCGGCCTCGTTGATGAGCGCGTAGCTCACGAACGTCGAGCAGTCCATGCCGGCGCCGGGTCCGGCCTCGCGGTCGTCCATGGTGTAGGGCGTCCCCAGGTACCGGTCCTTGTGCGCCTCGAGGTTGGCGACGAAGGCCTCGGGGTCGAACCCGAGCCTCTCGGCGAACGTGACGCCCCTGCCGGACTCGTACGCCGGCTCCCCGGCCTGCGCGAGCGCGGGGGCCGCCCCGGCGAGCAGCGTGGCCGCCGCCAGCAGGAGCGCGAGCGCGCACCGCAGGATCTTCTCGGGCGCGTGCGCCCGTGTCTTGTCGTTCATGCTTCCCTCCGATCTAGTTGGGCACGTCGCGCGAGGCCTGCCGCGCGCCCCCGCGCCCGAGCGAGTCGGCCCCGTCGCGCGCGGCGCCCGCGCGCTCCCTGAGGCTGCGCCCCTGGGCGTGCTGCTGCGCCCATGCGCGCCGGGCCTCCGTCAGGGCGTCCTTTATCTGCTGCGGCCTTACGCGGAGCTCCTCGCGCACCGGCTCCCCGTCGTTCCCGAGCACCACGTTGCCCTCGGCGTCGCGGGCGACGCGGGTGAGCCTGACCTCGCGGTCGGCGAGCAGCGGCACGACGCGCTGGTCCTCGTCGAACCTGCTCCGGTCGACGAACAGGGGGCTGAACCTGAAGCCCCCGACGGGCCTGCCGTCGATCACCGTGTCCGACGGCAGGGCCACGGAGTTGAGCGTCCTCTCCTCGCCGGTCGCCCGGTCGACGTAGGGGACGCCCTCCCTCACGAAGCTCTTGTGGAAGGACAGGTAGACCTTCCCTCCTCCTTCTGATCCCATCTGCTTCTCCTCTCTTCTCTCTGCCTTGCGGGCCGCGCTCCGCGGCGCCGCTCTCGCCCCCTTCCCGCGCCGCGCCCACATGGGGAGGGCCCGCCTCCACCTGTGAGGTGGGGACGGGCCCTACGGTTTCGAGTGGGTTGGGCGCTCTGGTCAGCCGCCCATGACGTCGCGCGCCCAGGCGCCGCTCTTGACGAGGCTCAGGATGAGCAGGACGCACATCGCGAGGTACTGCAGCGCGTAGGAGAGCCCGCCCACCACCGAGTCGACGGGCGTGCCGGTGCCGGCGGACACCGCGTTGAGGCCCGACAGGACGATGGGGAAGCTCACCAGCACGACGAGGATCACGACGCCCGCGATGCAGACCCCGGCGAAGTTCCTGAGGAACCCGATCCCGAGCTGCCTCGTCTCGTCGAGCGCGAGCAGGCTCAGGGGTATGGGGGCGAAGCAGGCGTAGACGTAGATCTGCACGCAGCGCGCCCAGCTGACGACCAGGGCGACCACGTAGGCGACGATCACCACGAGCCAGCTCACCACGGCGACGAGCATCATCGCGACCAGCGAGGGCACGTCGTCCTCCTGGGTGACGAGGCTCACCTCGCTCAGGTCGAGCTGGGACCCCGCGCCGAAAAGGGCGATGATCCGCTCTATGGCAAGGCGCGTCACCTCGTACACCGCCTGGCAGAGCTCGAAGCTGTGCTGTATGAGGAATAGGAACACCGCGAAGAACACCAGCAGGAGCACGACCTCCCTGACCGCCGGCATGGACTGGCTGCCCTCCATGCGCTGGCTGATCTTTATGAGCTGCGCGGTGAACACGAACGACAGGATCCCGCAGCCTATGGGCAGGATGGCGTTCTCCCACGCGCCGTAGGCGATGTCGTACATGCTGATCCCACCGGCGTTCCCCAGCATCTGGTCGAACCCCTCGGAGAGGATGCCGTCGTAGCCGATGGAGGCGAGCACCTGCACCTGCCCCGAGAAGATCCAGTTGCAGATGCCGCGGAGCTGCTCGCAGAGCCAGGCATTGATGTCCTCGGCGATGCCGGCGTAGGCGGGCTGCGGGAAGAGCAGCGCCGCGAGGACCACCGCGAACGAGGCCGCTGCCGCCGCGAGGGGGAGCCTGGCCGTGCGCCGGCGTGCGGGCGCCGTCCCCGGCGCCGGGTTCCGTTTCGTCATGGCGGGCCTCCTAGAGAACCGTGAACGCGCCGTCGGCCCACTGGACGGTGACGATCGTCGAGGCGTTGTCGTCGAGGTGGAAGGTCGCCGAGACCATGCCGCTCGCGAGGTCGAGGAAGACCTCGCCGTCGAAGGAGGCGCTGGACGCCTGCGCACTGCGCCGGGCGGCGTAGGCCCCGATCGCGGCCCTGAGCGCGCCCTCGTCGCCGCCCACGAGCTCGAGGTAGCGTTCGTCGAGCCCGGTGACCTCGAAGGGGCCGCCCCCGCCCTCGCTCGCCACGTAGCTCGGCGCGGCCGAGAAGGCGTCGGACGCCACGGCCGCGGGCTCCCCGTCCTCGAGCGTCACGATGAGGGTCGCTGCCGAGCCGTCCTCGAGGGTCAGCGTGACGATCGCCTGCCCGTCGGCCTCGGCCTCGTCGGCCGCGGAGTAGGCGAGCGCGCTCACCGTGCCGTCCCCCGTGCTCTCGACCAGCGATCGGTCGGTGACCTGGAGGGTGGCGCCGCTGCCGTCCTCCGCGACCCACGACGTGCCCGCCGCCGCCTCGAGCGTCGACGCCGCGGCCTCGGCGGGGCCCGCCTGCTGCTGCGCCTGCTCGGGCGCCGACCCTCCCGCGCCCTGGCCCGCTCCCGCGGGGCCCGCCGCGGCGCAGCGCACGAGGGTCGACGCGAGCAGGATGGCGAGCGCCCCTGCCGCGGCGACGGCGATGACCTTGCTCCTCTTGCCGTTCTTCCTCATCTTTTGTCTCCCTTCTATCCGGTGTGCCTGAGCGCGCAGGTGAACGAGCTGATCCCGGTCGACATCTTGCAGACGTCCCCCGGCTTGGGCTCGTGGATGTAGCGGTCGCCGCCTATGTAGATGGTGACGTGCCCGGGGCGGTAGAGGATGTCCCCGGGGCGCGCCTGCGAGAGGGGGAGGGCGGTGAGCTCCCTTCGCTGGTCCTCGGTGTAGTGGCTGATCTGGATGCCCGCCTGGCGGTAGCAGTACTGCGTGAGGCCGCTGCAGTCGAGCCCGACCCCGGGGGTCGAGCCTCCCCACACGTAGGGGACGCCGAGCTGGCTGTACGCCGCCTGCACGATCGCGTCGCCCGCCCCGCCGCCGCTCTCCCAGTCCTCGAGGCTCATTCCGTCGAAGCGGTAGAGGCCGTAGGTCGCCATGATGTCCTTGAGCGTCTCGACGTAGTCGGAGCTGGTGGCGTACCCGGCGTCCTTGAGGCCCTCGGCCATGAGGTCCGAGTCCTTCTCCTCGATCGCCTCCCTGATGAGCGCGTTGTCCCGGTAGCGCGGGCTCTGGAGCAGGACCCTGCTGCGGAAGACGACGCAGTCGCGCGGCGACGCGAAGCTCGTGAAGTCGGCGGTCACGGTCACGTGCTGCCCGCCGTACTCCTCGCCGGTCTGCCAGCTCGACTTCCCCGTCACCTCGGGGCACCCCGCGAAGCTCGGCGACCACTTGATGCCGAACAGGTTGTTGTCCCGCTCGGCGAGGCCCGAGAGGTGGTCCCCGACGCCCGACTCGCAGATGATCTGGGCGATGGTGCACCCCGCCGGGTGCCCGTACTCCTCCTGGCACTCGAGGGCGGCCTCGACCATCTCGTAGGTGACGTAGGGCGGCAGGCCCTCGAGGGACGCCTTGGGGGCCTCGTTCGTCCAGAAGCCGAAGAGCGCCCCGACGAGGCTCGAGAGCATGACCACGGCGAGCACCGCGGCGAGGGCTCCGGCGAGCGCGCCCGCGAGGGGCGCGGCGATGGAGGAGAGGGCCGCCGCCACGGCGCCGGCCGCCTTCCCCCTCGCCGCCGAGGATGCCGCCGACCTCCCGAGCCGGGTGGCGGCGGACCGTGACGCCGCCCAGTTGCGGCGCCGCTGGGCCGAGCGCATGACCGGCCGGCCTCCCTTCCCGCGCCCCCTTCGCGCCGGGCTGCCGGCCTTCTTCCCCCGTCCCCGGGCGGTCGCGCGCGGGTGCGGGGCGGCCGCGCCCCGGCTCCCCGAGCGGCGTCGGGTGGACGCCGTCCCCGTCGGGCCCTCCCCGGGCGCATGGGCGGGGGCTCCGGGGGCCTCCTCCCGGGCGCGCGCCGAGCCGCCCCTCCGCGCCCCGGGCGTCGCCGCCGGCCGTCGACCGTGCTCCCGCGGCGCGTCCTCGCGCTCCGGGCGGCTCGCGTCCCCCTTCCTCGGGGTCGCCCGGCGCGAGCGGGCGCCCGCCGCCGCGCGGGCGGCGCGGTAGGGCCCGGAGACGCCCTCGAGCTCGTCCGAGTCGTCCAGCTCCTCCACGGCGGCGTCCGCGGCCGGCCCCGCGAGGCGCGGGAGGGCGCGGCGCGGCTGGGGGGAGGCCGCCGCCCTCGCGCCCCGCCTCATGCCGAACGTCCCGCCCCCTGCGGACTCGAACGTGTCCCGCCCGGCGTCGAACTCCTCGGTGGAGCTGAAGCCCGCCTTGCGGCGCCCCGCGCTACGGCCGTCCATCTTCGGCACCCGCGCGCTTGATGGCGGCGATCTCGTCCGCCTTCGTGTTCCAGAGGTCGTAGAGCCTGCCGTGCGGCCAGTCGTCGACGATGGGCACGCGCGCGGCGCCTGCGATGAGCAGCCCCTCGCCCGGCTTGACGCTGTCGTCGATGTAGCCGAGCTCCTGCTCGGACAGGTTGAGCAGCTCCCGCCACTTCTCCCCGTCGGTGAGCGACTGCTTGAACAGCATGAGGAAGTCGCTGTTGAGGATCAGGGTGCGCCCCTGCGGGTTGTCGAGCAGGTAGGTGGCGTTCTGCGTGATCCCCGTCGCGATGAGCCCGAACTTGCGCCCCTCCGCCCACAGCCGCGAGAGGTACCCGATGGTGGCGGGGTGGCCGAAGAGGCCCTGGACCTCGTCCACGTAGAGCCAGGTCGTCACGCCACGCTCGAAGTTGCGGTACATGCGGTTGCGGATGAACTCGAGGGCGGCGACCATGGCGAACGCGAGCATGCTGTCGGGCAGGTCGCGGAAGCTGAAGCACGTCATGGGGGCGTCGAACTCGACGTTGCTGGGGTGGTTGAAGATCGAGAGGGCGCCCTCGACGTAGCGCTCCAGCCGCAGCGCCACGAAGCGGGCCTCGGGCTCCGGCTGGCGCACGAGCTCGTCGTGGACGTCGCCGATGAGCAGCTCGCGCCCCTCCGCGCGGGCGCGGGCGAGGGCGGCGCCGAAGCAGCGGCTCACGATGGAGCGCTCGGCGTCCGTCTGGCGCTCGTCGCCGTCGGCCATGGAGGCGCCGCACAGCGCGATGAGCGCCTCGGTCTTCGACGCCGCCTGGAGCTGCTCCGCCTGGTGGGAGACGTCCGCCATCCCCATGGGGTTGAGGTGGTTGCCCGAGTCGGGGGAGAGGCGGACGTGGCGCCCGCCGCAGGCCTCGGTGATGGGGCCGAACTCCTGGGCGGGGTCGAGGATGATGATCTCGTCTTCCGGGTACGCGAGCCTGGTGTTCGTGATCTCGCGCTTGGTCTGGAAGCTCTTGCCGCTTCCGGGCTTGCCGCCGACGAACCCCATGGGGCTCGCGAGCCTCTTGCGGTTGGCGATGACGAGGTTGAGCGAGTGGCGGTTCTGGCCGTAGTAGCCGCCGCCCTCCTCGTTGAGCTCGAGGGTGGCGAACGGGCTCTGGATGGCCATCTCGTCGGTGAGCATGTAGCGCTCCACGTCGACCTCGCTCGTCCCCAGCGGCAGGGCGGAGTTCAGGCCCTCGCGCTGCCGGTAGTGCAGCGGCGCGAGCTCGATCCCGTTGGCCTGGGCGGTCGAGACGAGGCGCCCGACCCGGTCCTCGAGCTCCTCGCGGGACGGCGCGTAGGTCATCGCCACGCCGCAGTAGCGGAACAGGCGCTGGCTGTCGTCCTTGAGGCGCTCGAACATGTCCTGCGCCTCGTCGCGCGTGTAGCGCAGCTCGGCGGGGAGCAGGGTGTAGTCGTAGCCCCTCTTGACGGCGCTCATCTGGTCCTCCACGACCTCCTTGTCGATCCAGTTGAGGCGCTGCTTGACGAAGCCGATGGCCTTGTTCTGCTCGAGCGCGCGCACGTGGGTCGAGATGACGAGGGGGATCGGAAGGTCGACCATGTCGGCGAGGCAACGGTCCGACAGGTTGCTCTCGAACCGGCGGAACGCGAGCACCTGGAACCACGTGCCGTCCATGGTGAAGGCCGAGGCGGAGCCCTGCGGCTTGAAGTCGATGAGGTTCGGGGCCACGAGGTCCTTCGTCGTGGTGCCCCGGTGCGCCGCGACCTCCGACCAGTCGACGGGGAGCGGGGGCTCGGCGGGCCTGAGCATCGAGCGCAGGAGCCCCGCGCGCTCGGCGCCGTCGAGCGGGGAGAGGTCGCTCCTGATCCCCGTGAGCACGCCGGAGGCCATCGAGCGCATCCGGGCGAGCGCGGGGACGGCGTGCCCCGCGTCCGGGGCGTCCACGGCGAAGGTTATGTAGCGCTCGCGCACGAGGTTGGAGACGCCCTCGCGCATCTTCGCGTTGAGGACGTCGTTGTACTCCTCGGCCAGTGGCCCGGTCGGGTCGTCGCGGACCTCGAAGAAGGTGCGGTTGCCGATCTCGGACTCGTGGATGGGGCGCGTGACGAGGGTCGTCTGCATGGAGACCTCGGGCGTGAGGCCGTTGTAGAGCATGCGCATGCGCTTGCACACCGCCGCCTGGGCCTCGTCGCTCGCCGACTGGTAGCTGATGTCGCCGAAGCGGTAGGTCCTGCTGTACCTGCCGAGGTCGTTCATCGCGACTCCGTCGCGGAAGAGCGCGAGGTAGGACACGGCGTCCGCGGTCCTCGCCCTGCGCCTCCTCCGCTCCCGCTTCTTCTCCTCAGCGGGCCTGTAGTGCTTGGGCTTCTCCCGCCTGAAGGGTGGGCGCATAGTCCTCACCGACCTTTCTCATGAGCTTCCTGAACTTCCTCCGGGCCACCGACGGCCTCGCGGCCGCGGCGGCAGGGCCGGGGGCCTCCTGCGAGGGGGACCGGTAGACGAGGGCCCCGTCCGCGGCCAGGTGCCGGAGCGCGAGCGGGACGAAGCGCTCGGGGCGCATCCCCCTGGGCCTCCAGAACCCGAGCAGCCAGAACGGCATCGACGAGGCCATGACGGGCAGGCTCGCGTCCGCCACGGGGATCCCCAGGCAGAGGTGGCAGGCCGCCGCCGAGGCGAGGGACGCGGCGACGCCCGCGGCGATGCAGGCGACCATGCGCGCCGAGAGCTTCCCGACGACCTTCTCCTCGTACTCCCCGATGTCCTTGTGGACGTAGGTGTGCTGCATGCCGGCCCCCTCAGCTCGGCATCCAGCTCGTGTCGAGCTGGCCGAAGTAGACCGCGGCGGCGATGATGATCGCGCCGCCGGCGATGGTCGCGATGGCGCTCGCCAGCTGCGCGCCCCCGCCGCCGGTCTCCGAGCGGATGGCGATGCCGAGGCTTACCGCGCCCCACACGACGACGAAGCCGCCGAGGAAGGTCACGCAGCCGCTGACGAGGCTGATGATGTTTGCGAGCATTGGCTTACCCCCTTGCCCTTCGCGGGGCCCGCCGCCCCGGTGGCGGCGGGTCCCCTCCTGACAAGGGGTCGCCGGCGCGCGGTCATTTCGAGCCGCCGCCGTGCGCGACCTCGCCCCAGCGCGGGTGCCTGTCGGCCGCGTACTTGTCGTCTATGACGGGGTCGGACCCGCTGAACAGGACGATGGCCTTCCCGCGGGGCAGCCGCCCCGCCTCGCTCGCCTGGATGAGGTCGCGCTCCAGCCTCCCGCGGTTCCTCGTGGTCGAGCCCGATGCGCCCCTCGTGACGTTCCAGGTCTCAGAGTCGACGGTCTCCTTGCCGACCATCTCGCTCACCATCCTGTTGGTCTGGGTCGACTTGCCGCCGAGGTAGAGGACGACGTCGCAGTTGTCGACGATGATCTGCGCCTCCTGCTCCCCGTAGCGCGCCTCGAGCTGGGCGACGGACTGGAGCATGATCGACATCGAGATGTTGCGCGAGCGGACGGTGGTGATGACGTGGTCCATCTGGCTGAGGCGCCCCAGGTTGTAGAACTCGTCGCACATCAGGTGCAGCGGGCGGGGGAGCTCGCCGCCGTGCTCGCGGTCCGCCTTGGCCGTGCAGACGTGGATCGTCTGCCAGACCATCATCGACATGAGGAAGCTGAACGCGTCGGTCGTGTCGTCGGTCTCGGCGAACAGGACGCGCTTGCGCCCGGCCTCCCCGAAGCGGTCGAGGCCGACCTCGTCGCGCATGGTGAGCTCGCGCATCTCGGGGACCATCATCGACTGGAGACGGGAGTTCGCGGAGATGATGACCGACTTCAGGGTCTTGCCGGCTGCGGCCTTGAGGAGGGTCCAGCTGAGCAGCGCGATGTCGTCCTCGGGCGCCTTGGGCTCGGCCACGCTCACCCACTCGAACGAGCGCGCCGCCCGCCCCTTGAAGTCGCGGCGCCCCCTGCGCGCGGGCGCGGCGGGGGCCTCCCTCTCAACGAGCATGGTCCCGTCGGCGACCTCGCGCATGAGCAGCTCGTAGGGGCTCGCGAACGACTCGTCCTCCTCGCTCGCCTGCGCGAGGCTGAGCAGCGTGACGAGCCCGTTGAGGTTGCGGTCCTCCTCGGGGCAGTGGAACACGAGGTAGCTCACCTGCGAGAGGAGCAGGAGCACCGTCGTGTTGGTCCAGAACGCCTCCTCCGCCTTCGCGTCCTCGCCGTTGGTTACGGAGATGAACGCCCGCACCCACTCGATGACGTCCACGGGGGTCCTGAGGTAGGCGAGCGTGTTGTAGCGGGCGGACCGCGATGGGTCCTTGGTCGAGAACACCACGACCTCGTAGCCGTGGGCGGCGAACATGCCCCCGAGGTCCCTGGAGAGCGTCCCCTTGGTGTCGGTGATGAGGAAGTCCTGGTTTGCCTGCAGCGCGTTGGGCATCACGTACGAGAACGTCTTGCCGCTGCCGGTGCCCCCTATGACGAGGACGTTCTTGGCGCGCCTCCACTCCCTCTTGAGGCGCGACTGGTCGACGGCGAGCCCGACGCGGCGCGTGAGGATGATGTTGTTGTCCGGGTCCCTCGTGTCCGAGAACCTCCTCGCCGCCTCGGCCGGCGGGAGCCACCGGGCGCTGCCGTGCTCCTCGCCCTGGCGGAAGTTGCCGGCGGAGAGCACCGCCCGGCTCCAGGCGAGCCACACGGCGACCGCGCACACCGCCCCGGCGAGGAGGGGCCCCCGGCCCGGCGTGACGGGGCCGTGCGCGGCGACGTAGGCGGGCAGCGCCGCGAGGGCGGGGGCGAGGTTTCCCGTCCAGGCGCCCCCGAGCGAGGCGAGGCAGGCGGCGTAGGAGTCGCCCGCCGCGAAGGCGAGGGCGGAGGCGGCGGCCACCGCGGCGAGCGCCGCCGGTGAGGTGGCCCTCATCACGACCGCCCCCTCTCGAGGCTCTCGGCGCGCTCCGGCTCCCGCCCGGCGCGGCCCGCCCTCTCGGGGGCCTCGGCGTAGCGCCTGACCGTCCGCACGCGGTCCCGCAGGCTCCGGTCCGTCCGGGGGTCGCCTCCGCTCCTCTCCGCCTCCTCCGCCTCGCGGGCGCGCCCGACAGCCCTGACCGCCTGCTCATGGGCCGCCTCCACCTTCTCGGCGAGGCTGCCGAGGGAGTCCGCGAGCCCCCTCGCGTCGCCCGTGCGGAACAGAAGGCGCCGCTCCCCGGTGCGCCCGCCCTCGAACCATTCGTGCGCGATGCCGCGCGCGTCGAGCTCGGCGTCGATGGCGCTGCGCACGTCATCCCACCCCTCGACGCTCGCGAGGTCGCGGACGTCGAGCTTCGCCCACCCGTTCCGCTCCTCGCCCTGCGGGGTGCCGCCGCCCGGCGCGACCGTCTCCTGGGCGTCGCGCAGCGCGCGGGCGAGCCCCGCCGAGCTCTCCCGAGCGTGCAGGCGCCCCCGCTCGATCATGATACGTATGCTCCATTCCAGCAGCTTGTCGCCAGCGTCGTCGCCGAAGTCGTCGGCCATTCCCGGTCTCTCCCTTCCGTCTCCTGTCGGCCGTCCCCGTGGGGGCTACCTTTCGCCGGCGCCCCGGACCTCGAGCCAGTGCTCCCGGGCGTCGACGTCCCGCTTGAGGAACATGTACGCGAACCAGCGGTCCCATAGCTCGCCCCGTCGGTCCTCCGAGCGGAGGTGGTCCTGGTAGAGCTCGGACGCCCTCGCGTCGAGCCCGTCGAGCGCGTATCGGGCGTACACGTCCTCGGGGCGGGCGTCGCGCGTGAGCTCCTTCACCCGCTTTGCGCGCTCCCGCGCCGCGGCGGCCCTCGCCCTGGCGGCGAGGGCCCGGTAGCCCTCCGGGTTGTTCGGGTCGAGGAAGCTCGCGAGCTCGGGGTAGAAGCGCCCCTTCCCCTCCCTGGCGGGGTGCAGGCCCTCCCAGTCCCTGAGCGACCGCGCGATGTCCGGGGCCCTCACGCCCTCCTCGTAGAGGGGCCTGTAGAGGGCGAGCGCCTCGGCGCGGTCGCGCGTGTGTGTTTAGTCAAGTAGTTTTGAGCAGAATGTGCATCGGGAATTGAGCAGTGCGCGCGGCCGATCTGAGCAGAGGGTTCTGAGCGCCTACCCCTCCTGCATGAGGGCGTGCCTCACGCGGTACGACT
>CALUIM010000007.1 GCA_944320725.1 uncultured Coriobacteriaceae bacterium | reverse complement strand
GCGAACTGGGCGCTCGAGTGCATGCGGCCCATGGTGTCGGTCATGCCGTAGGAGGCGGGGCCGGCAGCCATGTTGTCCGGGTGCAGGGTACGGCCGGTGCCGCCACCGGAGGCCACGGAGAAGTACTTCTTACCGGCAAGCACGCGCTCCTTGAAGTAGGTGCCCGCAACGGGATGCTGGAAGCGCGTGGGGTTGGTGGAGTTGCCGGTGATCGAGATGTCGACGTTCTCGTGCCACATGATGGCAACGCCCTCGCGGACGTCGTCGGCGCCGTAGCAGTTGACCTCGGCGCGCGGACCATCGGAGTACGGGATCTTCTCGACAACCTTGAGCTCGCTCGTGAAGTAGTCGAACTGGGTCTTCACATAGGTGAAACCGTTGATACGAGCGATGATCTGGGCGGCGTCCTTGCCAAGGCCGTTCAGGATGACGCGCAGCGGCTTCTTGCGAGCCTTGTTGGCGTTCATCGCGATTCCGATGGCGCCCTCAGCGGCCGCGAAGGACTCGTGGCCAGCGAGGAACGCGAAGCACTCGGTGTCGTCACCGAGGAGCATGGAGCCCAGGTTGCCGTGGCCAAGACCAACCTTGCGGTCCTCGGCAACAGAGCCGGGCACGCAGAAGGCCTGCAGGCCCTCGCCGATGATCGCGGCGGCCTCGGAAGCGCTCTTGGCGCCCTTCTTGATGGCAAGCGCGCAACCCAGGGTGTAGGCCCACTTGGCGTTCTCAAACGCGATGGACTGGACGTCCTCGACGATGCTGCGGGGGTCGATGCCCTTAGCCTGGCAGATCTCAAGGGCCTCCTCGAGGGAGGAGATGCCGTTCTCAGCGAGGCACGCGTTGATCTTCTCGATGCGGCGCTCGTAACCTTCGAAGCTTACAGCCATGATTCGTTCCCTCCCTTTCTCTACTCGTGAACCGGGAAGACGGACTCAACGGTGTGGGTCTCTTCATCGGTACGGGGGTCGATGTACTTGGCAGCGGCCTCCCACTGACCATAGTGGCCCATGGCGCCGGCGATGGCGTCCTCGGGCGAAACACCCTTCTTGAGGGCGTCGGTGAACTTGCCGAGGTTCAGGAACTCGAACGCGATGATCTCGTTCTTGTCGTTGAGCGCCATGCGAGTGACGTAGCCCTGAGCGAGCTCGAGGTAACGAGCGCCCTTGAGCTTGGTGCCGAACATGGTGCCGATCTGCGAACGCAGGCCCTTGCCAAGGTCGTCGAGGGAGGAGCCGACAGGCAGGCCGCCCTCGGAGAACGCGGTCTGGCTGCGACCATAGACGATCTGCAGGAAGATCTCGCGCATGGCGACGTTGATGGCGTCGCACACGAGGTCGGTGTTGAGGGCCTCAAGGATGGTCTTACCGGGAAGGATCTCGGAGGCCATGGCGGCGGAATGGGTCATGCCCGAGCAGCCGAGGGTCTCAACGAGGCACTCCTCGATGACGCCGTCCTTGACGTTGAGCGTGAGCTTGCACGCGCCCTGCTGAGGTGCGCACCAGCCAACACCGTGCGTAAGACCGGAGATGTCCTTGATCTCCTTGGCCTGGACCCACTTGCCCTCCTCGGGGATGGGCGCGGGACCGTGGTATGCGCCCTTGGCAACGGGGCACATGTTCTCCACTTCTGCTGTGTACTGCATGCCTCTCCTCTCTGTTGGTTTCTCATCGGCGAGCCATGCGAAGATAGCCAGCCGAACCTGACATGCACCATCATTCTACCGCGAAATAGCGGCAGAAGCCGCTGGGTTTCGTGGTCATTGCAAAGAAATGCACGCACGCAAGGGCGTGCGTGAAAAACGCGATAGGGGATGCTTGTTTTGCGCGGGCGGTTACGCGCTCGGCTCGCCCTCCAGCATGCCATCGAGGGTGCGCCAGGCGAGCTCGGCGCATTTGACGCGCGCGGGCATGTGGGAGATGTCCTTGAGCTGGGCGGCCTCATCGAGGTCTTCGTAATCCTCCTCAGAGAGCTCCTCGCCACGAATCATGGCGAGGAAGAGCCCTGCGAGCCGGCGGGCCTCCTCGACGGTCTCTTCGGTGATGAGCTCTGCCATGATATCGGCCGATGCCTGCGAGATGGCGCATCCGTGGCCGGTGAAGCTCGCCTCCTCGATGACGCCGTCCTCCACGCGCAGCTGGAGCGTGAGCTCGTCGCCGCAGCTGGGGTTGATGCCCTCGTGGCTATGCGTGGGCGCGTCCATCTCGTATTTGTAATCGGGATGCGAGTTGTGCTCCATGAAGGTGGTCGAGCTGTAGATGTTGGCCATGGGAGATGCTCCTCGTGATGGATTGGGGACGGGCTGAACGTTGTCGCGCGTGACAAGATTCAGCCCGTCCCCTTGTTGCTAATGGAAGGTGTTCCAGACGTTTTCGAGACCCTCGATGAAGCGGTCGATGTCGGCGCGATCGTTGTAGAAGGCGAGGCTCGCGCGGCAGCAGGCGAGATTCTCGCACTCCATCCACGCCAGCAGCGGCTGGGCGCAGTGGTGGCCGGCGCGAATGCAGACGCCATCCATATCAAGGATGCTCGCGACGTCGTGCGGATGGATGCCGCGCACGTTGAAGCTGATGACGCCGTGATGACGGTCCCAGTAGATGGATCCCAAGATCTCAACATAGGGCAGCTCGACCATGCGGCTCATGGCGTAGTGCACCAGTGCCTGTTCGCGTGCCTGGATGGCGTCGTAGCCCACCTCGTTGACAAGGTAGTCGAGTGCCACGCCGGTGGCATAGATGCCTGCGGCGTCCTGCGTGCCCGCCTCGAACTTCTCGGGTACCGGCGCCCAGACGGCATCCTGCTCGGTTACTGAGTCGATCATCTCGCCGCCGGTGAGGAACGGCTCGGCGGCATCGAGCAGCTCCATGCGTCCCCACAGCACGCCCACGCCCATGGGACCGAGCGCTTTGTGTGCCGAGAACGCCAGGAAGTCGGCACCGATCTCACGCACGTCAACCGGCATATGCGGCACGCTCTGCGCGGCATCGACCACAAGGTAGCCGCCGTGCGCATGCACCGCGCGGCCGAGCTTCTCGACCGGCACGCGGCAGCCCAGCACGTTGGAGACCATGGTTGCCGCCACGATCTTGGTCTTGGGGCCAATCTTGGCAGCGATCTCCTCGTCGGTGAGCTCGCCAGTCTTGGTGGGGTAGAGGTAGACGAGCGTGGCACCCGCGGCCCGGCAGGCCTGCTGCCAGGGGATGAGGTTGGAGTGGTGTTCCATGATGGTGATGGCAACCTCGTCGCCGGGCTTGAGCACGCCCGGGGCGAACGCCTTCGCAACGAGGTTGAGCGCCTCGCTTGTGTTGCGTGTGAAGACGATCTCGGACGCCTGAGCGCGGTCGCGCTCATCCACCGCGCCGATGAGCCGTGCGATCTGCGCGCGCACGCCGGCGATGGCCTCGGTTGCCTCGACGGAGAGCGAGTACAGGCCGCGCAGGGGATTGGCGTTCATGGTCTCGTAGAAGCGCTTCTGCGCGTCGAGTACGCAGGAGGGGCGCTGCGCGGTGGCGGCGCTGTCGAGAAACGCGATGTCGGGGCGCTCGGCGAAGAGTGGGAACGCCTCCTTGTAGGGGTTGGCGTCAATATCCACGCGCGGCCAGGCGCGCGAGGCCTCGTCGGAGGCATCGATCATGCCCGGCGTGGGCGCGGTGCAGGTCTCGCAGGAGACGGACTCGGTGTCGATCATGCGATCTCCTCCTCGAAGTCATCGAACAGCGCGCCGCCCAGACGCTCGATGCCAGCGCGGATGCGCTCGTTGGGTGCCGCAAGCCAGGCGTCCTCGAGTTTGGCGCGGATAAACAGCCCCTCCGCTGCCTCGGCGGAGATGCCGCGGCACATGAGGTAGAAGAGCTGGTCGGGGCGGACATGGCCGATGGTGGCGCCGTGGTTGCCGGCGACATCGTCCTCGTCGCACAGAATGATGGGCACGGTTTTGTTCTTCACGCGCTCGTCGGCCAGCAGCACGGTCTCGTTTTCCGAGCCCGTGGAGCCTTTGCAGCCGTGCACGAGGTCGATCGTGCCGCGCAGGATCTTTTCGCTCGCGCCGGCGAGCACGCCGTTGGCGGAAAGGTCGCTATGTGTGTCGCGGCCGCGATGGCGCAGCTCGTAGTTGAAGTCGCGCTGCTGCTCGCGTGCACCGAGGTAACTTGTGTCGACGTCCATGCGGGCGCGGTCGCCGGCGAGCTCACTGGCAAGGCCCGTGAGGGAGCGGCCTGCGCCCAGCACCACATGGCGTACGTTCACGCGGGCATCGTCGGCCACGAAGAAGCCGGAGTCGTCGAGCGCGATGTAGCCGTCGCCAGCGGTTTGCACGCAGACAACGTCCACGCGCGCGCCCGCTTCTGCCACGAGGCGCAGCGCTGAGCCCACGAGGCCCGTGCCCTCGGCGGGCGCATCGAGCGCGATCACCACGGTAAGCTCGCTGCCGGCGTGTGCCACCACGTCGGTCGAGGCCACGGCAACCGCGGCATCGGCGCCGGTGACAGATACGGTCACGCGCGCCTGCGCGCCCGCAGGGGCTTCGATGACACGGGTGGCACCCGCCATCTCGCGCAGGTAGCGGTAGGCATCCTCGCCCATGCCGGTCTCGAAGGCCTGCTCGGGGGTGTACGCCTCCTCCGTGGCAACGGCCCAGGTTTGGTAGCCGGAGAGCGCGGGAACGTCGAGCGCCTCATCGGCATCTGCCAGGCGCTCGCGGTCGGCGGCGTCGCCGGGTGCCGAGGCGCGGCGCAGATGGCGCGTGGCGGCCTCCAAGCGCGCAAGCGCTGCGGTGAAGGCGTCGGCATCGCCGGGATGCGCGTCCTCGAGCTCGACTTCGACCGCCGCGGCGCCTGCAGGCTGCAGGCCCTCGGGAATCTCGAGCGTGGTCTCATTCATCTTGAGCCAGCCCCAGGTGGGGGCGGGCATGGCATTCACATGGGTGAGCGTCTGAGCCATCTAGCCAATCGCCCCTTCCATCTCGAGCTTGATGAGGTTGTTCATCTCGACGGCGTACTCCAGAGGCAGCTCCTTGGCCACCGGGTTCGCAAAGCCGTTCACAATCATGGCGCGGGCCTCCTCTTCGGGGATGCCGCGGCTCATGAGGTAGAAGACCTTGTCGTCGCCAATGCGGCCGATCGTTGCCTCGTGGCCCACGTCGACGTTTTTGGCGCGGATGTCCATCGCGGGAATGGTGTCCGAGCGACTCTCGTCATCGAGCATGAGTGACTGGCAGCTCACGCTCACCGCGGCGTTCTCCGCGCGCGGCGTCACCACCACCGAGCTGCGGAACGTCTGCACGCCGCCGCCCTTGGAGATGCCCTTGGTCTCAACCGTGGCGCTCGTGTCGGGGGCGTTCAGCACCACCTTGCAGCCGGTGTCGAGGTTTTGGCCCGCGCCGGCAAACGTGATGCCCGTGAAGCTCGAGCGGCTTTTGCGCCCGGCCAGCACGCTCATGGGATAGAGGTAACCCACGTGGCTGCCGAACGAGCCCGAGACCCACTCGATCTCGCCTTCCTCGTCTACCCGCGCGCGCTTGGTGTTCAAGTTGTACATGTTCTTGGACCAGTTCTCGATCGTGGAGTAGCGCAGATGCGCGCGCTTGCCCACGAAGAGCTCCACCGCGCCGGCGTGGAGGTTGGCCACGTTGTACTTCGGTGCCGAGCAACCCTCGATGAAGTGGAGATCGGCATCGTCTTCCACAATGATGAGCGTGTGCTCGAACTGGCCCGCGCCGCGCGCGTTCAGGCGGAAGTAGCTCTGCAACGGGAAGTCGAGCTTGGTGCCGGCGGGCACGTAGACAAACGAGCCACCGCTCCACACCGCGCCGTGCAGCGCCGCGAACTTGTGGTCCGTGGGCGGGATGAGCGTCATGAACTTCTTACGGATGAGCGCCTCCCACTTGGGCTCGTGGAGCGCCTCCTCGATGCCGGAGTAGACGATGCCCATCTGCGCGGCGGTGTCCTGCATGTTGTGATACACGAGTTCCGAGTCGTACTGTGCGCCCACGCCGGCGAGATAGCTCCGCTCGGCCTCGGGGATGCCCAGACGCTCGAAGGTGTTCTTGATGTCGTCGGGGACCTCGTCCCATGTGGCGGACTGATCGGTGTTGGGCTTCACGTAGGTAACGATGTTGTTCATGTCGAGGCCGTCGATGGCCGGGCCCCAGGTGGGGTTGGGGAAGCGGTTGTAGATCTCGAGTGACTTCAGACGAAACTCGAGCATCCACGCCGGCTCGTCCTTGCGGCGGCTGATCTCCTCGACGATGTCGGGCGTGAGGCCGGCGTCGAGCGCCTCGAAGCCCTCCTCGGAGTCGATGATGTCGTAGAGGCTGCGGTCGATGTCCGCGACCTCGGTGCGCTGCTTTGCCATGGGTCGCTCCTAGCGCTCGATAACAGCGGAGAACTGGGCGGCGTCGAGGTCCTGTGCGTCGGCGTCTTCAGCCGCGCCCGAAGCACCCTGCTCGAAGCGCTCGAAACCGTGCTCGTCGATCCAGCTGATGAGCGAGGCGTCGTCCTCGTGCGCCACGCGTCCCTGCACGAGCACGTGCACGCGGTCGACATCGAGGTGCTCCAGGATGCGTGTGTTATGGGTGATGATGATGAGCGTGCCGTCGCAGCGCTTGCGGTAGAGGTCGATGCCGCGCGAGACCACGCCGAGCGCGTCGACATCGAGGCCCGAGTCGGTCTCGTCGAGGATCGCGAGCTTGGGCTCGAGTAGCAGCAGCTGCAGCATCTCGACCTTCTTCTTCTCGCCACCCGAGAAGCCCACGCCCAGCTCGCGGTTGAGATAGCTGGGATCCATGTCGAGCTCGGCGCAGAGCTCCTTCACGCGGCGGCGGAACTCCTTGCCCTTGAGCTTTTTGCCCGGGCGCTCGGCGAGGGTGGCGCGCAGAAAGCTCGAGAGCGGCACGCCGGGGATCTCGACCGGTGCCTGGAAGGAGAGGAAGAGCCCGGCGCGCGAGCGCTTGTCGGGGCTGAGTTCGGTGATGTCCTGGCCGTCGAAGGTGATGGTGCCGGCGTTCACGGTGTAGACCGGGTCGCCCATGACCACGTGGCCGAGGGTAGATTTGCCGGCGCCGTTGGGGCCCATGAGAACGTGGGTCTCGCCGGTGGCGACGGCAAGGTCGATGCTATGGAGGATCTCCTTCTCGTCAACCGAGGCAGTGAGCCCGGAGATGCTGAGGAGGGGTGCGGAGGTGGTCATGCGATGCCTTCCTGCCAGAGGGTTCGGCCTTGCAGCGGCCGTATTGAAACCCTATTATTTCTCTCGGAATAAAGATAAAGTGAACGGCGATGAAGTCAAGCTTTAATCCGAGTAATCCACTATAATTTAGCGAACGTTTCGCGGCCCGCGGCTCGTAGCCGGTGCCGCGTGGTTCGTGGAATCTTTTTCGTCAACCCTTGTGAGGAGGCAGCGTGCTCATATCGTCCAAGGGGCGCTACGCGCTTCGCCTCATGATCTACATTGCGGCCTTCGGCGACGACGAGGGCAAGGTGGCCCTGCGTGAGGTGGCAGAGCGCGAGGATATCTCGCTCAAGTATCTCGAACAGCTGGTGAGGCCGCTGGTGAAGGCGGGGTATTTGCGCAGCGTGCGCGGCAAGGGCGGCGGCTACACGCTTGCACGCCCGGCCGACGAGATTCGCGCCGGCGACATCCTGCGCGTGGCGGAGGGCACCACGGCCCCGGTTGCCTGCGAGGGACTGGGAGGCGACTGCTCGCGCGCCGATTTGTGCTCCACCGTGAAGTTTTGGACCGGCCTCGACCAGGTGATTGAGCGCTATGTTGACGGCGTGACCCTGGCAGACCTCGCACGCGTTCCCGAGATCAAACTCGACGTGGACATTCAGATCCCTGGGGAGTCTGCATAGCTGAAAACATGCTTATTGCGTGAATAATGTAACTGAAATTGGGCTTTGCATGGTGATTTATGCCGTGCAATAGCTGTTCTACCAGCGCTGTTAGATTCCTGTAATCACGTTGTTCAACTTCTAGCAGCTTCTTGTTTGAAATCCACGAAATCCTGTTTGAATGGCCTTCGGTAGTTGAAGCCTCATCGCGGTCGAAAGGAGATAGTGGATGTTCAGAGGACGATTTGATAGTAAATGCTGTTTAAAAACAGTTCAAAAAGCGTACAGTATTAGATGAGGTCTGCTCACTCGCATCATTTTTGTCCGACGCGCAACCAAGCGGGAGAGGAGTCTATATGACCGCAAAAATGCCTAGCGCTTCCGATATCGATCGCATGGTAGACGAGGGTGTCGATATGACTCCTTATATCGATATGTCATCCATCGAGCAGCCAGGGCGGAATCAGCGGCGTGTTGGAATCGATATGGTTGAGACTATGATCTCGCGGCTCGACTTCTACGCTGCGCAATACGGTGTAACGCGCCAATCGCTCATGAAATTATGGCTCGGTGAGCGTCTTGATCAGGAAGATGACCGGCGTTTGCGCTCTGGAAAACTGGCTTAGCGTGCTGTTTTGGCTTCGGCATCTGCGTTTCGAAAATGTGGAGCACTTTTTAAGGCATGTTCAAAGTAGGAAGTTCTCTTTGAGTTAATAAAACACCTGATAAACGGACTGTAGAAGCATCGGGTCTACTCAGTGAGGGTGCAAAAAAGTGCTCCACATTTTACTGAGCTGCCAAATCGTACGTCCCAAAGCCTTTTTGAAGTCAGTATCGGGAATGATACCGCTTTTTTGCTTACAAAAAAGATTTGGTAAGAATGAGAGCGGTATCCCAAAGTAACCAATTTGGACGCAGCGTCTCTACCTGCAGGTTTCTTGAGAGAAAAGTGCTGGCTACTCAGCAAAGGCCATCTGAACCTTACCCAATCTTTTTTGGCTCGGTATTCAATGCGTGAAAAGCCGGGTATCGCACTCGCTTCGATCGCAAAGCCCGAGATCTCCCTTGGCATTCGATTTGACGGCGGATTTCTATATCAGCCAGAGGTCAAGAGAGAGGAGGGGTTGATTTCGGTGCGCTAAGAGTTCGGTAGTCGTACAACGACCCTGTCCTCTTTCGTCTGCATATCGAAGCCCATGTTGCCGATGAGATGACGCATGACTGGGCTTGTTGCGGCCGATACGTTGAGCAGCTGTATGATGCCGTCGAGCATATCCTTATACTCGGTTTCTGGAAGGAAGCGCTCTATCCTTACCAGCATCATCGCATATCCGCACTCATGATGCGGTCCGACGCGCGCACAATACAGTCTGTCGTCATGGGCGCAGTTATTCCTGAATTTGACGAGATAGTCGATGCTTGCTTTTGCCTCGGTGGGGTGAAAGTAGCCAAGGGTTGATGATCCACCCCTGCCGGTGGCGAGTGCGATGTGCTTGCAAACGGCGCGCTGCTCCGCGGGCTTCATGAGATTGAAGAAGTGCTGGATGTTCCCGAAAGTCAGGTCGTTCACAAGAACCCATAGCGGAACTTCCCCGTATTTTGTCTGGTAATGGCTAATGAACTCGCTCCGTTTGTCTTTCGACTTGTACTCGAGCGTGGATATGAGCTTAACGAGGTTCTTTCCGTAGTCGTTCAGCCCAAAGGCCGCGTACTCGGTTTCCGTTGCATAGGATCCAAGCTGGAGATAGGCGTCATGTGCACCGTGTTTCTCGCTGAAGCAGTATGCGCACGCTGTCTTAACCAGAGCCTCGACACGGATAAGGTAGTGGAATGTGAGCTCTCGCAGGTTGCGGTCGAAGGTGAACAGCCCGTGTATGTCCGAGAACTTAGTTCCAGCGACATATCTGTCGTCGCCTTCCTCTGCTGTTTTCGTTTCGTCTATGAATGGCGCTTTGTATCCATTCACGATGGGATAGTATCCCTCACGCCGCAGGATGGCGGCCGTGTTGTCGTCGGTTTGAACGCCTCGCGTTTCGAGAAGTTCGATTTGTTGCGTTATGCTCTTGAAAGGCTTGCTCACTGAGAACCTCCAAAAACGACGAAGAGGCGACCGCCCAAGGGCAGCCGCCTCTTCTAGTGGGGGCGCGGGACCCGTAGGTACACCGCGCCATAACCGCTGCCACATACTTTACCCATAAGTTTGCGAATCCACAACATAATTTGTACTATGCGCAGACTTTATTTTACTTTTTTGCGAGCTATTCGGTCATCCCCTGGTAGTTTCAGCAGAACTCCCCATTGCTTCCCGTCAGGATGAAAAAGGTTTATCCAAGCCCCTCAACCTCAACTCGAACCTTAATTGAATTTCATGCGTTAGCTGCGAAATTGTTGACGGTCCTTACGGGGGCCTGCAATACTCATGCCCACAGCACGCTCTTTGTGCCTGTCGAGATGCACGTCACACGTACCTGCCCGCACGGGCCGCAGACCAAGGAGGACAAACCATGCAGAAGCGCCATAGCGCCATCGTTGCAGGACTCGCAATCACACTCGCAATCGCCACGCCATTCGCGGCGACCGCGGCATATGCCGAACCGCTGCAGGAGGCGGAGGGCACGGCGGACGAGGCGGCCGCTGCCGGCTCCTCCAACACCGGCGAGGAGCTCCCTGCGCCGGCGGATTACGACAAGAGCGACTTCTACCAGGGCTCGCTTACCGCATCGGCGCTCTCGAGCGCCCGCACGGCACGCGCGTCGCTTGCTGAGGTCTCGGACGAGATGAAGTACTTCACGCTCTATGAGAGCGGCAAGAACTACGACCAGGGCTTCAGCTACTACGACGGCTATAACGCGCTGGGCTACTACCAGTTCGACCGCCGCTATTCGCTCGTGGGCTTCATGCGGTATTGCGTGAGCTACGATGCGGCGACGTTCTCGATGTTCCAAGCGCCGTTGGCCCGCGCCGCCGAGCTGAGCGATTCGAGCACGTCTGTCTACGACAGTGCCACCAAGCGACTTACCGAGGTGGGGCAGCTTGCCGAGGATGCCTGGCATGCGGCGTATGCGGCGAACCCCACGCTCTTCGCGGCGTTGCAGGACAGCTATGCCTATACCAACTACTACGAGCCCACTGAGCGCTGGCTCGCTAGCCAGGGGATCGATATCTCCGGCCGCGCGGACTGCGTGAAGGGCCTTGTGTGGAGCATGACAAACCTGTTTGGCGCGGGCGGCGTGAAGAAATACCTCACAGCGGCCGAGCTCTCGAATGCCATGAGCGATCGCGAGCTTGTGAACGCCATCGTGGATTCGCTTCCGTCGAGCTTGGCGGCGTACAACAAGAACACCCAGTACCACAAGAGCTGGATCAACCGCTATGAAAAGGAGCGCGCGACGTGCTTGGAGTACATCGCGGCAGATGAGGCGGCAGCGGGGGAGACGGGCGGTTCGAGCGGTGGTTCTGCGGACACGGGCTCGGACTCGAACGCTGGCTCCGTGGGTGATTCGTCAACGGGATCGGATGGTTCGAATGGCGGATCATCGGCTGGCGGCTCGAGCGAGTCCGGTGGCGATGTAAATACGCCGACTAATTCCGGATCGTCGGGCGGTAGCGAAGACGAGGGCTCTGGCAGCAGTGATGGTGGCGCTAGCGGGGAAGAGGATAACTTCGGTGAGAGCAGCTCGGGAGAACCTGGCTCGGGCAACACTGAATCTGGCGATAGCGCGGGCGGCACGGGTTCCGCGAGTGACACTGATAGCGACACGCCCTCGACTGATAGCTCGGCCGGCGCGGGCGGCGCGACGGTGATACCTCCGGCCAACAATGCGGTGGTTACGCCTGCACCAAGCACCCCTTCCAGTGAGTCTTCTGATGCTCCGCAGGATGATGCTTCGGACGAGCCGACTGATGGCGGCACGCAGGAGAACGGCGACAAGGGCGGCAGCGGTGCGGAGTCGCCCCAGGACAACCGGTTGAAAGACAAGCAAGCCGACAGCGGTCCGAGCACCGGCAACGACGACGGCAAGGGCTCTGGCGCAACCGATGCCAACAAGTTGTCCGCCCAGAGCACGGCAACCAACAAACAGACGGCTGCCAAGAATAGCGCGGACAACGATAACGGTTCAGGCATTCCGGAGATGTCCGATCCCGTGATCATCGCCGGGCTGGCGGTGGCGAGCTTGACCACCCTTGGCGGCACCGCTCTGGCGGCGGGCAAGCGCGGCCTGCGTCTGCGTCGCAACGATGCCGCTGAAGACGGCACGCGCGAGTAGCACGGCCGTGCGGTAGGCGGAGACACCGTTGGAGGAGCTCGAGCTTGCCATTCTGCACAGCATCGAAGCGCTGCGCGCGCCCGTGCTCGATGCCGCGATGTCGATGCTCTCGCTCGCGGGTTCATATTCGCTCGTCTGGCTTGTGATTGCGGCGGCGCTGCTGACACGAAAAACGACGCGCCAGGCGGGCGTCGCCGCCGTTGTCACTGTCGCTCTTGCCGAGACGATTGTTGCCCTCCTCAAGCCCATCTTCATGTGTCCGCGACCATTCTTGGTTGATCCTAGCGTGACGCTCATCATCGATCCTCCGGGAGATTGGTCGTTTCCCTCGGGACATGCCGCTGCGGCATGCGCATGCGCCGTCGCCATTGCCGTAACGCTCGGCGCCAGGCGATGGCGCATCTGGCTGCCTATAGCCGCGCTCGCCACCCTCATGGCCTTCTCGCGACTCTACCTCTTTGTCCACTGGCCCACCGATGTCCTCGCCGGAGCCGTGCTTGGCGCGGGTGTCGGCACTATTGTTGGATTAACTAGTCGCGGAATTAACAAGTTGGCACAACAGAGGGGCAGGGAGCACCAACGATGATTGCGAATAACGATAAACCGGCAGTTCTTAGCACGCCTGTGCATCAAAAGGCATCTAAGTCAACGCAGGCAAAAGGGCAGCTTGCCGCATATGCGAATCCTCAGAAACGCAAGGATGAGGCCGAAGCATTTGAGAAGGGGATGTTGAGTAAGCATGCAGATGCCTCGTGACGATGGCGTTGTGTTCGATTGGCATAAAGCTCAAATATCCGCTCGCGCTCGATATCTAGGATACGGTGGCCTACAAGCACGATATCGCGCAGCTCAATTCGACCTTGCTAACCGTTGTAATCACCGTGCTGGAAATTGATCAAGCAGGCGACATCTTGAGCTCTTCAAAGCTTGCAGAGCACGTTGAGACACAGAAAGAGCTCGTAGCGCAACTGCGCGCTATGGGTTCATGGGATGGCAGCGCCGGGCATCAGCATGCTGATGCCCGGCGTGTCCGCTACCATTTTATTTCGATATGGAGACGTTCTACGACAAGGCGATATGCGGCTAGGAATGGCCTCATGAGATGCAGCCTGTAGAAGCAAGAGGCGATATAGAGCTTGAGGAAAGCGCCTCCGTGCTTGAGGGAGTATCCGAGCTTAATAAACTGTGACGTTCGCCAATAGGGGAAATGCTCATTGAGATAGTCGGTCATCAAAGCCAGCTCTTGCGATAGGTCAAGCTGGGCGCTTGCAGAAACTCGGAAGGGTATGGCTATTCCCATATGCAGGAAAACGGTGGTGTCATACGACTCGAGGAGTTTCTTTCCATTCGGCTCTTGCACAAAAAAGCGACGTATTTCAAGCAGCGCCTTCCTTACGCTTTCAATTTGTTCGGCAGTAATCGTATTAATCATCGAGTCGGCATGGATCATGTAGCAGTATGGCGCATTGCCGGTAAAAGCCACTCGTTTTTGTGCGACGAGATAAGCGAGTTGGCTTAAGGCAACGTCCTCGAGGATTGCCGGCGGGTTTTCCAATCGGTGCATGCTGCTGAGCAGAGAACGGCGGAATAACTTATTCCATGCAGCCGAGTTGATTGATATGAGGCTGCCTGGGTCCGATTGCGGGAAAAATGAATCACGTGCCTCGTTCATCTCAGTGGACAGCAGTGTTTGCGTATCCTCGTCAATACGCTTGAAACCGCAGACGACGATGTCGGCGTCATGTTCTTTTGCTGTTGCGTAGAACGATTCCACGAAGCATGGATCGACATAATCATCACTATCTACATAAGCGACATATTCACCTGCCGCTACATCGGTGCCACTCCATCGAGCGTTCCATAAGCCGGCGTTCTTTTGATCAACGTAACGAATCAGGTGTGGGTAGCGCCTCGCATAAGAAGAAATGATCTCAAGGGTCGCATCCGTCGAACCGTCGTTTACGCAGATAATCTCATAGTTTTGAGCAGTCTGATTGACGAGCGATTCGATACAGCGAGCGAGCGTTTGCGCCACGTTGTAGCAAGGGACGACGACACTTACGTTGATATCTGACATGATCCGCCATTCTGGGTTATCCATGCATTCCAATGAGGGGGCCTGGCCGGTGGCTAGCTGTCGTGCCGGGCTCTTCTGTGAGTTATCCAATGTGTATAATTCCATTGTTGATTCTATCAGGCATATTACTGCTTGAGTTGGTATATAGAAAGGTTTTGGCTATGCGCAGCGATCAGGATGCACTGGTCTCGGTTATTGTCCCGATATACAACGTTGAAAAGTACCTCGATCAATGTCTCGATAGCATTTCGGGCCAGACGCACCAGAATCTCGAAATCATCTGCATCAATGACGGCAGCACCGATAGCTCGCTTGAAATCATCAAGCGTCATGCGGAGAAGGATTCCCGCATTCGTGTTATCGACAAAGAAAACGGCGGCTATGGCGTCGGCTGCAATCTGGGTATACGTGAGGCCCGTGGTACATGGATTTCCATCATTGAGCCTGACGACTGGATTGATGCGAACATGTATAGCGATATGCTTTCGTTTGCAGCTCAGTTTGAGCAAAAAATAGATGTTATTAAGACGCCATGGTGGAATGTCGAACGATGGAACAACCCAAGCAAGCAGCGTAACAAATACTGCAAGCTTCACAAGCGCATTCCCACATCTACGGAGCCGTTTACGCTTGAGAAATACCCGCTGCTTATCGAAATTCACCCCGGTATCTGGTCGGCAATATACCGAAAAGACTTCCTTGACGAAAACGGGATCCGTTTTCCGGAGTACCCGGGTGCAGGCTGGGCGGATAACCCCTTCTTGGTGCACACGCTGTGCCTGGCGAAGAACATTGTGTTCCTAGACAAAGCATATTATTACTATCGAGCTGACTTGCCATATTCGACGCTGAACCATAAATCTGACGATGCAATTGCCAGGCCATTTGATCGCTGGATCGATATGACTGAGCTCATGGAGCGTATCGGGGTGACCGATTTAGGAATTTGGCAGGCTCATTATCTCCGTGGGTTCAACTATGTTGACGGAGCAAAGTACGATGACGGCGAGAACAATCCGATTGTTGTTGAGAAGACCAAAGAGGTTTTCGAGCACATGAAGAAGGAGTACGTTCTCAATAATCCGAAGCTGAATAAGACAAGGAAGCGCCAATATTTGACAGCCATGGGCATGGATGCCTCCCATATTCCCATGAAGGGGAGATTGCGCCATTTCGTACGGGAGACATGCGAGACGCTCAAGCTTGAAGGTCCGTGGATTTTTACCAAGCGTGTTGGGATTTTGATTCGCGGCGCGGCAAAGCACCCAAAAACGGATAAAAAGATCCCGAGCTAGTTTGTTTGTCACAGTAACTTGTTTGTAACGTCAAAACTACCCCTCGAAAGGAACACCATGAAGGCCATCATCCCCGCCGCGGGTCTCGGCACCCGCTTCCTCCCGTCCACCAAGTGCACCCCCAAGGAGATGCTGCCGGTCCTCGACAAGCCGGTCATCCAGTACGTGGTGGAGGAGGCCCTCGAGCCCGCGGAGGTGACCGACGCCATCGTCGTGACGAGCCCCAACAAGCCCGAGCTGCTCTCCTACTTCCAGCCCGACACCGCCCTCGAGCAGCTGCTGCGCTCGCGCGGCAAGGACGCCTACGCCGCCGCGGTGGCCGAGGCCGGGGCGCTGCCGGTGGACTTCCGCTTCCAGTACAAGCCCAACGGCCTCGGGCACGCCATCCGCTCGGCCGCCGACGCCGTCGCCGGCGAGAGCTTCCTGGTGCTGCTCGGCGACTACGTGGTCCCGGCGCGCGACATCTGCACCAAGATGCTCGAGGTGAGCCGCTCCCACGGCGGCGCGAGCGTCATCGCGGTGGCGCCCTGCGCCCCCGAGGAGGTCTCGCGCTACGG
>CALUIM010000006.1 GCA_944320725.1 uncultured Coriobacteriaceae bacterium | reverse complement strand
CGCGCCGATGGTACTGCGGGTGGAGCCCGTGGGAGAGCAGGGCGCCGCTGACCGGTGGACGGCACCGGCCTGGAGCCGGAGGGCCCCCGAGAGGGGGCCTTTTTGGTATCTATCCGAGGTGATAGATAGGTGTGAGCCATGTTTACCGTATTCATCATTGGAAACATCGCATCTGGTAAATCATGTGCTTCGCGATATCTCGTACAGCGTGGCGGATATCGCATTGATTTAGATCAGATGGCAAAAGACCTGTATCTTCCTGGATCGCCGATTGTCGAGCGGCTTGCGAATGCGTTCGGTCCCGACGTCGTTGCCGAAGATGGCGGCGTCGACCGCGCTATTCTTGCTCGCTATGCGTTTGCGACACCTGAGTCGGTGCAAACGCTGAACGAGATTGTGCATCCTGCGCTTATTGAGCAGCTCGGTATTATGCTGTTGCCCGCGCAATGCTGCTCGGTTATTCCTGCCTCGTACCCGTTTGTTGTCGTTGAGATCTCTGTAGCTGCTGCATGTACCGAGGCGTTTGTTCTGGCGGATGAGATTATCGCCATTACCGCTCCTGTGGATGTGCGTAGAATGCGTGCTATCGAACGCGGTATGGATCCGCAGGATTTCGATCGTCGTTCTGCGCTGCAGCCGTCTGAGGATGCCCTGTGCGAGCTTGCAACGTTGGTTATTGATAATTCGCAGGCTGACGATGGCCTCTTCGAGGCGCTCGATGCATGGCTGTCGATGAAGGGCTTGGTTGCGGGTCAGCAGCGGCTAGGGGGCCTCGATGGCTAGACGTGATCGAGGCGTTCGTTTCTTCGCGTGGTATCGCATGGTGCCGCTGGCGTTCGTGTTACTGCTTGGTGCCGTGTCCTATCTCTACTCCTATGCACCGAGCGCGTTGCTGAGTTATCTGTATCCATTGCGCTATGAAGAGGAGATTGCTGCCTCAAGTGCGCGGCATACCGTGGATCCCATGCTTGTTGCCGCGGTTATTGAAACGGAATCGGGATGGGATGCGCACGCTGCCTCATCACGCGGGGCGCAGGGCCTCATGCAGCTCATGCCCGAGACGGCGCAAGACATGATCGACCTGGGCCTTGTCGATGCGGATGAGTACCATGCTGACGAGCTCGACGTTCCGGCAACCAATATCGAGTTCGGGTGCGCCTATCTTGCGTATCTCATCGACTATTTCAACGGATCAATCGATTCTGCCATCGCTGCGTACAATGCCGGCCTCTCGCATGTCAATGATTGGACAGAGCAGGACACGGTGCTGCATAATGCGATTACCTTTCCCGAGACCCAGGCGTATCTGATTCGCGTCAACAACGCGTGGGATCGGTACCAAGAATTGTACGGGAGGGACTTCTCCTCCTAGCAATTGCGCGTCCTAAGGAGCCTGCTATGGAGATTCAAGAGGTCGAGCGCGTTGGCGGCGAGCTGAAGCGTTTTGGTGTCGCCGGCGAACCTGTTGCATTCGAGGTCGTATCGCCGTTTCAGCCGTCGGGCGATCAGCCGCAGGCAATCGACGCGTTGGTGCAGGGTGTGCGCGATGGCGATCGCTATCAGGTGCTGTTGGGCGTAACGGGTTCCGGTAAGACCTATACAATGGCGAAGACGATCGAGGCGCTCGGCAAGCCCACGCTGGTCATGGCGCCCAACAAAACGCTTGCAGCCCAGCTTGCCAGCGAGCTCAAGGAGTTCTTCCCGCATAATGCGGTTGTGTACTTCGTATCCTACTACGATTACTACCAGCCTGAAGCATACGTTCCCCAGTCGGATACCTACATCGAGAAGGATGCCTCAATCAACGGGGAAGTCGAGATGTTGCGACATCAGGCGACGGCGTCGCTGCTTTCGCGCCGTGATGTCATCGTTGTCGCGAGTGTGTCGTGCATCTACGGTATCGGCTCGCCCGAGGACTATGCGGGCTTGGCACCGAATGTCGACAAACGGGTACCGCTTGAGCGCGATGATTTCATTCACGCGCTGATCGACATCCAATATGACCGCAACGATTTCGACCTTGCACGTGGCACGTTTCGCGTCCGCGGCGATGTGGTCGATGTATTCCCGCCCTATGCCGAGCACCCGCTACGTTTTGAGTTCTTTGGCGACGAAGTTGAACTCATTGCCGAAATCGATGAGGTGACCGGTGAGATCCTGCGTGAGTACGACGCCATTCCCGTATGGCCGGCCTCGCATTATGTAACCGAAAAACCCAAGGTGACGCACGCGCTTAAAACCATCGAAGAAGAGCTCGAGGGGCGCGTTGCCGAGCTCAAGGCGGCGGATAAGCTGCTTGAGGCTCAGCGTCTGCAGCAGCGCACCGATTACGACCTCGAGATGCTCGAAACCATGGGCTACTGCAATGGCATCGAGAACTACTCGCGGCATCTCGATGGGCGAAAGCCTGGTGAACCGCCGTTTACGCTCATCGACTACTTCCCGAAAGACATGCTCTGCATTATCGACGAGAGCCATGTGACCGTGCCTCAGATTCGCGGTATGCATGAAGGCGATCGCTCGCGCAAGGTGACGCTCGTGGAGCACGGGTTCCGCCTGCCCTCGGCCCTCGATAACCGCCCTTTGCGCTTCGATGAGTTCGAGGCGCGCGTGCCGCAATTCATCTATGTCTCGGCGACGCCGGGCGATTACGAGCTTCGGGTAAGTCAGAACAACGTGGAGCAGATCATTCGTCCCACCGGTCTGCTCGACCCCAAGATCGATGTGCGGCCGGTGCACGGGCAGATTGATGATTTGCTCGACGAGATACGGGTGCGTACCGCGCGGCATGAGCGCGTGCTGGTGACAACACTCACCAAGCGCATGGCGGAGGATCTGACCGATCATCTACTCGACGCCGGCATCAAAGTGAATTACATGCACTCGGATACCGCCACGATGGATCGCGTTGAGATTCTGCGCGACCTGCGCCAGGGCAAGATCGATGTGCTGGTGGGCATCAACCTCTTGCGCGAGGGTCTCGATTTGCCCGAGGTGTCGCTGGTCGCGATCTTGGATGCCGATAAAGAGGGATTCTTGCGCAACCGTCGTTCGCTCATTCAGACCATCGGTCGCGCTGCACGCAACGCTGATGGCGAGGTCGTCATGTACGCAGATACCATTACCGACTCAATGCGTGAAGCCATCGACGAAACGAACCGTCGCCGTGCAATCCAGATGAAGTTCAACGAGGATCATGGCATCGAACCCAAAACGGTACGGAAAGCCATCAACGACATCTCGAGCTTCATTGCCGAGGCATCCGATACCGTGGGCAAGCGCGATCGCTCTCGCGGTGACACCCTGGGCCATGGTGCGTTCTTCACGCCCGCCGGCGATGGAGCGGATGCGGCGCCCGATGCCAGTCCATCAACGGGACAGCAGCTTGCCGAAGAGCTCGCCAACCTGCCCAAGGACGAGTTGTCGCGCATTATCGCCACGATGGAAGACGATATGCGCTCGGCATCCGAGGCGATGGATTTCGAGGAGGCGGCACGCCTGCGCGATGCGATCGTGCACCTGCGCGCCATCGCCGAAGGAGCGAGCGAGGACGAGGTAATCGAGAATCTACGTCGGACGGCACGCAAGGGGAGCGTGTTCGGTGGCGGCCGGAAGCGGCAAGGCCATCGGTCCAAGCATTGATGGCGATGGTATACTTGGTAGGCGAGGCGCTTCGCCAGCGCCGGAATTGAGGGGATAGTCGAGGGGATATGCCATGACTGAAGAGTATATGCCGGAATACCACGAGTTCGACAAGCAGGCGTTTGCTGGCAAGCTGAAGGGCGCCAAGTGGAGCCTGATCGTCATGGCGGTCTTCTGCTTCGCATGGGCTGCGTACACGTTTGTCACCGCGCCGTTTGGCGGTGCCGGTGTATTCATGATCACGCCTGAAGAGGGTCCTGCCGGCCTGGTTGCTGCGCTGCCGCTCTGCCTGATCTTGACGGGGCTGGTGAGCTTTTTGGGCACGGTACTCTCGCGCACCGCATGGGTGCTGGGCTGGACCGAGCCCATCGCCAACATCGTACTCATCGCCGCGGGGCTCTGGGGCCTTTGGGGTGGCGCGTCGACGCTTTCGTTTGGTGCCGCCTATACGGTGCTCGGTGTTTATCTCGCCCTCTATATCGCGCTTGTAGCGCTCGAGCTGAATCGTCGCGGCGCAGACCGCTGGCATATCGAGCTCATTGTTGCCGCTGTGGTGTGGGCCATCGTTCTTGTTAATGGGCTGAACCATGCTCCGGTGAACGAGCTTGTGCCCGCGGCAAGTCTTGCGCTCTTCATTGCGGCATGGGGCTTTGTCTATGGTGCAATTGCGCTCAACGGCACCGTGCAGGCCGAGGAGGAGGCGCCCGTCGCTGAGGTGGCATAAGGCTGCACGTTACCCCTCTTCTTATCATGCCGCGCGAGATCTTCCGGCGTGATGGTAGGTATACGACGCGTATTTCACCCCTATCGAGCTGATATACAAGTTTCAGCTTGGTAGGGGTACTTTTATGCAGCGACCAAAAGCGCCGTTTTCTAGGGCCTCGTATGTGATGGTCAAATTGTCCGAGGTATGGGTGCGGTGTGGCTGGATGTTGAGGAGTTGGGTAATCGCAGGCGTAGAAAATGAGGCGGAATCAAAGCGCGTATGGCGTTGACCTGCCTAACGCAACGCATATTTCTATAACAATATAGGAATATGCGTTATGGTGCGCCAAATGGAAAATGTATAACGTTTTCAAGCGCCCATAGGTCGAACATTTTGACCAGCGAGGTGGTATTGCTACGAACGAGATGCCGAAAAAGCGCAGGGGGTCTAGCCACCATGCGTCCGGCGGCTCTATTGGATAGCGTGTTGACGCGGGGGACCGGTTGCGGTGTCCGTTACGGTTGAGATGCACCTAGGCTATCGATCAGGGCCTGAGCGACGCGCAAACCGTCTGTCGCCGCGCTCATGATGCCGCCTGCATACCCTGAGCCCTCGCCGCACGGAAAGATGCCAGGCGCGCCGAGTGCTGTGCACGAGCGGTCGCGCAGCACGGTTAGCGGTGAGCTTGAGCGCGTTTCGACGCCGGTGAGTATGGCGTCAGCTTCGTTGAAGCCATGCAGCTTGCGATCGAGCAGGGGGATACCCTCGCGCAGCGAGGCGATAATATGCGTGGGCAGTGCATCATCGAGCGATGTCCATGTCACGCCAAGCGGGTAGGTGGGCTCGATAGCTCCTCCGCACATGCTGGGACGGCCTTCGAGGAAATCGCCGACGAGCTGCGCGGGAGCACGATACCGCCCGCCGCCCATATCGAACGCGCGGTGTTCGCAGGTACGTTGCAACTCGATGCCGGCAAGCGCGCTCGTACCCGGAAGGTCCTCGGGATAGACGTTGACGAGTAGGGCCGCGTTGGCGTTGCGTCCGGCGCGCGCGTTCTCGCTCGCACCATTGGTCACCACGCCGCCTGTCTCGGACGCTGCGGCAACAACCGTGCCGCCAGGGCACATGCAGAAGGAGAAGACGCTTCGTCCGGAGGGAAGGTGGGTGACGAGCTTATAGGGCGCGGCTCCCAACGTGGGATGACCGGCGGCGGGTCCGTACTGCGCCACATCGATCGAGGACTGCAGATGTTCGATACGCACGCCCATGGCGAATGTTTTGCGCGCGAGCGTGAAGTTCGAGGCTTCGAGCATCTCAAAGACATCGCGTGCGGAGTGGCCGCAGGCGAGTACGAGGTGGTTGCAGACAATGCGTTCACACCCATGGTTGGATGAGACGGTGATGGCTCGGACCGAGCCGTCCTGAGCACGCTCGATGCCTTCGAGCCTCGTTCGGAAGCGAACCTCGCCGCCCAGCTCGCGAATACGCGCAACGATGTTGTCGACGACGCGCGGCAGGATATCGGAACCAATATGGGGTTTGGCGTCCCACAGGATGTTCTGCGGCGCGCCGGCGGCGTGGAACGTCTCGAGGATGAGCCGGTGATACGGGTTCTTGGTGCCGGTGGTGAGCTTGCCATCGGAGAATGTGCCCGCACCGCCTGCACCAAACTGGATGTTGCTCTCTTCGTCGAGTTCGCCGGTAGCATAGAACCGCTCGATTGCTTCGCTCCTGTGCGATGCGTCGTCGCCGCGTTCGATGAGGAGCGGCTCCAAGCCCGCCTCTGCGAGCGCGAGGGCGCAGAACAGGCCGGCGCATCCGGCACCTACCACAATGGGAGCGTGAGCCGGTTTGTGCGGAACGGGCGCGGGGAAACGTGGGTCCTCGACATTGATGCAGCGCACCCGATGACGTTCAGATGTAGGGACATGCGCCAGCATCTGCTCTTCGTCGACTCCGTCGACAAACGAGATGCGGATGCTCAGGATGAAGTGCACGTGCTTCTTCTGACGCGCATCGAT
This sequence comes from uncultured Coriobacteriaceae bacterium, assembly GCA_944320725.1. GTDB lineage: Bacteria > Actinomycetota > Coriobacteriia > Coriobacteriales > Coriobacteriaceae > Coprousia. The sequence continues at coordinate 58,992 of CALUIM010000006.1, read as the reverse complement.
GGATTTGCGGTGCAGCTCGATCGATGCGATCTCATGAGGCAGGCAGCCAAGCAGCCGAACGGCATCGCTCAGTCCAACGGCGAGCGAGCTATGTGGCCCTCGGCCCTGCGCGAGGCTTGCGGTGATTCCAGTTATCTCGAGCATGATGCCTCCTGTTCCCGCCGAACCAGATGGGCGGCCGCCTCGCCTGCACGCGCGCCCGAGAGCCATGCCCACGCGAGGTTGAAGCCGCCGCAGTCGGCATCCATATCGAGGGCTTCGCCACACGCGAAGGCGTTAGGGGCACACGCCGCATCGATGCGCAACGAAGGTGTCGAGACGACATCGAAGGGAATGCCGCCGCGCCTGACTTGGGCGGCCCGCTCGTCGGCGGTTCCCATGTAGGTAAAGGCGAGGGCCTTGGCAGTCCGTGCCCAGGGGGTGACATCGTAGCCTCCGCCTGACTGTATGCGCACCACGCGCGCGAGGGTCTGGTCAAGCAGGCCGTCAAACCAGCGGTCGCCCTGGTGGAAGAGTGAGCCACATATCTGCTCACGCGTGGTGAGTCGATCGATGAGCTCATCTTCGGAGAGATGGGGGAAGAGATCGAGTGCGATGATGTCGCCGGGACGTGCGCGGCGTGAGAGGTTGAACGCGGCGATGCCGGACAGCCCGTAGGGACGGAAGAGCACCTCACCCTCCTCATGCCAGCAGGCGGTGCCATGGCGCTGCAGCGTAAGCGCGCCCTCAACGCGCAGTCCGTCGAGCATGTCGAGGGGAGGCTCGTTGAGCTTTGGGTCCTCGACGTCGAGCGTGCACGCGATGGGGCAGAGGACGGGATGTTCCTCAAGGTGGGGCATGCCGAAGACTGTTGCCGTATCTGCTGAAGAGCCGCCGCAGGCAATGATTACCGCGCGAGCCTGGATGTGAACAAGCGTGCGCGGCGTGGCGTCGTACGCGCGCCGCCATGCGCGCAGCTGCGCATGCGCGGAACCCTTTCGGGGTCTGCGATGGCGCGTTTGCGGCACGCTGACGGTGAGATGCCAGCAGCTGTCTGCCTCATGAAAGGAGGCGTCTTCGACATGCGCTGCCGTCTCGTTGTAGATTTCTAGGCTGCCCGCAGCGTTGAAAAGTGCGCTACGCACCGACTCCGCGCGTTTGCTATACGGATAGAGTCTCCCATCCTCCTCGGTGACCCAGATGCCACACGAGGAGAAAAACGTATCGAGCTCCGCTTCGGGATGATGCCCCATGACCGCGCGGGCTATCTCGGGGTGTCGATACCGCGTGGGGTCAAGAAGCATGTTCGAGATGTTGCAGCGGCCATTGCCCGTCGCCAAGATGGGCAAGCCAAGTTCGACATCGCGCTCGATGATAAGGACGCTGGCATCGAGCCTGGCGCATGCGATAGCGGCGGCGAGGCCGGATGCCCCGCCGCCGATGACAACGACATCACATGCGTCGCCGTCGCAAAGCGTTGGACTCGGATCCCACGTCGTCATGGGGCCAGTTACTCGGCTGCAGGAGCGCCGTCGCCCTCATGGGGCGCGACAGCCTCGCAGGCGGCGACGGCATCGGGGAGGAGGTTCTCGGGGAGCGCGTCCTCGAGTGCTCCGGCGTCGCATGCCGCGGCAAGTGCAGGATTGATGGGCAGCCTGCCGAGCACGCTGACACCGTAGCCCGATGCGACCTCGTCGATCTTGCTGGTGCCGAACACCTCGATCTTCTTGCCGCAATCAGGGCAGGTGATGTAGCTCATGTTCTCGATGATGCCGAGAATGGGGACGTTCATCTTATCGGCCATATTGACGGCCTTGGCGACGATCATCGAGACGAGGTCCTGCGGGCTCGTGACCACCACGATGCCGTCGACAGGCAGCGATTGGAATACGGTGAGGGCAACGTCGCCGGTGCCCGGAGGCATGTCGACGAGCAGGTAATCGAGCGGGCCCCATGAGGTATCGCTCCAGAACTGGCGAATGGCGCCGGCGATTACCGGGCCGCGCCAAAGCACGGGGTCGGTCTCGTTGGCAAGCAGCAGGTTGGATGACATGACCTTGATGCCGGTCTCAGAGATTTCGGGCAGCAGCAGATTGCCCAAGCCACTGGCGCGCTTGCCGCTCATGCCGAGCATCTTGGGGATGGAGGGGCCGGTGATGTCGGCGTCGAGGACGCCCACCTTGTTGCCGCGGCGCGCCAACTCGACGGCAAGCGAGCCGGTAACGAACGACTTGCCCACGCCACCTTTGCCCGAGAGCACGGCGATGACGCGCTTCACTTCAGACAGGCTGTTTTCCTCGAATTGCAAAGGCGCGCTCTGGCCGCCAGCGGCGGCAGCATGTTCGCAGGTTGCCATGGATACGTCCTTTCAAGTGGAGCCTCTGCATCGCAATGAGGCGACGCATGCTGGGCTAAAGAGTAAACACGGCTCCATTGTACCCATCTTGCCGGTGCAGCTCACCGTGGCGTAAGGCGCGGGATTAGCTCCGGGCGAATTCGTCTAGAGCGCGGGGCGTGGACGTCGCCCATTTTTGGGTGCTATCGGCATAATTACTTTTATGCGAACGCATAAAACAAGGCCAGGCGCTCCCGAGTTTATGCGAACGCATAAACTGCTGCAGCAAGAGAATCTTTTCTAGGGAAGGTGCGCGATGCCGCTGCATAAGCGATTGTCTCAGTGGCATCTGCATCGATGAGGATGGAGCGATCAGCGATCTGGGCAGGTGCGAAGGCTTCACCGGGATTCACGCAGGCATAGATCGCCCGCGGGTTTTCCGCCGTCATGCGCCAGAACGGGAACTTGATGATGACGGGGGTATTGCCGCCCACGCCGATTTCCAGATAGAGGACGCGCCCGCGACGGTGCCTGCGGAGGAAATCCTGGTAGCGCGCCGCAGCGGCGTGCCAGCCCTTGTCCTCCACGAAGGTGTCGTCCGCGCGCAGGTTCATGGCCATGGGCTTGCCGCAGACGGGGCAATGGGGGATGAGCGAGGTGGGGATGAAGCGCTTGGGCGAAGCGCCATCCTCGGGCGCCAGGAGTTCGCCGTTTGGAACAACGCGCCAACCCTGGGCCTCCACCATTTGCCGTACGGCATCGCGGTTGTCGTAGCTTTTCGCGTGACAGGGCTCGCTGCACTGCCAGAGGCCGTAATCGCCCTGCGTATAAAACAGACGTTGCTTGTCGAATCCGGTGCATTGGAAGCAGTGATCGACGTTGGTGGTGAGCACGAAGTGGTCCTTGTCCGCCACGAGCGCAAGGAGCTTTTGGTAGAGGTCGCTCGGCAGCGGCGCATAGCGGTTGATCCAGATGTAGCGGCTCCAGTACGCCCAGCGCTCCTCCTCCGTGGGGAAGGGGAAGAACCCGCCGGAATACATATCGGTAAAGCCATAGCGCGCAACGAAGTCGGCGAAGTAGCGCTGGAGCCGCTCGCCCGTGTAGGTAAGTCCGGCGGCGGTGGAGAGCCCCGAACCCGCGCCGATCACCACGGCGTCACATCGTTCGATCGCGGTGCAGAGTCTATCGAGCTCCTGCGAGCAGGTTCTGGTAGATGCGCTGGTCAGCGTCAGTGAACACATCGAGGATCACCTTCAGGTTCCTATCGCGATTGGTCAGATGGTCTCGCACGGCGCCGACGGCGATGCGTGCCGCCTCGTCCTGCGGGAAACCGAAGATTCCGGTGGAAATGCAGCAGAATGCGATCGTGCGCAGACCGCGGCGCGTTGCCTCGGCAAGACACGAGCGATAGCAGCAAGCCAGTAGCTCACGGTCGCGTTGCGTGGGCCTGCCGTCCTGAATAATGGGGCCGACCGTGTGGAAGATGAGCTTACTCGGTAGGTTGAACGCCGGGGTGACCTTGACCCGTCCGGGCGGCTCTGCATGTCCCTGAACCCTCATGACGCGGTCGCATTCCTGCCGCAGCTGCATGCCCGCAAAGGTGTGGATCGCGTTGTCGATGCAGTGGTGTCCAGGTACGAAGCAGCCGAGCATCTGGCTGTTGGCGGCGTTCACGATGGCGTCCGCCGCGAGCAGCGTGATGTCTCCGCGCCAGAGTGCGATACGGGAGAGAGCGGGATCTGCCGCATCGACGGTCGCAAGCCCCGCCGCATCCACCGCTCCGCCCCGCTCCCGCAGGCGCTCCGCAAGGTAGGCGTCCTGTGCAGCGAGTAACTCGTCCGCCGCGGGCGCAGGCGGCCGCACGTTCATGAGGGCGCGGAGGAGGGCCCGTTGTCCGGGAGCGTCGGCGGGGATAACGATGTTCGCGCTGTCCGCTCGCTCCGCCAGCAGCGCATCTATGAGCGTCCGGCGACGTTCGTTCTGGAGCATGGCGCCCACCTTTCGCGTTCGAGCGGCGATTCCGTTACTTGCTCACGACAGAGACGCGCTCGCGCACGTGCTCGCCGCTCTCGATAAGGTCGACGATGGCGATGGCATAGTCGGCGTAGCTCACGGTCGACTCACCAGCAGCGTTCAGGGCGAGCTCCTCGCCCGCGAGCGTGTAAGTGCCGGTGCGTACACCGTCGGCCTGGAAATCGGCGGCGGGCGAGACATAGGTCCACTTCACGTTCTCGCGCTGGCGCAGGTTGGCAAGCGCCGCGCCGTGGGCGGCGGAAAGCGGCTTCCAGTCCTCGGGGAAGTCGGGGCCCATATCGACGGTCACGGTGTGCTCAGGATTCACGAACAGGCTGCCCGCGCCGCCCACGACGATAAGGCGGGCGTCCGTGCCGGCGAGGGTGTCTGCCAGATAGACGGCCGCCTCGGTAATGGCGGGGATGGTCTCGGGCGTCCAACCACCGACGGCGTCGACGACGGCATCAAAGCCCGCGAGGTCCTGCGTGGTGAGGTCGAGCGCGTCTTTCACGATCACATGGGGCGCGGCGGTCTTGTTTTCCTCGCGGACGATGGCAGTGACGTCGAAGCCGCGGTCTGCGGCCTCCTTGACCACGAGCTGGCCCACACGCCCGTTTGCAGCGACGACGGCGATCTTCTTGCTTGCCATGATGGCCTCCTATCTGCCCGAGGCCGACCTCGGGCGTAGCGTTGTTTGCTCCGGCTCCCTGCCGGCACCATCATGCTCTGCTCATGGAGTACAATAGGGAAGTAAGCACAATAAAGTGCGGTAAGTACCTTAAGGTAAGTAATGAGTTTTACCTGCGAAATATAATGTGATGCGATTGTGAACAAGCATGAGTCGTATGACTATGGCTGTTAGTTAGCTTTAGGGAGAGGCGGGCATATGGGCAATCAGAAACGAGGTGCGGATGGCGCCGCACGCGAATGGCCGGCGTGTCCGGTGGAGACCACACTCGTGCTCATCGGCGATAAATGGAAGCCTCTGATCCTGCGCGACCTGCTCACCGGTACCAAGCGCTTCGGAGAACTTCAGAAAAGCGTTGGTCACGTATCGCAGAAGGTGCTCACCAGCCAGTTGCGTGCCATGGAGGCGGACGGGCTCGTCCATCGCGAGGTCTTTGCCGAGGTGCCGCCTCGCGTGGAGTACTCCTTGACGCCGCTCGGACGAAGCTTGGAGCCGGTAATTGATGCGCTCAAAGTATGGGGCGAGGGCTTCAAGGCGGGCCTCGACGCGGGGAAGTGATCGCATCGGCTCGCTGTGATGGTTTTCCTCAACCAATAATTGATACGCTTCATATTCGCTGTTAAGTAGGCAAAATAGGGAGCGGTTACATTGAGGGGAAGGGGTAACCATGGCAGTACCGGCAACACCGGGTAAGGGTCGCGTCGTCGCGATCATCTTGGTTGTCATCTTCATCGCGATTGGCTTTGTGTTCTTCGATCCGCTGGGCAGCAACTATCCCGAGGGCGTTGATACCGACGCGCGCGAGATTCGCAGCGTGACCGTCTCTGGCGACGATCTCGAGGTGCTCACCTACGACGACGAGCTGTTCGTGCTCTCGCCTGAGAACATCGAGGTGCTCGTGCTTGAGGACGGCACGCGTCAGTTCATCTCGCGCGATGAACGTACGCTGTGGGTAGGGCTCGACACGGCGGAGGAGCTTGCAGGCGAGTTCCAGGAGCTTGCCGACGCAGAATAAGCCGGTGCATTAGAGTGGGTTGACCGAGCGGTACGATCGCTGCCGGTGCCTACCATCGAACAAGGCTTGAACAAACGGTGCAGGCGCGTGCGCGTGTCTGCACCGTTTGCGTCTGGCGGTAAACTCATGGATTGGCATACCGACACCGGGCTATCCGGTGAGACTTATTTAGGCAGAGAGGCGGGCACCTATGTCCGAATCGAGCATCATCATCCGCGGGGCGCGCGAGCACAACCTCAAGGATATCGACGTCGAGATCCCACGCGACAAGCTCGTGGTAGTCACGGGCCTTTCGGGTTCGGGTAAGTCGAGCCTTGCGTTCGATACCATCTATGCCGAGGGCCAGCGTCGCTACGTCGAGAGCCTTTCGAGCTACGCGCGCCAGTTTCTGGGCCAGATGGACAAGCCCGACCTGGATTCCATCGATGGCCTGTCGCCGGCGGTTTCCATCGACCAGAAGACGACTTCCAAAAATCCGCGCTCCACGGTGGGCACGGTAACCGAGATCTACGACTATCTGCGTTTGCTCTTTGCGCGCATCGGCGTACCGCACTGTCCCGAGTGCGGGCGCGTCATCGAGCGCCAGACCACCGATCAGGTGGCCGATAAGATTCTGGAGGCGGGTCAGGGCCGCCGTGCTTTCGTGCTCGCGCCCGTGGTCACGGATCGCAAGGGCGAGTTCGCGAAGCTCCTCGACGATCTGCGCCGCGAGGGTTTCTCCCGTGTGCGCATCGATGGCGAGGTTCGCTCGCTCGATGATCCCATCGAGCTTGACAAGAAGTTCCGCCATACCATCGAAGTGGTGGTGGATCGCATCGTCATCCGCGATAGCTCGCTCGGCCGCATCGCCGAGGCTGTCGAGCAGGCAACAGCGCTCGCTCACGGGCGCGTGGGCGTGTACCTCTTGCCCGATCGCGATGCGCTGGAGGGGACCGAGGGCGAGCTCGTTACCTATTCGCTCGCGCTTGCCTGCCCCGAGCACGGTCATTCCATCGACGACCTGCAACCGCGCGATTTCTCATTCAACGCGCCCTATGGCGCCTGTCCGGAGTGTGACGGCCTGGGCTTCAAGAAGGTTGTGGACGCCGAGGCGCTTATCGAGGACCCATCGCTTTCTATCGAAGACGGGGTTTTCGGCAGCTTCTTCGGCAAGTCGAACTACTACCCGCAGATCTTCCGTGCGCTCGCCAAGCACCTGAAGGTCGATCCCACGACGCCGTGGTGCGATCTTCCGGCGCGCGTGAAGAAGGTCTTCCTCGACGGCCTGGGCGACAAGAAGATGCGCGTGGACTACCACACGCAAGACGGGCGCGATACCCATTGGTTCACGAAGTACTCCGGCGTGCGCAACATCCTCTACGAGCGCTACATCGAGACGACGAACGAGAACACCAAGGCGCGCCTCGAGCGCTACATCCGCGAGGAGCCGTGCCGTGCCTGCCATGGTGCGCGCCTGCGCCCCGAGATGCTCGCCGTCACCGTGGGCGATAAGTCCATCTACGACGTGTGCTGCATGAGCTGCCGTGAGAGCCTGGCCTTTTTCGAGCAGCTCGAGCTCACCAAGCGTCAGCAGTTTATCGGCGGGCGCATCGTGAAGGAGATCGTGGAGCGCCTGCGCTTTTTGGTGGACGTAGGCCTCGATTACCTCACGCTCGATCGCGCCTCCGCGACGCTTTCGGGCGGCGAGGCGCAGCGTATCCGCCTGGCAACGCAGATCGGCGCCGGCCTTATGGGCGTCCTCTATATTCTCGACGAACCCTCCATCGGCCTGCATCAGCGCGACAACGAGCGCCTTATCGCTACGCTCGAGCGCCTGCGCGATATTGGCAACACGGTGATTGTGGTCGAGCATGACGAGGACACCATCCGCGCGGCGGATTACGTGATCGATATGGGTCCGGGTGCGGGCGAGATGGGCGGCGAGGTGGTGTGCGCCGGCACACCCGAGCAGATCATGGCCTGCCCCCAGTCGCTGACGGGGCAGTATCTCACGGGTGAGCGCATGGTGCGCCTGCCCGAGGAGCGTCGAGCGCCTGGACGCGGCTGCCTCAAGATCACCGGTGCGCGCGCCAACAACCTCAAGAACATCACCGCGAGAATCGAGTTCGGTACGCTTACTGTTGTCACGGGCGTGTCGGGTTCGGGTAAGAGCTCGCTGGTGACCGACACCCTGGCGCCGGCCCTCACGAACGCCATTCACCATTCCGCGCGCCCCGCGGGGCCGTATCGCAAGATCGAGGGGCTCGAGCAGATCGACAAGGTCATCGATATCGACCAGTCGCCCATCGGGCGCACGCCGCGGTCGAACCCGGCGACCTATATTGGGCTGTGGGACGACCTGCGTGCGCTCTTCGCGAGCGTGCCCGAGTCCAAGGCGCGCGGCTATTCGCCGGGGCGCTTCTCGTTCAACGTTTCCGGCGGTCGCTGCGAGGCGTGCAAGGGCGATGGCCAGATCAAGATCGAGATGCACTTCCTGCCCGATATCTACGTGCCCTGCGAGATGTGCGGCGGCAAACGCTACAACCGCGAGACGCTCGAGGTTAAATATCGCGGCAAGTCCATCTCGGACGTACTGGACATGTCGGTAACCGAGGCGCTCGCTTTCTTTGGCAACATCCCGCAGGTCAAGCGCAAGCTGCAGACGCTTTACGATGTGGGTCTGGGATATGTGCGCCTGGGCCAGCCCGCCACGACGCTCTCGGGCGGCGAGGCGCAGCGCGTGAAGCTTGCCAAAGAACTTCATCGCCGCCAAACCGGAAAGACCTTCTATATTTTGGACGAGCCCACCACGGGCTTGCACTTCGAGGATGTGCGACAGCTGCTCGATGTGCTGCAGCGCCTGGTTGATGCGGGTAACACCGTGCTGGTGATCGAGCACAATCTCGACGTCATCAAGGTGGCGGATCGCATTATCGACCTTGGTCCTGAAGGTGGCTCCGGCGGTGGTACGATCGTGGTGTCGGGAACGCCCGAGCAGGTTGCCGCCTGCCCCCAGAGCTATACGGGACACTTCCTGGCACCGCTTTTGGAGCGCGACCGGGCGCGGATGGCAAAGCAGGCTTAAGGCGCGCGGGCGCTCCCGCGAACCTTAAGGGTTGGTGGGGATTATGTGCCCGTGTGCTGTCCTCGATACAATGAACCGGTACGTTGTCTTTCCAACGCACACGGAGGCATGTGTCATGCAGTTTAATCATTTCAACCAGCCCCTGTCGCGTCAGGCTGCCCTGAGTGGCCTTGCGCTTGCCGTGTTGGGTTCGCTTGTACCCGCCGACGCCCACGCCGCCCCTTCCGAGGGTGATCTTGCTGCCGCCCGTGCGCAGCTGGAGGAGATCGGCCGGGAGTACCAGGGTATTCAAGAGGAGATTGGGCAGCTTACCGCCGATCTCTCTGCTACGGTTCAAAAGATTCAGGAGACCCAGGAGAAGCTGGGCGTCTCGCAGGGCGAGTTGGCGAAGCTTGTCGCATCGGGCTATAAAGACGGTGGGATGAGCATCACCAAGGTGCTGCTGGGCTCGGAGAGCTTCGACGACCTGATTTCGGGGTTGTTCTATCTCAACAAGATGTCGGACGCGCAGATTCGCACCATCGACGAGGTCAAAGCGTTGCAGACCGAGCTCGAGAACCAGCAGGCGGAGCAGTCGGCAGCTATGGACGATGCCGAGGAGCGCTTGGCCGAGCAGGCGGATAACCAGCAGCGTGCCAGCGAGCTGGTATCGTCGCTGAGCGCCCAGGTGCGTGCCGAGCTTGAGGCCGAGGCGGCGGCGAATGCTGCGGTGCAGGCGGGTCTCGAGTCGGCGAGTGGCCAGGGCGCGGAGGACGGCGCTGCAGAGAGCTCAGGCAATGCTGATTCTTCGGACGATGCCAGCCAGGATTCGAGCTCCAGTGCCGGTTCGAACGATGGTTCGAACTCCAACGCAGGCTCTGGCTCAAGCTCGAATGCTGGTTCGAACGGCTCTTCGAACTCCAACAACTCCAGCGGTTCGAATAACTCCAGTAGCTCGGGAGGTAGCTCTAACCAAGGCGGCAGCTCCTCGTCCGGCGGCTCTTCATCGTCGGGCGGATCTCATAACGGCGCGTCTACGGTGGGCACCGCCGCGCTCAACATCGCCTACCAGTTCAAGGGGTTGCCGTACGGGCACTACAACGATCCCTCATATGGCGCGATGGACTGTTCGGGTTTGGTGCAGTACTGCTACAAGCAGCTGGGTTACTCGATTCCGCGTACCACGTCGGGCCAGATGTCGTATTTCCAGAAGTATGCGCCGCACTGGACCACGAGCAAGAGCGAGCTACGCGTGGGCGATGTCTGCTTCTTCCCGGGGCACGTCGCGTTCTACGAGGGTGGTGGCAGCGTGTTTGGCGCGCGCAAGCCCGGCGTGGGCGCAAGCTCCACGGGACTCCAGTACTTTACGTTCTTGGGTGCCGGCCAGCTGTAGCGGCTCAGAGCCTAGAGCACATCGTGAAATGAGCGGCCTCGGGTATCACCCGAGGCCGTTTTGTTGCGGCGGCACCCCACCTGCTCCGCTGACCGATTTATTATGGGGCCCCTATCCCATATGCTTGTACGATGAGAAGAGATCTCATCGGGGGATGAGTTATTTGTACAGGGAAGGAGTACCGTATGAACGTGAACCGTGCACTTGCACCAGTTGTGCTGCTATCTGCGGCGTTGCTCGCGGGCTGTAGCCAAGGAGCCTCGCCAGATACGGGGTCTGCGCCTGCCGCCGGTTCGGCGACGACGGAGACGGCGCAAGAGGCAGCGCCCACACCCGCCATGACAAATTGGCAGGCAACAGCGTTCTACGAGCGTCCTGCTACGGAGATCGCAGGCGACCTCGAGCTTCTAGGCTTTGAAGTTGAGGATGAGGGCTTCATCGACCAGGAGGATCCGCATCCTGATTTCTTTTACCTCACCTTCGTGGGTACGCCGGATGATAATCCGCTGACCGATGTCGATGAGCATGTCTATATCGATTTGAGTGTGGAGAATCCGACATTCGACGAGGGCACAACCGAGCAGACGCTCGAATCGCTCGCCGACGGTACGGTGCCCAATGGCGCTACGCTTTCGTTCTATCATGCGTCCGTCGATAGTTCGGAATATGAGGGTATTGCCGGGCAGGTTATCGATGCGTTTGGGATGACGCCCATGACGTCGTCAACGCTTACTCCGTTCGGCATCGACGATACGATCGTGGGCAACTTTAGCGGTGCGTCCACAGCATTTGGCGCGGAAAACGAATACACCGTATCGATTATGGAAACATCGGAAAATGTCGAGATCCCCAATCCCGATATGACGCTTGGGGTGAGCCTTTCGCTGTTCTACGTTGTGCCAACAAACTAGAAGCATACGATGCCGCGACAAGAGAAGCTGTGATAGGGGCCGCCTTGTGCGGCCCCGGCCGTATCACGCTACGTACGTCCCGCCGCAGCGGACGATCGATTCGTGTACGAGCACATCCATGGCATCGACAACGGTGTCGGGCATGGTGCGGTACTTCCGAAGCACCGAGAGCTCGGTGCAGGCGAGAATGATGCGATCGCAACCAAGGTTGTCGAAATGCTCGAGCACACGCTCGAATGCGGCGATGTGCGGCGTCTTGCCCGCTTTAATGTCGTCGTAGATGAGCGACATAACATCACGTTGGCGTTCGGGGGAGGGGTGAATGGGCTCGATGCCCGCGCGCTCGCATTCGCGTGCATAGACACCGGCGTTTACGGTGCCGTCGGTACCCATGATTCCAATGCGTCGCACGCCAGGATCGCTCGCGCAGGCGCGCACTGTCTCGCGCGGCATGTGGATGATGGGGATCGAGGTCATGGCCTGAATATCATCGTAGAAGTAATGCGAGGTATTGCAGGGAATGGCGATTTGCGCCGCTCCGCATGCTTCAAGGCGGCTGATGCAGGTTCGCATGACGTCGAGCAGCTCCGCCGTCTCGCCCGTCTCGATGGCGCGCGTGCGGTCGGGCATGGAGGCGGCAGACAGGATGACCATATCGAGGTGATCTTGGTCGCACGACGCCTGCGTGTGCTCAATCACCTGCTCGTAGAAGTATTCCGTTGCCTCGGGTCCCATGCCGCCAATGACACCGAGAATCTGTTTTTCCATGCGGATTGCTCCATTCGAAGGGCAGATGCGTATCATCGATATACTAGCAGCTGCATGTGTTGCCGCTGCGCGATTCATCCGATTACCAATCCTGCCGTCGAGAGGTGTGATTGCATGAGACCTTGTCCGCCCGATGAGCGCGATCTGCCGCGCGTGCTCCAGCCTGTCATCGTAGGGGCTGACTTCTGCGGATACGCGTATATTCGCTGCTTTCACGAGGCGTACGGCGTGCGCCCGCTCATGATCGGTTCCGCCGACATCAAGTCTGTTGCGCGTTCGCGTTTCGTCGACTACCGCGTGGTGGAGCACTTCGATACCGAGGATGTGTTCCTGCGCACCTTGGCCGAGGTGGGCGATAGCATTATCGCTGCTGGCAAGGTGCCGTTCCTCGTGGGTTGCGGCGATCATTACGCGCGCATCATCTCGCGCAACAAAGCCGAGCTTGAAGAGCGTTTCTACGTTCCCTATATCGACTTCGATCTGCTCGACCGCATCACGCAGAAGGAGAACTTCTACAAGATTTGCGACGAGATTGGCATCCCGTATCCCGCGACGGTCTTTCTCGATTGCGCCGATACCGCGGCCGAGGTGGATGACGGTGGATTCGCCTACCCGCTCATCGCGAAGCCCTCGAACTCTGCGGCATACCACTACGCCAAGATTCCGAACAAGAAGAAGGTCTTCCTCATTCGGGATCGCGCCGAGCTCGCTGAGGTCTATCAGAACCTGCAGGCGTCGAGCTATGATCGCTCGCTTATCGTGCAGGAGTACGTGCCTGGAGACGACACGCAGATCCGCATCCTCTCGGCGTACACGGATTCCCATAGCAATCCGGTGTTCATGGTGGGCGGCCGCGTCATCTTGGAGGACCATGCGCCCGGCGCCATTGGCAATCCCGCGATCATCATTCCCGAGCGCAACCAGCGTGTACTCGACGATGCACTCAAGTTCATGCAGCATGTGGGCTACACGGGCATGGCGAACTTCGATGTGAAGTTTGATGAGCGCGATGGCTCCTATCGCTTCTTCGAGATCAACACGCGTCCCGGCCGCAGCTCCTTTTTCGTGTGGCAGGCGGGCATCAATTTCGCCAAGGTTCAGGTGGACGATGTCTTGCTGGGCAAGCAGATGGAGCTGCTGCCTGCGACTAAGCCGTTTGTTTACACCACGGTGCCACCCTATGTGGTGAAAAAGACCGTGTCCGACCCTGCACTTCGCGACGATGTGCTTGCGGCGTTCAAGGATGGTCGTGCGCAGTTCCCGCTCTTCTGGAAGGAAGAGGGGCTCGAGCAGAAGTTCTGGGCCGCGGTGAACTACTATCACCAGATTTCGAAGTTCCAGAAGTACGTATGGGGAGATAGCGCGAAGAACTACGCCTAGCGCGGCGGAGGCATCGATGGGCAACGCGGTGAAAAAGACCAACGCCATGCGCGAGCTCGATGTTGCGGGCATTGCGTATCATGCGATTCCCTACGAGGTCGACGAGCACGATCTTTCGGGCGTGCATGTGGCGCAGCAGCTCGGTGAGGATGCCGATCAGGTGTTCAAAACGCTGGTGACGGTGGCGCCGTCGGGCGCACATGTGGTGTGTTGTATTCCCGTTGCCGAGGAGCTCGACCTTAAGGCGGCGGCGCGCGCGGCACACGAGAAGTCGCTCGCTATGCTGCATGTGAAAGATCTGCTGGGCGTAACGGGATATATCCGCGGCGGCTGCTCGCCGGTGGGGATGAAGCGTCGGCTTCCCGTGATTATCGATGAGACCTGCCAGTTGTTCGATACCATCATGGTTTCGGGCGGCAGGCGCGGCTTGCAGCTCGAGCTCGACCCTAACGAGCTCGTTGCACATCTGGGCGCGCAGATGGCCGACATCTGCAAGAGGGAGGACAGCCATGTCGGATGAGGAACGTATGCGGGGCGCGCATTATGCGCCTGCGGTGAAGAAGCGTACCGCAGGCACGGAGCCTGTCGCGCAGAAGCCCGCTGCGCCAACCGATGACGATGAGTTTGCCGGAGGCGGCGATTACGAGAGCGTAGGCCGCTCGGCGAGCCTCATGACGGGCCTCATCATCGTCTCGCGCGTGACCGGTTTCATGCGCACCTGGGTCATGGGCATCGCGTTCGGCGTCTCGGTTCTCGCATCGTCGTACAACATCGCCAACAACCTTCCCAATATGCTCTATGAGCTCGTGATGGGGGGCATGCTCGTCACGGCCTTTTTGCCGGTGTATCTGGAGGCCCGCAAGGAAGGCGGGCGCGATGCCGCCGACAGCTATGTGGGCAACCTGCTTTCGGTGCTGCTCGTGCTTCTGGGCGTCGTATCGGTGCTCGCCATCGCGTTCGCTCCGGGCCTCATCTGGACGCAATCATTCATGAGCGGCGATTCTGGCGAGATGGACGTTGCCATCTACTTCTTCCGCTTCTTCGCCATCCAGATTCTCTTCTATGGCTTGGGCTCGGTGTTTTCCGGTGTGCTCAACGCTCATCGCGATTACTTCTGGAGCAACTTCGCTCCCGTGCTCAACAACATCGTGGTTATCGCAAGCTTTGCGACGTTTCCCTGGCTTGAGGGTATCAGCCAGCAGCTGGCGATCACGGTGCTTGCCGTTGGCACCACCGCGGGCGTGTTCGTGCAGATGGCGTGTCAGATTCCGGCGCTTGCCAAGCACGGAGTGCATCCGCGGCTGCATATCGATCTCTCTGATCCCCTGCTGCGTAAGACGGTCTCGCTGGGCGTGCCCACGCTCTTGGCGACGCTGTGCACGCTCGTGACCACGTCGGTGCAGAATTCCTCCGCGCTCGCGGTACAGCCGGGATCCGGCGCGTCGGTGATCGCATACGCGCGCCTGTGGTACACGCTGCCCTACGCGCTGCTCTCCGTCTCGCTCAACACGGCGCTTTACACCGAGCTGGCGCGCGATGCGTCGGCGGGTGCGATGGATGCCGTGCGCGAGGGCATGTCACGCGGCATCGCGCAGCAGCTGTTTTTCCTCATCCCGTTTGCCCTCTATCTCATCGTGTTTGCCACGCCGCTCAATATGATCTACTGCTCCGGTCGCTTCGATCTGGCTGGTGTGGAGCTGGTGAGCGAGTATCTGCGCTTCCTCGCGCCGGCGCTGCCCATCTACGGCGTGTGCATGCTCATGCAGAAAGGCTGCTCGGCGCTTGCCGATATGCGGCCCTATGCGGTCTTCATGACGCTTGGTGCCATCGCTCAGGTGGCATGGTCGCTCGGGCTGGGCGTGGGGCTCGGCGGCGGCATGCCCTTCATCGCGTTCTCGTCGTGCGTGTTCTACATCGTTGCCAATGCGGGCGCGATGGTGTGGATGCGCCGCCGTCTGCGCGGCCTGCGCGTGCGCACGATTGCGCACGGGGCGCTGACGGGCCTGGTGCTGGGCGCGGCGGGCGCTGCGGCAGGTGGCGGGATGCTCTGGCTGCTCGAGACGTTCATTGCGCCGCTGGCAACTGTTGCCGCTAACGGCACCGCACAGACCGCGCCCATGATCCAGACCTTTGCCTATGTGGCGGTCTCGGGCATCGTTTCCCTGATCGTCACCTTTGCGCCGGCGGTCGTGCTTAAGCTGCCCGAGGCGGGCATGCTCACCTCGCTGGCACGAAAGGTGAAACGGTGAGTGCCGCCGATTCTGCCTTTGCTGCGCATCTTGCCGACCTCGCCCGAGAGGTGACGCAGGTGCCGCAGAGCCCTGGTTGCTATCTGTGGAAAGATGCCGCCGGCGAGGTCATCTACGTTGGCAAGGCAAAGAACCTGCGTGCGCGCATGCGCCAGTACGTAACGCTGCAAGATGAGCGCCAGAAGATTCCGCTTATGATGCAGCTCGTGCAGAGCTTCGACTACATCGTGGTGGAGAGCGAGCACGAGGCGCTGGTGCTCGAGCGCAATCTCATTGGCCAGTACCATCCGTATTTCAATGTCGACTTCAAAGACGACAAGAGCTATCCCTTCATTGCCATCACGAAGGCGGACCTCTTTCCGGCAATCAAGTACACGCGCGAGAAGCACCGTCCCGGCACGCGGTATTTTGGCCCCTATACCGATAGCCGCGCCGCGCGTGCCACGATCGACACCATTCGCAAGGTGATTCCCATCTGTATCGGGACCTGTGCCGAGTGGAAGCGCTGCCGCAGGCTCGCGGAGGCGCACAAGGGCGACGAGGACATCATCGGGCTCCTCATGGCCGAGAAGGGAAGGCCCTGCTTCGACTACCACGTGGGGCGCGGGCCCGGTGCCTGTGTTGGCGCGATTTCACCCGAGGATTACGCAAAGAACGTGCGCCGCGTCGAGCGGTTTCTCTCCGGCAAACGCTCCGAGGTGGTAGGCGAGCTCAAACACGAGATGGCAGAGGCCGCCGCAGAGCTGGATTTCGAGCGTGCCGGTCGCGTGAAGAAGCGCTTGGAGATCATCCAGGGGCTCGACGATCGCCAGCAGGTGGTGTTTCCCTCGAGCGTCGATATCGATGTCGTGGGGTTTTATCGCGAGGAGACCATCGCGGGCGCCTGCGTATTCGTGGTGCGCGAGGGCGTGGTCCAGCGAACGTGCGAGTTCATCCTCGATAAGGGTCTCGATGTCGAGGAGGATGAGCTCGCCGCCGGCTTCATTAAGCGCTACTACGACGAGACATCGGATATCCCGGCTGAGGTCGATGTGGCGTGCGATCTGGCCGATGCCCAGGTGATAGGGGAGTGGCTAACGTCCAAGCGCGGCCGCGTGTGCCGCCTGCATCGCCCGCAGCGCGGGGAGAAGCATCGTCTGCTCGAGATGAGCGAGCGCAACGCGCGCCATGCGCTCATGCGCTACATGATGCGCACAGGGTATGCCGACGACCGCACCAACCAGGCGCTGTTGCAGCTGGAGAGCGCGCTCGCGCTGCCCGAGCCGCCACTGCGCATCGAGTGCTTCGATATCTCGACCATCCATGGCGCGTTCACCGTGGCGTCGATGGTGGTATTCACCAACGGCAAGCCAGATCGAAGCCAATATCGGCGCTTCAAGATTCGCACGGTCACCGGTGAGGCAAACGATTTCCTCTCGATGCAGGAAGTGCTGGGGAGGCGCTATGCCCCCGAGCGCATGGCCGACGAGCGGTTCGGCTCTCGTCCCGATCTGCTGGTGGTCGACGGAGGCAAGCCGCAGCTCACTGCGGCGCTCACGCAGCTTGGTGATCTGAGCCTCGATATTCCCGTGTGCGGTCTTGCGAAGGCCGATGAGGAGGTCTTCGTCCCCTGGGACGAGACGCCGGTGGTGCTCCCTTCGGGCTCGGCGTCGCTCTACCTCATGAAGCAAGTGCGCGATGAGGCGCACCGTTTTGCGATCACGTTCCATCGCGAGCTTCGCGACAAGGCCATGACGACCTCGGTGCTCGACGAAGTAGAGGGGGTTGGCCCCACGCGCAAAAAGGCCATCATGCGGCATTTTGGCTCGATGAAGCGCCTGCGTGCAGCAGGTGTTGATGACATCGCCGCCGTGAAGGGCGTGCCGCGTCACGTTGCGCAAGCAGTGTATGACACGCTCCGTGCGTGGAATATGGAGAGGGGTCCACAAAGTGGTATGGACACCTCTGAGCCAGTTGAGCATGATAGCAATTCTGTAACACCTGATAACTAAGATAATAGACCAAAAGTGGTATGGTAAAATACATACCAACTGGTATGCTTGATACAACCACTAACACCAAATGGTTTTCTTGTCAAATCTAACCCCCGAGCGGTGGTAAATACCGTCCGCGCGGCGCGTGGTCCGTTCACCGATAGGCCCGCCGTAACAATCTCGAAATACGGGATGATAAACATGTCCATATATGTACCTCTCAAAACGCATGGTGGGGTGCATCAAAGTGATTGGAGAGACCTATGCGTGAGCTTCTGAACAACGAGCTGTCCCGTAGGACCTTCCTGGGTGTCGCAGGTGGTGCTGCTGCGGTCGCAGGTCTTGGTCTCGCAGGCTGCGGTGGCGGCGGCGATACTGCCGCTTCCGGCAGCGGCGCCGCTGGTGGCGAGGCAGGCGGTGGCACCATCACCGCCGGTTCTGCCTACGCTCCGTCGGATTACAGCCCGCTTTCCACGTCGTCGGCGTTCTGCATTGGCGCCAACTGGCACGTGCTCGAGGGCCTCTATGGCATTGACTATCATGATTACAGTGCGTTCCCTGAGCTCGCTACGGGCGATCCCACGCAGATCGACGACACCACCTTCGAGGTCACCATCCGCGAGGGCGCTGCGTTCTCCGACGGCACTCCGGTAACCGCCGAGGATGTCGCTCAGTCCTTTGTTCGTGAGCGTGACGACGAGTCCGGCACCTACGCGCCGTTCCTCGTTCCCATCGCGAACGTCGAGGCCAAGGATGACACCACTGTTACCGTGACCACCACGGTTCCTAACTTCTCGCTGCTCAAGGAGCGTCTGGCTGTCGTACGCGTCTTCCCGGCGTCCATGTCCGCCGATGATCTGAAGAATCAGCCCGTCGGTTCTGGTCCGTGGATGTATGACAACATCACGGACAACGCAGTCGACCTCGTTCCGAATCCCGAGTACAACGGTGAGTTCCCGGCGGAGGATGCCGCACTGCACTATGACATCCTTACCGATGCCACTCCGCGCATGACCGCTCAGCAGCAGGGTAATACACTCGTTATGGAGATGGTCACCGCCGATGCTATCGATCAGATCGAATCCGATGGTTGCAAGGTCGATACCGTCCAGGGCTTCGCTACTCGCTTCATCCTGTTCAACACCAAGAAGGCCCCGTGGGACAACAAAGCTGCCCGCCAGGCCGTTATGTATGCCATCGATACCGACAAGATGGTCTCCAACATCTTCAGTGGTCTCGCCGCGCCCGCGTCCTGCTACCTGCCGGTCGACTTCCCGAACTACCAGGAGGCCGCTACGGTTTACACCTATGACGTCGATCAGGCTAAGGCAAAGCTCGATGAGGCTGGCGTGACGCCTGGTGCCATCAAGATTCGCTGCACCGACAACACCCAGGCTTCGGCTATGGCGACCCAGGTCCAGCAGGACCTCTCCGCGCTCGGCTTTGAGGCAACCATCGAGGAGAACACCTCCGCCTCCACCTACGCAGCCATCGACGGCGGCTCAGATGACTTCGACATCCTGATCGCTCCTGGTGACCCCAGCTGCTGGGGCGGCGATCCGGACTTGCTCCTCAACTGGTGGTACGGTGACGGCGTGTGGCAGAACACCCGTACCGGTTGGGGCGAGTCTGCAGAGTTCGCTCAGATTCGCGAGCTCATGAGCACCGCGCTTGGTCAGTCTGGTGAAGAGCAGCAGGCTACGTGGAAGCAGGTCTACGACATCATTGCCGACAATTGCGTCCTGTATCCGCTCATCCATGTTCAGACGGCCACCGCTTCCTGGGCGGATCCCGCCGCCAGCCCGAGTGGTACCGCCATCGAAGGCTTCGAGGGCATCGGCACCACTGGTATGTCCTTCATTGGCTGCAAGACTGTTTCGGCGTAGCGCAGCGCATATAGCTAATCTGCGGGGCTGGTCCGCACGATGATTGGCTCATTGTTGGGGTCCGGGCGATTGCCCGCTCGGGCCCCTTCGTAGTTATAGCAGCGAAGACAAAGGAAAGGGGAGGGTATGAATAACCTCTTGCGCCTCGTCGGTCGGCGTATTATCGCGCTGCCGATCATGGCCTTGGGCGTCACGCTGCTCGTGTTCTTCCTCATGTCGTTTACCGATCCTTCGATTCCGGCGCGCACTGTGTTGGGTGAGGGCGCTTCGCCTGAGGCGGTGGCGGCATATATGGACGCGAACGGTATGAACGATCCGTGGCCTGTCCGATATGTTGACTATATTGTCGGTCTTGTGCAAGGTGATCTTGGTACTTACGGCAGCCGCCAGACGCCCGTTGCGACTGCAATCGCTTCGGCGCTTCCTGTGACCATGCAGCTCACGTTCTTTGGCCTCATTCTTGCCGCGGTCGTTTCTTTCACGCTTGGTGTCGTCGCGGCGCTATACCGTGACAAATGGCCAGATCAAATTATCCGAGTCATATCGATTGCTGGTATCGCGACGCCTTCGTTCTGGCTCGCTGTGTTGTTGATTCTGGCTGTAACGGTTATGCATGCAACGCGCATATTCCCAGCATCCGGCGCTCTGCCAGATTTCTTTGTGAACCCGGCGGGCTACTTCGGCCGCATGATTATGCCTGCGGTCGCTTTGGCATTCCCCGTTATCGGTCAGATGACTCGTATTGTGCGTACCGCCATGGTCGAGGAGCTCGACAAGGATTACGTGCAGACTGCTCGCGGTGGCGGTATTCCTGAGAACGTCGTCATCGCTAAAAACGTTCTGCGCAACGCGCTCATCACGCCTATCACCACGCTCGGCCTTAAGATTGGTTACCTCATGGGCGGTGCCGTGGTCATCGAGGTCATCTTCTCGCTCCCCGGCATGGGAACGCTTATTCAGCAGGGTATCACCGGCGGCGAGATTATGCTTGTCCAGGGCGTTGTCGTTGTGGTCGCGTTGGCCTTCGTCATCATCAACATCGTGGTTGACATGCTCTATCTCGTGATCAACCCGCGCATTAGGACGGTGTAGGCCATGGTTAAGATTCGTGAAGAAAAGACCGCCAAGCTTGAGCACGCTGCTGCTAAGGGCTTGAAGCTCGGCGGTATCTCCAAGATGAGCATGCCGAGCAAGATTTCACTCGTGCTGCTCGTGCTTGTGGCACTTTCCGCTATTCTGGCGCCGGTTATTGCCCCGCATGATCCGCTCAAGATTTACACTGCGTATCAGCCGCCTTCGGGAGAGTTCATCTTTGGTACCGATAACCAGGGCCGCGACATCCTTTCGCGTATGCTCTATGGCGGCCAGTACTCACTGATTATTGGCTTTGGCGCAACGCTTCTGGCGCTTGTCTTCGGCTCGATTATCGGCGCACTCGCCGCAGTTTCGCGCAAGGCCGTCTCTGAGGTCATCATGCGCGTGCTCGACGTCATCATGTCGATCCCGGGCATCGCGCTTGCGGCAATTCTCGTGCTCATTCTCGGCAACTCCGTTCCGGCGATTATCTTCTCCATCGGCTTTATGTATACGCCGCAGATTGCGCGCATCGTGCGTGCCAACGTGGTGTCCGAGTATGGTGAAGACTACGTTCGCGCCGTGATTGTTGCTGGCGCCCGCGCTCCGTGGATTCTCATGAAGCACGTGCTGCGCAACTGCATCGCACCCATCATGGTCTTTACCGTGACGCTCGTTGCAGACGCCATCATCTTCGAGGCCTCGCTGACCTTCATCGGCGCCGGCATCGCTGAGCCCACCGCCACATGGGGCAATATCCTCGCGAGCGCTCGCGACGGCGTGCTCCTCGGTCGCTGGTGGCAGGCGCTGTTCCCGGGCATCGCGATTATGGTTACCTGCTTGGCGCTCAACATCCTCTCCGAGGGTCTGACCGACGCTATGGCTGCCGCTCCGTCCGCTCCTGTTGCCACTGATGGTGACGCCGAGAGCCGTCGTGAGGCCGACCTGCTGGTTGCTGATCCTGTCCGTGCTTACAAGGAGCAGGCTGAGTCTTTGGCCTCTCGCCTGGGTGCCCTGCGTACCGTTGAGCTTGCACGTACCGACCGGCGTGTCCCCGATTACTCGGTGGAGCCTATTCTGCAGGTCAAGAACCTCTCCATTGGCTTCCCGCGCCACGGCGACGTGCACGTGGTGGACAACGTCTCGTTCGACGTCCGTCCCGGCCAGTGCATGGCCCTCGTGGGCGAGTCTGGCTGCGGCAAGTCCATCACCACGAAGACCATCATGAACCTCCTGCCTGATACCGCCCGTATTTCTGGTGAGGTTATCTACAAGGGCAAGGACCTGCTCAAGATTTCGAAGGAAGAGCATCGCAAGCTGCTCGGCCACGAGATCGCGATGGTCTACCAGGATTCGCTTTCCGCCCTTAACCCCTCGATGCTCATCTCTGCGCAGATGAAGCAGCTCACCAGCCGCGGCGGCACCCGCTCCGCCGAGGATCTGCTCGAGCTCGTGGGCCTCGACCCCAAGCGCACCCTCGAGAGCTATCCACATGAGCTCTCCGGTGGTCAGTGCCAGCGCGTCATCATCGCTATGGCGCTTACGCGCAACCCGTCGCTTGTCATCTGCGACGAGCCCACCACGGCGCTCGACGTGACCGTTCAGAAGCAGGTTATCAAGCTTTTGAACGACCTCCAGAAGAAGCTCGGCTTCGCCATGATCTTCGTGTCGCACGACCTCGCCCTCGTGGCAGAGGTTGCCTCCGAGATCACCGTTATGTACGCCGGTCAGGTTGTGGAGTCCGCTCCCACCAAGGAGCTGCTCACCAACCCGATCCACGAGTACACGCAGGGCCTGCTTGGCTCCGTGCTCTCCATCGAGGCGCACGACGGCACCCGTCTGCACCAGGTTCCCGGCTCCGTGCCCAGCCCGGCAGACTTCCCCAAGGGCGACCGTTTTGCTCCGCGCTCGAGCCATCCTACGGTTGGCCTCGACGTCCATCCCATCCTGAAGCCCGTTCCCGGCGCCGACCATCACCTCGTCTCGGAGATTCCCGACGAGGAGCTCGCCAAGAACGGTCTCGTTTCCCGTTTGGAGGTGAGGTAGATGGCAGAGAAGACCTCCGAGCAGACACCCATCATCTTCCTGGATAACATCTCGGTTACGTTCAAGACTCGTACGGGTTCGCTTCTGCACCCCAACCTCGTGCACGCGGTGAACGGTCTCACCCTCAAGCTCATGCCGGGCGAGACCATCGGCATCGTGGGTGAGTCGGGCTGCGGCAAGTCCACGACCGCGAACGTCATGTGCGGCCTGCAGTCGCCTACAAGCGGTCGCGTGCTCTTCAAGGGCGAGGACGTCACGAAGCGCACCGCCGAGATTCGCAAGAAGATTGGCCGCGTGGTCTCCGTGGTGTTCCAGAATCCCGCGACGGCGCTGAACCCGCGTATGTCCGTCCATGACCAGCTGCTCGATCCTTTGATCGTGCACAAGGTTGGCACCGAGGACGAGCGCGAGGCACGCGTCAAGGAGCTCATCGGGCTTGTTGGCCTGCCGTCCTCGGCGATGTACGCCCTGCCCGGCCAGCTCTCCGGCGGCCAGCGCCAGCGTGTCGCTATCGCGCGTGCTCTGTCGCTGAACCCCGACGTCATCATTGCCGACGAGCCTACCTCGGCACTTGACGTCTCGGTTCGCGCCCAGATCTTGAACCTGCTCACCGACCTCAAGAAGGAGCTCGGTCTTGCCATGGTCTTCATTAGCCATGACATCCAGACGGAGCGCTACATCTCCGACCGCATCATCGTTATGAATCACGGTCAGATCATGGAGCAGGGTCCGGCGAAGCAGATCTTCGAGAATCCGCAGGATTCCTACACGAAATTGCTGCTGAGCGCAGCGCCCTCGCTACTGCACCCCAAGCTTGGGGAGTCCGCATAGCACGGTATCTCGCAAAGGGCGCGTTCGACTTCACGGACGCGCCCTTGCACCATGGGAAATAATCTGCGATTCATCGCAGCTGTTCCCGTTGTTCTGTCTATCATGTTCATGCTCCGGTACGGTGCCGGGGCGCGAACGTTATGCCAAGAACGTATTCATCATGCAACCGTAAAGGAGCAATTGTGGCTGATAAGAGATTTACTGGTGTTATTCCTCCGGTCGTCGTGCCGCTCACCAAGGACCGCCAGCTCGACGTCGTCTCGCTCGATCGCAGCATCAACCGTATGATCGAGGCCGGTGTCGACGGTCTCTTCATCTTGGGCTCGTCGAGTGAGGTTGTATTCTCTACCGACAAGCGCCGCTCCGACATCATCGAGAATACCGTGCGCATCGTCGATGGGCGCGTGCCGGTGCTGGCGGGCATCATCGATACCGAGACCGAGCGTATGATCGAGCACGGCAAGCGCGCACAGGATCTGGGCGTCGACGCACTCGTGGCAACCTGCCCGTTCTATGCTCTGCAGGGCATCGACGAGATCGAGTGGAGCTTCCGCTGCATTCACGATGCGATTGATCTGCCGCTGTTCGCGTACGACATTCCGGTCTGCGTGCACAACAAGCTCAACACCGACATGCTCATTCGCCTGGGCAAAGACGGCGTGCTTGCCGGTGTGAAGGATTCCTCGGGTGATGACATCTCCTTCCGTTACCTGGTTCTGAAGAACGAGGATGCGGGCCATCCCATGTCGATCCTTACCGGCCACGAGGTCGTGGTCGATGGCGCCTACCTCTCCGGTGCCGACGGCTCGGTTCCCGGCCTGGGCAACGTCGAGCCCTATGGCTACGTACGCCAGTGGAAGGCCGCACAGGCGGGTGACTGGGAGACCGTGAAGAAGGAGCAGGATCGCCTTGCTCGCATCATGGAGATCACCTCGGTTACGTCCGGCGTCGCTGGCTTCGGCGCGGGCGTCGGCGCGTTCAAGACCGCGCTTCAGCTCATGGGCATCTTCGAGACCAACCAGATGCCGCGCCCCGTTCATTCGCTCAAGGGCGAGAACGTCGAGGCCATCCGTCGCGTCCTCGAGGCCAACGGCCTGCTGTAAGGAGTGAGGCTCATGGATACCAAGACCATCGTCTCTGTCGATATCGGCGGTACCAAGATCGCGTGCGGTTTGGTGGTACTTGGCGGGGAGCAGCCCGTCATCTACGGTGTTGAGAAAGTTCCCACGTGCGCCATGGAAGGCGGCAAGCAGGTGCTTGCACGCGTTATCGAGCAGGTGCAAGGCGCTATCGAGCGCGCTGAGGAGCCTCCGTGCGGCGTGGGCATCTCGTCTGCCGGCGTGGTGAATCCCCGCAACGGCGACATTACGTTCGCGAACGACCTCATGCCCGGCTGGGGTGGTACCGCGCTGGCCACCGAGGTCACCGCGTCGTGCGGTCTACCGTGCCGTGTGCTCAACGACGTGCATGCCCATGCGTTGGGTGAGGCGCGCTGGGGCGGCGGCCGCGATGCGGCGAGCTGTTTGGTGGTTGCCGTGGGCACCGGTATCGGCGGCGCCTTTATCGAGCATGGCCACATCATGCTGGGCGCGCACGACGAGGCCGGTCATATCGGGCACGTGTGCTGCCCCGCGGCGGCGGGCGTTCCCTGCTCGTGCGGTGCGACGGGCCATCTCGAGCCCATCGCCGCCGGCCCGGGTATCATTGCCGAATACGTGCGCCTTGGTGGCGACGAGACCTACGACGGCAAGCCCATGGACGGCGCCGAGATTGATCGCCGCGCGGCGGCGGGCGACGAGGCGGCCTGCGCCGCCGAGGCTCGTGCCGGACGTGCGCTCGGCGAGGTGCTCGGCAGCATGGTCAACATGCTCGATCCGTCGGTTGTCATCCTCTCGGGATCCGTGGCTCAGTGCGGCCCCAACTGGTCGGATGCCATGAAGGAGGCCTACCTCGGCCAGGCGATGCCGCCGGTAGCGACCACGCCTGTCGTGGATGGTGCACTGGGCGGCGATGCGCCGCTCATCGGTGCTGCGGAGAACTTCGTTACCTCAGGTTACGCTGAGTGCTGATGCCATAGGGGACGCGTCGTGCCCTGTCGAGAGCCGCACTACATGCGGTGTGTGACAGGCTTTGACCGTCCCCGCGCTGTTATGGAAGGAGGGCCTCTATGGCCGTCGATCCGTTGATTCAATCATTGAAGGGCAAGCTCGTGGTGAGCGTTCAGGCCTATCCTGGCGAGCCGCTGCGCACCCCTGAGGTCATGGCGCTCATGTCGCGCGCGTGCGAGCTGGGCGGCGCTGCCGCGATTCGATGCCAGGGCCTGGCCGATATCGCCGCCATCAAGGGCCGTGTCTCGATTCCCGTGATCGGCCTGTGGAAAGACGGACACGAGGGCGTCTACATCACGCCCACGTTGCGTCATGCCCGCGCTTGTGTTTCTGCCGGTGCCGACATCGTGGCCTTCGATGCCACCGATCGTCCGCGCCCGGACGGCAAGACCGTCGAGGATACGCTGCGCCCCCTCAAGGAGGAGGGCGTGCTCACCATGGCCGACTGCATGACCATCGACGACATTCGACGTGCGGTCGACATGGGTTTCGACATCGTTTCGACCACGCTGTCGCATAACGCCGCCGCAACCGATTGCTCGCTCGAGGATGGCCCCGATCTGCCGCTGCTCGAGCAGGCTGCCAAGGAGTTCCCGGGATTCCCCGTGATCTGCGAGGGTCGCGTGCACACGCCCGCCGAGGCGCGCGCCGCGATCGATGCCGGCGCGTGGTCTGTTGTGGTTGGTACCGCCATCACGCATCCCACGAGCCTTACGAGCTGGTTCAAGGACGCGCTCGAGGCGTAAGGGTCAAGGACGGCTATACTGGAACCAGACGGTTCCTGCAGGGCGCGGGCACAATCACCGCGCCCTGTTTGTTTGGGGAGGTGCCATGCCGGCAGACGAGGAGATTCGCCAAAACGAGATCCAAGATCGCGTTCCCGATATCGTGGTCATCACCGGCATGTCGGGCAGCGGTCGCACGCAGGCGATGCACGTGTTCGAGGACATGGGATATTTCTGCATCGACAATCTGCCGCCGCGTCTCGTGTTGCAGCTCGCCGAGCTCGTAGGTATCAACGCGGGCGTGGGCAGGCATCTTGCCGTAACGTGCGATCTGCGCAGCCAGGGCCTGTTCGACGAGCTGGTCGATGTGATCGCGAGCCTCGAGGCGCACGAGATGACGGTCAAGCTCGTGTTTCTCGAGGCATCCGATGAGGTGCTCATCAGTCGCTACAAGGAGAATCGCCGCCGGCATCCACTTGCCATGGCGGGGGAGAGCACTTCGGACGCCATCAAACGCGAGCGCCGCGCGCTCAAAGCGGTGCGCGACCGCGCCGATATGATCATCGACACCACGAGGATGCCCACCGCGGCTTTGCGCACGCGTCTGCGCCAGACGTTCTCCGAGCTCACCGACCAGCAGCTCATGGAGGTGCAGGTCTTTTCGTTTGGCTTCAAGCACGGTATGCCGGTCGAGGCCGATATCATGATCGACGTGCGCTTCTTGCCCAACCCCTTCTACGACCCCGAGATGCGCACGCTCACCGGGCTCGATGAGAAGGTCTCGACGTTCGTGCTCGAGCATCCCAAGACGAGCCCCTTCTTAAAGGCGTGGTATCAGCTGCTCGATGCGGTGATGCCCGGGTACATCGCCGAAGGCAAGCCGCAGCTCTCTATTGCCGTTGGCTGCACGGGCGGGCAGCATCGCAGCGTCGCGATTGCCGAGGCGACGGCGCGCTATCTCGAGCGCAATGGCTATCGCGTGTCCATCTCGCACCGCGATTTGCCGCGGGCGAACATCCGAAACTAGGGGAGCGCGATGTCGTTTACGGCCGAGGTGCGCGATGAGCTTGCGCGCTGTGCTCCCACGTGCGAATACTGTGACCTGGCAACGCTTGCCGCGCTCGTGCGCGTGTGCGGCACGCTTTCCATCACCGGGCGCGGTCGCCGGCTCACGGTGACCACCGAGACGGGCGCCGTGGCGCGCACGATGATTATGCTCACGCATAAGGTGCTTAAGCTCAAAACCGAGCTCACACCCCGTCGTTCGGTGCTCCACAAGGTGCGCAACTACCTTATTTCGCTTCCCGAGCAGCCGGGGCTCGATAAGGCGCTCGTGTTGTTGGGCGTGCTCGATCGCAAAGGCGATTTGGTGCGCGGCATCCCGCGGCATGTGGTGGCGCGTCCCTGTTGTCGGAAAGCCTACATTCGCGGCGCGCTCATCGCCGGCGGTTTCGTAGCCGATCCGCGCGGTGACTTCCATCTCGAGATCGCGGTGCAGGGCGAGGAATACGCTCGCGCGCTCGCGGCGCTGATAGGCAAGGAGGGCGTGCACGCTCGCGTGAACCAGCGTCGCTCCACTTACGCGGTCTACATCAAGAGCGCGGAGGACATCTGCCGGCTGCTCGCCGCTGCCGGTGCTGTGGGCAGTGTGGGCGACATCGAGGATGCCCGCGCGATGAAGCTTGTGAAAAATGACGTCAACCGAAAAGTGAACGCCGAGGTGGCCAACCAGAATCGAACCGCTGGCGCCGCGCAGCACCAGATGGAGCTCATCGAGGAGCTGGAGCGTCGCGGCCTCATCGATACGCTGCCCGTGGCACTCAGAAGTTTCTGCGAGTTGCGCCGGGCTCACCCCGATCTTTCCTTGCGCGATTTGGGCCAGCTTGCCGAACCCCCGCTCTCAAAATCCGCGCTCTATCACCGGGTGCTGCGGCTTGAGAAGCTCCTCGGCGAACATGAGACGGGGGCATGACCTGCGTGTATCTCAAATCGCGCAAAAAGTGGTCAATGACGCGAATGGGAAACGGAAAAAAAGGTAGAATTCGTTAGTGTGGTTAGTTTGTGGGCCTCGACGGCGTGCAGACGGCGCGCGGGGGTCCAACGAAAGGAGACACAATGGCAGTAAAGGTTGCTATTAACGGCTTCGGTCGCATCGGCCGTCTGGCGTTCCGTCAGATGTTCGGTCACGAGGGTTCCGAGATCGTCGCTATCAACGACCTCACCTCTCCCGATATGCTCGCCTACCTTCTGAAGTATGACTCCACCCAGGGCAACTATTCCCGCGATCATGAGGTCAGCTCCACCGACAACTCCATCATTGTCGATGGCAAGGAGATCACCATCTACAAGGAGGCGGACGCCAACAACCTGCCTTGGGGCGAGCTTGGTGTCGACGTCGTGCTCGAGTGCACCGGCTTCTACACCTCCAAGGAGAAGGCTCAGGCCCACATCAACGCTGGCGCCAAGAAGGTCGTCATCTCCGCTCCCGCGGGCAATGACCTCCCCACGATCGTCTACAACGTGAACCATGAGGAGCTCACGGCTGAGGACAACATCATCTCCGCCGCTTCCTGCACCACCAACTGCCTTGCCCCCATGGCCAAGGGTCTGAACGACTTCGCCCCCATCGTCTCGGGCATCATGACCACCATCCACGCCTGGACCGGCGACCAGATGCCGCTCGACGGCCCGCAGCGCAAGGGTGACAAGCGCCGCAGCCGCGCCTGCGCCGTGAACATCGTCCCCAACTCCACCGGTGCCGCCAAGGCCATCGGCCTCGTGCTCCCCGAGCTCAACGGCAAGCTTATCGGTGCTGCCCAGCGTGTTCCCACGCCCACCGGCTCGCTCACGAACCTCTATGCCGTCGTTGACAAGAAGGTCACCGTCGACGAGGTCAACGCTGCTATGAAGGCCTACGCCGAGACCATCTCCGAGACCTTCGCCTACAACGAGGATCCCATCGTTTCCACCGACATCATCGGCGAGACCCACGGCTCGATCTTCGACGCCACGCAGACCATGTGCTCCGATCTGGGCAACGGCCAGACCCTCGTTCAGGTTGTCTCCTGGTACGACAACGAGAACTCCTACACCTCCCAGATGGTCCGCACCATCAAGTACTTCGAGAAGTTCGTGGCGTAAATTGCCCGAGGTTTTCGAGATGCGCATCTAAGCGTCTGATTGAGGGCGCGGCCCGGTGGCGTATGCACACGTCGGGCCGCGCCCTTGTCATGAAGGAGGGGAGGCGCCCCGTCGCCCCTCCGAACGTCCGGTAAGGTTCAAGTGAAAGGTTGAGTAGCATGGCTTTCACCAAGAAGACCGTTCGCGACATCGATGTCGACGGCAAGCGCGTGCTCATGCGCGTCGACTTCAACGTGCCGCTCAAGGACGGCGTCGTGACCGATGACACCCGCGTCAAGGCCGCGATTCCCACGATCTCCTATCTGAAGGAGCACAACGCCAAGATCATCCTCATGAGCCACCTTGGCCGCCCCAAGGGCGACGGCCCCGAGCCCGCGCTCTCGCTCAAGCCGGCTGCCGACAAGCTCGCCGAGCTCACGGGCTATGAGGTCAAGTTCGTCGACGACACCTACGGCGAGAAGGCCGCCGCTGCCGTTGACGCGCTCGAGCCCGGCGACATCCTCGTGCTCGAGAACGTCCGCTTCGACAAGCGCGAGAAGAAGAACGATCCCGAGATCGCCAAGACGCTCGCTTCCTATGGCGACGTCTTCGTGCTCGACGCTTTCGGCACCGCGCACCGCGCCCAGGGCTCCGTCGTGGGCCCCGCCGCGTATCTGCCTGCGGTCGCTGGCTTCCTGCTTGAGAAGGAGGTCGACACGCTCACCGGCATCTTCGCCGAGCCCGAGCGTCCCTTCGTCGCCATCGTCGGTGGCTCCAAGGTGTCCTCCAAGATCGGCGTGCTCGATCACCTCATCGACTCCGCTGATACCCTCATCATCGGTGGCGGCATGGCCTACACCTTCTTCCTCGCTCAGGGCATGACCGTGGGCAACTCCCTCAAGGAAGAGGACTGGGTTGAGCGCGCGGGCGAGATGCTCAAGAAGGCAGAGGAGAAGGGCGTCAAGATCCTGCTCCCCATCGACAACCGCGTTGCCGACCACTTCGGCGAGGATGCCGTTCCCGAGGTCGTTGCCTCCGACGCCATCCCCGACGATCGCGAGGGCATGGACATTGGCCCCGAGACCGAAAAGCTCTACGCCGATGCCATCGCCGGCGCCAAGACCGTGTTCTGGAACGGCCCCATGGGCGTGTTTGAGTTCGATAACTTCGCACACGGCACCCAGGCTGTTGCCGAGGCCATCGCTGCCAACGAGGACTGCACCTCGATCATTGGCGGCGGCGACTCCGTTGCGGCAATCAACAAGTTCAACCTGGCCGACAAGATGTCCTGGATCTCCACGGGTGGCGGCGCCTCCATGGAGCTCGTCGAGGGCAAGGCCCTTCCTGGAGTGGAGGCTCTTGAAGATGCAGAGTAAGCGTACCCGCCTCATCGCAGGCAACTGGAAGATGAACAACGACGTCCCCGCTGCCAAGAAGCTGGCGGAGGAGCTCGTCGAGCAGGTTCCTGCCAACGACTCCGTCGAGGTCGTCATCTGCCCGCCCACGATCGATCTCGCTTGCACCTCGCACAAGATCGCAGATTCTGCCATCAAGCTCGGTGGCCAGAACGTGTACTGGGAGGAGAAGGGCGCCTACACCGGTGAGACCTCCTGCGGCATGCTGAAGTCCGTGAACGCCGAGTACTGCATCATCGGTCACTCCGAGCGTCGCGACTACTTCCATGAGACCGACGAGGAGATCAACAAGAAGGCCAAGGCCCTCATGGCTGCGGGTATCGTGCCCATTAGCTGCTGCGGCGAGTCCCTTGAGGTTCGCGAGGCTGGCAAGCACGTCGAGTTCGTGGTCGACCAGATCAAGAAGGACACCGAGGGCCTCGAGATCACCGATCCGGCCAAGTACGTCGTCGCTTACGAGCCCATCTGGGCCATCGGCACCGGTAAGACCGCTACGGCCGACGACGCTCAGGAGGTCTGCGGCGCCATCCGTGCAACCCTGACCGAGATCTTCGGCGATCAGACCGCGCAGGGCATCCGCGTCCTGTATGGCGGCTCCGCCAAGCCCGAGAACATCGCTGGCTTCCTCGAGAAGGAAGACGTCGACGGCGCGCTCGTGGGCGGCGCTTCGCTCGTTGCCGAGAGCTTCGCTGCCATGGTTGAGAAGGCGGCCGAGTAATGGCTGAGAACAAGCGTCACCTTCCGGCGCTGCTCGTGATCATGGACGGCTTTGGCCTGGCTCCGGCCGGTGACAACAATGCCGTCTACAAGGCCAAGAAGCCGTTCCTCGACAAACTGTGGAACGAGTATCCGCACACCACGCTCGGTGCTTCGGGCGAGGACGTGGGTCTTCCTGACGGCCAGATGGGCAACTCCGAGGTGGGCCACCTGAACATCGGCGCCGGCCGTATCGTGTTCCAGGAGCTCTCCCGCATCAACAACGCCATCAAGGACGGCTCGATCCAGGAGAATGACACGCTCGCCAAGGCCATGGATGACGTTGCCAAGCACGGCAAGACTCTGCACCTGCTCGGTCTTGTCTCCCCGGGTGGCGTTCACTCCATGCAGCGCCATGGTGAGAATCTGGCGGCGCTCGCTGCCATGCACGGTGTCGAGAAGGTCCGCTTCCACTGCTTCATGGACGGCCGCGATGTCGATCCGCACTCCGGTGCCGGGTACATGCAGACCTTGAAGGAGAACTTGGAGGCACTCTCCAAATACACGGGTGTCGATGCGCGCATCGCTACCGTGTCCGGTCGCTATTGGGCCATGGACCGCGATAACCGTTGGGAGCGCGTCGAGCAGGCCTACGACGTCATCACGCAGCCGTGCGAGACCGAGACCGATCCGGTTAAGGGTGTGCGCGCCTACTACGAGCACGATGAGCGCGGCGACGAGTTCGTTGTACCGTTCGCCTGCCACAACGAGGGCGTGCACGATGGCGACGCGATGGTCTTCTTCAACTTCCGCCCCGATCGCGCCCGCGAGATGACGCGTGCGTTCACCGAGGAGAAGTTCGACGGCTTCGCTCGCAAGGTTGCACCCAAGCTCTCTCACTTCGTCACCATGACGGAGTACGATGAGACGTTCAAGAACGTGGAGGTGGCGTTCCCCAAGACGTTCCCCGAGAACGTACTGGCCGACGTCATCGCGCAGAACGGCTTGAAGCAGCTGCACACCGCCGAGACCGAGAAGTACGCTCACGTGACGTTCTTCCTGAACGGCGGCATCGAGGAGCCCAAGGAGGGCGAGGAGCGCGTGCTCGTTTCCTCTCCGAAGGTTGCCACGTATGACCTGCAGCCCGAGATGAGCGAGCCCGAAGTTACCGAGAAGCTCGTCGAGGCCATCAACGAAGATCGCGCCGATTTCTACATCGTGAACTACGCGAACTGCGACATGGTGGGCCACACCGGCGTCTTCGATGCGGCAGTCAAGGCTGTCGAGGCCGTTGACGATGGTCTTTCGAAGGTCATCCCCGCGATTCTCGCCAAGGGCGGCTTCGCGCTCATCACCGCCGACCATGGCAATGCCGACCATATGTATGACGAGGACGAGTCGGGCGAGAAGCATCCTTTCACCGCCCACACCACCAATCGTGTGCCGTTCATCGTCGTCGATGACAAGGCTAAGCTCACCGGTATCGAGGATGGTCGCCTGTCGGACATCGCGCCGACGATGCTTACGCTCGCCGGTCTCGAGCCGAGCCCCGAGATGACTGGTCGCGTGCTGGCCGTCGAGGAGTAACAACATAGGGACAGGCCAAATCTTGTCATCACAGGCCCCCGACCACAGCGGTCGGGGGCTTTTGTTTTATTGGAGATGGGTGATACCTTGTTTTGACCTGCTATCAATTTGCTGGTACAGTATCGAACGTTATCGCGCATTTCCTAGTTTGTTCGAGGAGTGACCCATGGGTCCGTTCCAGATTCTGCTTTTCATCGTGTGGGCAGCGTCCACGCTCGCCCTCATTGCGCTTGTGCTCATGCATTCGGGCAAGGGCACCGGTGTATCCGACATGATCGCCAGCTCGCTGTATAACTCGAGCGCCGCCACAGGCGTTATGGAGAAGAACCTCGATCGCCTCACGGTGATCGTTGCCTGCGTGTTCGCAGCGTGCATCGTGCTCGCGATGTTCTTCTTCCCGCAGGGCATCGTCGGCATCTAAGGCGATGTGCCCCGGGGCCGTGCATGCACAGCTCCCTGAACATCACGAAATAGAACGGAAACAATTGGTCCGCAGCTTCCTAGGGAGGGAGTTGCGGACCAAGCTATATGCAGGCCCAGTGCGTCTATGCTGCGCTTGGTGGCATCAAGCATGTAAAAACTCGTAATTGATATACGAAATATCGGGTATCGTAGTAGACAGCTTGTAGATAAGCTACGTGTAAGGGGCATGCAAAGCGCATGCCCAAATCCTGAAGGAGGAACGAATGGCAGATTTCAACTTCAAGCAGCCCGTGCTTGGTCGTCGCCAGTTCGTGGGTGGCGCGCTCGCTACGAGCGCCCTCGCTGCCCTCGCCGGTTGCACCGGTGGCCAGAGCGGCACCGCTGGCTCCGGCTCCGCCGCTGTCGAGGCTCCCACGGTTGGCGAGAACTACATGAGCTTCTATCTCTCTGAGCCTGCGTACATCGATCCGTACAACGGCCAGGAGAACCAGGGCATGGCCGTCATCCACGCCTGCTTCGACTCCCTGCTTACTTGGGACTATGCCACCAACGAGCCGGTGCCGCTGGCTGCTGCCGAGCTCCCCACCGTCTCTGAGGACGGCCTCACCTACACCTTCAAGCTGCGCGAGGGCGCTACCTTCCACAACGGCGACCCCGTTGACGCTGCGTCCTTCAAGCGTGGTTGGGAGCGCGTTGCCAGCTCCGAGATGGCTACGCCGTCCGACATCTGCTATCACCTCGCCCCGATCGCGGGTTATGAGGAGTTCCATGCAGGCGACGCCGACGAGATGACCGGCGTTGTGGCTGTCGACGACCTCACCCTCGAGGTGACGCTCGCCGCCCCCATGGCCGACTTCCCGGCTGTCTGCTGCCACCCGAGCCTCGTGCCCGTGCCGCAGGCTGCGCTCGATGATCCTGCTTCCTTCCTCGAGCAGCCCATCGGCAACGGCCCCTTCAAGATGGACGAGCCCTGGCAGCACAACCAGTACATCCTCTGCTCCAAGTTCGAGGACTACAACGGTGCTACCGTGCCCGAGATCGACGGCGTGTACTTCTCCATCCAGGCCGATCCCGACACCGCGTATCGTGGTTTCCAGGCCGGCGAGCTCGACTTCGCTCAGGTGCCGCTGGGCCAGCTTCAGGACAACATCGACCAGTATGGTCAGTCCGAGGACGGCTTCACCTCGACGCCGGGTGCTCAGGTCATGACCGGTACCGAGCTTTCCACCTACTATCTCATCCCCAACCTTGAGGACGAGAACCTCGCTAAGCCCGAGGTCCGTCGCGCCATCTCCCTGGCTATCGACCGCCAGAAGATCGTTGACGCGCTCTATGAGGGCTATCGTGAGCCGGCGAACTCCATCATGCCGCTCTCCATCGACGAGAACGAGCAGAACGTGTGGCAGTACTGCCGCTACGCGCCCGAGGAGGCCCAGCAGATCCTCGCCGACGCCGGTGTCGATCCTGCGAGCATCAACGTCACCCTTGACTACAACGGCGACGGCGGCCACGAAGACATCATGTCCTCCATCCAGGCCGACCTCGAGGCCATCGGCATCAAGGTGACCCAGAACACCCTCGAGTGGGCTGCGTACCTCAACTCCCTCTCTGAGGGCAGCTACGGCCTCGCCCGTCTCGGCTGGACTGCTGACTACCCGATCCAAGACAACTTCCTGTATCCGAACTTCTTCAGCACCGCTGATAACAACTACAACCACTACAACAACCCCGACTTCGACGCCGCGATTCTGGCTGCCCGCCAGATTGCCGACGAGGAGCAGCGCCGCGAGGCCTATCGTGCCGCCTGCGGCATGGTGGGCGACGACATGCCGGTCATCCCGATCATGTTCTACGCGCACAACTATGTGGGTTCCAAGCGTATGGCCAGCTTCAACTATGACGCTGCGACCATTCCGCACTTCGAGACCGCTCAGATTGCCTAGGGAAGCTAGGTAGGCGAGCGCGCAACTCGTTGCTTCGACGGGGTGCCGAGCAATCGGCACCCCGTCTCTTTATGTGTTGCGAATTACTAAATATTCGGTACCGTTGCGTTTTTTCGTTATACTCATACATTACGGCGCTTTGCGTCGCGTTGTATCCGTCGGATAAGGGAGGGTATCGCTGTGATTAAATACATCGCAAAGCGAATCCTACAATTCATCCCTGTCTTCCTCGGCGTCACGTTGATTCTGTTCATCATGCAGAACGTGGTTCCGGGCGATCCCATCAAGCTGATCGCCGGCGAAAGGAAGCTCGACCCGGTCACCGAGCGCAATATCCGTGCGCAGCATGGTTTGATCGAAGTGGATGAGAACGGTGAAATCATCTTCGACGAGAACGGTGAGACCATCGAGACGCCCATGTGGAAGCGTTACGTGGTCTATCTCACCGATCTTCTCCAGGGTGATTTGGGCACGTCCTACCAGCGCGGTACCGAGGTTTCGAGCATCATTCTGCAGAAGTATCCCTATACGGTGCAGCTGGCGCTCGTCGCGATTGTCATCGAGGCAATCGTAGGTATTGGCGCCGGCATCATCTCGGCGATCAAGCGGTATTCGTTCTGGGATATCCTGGTCACGTTGGTCACGTCGCTGCTCGTGGCCATGCCTGCCTTCTGGTTCGGTATGTTGTTGCAGCTCATCTTTGGTATCTGGCTGCCCAATATCACCGGCGGCGCCATCGCGCTGCCCATCTCGGGTGTTGCCGGTCCCATCGCGCGTTACCCGGAGTACATGTACTACATTATGCCGGCTCTTACGCTCGCGGCGGTCTCCACGGCCTACACGGCGCGCATCATGCGCTCGCAGTTGCTGGATGTTATGAATCAGGACTACATCCGCACCGCCAAGGCCAAGGGCCTTTCGAAGGGCGCGATCATTCGCAAGCACGCGCTCAAGAACGCGCTCATCCCTGTTGTCACGTATGTGGGCATGGATTTTGGCGCGATGCTCGCCGGCGCCATTCTTACCGAGACCGTGTTCTCGTGGCCCGGCATTGGTCGTGAGACCTATGTTGCCATCACCCAGCGCGACTGGCCCATCGTAATGGGCTCGGTCACGGTTATCGTGTTCGTGGTCATGGTCATCAACTTGATCGTAGACGTGAGCTACGCCTTCCTGGATCCCCGCATCCGTCTTGGTAGCTCCAAGAACGAGGGCTAGGAGGGGAGCGAACGTGATTTATCCTAACCAACGCCCCGATATGCAGGCGTATGCCGATTCCATTGCAGCCGCCCACGGTGGCGCCGATTCCTCGAGCGAGGCGTCGCGCACGCTGTGGGGCGACGCGTGGGGCCGCTTGAAGAAGAACAAGCTCGCCATCATCGCTGCGATCTGGATCCTCTTCATCGTCCTGATTGCGCTTTCTGCCGATCTCTGGGTGCCCCAGACACTCGGCGATCCGAACGCCACCGCTGCCAACATGGCTGCCGAGAGTCGCCTTCCGCCGTCGCTCGAGCATCCCTTCGGCACCGACTCGCTCGGCCGCGACGTGCTTTCCCGCGTTATCTATGGCGCGCGCATCTCGCTCACCGTTGGCCTTGTTGCCACGGGCATCTCGACTGCCATCGGTCTGGTGATGGGCGCCATCGCTGCCTACTACGGCGGCATATGGGACACCATCATCATGCGTCTCGCCGACATCTTCTTGGCGTTCCCATACACGCTGTTCGTCGTCGCCATGATCGCGGTCATCGGCAACGGCATCCAGAACGTGTTCATCGCCATCGGTATCTTGGGCTGGCCGTCGATTGCGCGCGTGTTCCGCTCGGCGATCCTTTCGGTCAAAGAGAACGACTACGTTGATGCCGCCCGTGCCATGGGCGCTTCCGACGTGCGCATCATCGCGCGCCATATCTTCCCCAACTCGGTTGCCTCGATTGTGGTCTACGCCACGATGAACATCGGCGGCGCCATCCTCACCGAGAGCGCGCTGTCGTTCCTCGGTATGGGCGTTGTTCCGCCGGATCCCAGCTGGGGTACGCTCATCCAGGCCGGCCAGCAGTTCCTGCAGACCGAGCCGTGGCTCATGATCCTGCCGGGTCTCGCGATCCTTTCCACCGTGCTTGCGTTCACGCTGCTCGGTGACGGCCTGCGCGACGCTCTCGACGTGAAGATGAAGGATGCATAATGGCTAAGCGCGATTCACATTACGTAGACCTCAAGGAGCAGCCAGTGCCCGAGGGGCAACATCTGCTCGAGGTCGATAACCTCAAGATGTATTTCCATACGCAAGACGGCGTGGTTCATGCGGTCGATGGCGTGTCGTATACGCTCGACCGCGGTGAGACGCTCGGCGTGGTGGGCGAGTCCGGCTCGGGTAAGTCGGTCACGCACATGACGATCATGGGCCTCATCGAGATGCCTCCGGGCAAGATCGAGGGTGGCGACATCCGCTATCGCGGTCATTCCATCCTCGAGATGTCGGAAGAGGATATGCAGCATATCCGCGGCAACGACATCGCGATGATCTTCCAGGACCCCATGACGAGCCTGAACCCGGTCTACAAGATCGGTCGCCAGGTGGGCGAGGGCCTGCGTCTGCACCGTGGGTACTCCAAGAAGCAGGCGCTGGAGCGTGCTGTTGAGCTGCTCGATCTTGTGGGTATCCCCGAGCCTGAGAAGCGCGTGAACGAGTATCCGCATCAGTTCTCCGGCGGTATGCGCCAGCGCGTCATGATTGCCATGGCGCTCGCGTGCGACCCTGACATCCTGATCGCCGACGAGCCCACCACGGCGCTCGACGTGACTATTCAGGCGCAGATTATCGAGCTCATGCAGAAGATGCAGGAGGATAACGGCAACGCCATCATCATGATCACCCACGACCTGGGTGTCGTGGCCGATATGGCCGACAAGATTATGGTCATGTATGCCGGCCGCCCTGTGGAGTTCGGTACGGCTGAGGAAATCTTCTACGATTCCCGTCACCCGTATACCTGGGGTCTCATCCGCTCGATCCCCGATCATGGCCAGACCGAGAAGAAGGAGCTCACTCCGATTGCGGGCAATCCGCCGTCGCTTGTGAACCTGCCTTCTGGCTGCCCGTTTGCCCCGCGCTGCCCGTATGCGGTCGATATCTGCCACGAGCAGGCGCCCGAGCACATCACCACCGAGACGGGCCATTACTCTGCCTGCCATTTCGCGGACGATCCGAACTTCCTCAAGTTCGCGCCCGAGAATTCCCGTACGCGCGCCGATCTCGACGATCGCCGCGCCGCCGCCTCGACTGAGAAGAAGGAGGCATAAATGGCTGAGAACACCCCCTTGCTTAAGGTCGAGCATCTCTCTAAGGAGTTTCCTGCCGAGTCCGGCGTCTTCATGAGCCGCTTTGCCAAGAAGGTCTCCGCCGTAAACGACGTGAGCTTCGAGATTAACGCTGGCGAGACCTTGGGTCTTGTAGGCGAGTCCGGCTGCGGTAAATCCACCACTGGTCGCACCATCATGCGTCTCACGCATCCCACCGAGGGTAAGGTCTTCTTCGAGGGCCGCGATGTGGCGAAGATGAACAAGAAGGAACTCAAGGACCTTCGTCGCCAGATGCAGTTCATCTTCCAGGATCCGTATGCATCGCTGAACCCGCGTATGACCATCGGCGAGATCGTCTCCGAGCCGCTGCAGATCCATGGTGACGGTCGCAGCGCGTCCGAGCGCAACAAGTACGTGCGCGAGCTGCTCGATGTTGTGGGTCTCAATCCCGAGCACATCAACCGCTATCCGCATGAGTTCTCTGGCGGTCAGCGTCAGCGTATCGGCATCGCGCGCGCCTTCGCCTTGCACCCCAAGCTCATCATCTGCGACGAGCCGGTGTCGGCACTCGACGTGTCCATCCAGGCACAGGTGCTGAACCTCTTGAAGGACCTGCAGAAGCAGTTTGGCACGGCGTATCTGTTCATTGCGCACGACCTGTCCGTCGTGCAGCATATCTCCGATCGCGTTGCGGTGATGTATCTCGGCAAGATCGTCGAACTCTCCGACTGGAAGAGCCTCTACGCCGAGCCGAACCACCCGTATACGCAGTCGCTGCTCTCGGCCGCGCCCATCCCTGATCCGGATGTGCAGAAGAGCAGGAGCCGCATCATCCTGGCGGGCGATCCGCCGTCGCCGCTTGATCCGCCGAGTGGATGCCGCTTCCATACGCGCTGCCCGATCGCGCAGGAGCGTTGCTCCCAGGAGCAGCCTGAGTTCCGCGAGATCGAGCCAGGTCATTTCTGCGCATGCCATTATGCGGCACCGTTCCCCATCAAGGAGTCGCATATCGACCTGTAATGATGTGTCAAGCTTTGTGAGCGGCCTGGATGCTCCTTTGGGCGTGGTCCTCGGGTCCTCACGGCGATGCCGTGAGGACCCTGCGGGAAACGCCCGTCGGAGTATCCAGGCCGCTTTTGCGTTCTCGGCGATGATGCAGGTCCATGCGGATTCGGTCTATGCCGTTGGCGTACGGTTGGGGTACCCTTGAGAGCAGATGAGGATCACAGAGCACTTCCGGAGGTTTCTCGTGGCAATGGCGCGTTCAGATGCATATCTCAGCCGAAGGGGCCTTTTGAGCGGCATGCTCGCGTTGTGCTCTGCCGCGGTGCTTGGAGGTTGCTCGAGCGGATCGCAGGGCACGAGTGCGGGGGAGAATATCGAGGGCATGCTTCGTGTGGCAATGGGCCGTCCGGTGCATCTCGATCCCGCGTATGCACGCGAGGCGTCCGAGCTCGCGGTGGTCTCGCAGCTCTTTGAGCCGCTGTGCAGCTACGACTTTGTCAACGATACCCTTGTGTGCCGCGCTGCGGAGAGCTTCGAGATGTCTGACGACGCGCGCCAGCTCACCTTCCATTTGCGTGCGGCAACGTTTCATGATGGGACGGCGGTGCGCGCTATAGATTTCAGGCGCGCATGGGAGCGCATGCTCAATCCCAAAAGCGCGTCGTCAACCGTGCACGGCACTGCTCCGCATGCGTATCGGCTGGCCCTTATCGAGGGCTTCGATGAGATTCGTTCCGGGGCCACCTCATCGCTTGCAGGCGTGTCGTGTCCCGACGACCGGACGCTCGTGGTGAACCTTTCCCGTCCGTATGCCGACTTTGCGTATGTGCTGGCGCATCCGGCACTTGCACCCGTACCGCATGCAGCCGATGACGATCCCGAGGCGTTCGACGCGTTTCCCCAGGGCAACGGTGCATATGCCCCCGATGGTGCGTGGTCGCCCAAGCGCTCGGTGCTCTCGCTTGCGGCCTATGAGGGGTATTGGGCCGGCGAGCCCGCTATTTCGCGCGTGCGGTTTTTGGCGTATGACGACCTCACCGAGGCGTATGCCGATTTCCTGTCGGGCTCGGTGGATTTGTGTGCGTGTCCCGTCGACGAGCTCGAGCATGCCCAGCGCCTGGGTGTTGCCGAGGACGGTCTGACGATGGGCGAGGATGGCCGCCTGCTCGTGGACACGCAGCTCACGTGCAGCTATCTCGTGTGCAATTGCGTGCAGCCCCCGTTTGACAATGCGGATGTTCGCCGCGCACTCAGCTTAGCGATCGATCGAGACGCGCTGTGCCGTACGGTGTATCGCGACCTTGCGCTGCCGGCAGGCGACATCGTGCCGCCGCATGTTCGTGGATATCGTGCGGGTGCATGGGCCGATACCGCCTTCGATCCGCAGCGCGCCGCAGATTTGGTGGGCGTGCTGTACCCGGACGAGGAGGACAGGCCCACCGTCACCTTCTCGTACTATTCCAACGGTGGCCACGAGAAAGCGCTTGAGTTTGTTGTGCAGGCCTGCGCCGCTCTCGGGCTGGAGGTTGAGCTTGAGGAGCTCGATTTCGACGAGCTGCATGAGCATCTGGCGCAAGGTGCGTTCCAGCTCGCGCGCGTCGATGTGATCGCCGATGCACCCGTCATGGACAGCGTGCTCTTCCCGCTCTTCTCGACCTCGTGTGTGGGGAGTACCAATTACAGCGGTTTTTTGAGTGCCGAGGTCGATGCGCTGTTCGAGCAGGCGCGCGCTACAGTGAACGTGGCAGATCGCATGGCGATGCTGCAAGAAGCCGACGATATGGTGGCACGTGAGCTCCCCGTTATTCCGCTCACCTATGCGCAGCGCGCGGTTGTGGGGTCAGACCGTATCGAGCACTTGGTGGTCGATCCCAGCGGCGCCGCGCAGGTAGAGGATGGTGCGCTGGTCGAAGAGGGCGCGTAAGGGGCCGCTGCCGTCGAAGGGGCGGGCGCGCGAGCGAAACTTTCTCAAATTTCTTCTTGCGCTTGGGTAGGGTCTTGGGTATTATCTTTCTTGCTGCTTTTGTCGGAGTGGCGGAATTGGCAGACGCGCTAGCTTGAGGTGCTAGTGTCCTAACCACGGACATGCGGGTTCAAGTCCCGCCTCCGACACCATCGCATCCTAGAAGCCTCTTCGGAGGCTTTTTTCATGCCGATATGGGGTATACGGAACAACGTGTCGGATTGGTTGGATGCAAAGGGGAGGCCATGGAAGCTGCAAGCCGCGAGGAGCTGACCGATGTCTCACGCCTCGTTGAGCTTACGAGCGATGCCGTGGCAATCTGCGGGCTCGACGGCACCATAGGGCATGTGAATCATCGCCTGTGCGAGCTCATGGGGCGCGAGCGTCGTGCAATCGTGGGAACTGATATCAAGGATGTGCTCTTCAGCGCCGCGTTCGAGCGGGCGCTCGATCACGAGCTTCCGTTTCCGCTCGACGGTTCCGCATCGTCGCTCATGCTCAAGCTTTCCGATGGCTCGTTTGTTCCCGTTGAGGCACGGGCCATCTCGCTCACGTCCCATCGCGACGAGCTGCTGCGCGGTATTCTCAAGCGCCTGCATGCCCGCGGGCGCGTGCTCGTGGTCATTCGGAGCCTTGAAGAGCAATATGCCCATGACCGTCAGATGCGACGCGTGCTCTCGGAGCTTCAGGCGGCGAATAAGCGCCTTTCGGGCACGCTCTCGGTCATCATGGCAACCGTGGGCGCCAAAGACCTTCCCGAGCTTCTCAACTCCGTGCTCAACAAGCTGGTGGACGCGCTCGATGCCGGCGGCAGCACGATTTACTTTTCGGAGAACGGCGGCTTCAAGCTTCGCGGCGTCTCCGAGAGCCTGCTGCACGACTACGTGCCCGAGTTCATTCCGCTCGGCGCGGGCGTTCCTACCTATGTGCTGCGCGAAGCCAGGCCGTGCCGCCTCTCGGTGACGATGCCGGGGGAAGACGCCGGCTCGGCATCGGGCAAGTTCTATGATATGGATCGCCGTCGCGCCCGTTCGGTGCGCGCGCACGAGATGCCGCCCTTCAAGACGCTCATCGCCGTTCCGGTGTTCTTTGGCACGCAGGTGCTCGGTGTGATCGAGGTGGGATGGAAGCGTCCTACCATGCCGCGTCGCTTCGACGTGAATGTGATCGAGGTGGTGTGCGACTATCTTTCGATCGAGCTGGTGAGCCTGGTGTCCACGCTTCGCTCGCGCCGCGCCGCGGAGCTCAATCGCTCGCTCAATCACGTGCGCGATACGCTGTACACACTCGGCGACGACCGCAACACCGCGTGGGCAGAGCTTGCGCAGGAGGTGCGTCGCGTGCTGCGGTGCCATTTGTGCCCGGTGGCATACGATCGCGAGCTGGGATGCTATGTGGTCGATTTCGAGGGCGGCAGCCAGGTCCCCTTGCCCGGCGACGTTGAGCAGTTGTTCTTCTCGGCCACTGCGCCGGCGGCGCGCCTCAACCCGGCGATGGAGGATTTTTTCGCCCAGCAATCCGATGTCGGCAGGATGGCGGAGGACAGCCTGCGGTTCATACGAATCACGCGCGTCGAGCAGCTCTCGCGCGCTGGCGAGTGGCTGCTCGCCCATGGGTTGCCCAACCAGGGAGTGTATTTCGACCTCTCGACCGAAGAAGATAAGAAGGCCGCGGCCGCCGCAGACGGCGCGATTGTGCCCGCGGACCCGGCTGTTGCGGGCCCGCCCCAGAAGCTGTTGCTGCTGCGCGATGGCACGCAAGAGCCCATCGACGATATCGAGTATGACTATCTGGTGCGCCTTGCGCATGATTTCGAGCTGGTCTCGCGGAGCGCCCAGCGCAACACCGAGGACCGCCGCATAGCCCAGACGTTGCAAATTGGCATGCGCAGCTCGCTCGAGCAGGTTCCCGGCATCACCTCAGACGCACTGTATTCCTCGGCGACTCGCCAGGCGCTTGTGGGCGGGGATTTCTACACGCTGATGCGGCTGCCGGACGATCAGGCGGTCATGATCTTGGGCGACGTCTCTGGCAAGGGTATCGAGGCCGCCTCGATGTCGGCGCTCGTGAAAACGGCGCTGACGGCGTATGCCTGGGAGGGCGCGAGCCCGGT
Source organism: uncultured Coriobacteriaceae bacterium (assembly GCA_944320725.1). GTDB lineage: Bacteria > Actinomycetota > Coriobacteriia > Coriobacteriales > Coriobacteriaceae > Coprousia. The sequence continues at coordinate 15,007 of CALUIM010000006.1, read as the reverse complement.
CCACATGGTGCGCTCGCTCAACAGCATGCTGATGAGCTTTTCGCGCGTGGAGACGTTCGCCACCATGTTCGTGGCAAAGATCGACCTCAAAAGCGGCGAGGCCGCGTATTGCTCGGCGGGACATCCGCCATCGTTGCTCGTGCACCGTGCGCCTGCTGCAGATGACGGCGGGCATGCGGGCTTTGAGATCGAGTCGCTCAGTACACAGTCGGGTGTGGTGGGCGCGTTCGAGAGCATGCGCTTCGAGGGCGGAAACTTCCGCTTTACCGCTGGTGACGTGCTGTTTATGTATACCGATGGAGCCATCGAGGCACGTAGTCGCGACGGGGAGTTCTTTGGCGAACGGCGCCTGCGCGACGTGTTGCTCACCACCGCTGGCATGGATGTCCACGGGCTCTGCCAACGTGTCCTCGGCGAGCTCGATGATTTCACGGATTCTGCGCTTGAAGACGATATCGCGCTCGTAGCGCTGAGGTTCGATGCTCCGATGGCAGGTGATGAACGTGCGTGAGTGGAATGATATCGCCGTACTCGCACCGGCGGGCGACATCGATATCGCTACCGTGCCCGCGCTGCGTGAGCAGGTTGATGATCTGATCGCGCGCGACGTGAGGCGCATCATCATCAATTGCGAGGCTGTCGGCTTCATTGATTCGACGGGCTTGGCGTTTCTGTTGTCACGGGCGCGTCGCCTCATGCAGGTCGAGGGGTTGCTTTCGCTGGTGAACGTCTCGGCGGCGGTGGGGCGCTTTCTGCAGATTGCACAGCTTATCGACGTGCTGCATGTGAGCGCGGCAGATAAGCCGCCGGTTCCGGTCCTCTCGCCCAACGAGGTGCCCCTGTGGAGCAAGAGCATTCCTGTTCGCGCGGGTATCGAGCATCTTGCGCAGTACCGGCACCGCGTGGTCGAGCTCATCTCGGGGCTCTCGCTTTCGAGCGATGCCGTGTTCGATATGGCGCTCGCGGTAGGGGAGGCGCTGGGCAACGCCTACGATCACGCCGGGGGCGTAGGCTGCATGATGAGCGTGCGTGCCTACCGCGATCGCGTGGTGATTGAGGTGAGCGATTCGGGTGCGGGGTTCGAGATCGCCGACGATGAGACACCTGAGGCGAGCGAGGAGCGCGGGCGCGGCATCAAGCTCATGCGCATGCTCGTTGATAGCGCCGAGGTGAAGCGCCGCGCGGATGCACGCGGCACGATAGTTCGCTTGGTGAAGCTGTTCTAACGAATAACGAAAAGGGCGCCCGAAGGCGCCCTGATGCTGCAATGGAGGCGACGCCCAGATTCGAACTGGGGGTAAAGGCTTTGCAGGCCTCTGCCTTACCACTTGGCCACGTCGCCGATGAAAAAGGCCGAATTAAAAATCCGGCCCTTGACATGCGATGGAGCGGACAACGGGGCTCGAACCCGCGACCCCAACCTTGGCAAGGTTGTGCTCTACCAACTGAGCCATGTCCGCTTGCAGGCAAATAATATACGCGAGTTTTGGGCGGTGTGCAAGCATTGTTTTGAAAAAATTTGCTGGGGTAGAATGTGTCAGGCGCCATGCTGTCGGAATTAACACGTTGAGCTGCTCTTTTGTTAGGTAGAGGAATCTCGTGCTTATTGTATCGCTGTTCATATTGATCTCATTTCTGCTCGTGCGCGCCATCATCGGTGCCGTGCAGCGCTATCTCGAGGGCCGGGCGCGAGGTGCCGCCTTCAAGCGCATGATCCGGCAGGGCCGTATCGATGCGGGCGTCTACGATCAAGCTCGCTGGGGCGATGAGCGCGCCTCTTCTGCGAAGCGTCGTCTTTCTCGGGAGCAGCGCGCCGCCATTGCCCGTGCCCGTCTTGAGATGCGCGAAGATTTCCTGAGCGACAATGATCCGGGATTCTACCAGTATGTCATCCTGTTTCTTATCGCCTCGGTGCTGGGGCTTGTGATTGAGACCATCTACACGTTTGTCATGTTCGGCGTGTTCGAGAGCAGGGTAGGGCTGGTATGGGGTCCTTTCTCGCCCCTGTATGGTGTGGGTGCAGTGCTGCTCACCATGGTCCTCTGGCCAATGCGCAATGAGCCGGCGTGGAAGCTCTTCTTGCTCTCGGCGGTGCTGGGAGGCACGCTTGAGCAGTTCGCTGGATGGAGCCTGGAACACTTTGCCCATGCTCAATCGTGGACATACTTGGGGCTGCCCGACCATATCACCCAATGGGTTGCGTGGCGCTTCCTTGTAGCATGGGGGATACTCGGCATTGTTTGGTGCCGCGCCATCATGCCCGAGGCGATCTTTCGCATTGGCGAGCCCACCACGCGCCGCCAGGTGGTTGTGGTATCGCTGCTCACGGTCTTCATGGCGCTCGACATCGTGATGACGGTGGCATGCTTTTGGCGGGCGGGGCAGCGTCTCGAGGGCGTTCCGCCGCAAAATGCCTTGGAGCGCTATGTTGATAATCATTTTGACGATGCCTTCATGCGTGAGACGTTTGAGAACATGCGCGTAGGGGAGGATCTGGAGCCGGTCGATCGGTAGGCACTTCGTGCTCGGGTTCGTGCGCATATCCCTGGACAATCGGTCGGCGGAAAAATCGTTCGACTTTTTGCTTTACAGAAGCGGCTCGGTTCGGTATATTATCCCTTGCGCTTGCGAGCGCGTACATATTCGGGCGTTTAGCTCAGGGGGAGAGCGCTTCCCTGACACGGAAGAGGTCACAAGTTCAAATCTTGTAACGCCCACCACAAACTACGAGGTCAACGGCTTAGGCGGTTGGCCTCTTTTCTTTGGTGAGCCAAGGCGTGAGCAAAACGTGAGCAAAACCGCGCCCAAACCTTGCTCAAGTCCGTATCTCGCCGGTAACTAGGGCATCGCGAGCGGCGGGATTGCCGATGCCGTCTCATCAGTCGACATACGACGCTGGGACGAAATCGCTAGCTGTCAATACGAAAGTAGCGGAGCACCTCGGCAAAGGCGTCCTGTGCTGTCCGACATGTGTCGAGCAAGTAGCCTCGCTCCTGATTCCACTGCGCGAGTCCGCGATAGTAGAGCAGTTTCACCTCGTCCGTGATGATGAAGGGGACGATGCCGTTGCGCAGGCACTCCTTGAACATGATGAGTCTGCCCACGCGGCCGTTCCCGTCTTGGAAGGGATGGATGGCTTCAAATTCGGCATGGAAGGCCACAACGTCCTCAAACGTTCTTCTAGATAGGGCTTCGTATCTCGCGATGAGCTCCGCCATGCGTTGAGCCACCTCTTCGGGCGCCGCCGTCCTCCGTCCGCCCACTTCGTTGGGGAGGCGCTTGTAGTCGCCGACCGCGAACCAGTCCTTGCGACTGTCTGTTGTGCCTTGTTTCAGCTGGGCGTGAAGGCCTTTGATAAGGCGCTCGGTCAGGTGACGGTTGGCGTTGTCGATAATCATGTCAACGCATCGAAAATGACTGGCGGTTTCGAGGATGTCGTCCACGCGTATGGTGTCGGCGATGCCAATCGTGTTGGTTTCGAAGATGAGCCGAGTCTGCTCGTGTGTGAGGCGGCTCCCCTCAATGTGATTGGAGTTGTAGGTAAGCTCGATTTGGATGTGATGGTAGATGCCCCCGGAGGTGCCGCTGGTCTTTTCCTCGCGCAGCGTATCCAGGAGCGTACGCCCCTTCGCTGGGGTACGCGGTTTGCGGGCTGGGCGCTCGGCATCTTCGGGAATGACCCATGTTTTCCCGATGAGTTCGGCGCCAGGAATGCGCGCATCGGAACAGTATCCGCGCACCGTGCGCTCAGAGACACCCCAACGCCGCGCTGTCTCTGCAACCGTGAGAAACGCCATAGACAACCTTCCGATATCGGCAAATTAAGCTCAGTAAAATTATACATCTGTGTTAGATACTATGCCGATATCGGAAAAATGGTGACGGAAAGTACGTGGTTGAGCATCTTCTTTCCGAATGCGTGTGGGGACGCGGCTCACATGGGTATACGCTCTGGAGTGACAGCGCGGGAGGGAACGCCATGATCACGGCTAAGCGGCTGAGGGGTTATGCCCAGGTAAACGAAAACATTGGCTGCCATATGAGCGAAGATGAGCTGGTAACTGCCCTTACAACCGGTGGGCCGGCGATTGCCATGACCGGGTTCCACGGGTTGGAGCTCACGGGCCTCGATGCTCAGGATGCCACCTTTAACCAGGTTGTCTTTCGTGATTGTATCTTCGATGGCGTCGATTTCTCACGGAGTGGCTTTACCGACGTGGTGTTTGAAGGCTGTCGGTTTCTCTCGTGCAGCATGGAAGCGTGCTGGCTCAATCGCATGGACTTCCGTTCATGCTCGGCGCCCGGCATCTCGTTTGCCAAGGGGCGGTTTACCGGTGTGGCGATGGAAGATACGCAGATTAGGTATGCGAACTTCTCCGAGGTGAACATCAAGGGGCTTCGCGTCCGCTCATGCTCGCTGGCCGAGAGCGCCTGGCGTGCCACGCGCCTATCAGGCGCCGCATTCGACGGGTGCGATCTGTCTCGCGCCGAGTTTGCGCGCACGTCGCTGGCGGGTATCGACTTCTCGTCGTGTGACATCGCGGGCATCATCGTTTCGAGTGACTTTCGCGAGCTGCGTGGCTGCATCATCGCGCCGGAACAGGCGACCGAGCTCATCGGGCTGCTCGGCGTGCGCATCCGCGAGGATTAGGGGGCATCGTGAAGGTATCTGTGCTCTTGGAAAATGCCACGCCATCCAGTCGATTCATTGCCCGTCATGGACTGAGCCTGTTGCTCGAGAGCGCTGAGGGAATGCGCATCTTGTTCGATATGGGGCCCGATGCCAGCTTTTTGCGCAATGCCACGACGCTGGGTGTGGATATAGCCGGTGTCGATGCGGCAGTTATCTCCCACGGTCATGCCGACCATGGTGGCGGTCTGGAGGCATTTCTCAAGGCGACACAGGGTTCGGCGCATCCTGTACCGATTTATGTTCGCCAGGGTGCCTTTACGCCACACGTTTCGGGTACGCGGCAGCGGCACCATGAGATCAGTCTCGATGCGACGCTTGTGAAAGACGAGCGCGTGATCGAGGTGGGTGCGCAACACGAGCTGGTGCCCGGTATCACGCTCTTCTCCGATGTTTCGCGGCGCTATCCGGAGCCGGCGTCCAACGCGCGCTTGTTCGAGCGGTCGGGCGATACGTTCGTGTCAGATGCCTTCACCCACGAGCAGAGCCTGCTCGTTACCGAGGGGGAGCGCCACGTGCTGGTTTCTGGGTGTTCGCATGCGGGGATTCTCAACATCATCGAACGCGCAGAGGAGCTTGCGGGCGGCGCGCTCGATGCAGTGGTCGCGGGCTTTCATCTCATGAGCCCGAGCGCCGGTACGGGCGAGGACGTTGAGGCGGTGCGTCGTCTGGCGCGGCAGCTTGCAGAAAAGCCGGCGCGCTACTATACCTTCCACTGTACAGGTATGGATGCGTTTGGCATCTTGCGCGATGAGCTGGGCGAGCGCATACGGTATCTCGCTACGGGCAGTGTAATGGACGTCTAGCGCGGTGCCTGCTAGCCAAGAATCTCGTTCGGTGCATCCTCGCCGCGCGAGAACGCGAGCAGCGCCTCGCAGGTGCTGCGGACCATGCCCTCGACATCGCGCGCGGTGTAGAAGGCCATATGGGGCGAGACGATGACGTTGGGAAGCGCGTCGAGCACCGCACGATCGCGATGCGGCAGGATATCACGCGATCTATCGAGATAGTAGAGACCAGCCTCGTCTTCGATCGTGTCGAGCGCTGCGCCGCCTAGATGGCCCGATTCGAGCGCATCGATGAGCGCGGCGGTATCGACGAGCATGCCGCGTGCCGCGTTGACGAGGATGGCTCCCTCGGGCATGAGCGCGAGCTCCTTTTCACCGATCATGTGGTGGTTTTCGGGAAGGCCGGGGGCGTGCAGCGTTACCACATCGGATGCGGCGAGCAGCTCCTCAAGGCCGGTGTAGCGGGCGTGCTCGCGCACCTCCGCTCGCTCGTACGGGTCGTAGGCGAGGATGCGGCAGCCAAAGCCCGAAAGGTAGCGCACCACGCAGCTACCGATAGCGCCGGTTCCCACCACGCCCACGGTGCACGACGAGAGGTCGCGCCCGATCTTGCCGGCAAGCGAGAAGTCCTGCACGGCGGCTTGCTTGAAGACGAACTTCGCTCGACGCAGCGCCATCAGGATGAGCATGATGGTGTAGTCGGCGACGCCCTCGGGCGGGTAGACGGCGTGCGCGAGTCGCATGCCGAGGGAGCGCGCATGAGCCACATCGATATGGTCGTAGCCAATCGAGCGCGTCGCTATCGCGCGGATGCCCAGCTTATGGTAGGCATCGAGCAGCTCGGGCGTCATGGGGTTGGTGATGATGTTGAGCGCATCCGCCCCGCGAGCCAGGTGGGCGTTCTCGAGCGTGGGGTACTCGTCGGTCCAGTCGTATGAGAAGTCGAGCTGCCGGCTGATCGCATCGAGATAGGGTAGCTCGTCATAGGGGCGCAGGGCAAACGCAAAAATCTTCATAGGTGAGGCACTGGTCCTCTCACGTCGACGGATCTTGGGGTTTCGCCATGATAGCAGGCGAGCTAGAAGTTCGCTCCGTTCCATCCGAAGTTGGGGGTGGAGCCGTAGGAGATGTAGATGTGTGCGGGATCGATTCCCAACGTGTCCGCAACCACGGGTGTGATGAGCTCGGTCATACGCTCCCATACGTCATCTGCAATCTCGTTGCGCGCATAGACGCTGACCTCGATGAGCGCGCAGGGTGCGGCATCGCTTCCCGCAAAATACATAGGCACCTTGTCATCGAACAGGCACATAAGCCATTGTTCAGACTTGCCGGGCACCGTGGCGATGGCCTCGCCGTAGACGGCCTTGAGCGTCTCACGGTGCTCGAGGGAAATGGTGGCAGAGGTATGGGTCTTGATGACAGGCATACGGGTTCCTTTCACACGTGCCGGTAGCTTCTAACGTTGTACCCAGTTGAGACTGACTTCTCCGGGACGTATCCAGCTGCACGGGCGCGCTTAATCGCTCGCTTCAAGCACAAGGTAGATGCGCGGCTCGGTATGCTCATCCCAATCCTTTTCGGTATCGGTGAAGTAGTAACAGTTGATCTCTGCGCCATCCACGATGCCGGCATCATCGAGCTCGTAGTACTGCAGGCCTATGGATTCGTAGATTGATCCCGTCAAAAACGCCTGTCGAAATGCCTCGGAAAGCGAGCCATAGGTGAGCATGCCGTCTGCGCGTGCGGGGATGTCGAGCGCGGCAAGGGGAGCGTGCATGCGCGCGAGGCCTGCCTCGGCGCGTGCAAGGTTGTCTTCGAGGGTTGCGGTTGGGTCGACGGCAAGCGTGTAGCTCACCTCTACCACAGCGCTCGTGTTGTCAACGTCCACGCGCGCCGAGCTTCCGGTGTTGTCGCCGGCTGCATCGAGGATGTCGGCGGTGACGTAGTACCCGAGCTCATCGTGTTCCTCGGTGGGGTCGATGCTGAAGGCGTCGAGTCTGGCATCTTCGAATGCCGTAGCGATGGCGCGGGTGGTTTGCGCCGCGGTCTCGGTCTCCTGCTCCATGATCGCCGTGCGCTGGATGAAGTGCGGCACATAGGCGAGCGCGAGCACCATCAGCGATGCCGCGAGCGCGATGCGCCGTGCGCGTTTGGGGTTGGGTAGCGCGATGTCCAGCGGCTTGGCAAGGCGTTCGGCCGCCGCGGCAAGCCCATCGGAATCTTCTGGGTAGTCCTGCGCGCGCCCTGCGCCGCGGCGACGGCCGATGGCCTGGGCTTCCGTGTTGCCCGTATCACCGTCCTGCTCTCCGCGTCCTGCTCCCCGCTTTGCCTTCTGTGCTTTATACGCCGTGGATGACCACGTTTTCTTATTGAGGTCGATGCGCGAGGCGAGGATGAGGTAGCTGATGATAAACGTCCAGACGATGATGAGCGCGAGCATGACAGCTATCCCGAAGATGGGCATGCCAGGGTCATGAAAAACCAGGTCATCGAGCATGGAGAGGAATACCCACTCGGCCGAGATGAGAACGATGTAGAACAGCCCCATGCATTCCGAGCGACGGTAGCAGGTAGTACCACCGAATGAGAAGCCGCTCTTTGCACGTGGTCGTGCTCATAGGTATCCCTCCCAGATTTTGCAGCTGAATGGTATGTACCCAAAACGTGCGCGGTGCGCGATATACTGTTGCGCTTGTGGGGCAACGCGGCGAGGGGAGGGCGTCATGCTCGCGAAGGTAAAGCGATATGTGGACGTGCACGAGTTCGTGCGCAAGGACCCCGTGCTCATGATCGCGCTCGCGTTTGCGTTGCTCTCCTGCATTGCCGTTCCGCCGGATGCGGGGTACCTGGAGTATGTCGATGTACGCACGCTCGGCATGTTGTTCAGCCTCATGGCGGTCATGGCGGGGCTCACGCGAGCCGGGGTGTTCAGCGCGCTGTGCCGCCGTCTGCTCGCCATCGCCCGCGGTCCGCGGCGGCTCTGCCTGACGTTGGTGCTGCTGGCGTTTTTCTCGAGCATGCTCATCACCAACGATGTCGCACTCGTTACCTTCGTGCCGCTTGCCCTACTTGCGCTGCGGACGTTTCGATCCGAGCAGCTTACGTGCTTCACCGTGGCGCTCATGACCGTCGCCGCCAATCTCGGCAGCATGGCGACGCCCGTTGGGAATCCGCAGAACCTCTACCTCTATTCGGTGTCGCACATGGCGCTCGGCGACTTCTTGCTGCTCATGCTGCCGTATGCGCTTGCGGCGCTCGCGCTGCTTGCCGTTGTCATCTGGCTGTGCGGGAAACCAAGCGATGTGGCTGGCGGTGCGGATACCGAGCGTCAGGTCGTTCACGAGGATGTTCCAGCGGGCATGGCGATTCGCAGGATTCTGCCGTGGCTTGCGGTGTTTGCGCTTGCCCTGCTTTCGGTCGCGCGCGTTCTGCCATTCGAAGTCCCCGTGGCTGCGGCGGCCCTCGTGGGTGTCGCGTTTGACCGCGCGACGTTGCGCCATGTGGACTACGGATTGCTGCTCACGTTCGTGGCGTTTTTCGTCTTCGTGGGCAATGTGGGGCGCATCGGTGCGGTGAGCGCTTTATTTGCCCAGATGGTGACGGGACACGAGCTTATCGTTTCCGTGGCTGCCAGTCAGGTGCTTTCCAACGTGCCTGCCGCGATTCTGCTCTCGGGCTTCACGGATGCCTGGTCGGCGCTTATCGTGGGCACGAACATCGGCGGGCTGGGAACGCTCATCGCTTCGATGGCGAGTCTCATCTCCTATAAGCAGCTCGCGCTTGTGCTGCCGCATGCCAAAGGGCGCTACATGAAGCTCTTCACGGCGTGGAACATCGTGTTTCTGGTGGCGCTGCTCGCACTTGCTATGGTGCTAGGTAGGTAGGTAGTGCTTCGTTTCGTCGAATCTCGAGCACCGCGCTGCGAGCGGGAGCGTTACGCACCGTCTGGATCTATGCGTCGATGCCGGTGAACCCGGTTTGCCGCAGCGCTTCATAGAGGACGACGGCGGCGGCGTTTGAGAGATTGAGCGCGCTGATGCGGTAGTCGTTGGGATCGATGAAATTGCCGCAGATGTCTTGCTGGCGCAGCGCGGTGTGCTCGGTGTCCTCGCCGGCAGGCTCCTTCCACGCGTCGCGGTTGGCGAGCGATGCGCGGTCGGTGAGCATGGGGATACGCTCGCAGCTTGCAGGGTAGGCGGCGAGCAGTTCCTCGGGAAGGCCGGCGCTCTCCTTGCCGAGTACGAGAAAGTCACCGTCGCGATAGGCAGCTTCGGTATAGCGCCGGCGCGCCTTTTTCGTGAGCAGATGCAGGCGCTCGCCGGCATCATCTCCCGTGAGGTTGTTCTGCGCGAGAAAGTCGTCCCAGCCGTCGTACACGCGCACGTCGAGGTTGGGCCAGTAGCCCAGCCCCGCGCGATGGAGCGCACGATCGTCGAGCGAGAAGCCAAGAGGACGAATGAGGTGCAAGCGCGTGCCGGTGACCACGCAGGTACGGCCAATGTTGCCGGAATTTGCGGGAATCTCGGGTTCGAGCAAGACGAGGTTGAACACGGCGGCTGCTCCTTGTCGCGTGAATCATCGGCGATGTCGATCACTTTACTGTACCATCTGCCTGCCTTGATACGTGATAAAGTATCAGGTGTTTTACTTTCGAGATCTACGCGCCGCAAGGGGAGGGACATGGAAGAGCTTCATCAGGCTCATCGCCTGGGTGTTGTGCTCATCAACACCGGATCGCCCGACGCTCCGACGCCCGAAGCGGTCCGCGCCTATCTCGAGACGTTTTTGATGGACGATCATATTCGGCCGCTGCCTAAGCCGTTCTGGCGCGCGATCCTCAACCACATGATTTTGCCCAAGCGCAGCGTCGCATCGGCAGAGAAGTACCGTTCAATCTGGACCGACGAGGGCTCTCCGCTGGTTGCTACGGGCGGCTCGCTCGCCAAGAAGGTCGAGATGCTGATGAGGGATGCGCAGGGCGCGTCTTCATGGCGTGCCGCGCTTACGGAGGCAGGGCTCCAGGACGCTGCATCGCCGCTGGTGCGCCAAGCGATGCTGTACGGTTCGCCCTCGCTGCCCGTTACGCTTGCCGAGCTTCGAGATGCGGGCTGCAGTGAGCTTGTAATCATCCCGCTGTATCCCCAGTCGGCGTTTTCCACAACTGCCGCGGCACTCGATGGTGCGTATCGCGCGCTCGACAAGTTGGACTGGTCGCCCCGTGTTCTCACCGTCGAGAGCTATGGCATGAATGTTGCCTATCTTGATGCCGTTGCGGCTTCGATTTCATCTGCTGGATACAACCCCGCTTCCGACTACCTATTGCTCTCGTTCCATGCCGTGCCGCTGCCCGACATTGACCGAGGCGATACCTATTCACAACAGGTCGGTGCTTCTTCGCAAGAGATAGCGCGGCGACTTGGCGCTGCCTCAGGTACATGGGGTATTGCCTATCAGTCGCCATTCGAGGATGGCCGGCGATGGACGGGGCCATTTACCAAGCGAGTCATCGCTCAAGTTGCTCATGAGTCGACACGACGTCTTGTGGTGTGCTGCCCTGGTTTCTCGGTTGACTGCCTTGAGACGCTCTACGACGTCGAGCAGGTTTTCCGAGGGTTGTTCCTCGAGGCGCGTGGAAGCCAACGTGGCGATGACTTTCTTTATGTTCCCTGTCTGGACGACGCAGACGAGCACGCTCGTATGTTGGCACACGTGGTAACCACCTCGCTTGCGCGCGATGACGAATAGCGCAGATCCGGTTGCTGCGAATACGAGTTTGCCACAACGGCTTGTTCCGCAGCCTTGAAAGCATACTTCGAGATGAACAAAAGATAGATAAAGCTAACTTTTTGCTACGCAACACAGTTCTTTCTGATAAGTTAAATGCGGTTAACAAAGTTGTAGGTAGCCTACCAAGGAGCCGGCATGGAACGTCCCATATCGCAAGGTGAGCTTGAGGCTTCTGTTGTTCGGCTGTGCGCGCCCGTGCTGCTCGGCGCCAAGCCGGGAAATCTCTTTACGTTCTGCGGGTGCTTTGCGCTTGATTGCCCCGACTGCCTCGATGAAGCTTGTCGGGTCTCGGCGACAAAAGCAGGGGAGCAGCGTCGGATATCGGTGCGCCGCGCCCGCCTGAGGGAAATCGTTTCCAAACTTGATGCACGACTTTCTCCCCATGGCGCGCGGTGCCGTGTTCTTGCATGGCGCCCTTTTGGAGCGCTTGTATATGTGTTTCGCCCCGTACTCGTAGCGCGCCATCTGAGTGATAACTCGGTGGCGCAAGATCTGCTCGGCCTGGGATATCCTCGCGGAGTAACAAGGCATCTTGCAGGGCCGCGCGTCCGTCGAGCGCATTATGCACCTACTGAAAATGATGAGCGCTTGGAGGGGTTTCTCTCTCGTCTCGTTGCGCGATTTGAAGAGCAGGCTCTTCCACACGAGATCGGCTATTTCTTAGGGTACCCCGCCTCGGATGTACGCGGTTTTATCGAGCACGGGGGTCGCGACTTCTTATGCTGCGGCTGCTGGAAGGTATATGCCGATGTCCGAGGAGCGCAGCGCCGGTTTGCACGATACAAGCGTTGCACTCGGCGAGCGCTCCGTTTGTATGAAGCGGGAGCATCATTGACGGATCTTGCGGGTGACCCTGCTCGTCTCCGTGCCGCATAGACGGTGTTCGCATCAGGTGTTCTAGGCTGGCATGGGGCTGGCCTTTGATAGAAAGGATTTGAATATGAGCAAGGTGGCAGTGGTGTACTGGAGCGGCACGGGCAATACCGAAGCCATGGCCGAACTTGTTGCCGAAGGGGTGCGCGGCGCTGGTGCCGAAGCTGAGGTAATTGCCTGCAGTGATTTCTCGGCATCCGACCTTGATGCATACGATGCTTTTGCCTTCGGGTGTCCCGCAATGGGTTCCGAGGAGCTGGAAAGCGACGAATTCGAACCCATGTGGGATGATGTCGAGCCAAAGCTTCCAGGACACAAAGTCGCGCTATTTGGCAGCTACGATTGGGCTGATGGCGAATGGATGGATCTGTGGCGTGAGCGTGCCGAGTCGGCGGGCATCACCGTTACAGACGCGGTGATTGCGAAAGACTATCCTGATGAGGCGGCTTCGGTCGATTGCAGGGCACTCGGGGCTGCACTGGCGTAGAGACCTAAGACGATCAGGCAATCATTTATCTAGCCTACTCAGATGACAGCGCCCTGCAGGGAACGTGCCCGCAGGGCGCTCCATCCTCACGCAACCTGGGAGGCGAGCGACCGCTCGGTCTCTTCGTAGCCGCCGCCCGATCGGCAACGTACCGACTGCCATGTCTGTCGGGCGCTCCGCTCGATTTCTAACAGCGCAACTTGGATGATAGATCTTGTTCCGCAGCTCAAACAGCCTGTAAATCACTTTATACTGCGCCTTGGACGCCCCTCGGCTACGTTGGGGTTGCAGAAAAGGTCGCGAGGGATGAGGAAGCGCGCATGGACGTCGGAAACCAGATCAGGGAGCGGCGGCAGCGGCTCGGGCTCTCCCAGGAGGAGCTCGCGCAGCGGCTCTACGTGACCCGCGTCACGGTGAGCCACTGGGAGACCGGCAGGACCCTGCCCGACGTCCAGAGCATGCTCCTGCTCGCGAATCTCTTCGGCACCACGATCGACGAGATGGTGAGAGGGGACGTGGACGAGATGCGCGAGATGGTGGAGAAGGACGAGCTGCGGACGAGGGTCCTCGCGGTGGCGCTGGCCGCGGTCGAGGTGGTCGTGGTCACGGCGCTCGTCGTGACGGCGGTCGCGGGGCGCGAGTACCTGGAGCCGGTGCTGCGGCTTTTGCTCGCGGTGCTGGCGCTGGCGTTCTCGGTGGCCGTGCTGGTGGCGCGGCGCGGGCGTGGCGGCGAGGACGCGAGGAGCGCCGCCGAGCTCCTCGGCGCGGCCACGGGCGAGCCCGTGGAGGCCGCCCGCGCGAGCGGCGCCGCCCTGGGGATGCGCGTCGTCCTGCAGGTCTTCGCCGGTCTCGCGGTCGGCGTCGGCGTGCTCGTGGCGGCAGACGTCCTCCTCGACCCCGCGACGTTCCGAAAGCTGGCGGTCGTTCTCGCCGTCGCCGTCGTGCTCGCAGGTTCCTTCGCCTTGGGGCGCCTCGCCCGCCCGACGTGGGCGGCCACCGTCCTGCCGGCGCTCTGGGTGGCGGGCGCCGTCGCCCTCGGCGCGGCGACGGGCGGCCTCGGCTCGCCCCGGGACTGGTTCGCCGTCGCGGGCGGCGCGGTGGTGCTCCTCGCGTTCTGGGCGATCGGGCGGAGCCGCCGCGGGTAGGCGTGGCGTCGCCCCGTTGCCCCGCCTGGCTCCGCGTGCGAGAATGTAAGAAATACATTCCACGGCAGGCAAGAGAGGGGGGGGTGCGGCGGTGGCCAAGCAGAGGTACGCCTTCGAGAGCAAGATCCACGTGTACCGCGCCACGCGGCGCATGACGCAGGCCGAGCTCGCCGAGGCCGTGGGCGTCTCGCGCCAGACCATCGTCCAGCTCGAGCGCAACCGCTACAACCCCTCGCTCCTGCTCGCCTACAGCATCGCGCGGGTCTTCGGCGTCACGGTCGAGGATCTCTTCGATTTCAAGGAGAACGAATGATGGACGCCCTTGGGACCGCCCTCTACCAGTTGCTCGACAGCTCGCTCGTGCTCAAGGTGGGCGCTTGGCTGTGCCTGCCGCTCTCCGTTGCCGTGATCGTCATGGTCGCGCGGCCAAGGAACCGCGACGAGCGTGGTTGGAAGATCTTCGGCAAGGCGGGCGTCGTGGCCTTCGTGGTGTTCTTCGTCGCGGTGAACCTCATCGCCAAGTCCTCGGGCGGCGTGCCGATGGAGATCTCCTACGTCTTCTATGCGAGTACGCTCCAGTGGCTCTACAACCTGGTGCTCGCCGTGTGGATCGTGGCCGTCCTGGTGCTGCGCCGCGTCATGTAGCGTCTCCGGCTCCGCTGCGGCGGAGCCATCTCTTTCACTCAGGATGATAGAAATAATTGACATGGAGCGAGAAATACCGGATACTCCGGCTATGGACAGTCAGCCCCGAGGGGGGCACGTAGGAAAGGAGCCACCCATGGCCGAGACCACCGCAGCAGCCATCGAGAAGGACGTCGAGAGGGGCGCTGCCACCGAGGACCCGCGCCCGGCGGACCTCTTCGTCGTCGGCGCCGTCCTCGTCGCCGCGCTCGCGGCCTTCGCCCTCTACTTCTGGCGCCTCGCCGTGGGCGATGCCGCTGGGGCCGACGGCGTCACGCCGCTCCTCTTCGCCCTCAGCTGCGTGTACCTGTGCTTCGAGGCGCCGCGCCGCCGCACCGCCAGCGTGCGGGCGGTGAGCGCGCTCGCGGGTGTGGACGCCGTGCTCCTCTGCGCCTGGGCGCTCGTCCAGGTCGTGCAGGTGGCTGTGTTTAGTCAAGTAGTTTTGAGCAGAATGTGCATCGGGAATTGAGCAGTGCGCGCGGCCGATCTGAGCAGAGGGTTCTGAGCGCCTACCCCTCCTGCATGAGGGCGTGCCTCACGCGGTACGACT
>CALUIM010000005.1 GCA_944320725.1 uncultured Coriobacteriaceae bacterium | reverse complement strand
TAGCCTGGGAGGACGGGGTTCGTGTGAACCTCTTCCTCCGACATCTTTCGAGAATGGTGTCTGTCCGTCACCGTGGACGCGCCCCTCCGGGGCCGTCCATCGGTCCGCGATATCCGGTTCTCAAGGTGCCCGCCGCGGTCCGTCCGGTTCGCACCGGGCCGCGCGGCAAGGAGATATATTGCCAGCCCCGGCCCGCCCGCGCAAGGGCGTCCGGGATGTTCACGATTCCTTCACATTTGGCTTATATTTCGCTCATTTCACTACTATATATAGTGTTTTGAATACGCTCATCCACTAGAATCAACCGCCCACCGACAGTGAAAGCCACAACTGGCAACTTTCGTCTATATCGCTGTGGCATCTCAAGCGCATCCGGTAGTGCTTACGCACACTATATATATAGTGAGATCTCCGTAGCGCCTAGATGCCGAGTTCGCCCTTCGCGATGTCGCATCCCGCCTCGAGAAGCTCGTCACGCGCCTGGACGGTCGGGGCCTCGGCATACACGCGCACAACCGGCTCGGTACCCGCCGGACGCATGAGCAGCCACGATTCGTCCTCAAACTCCAGCCGCAAGCCGTCCATATGACTCACCGCTACCGGCGTTCGCCCTGCAACGCTTTGCGGGTTCAACCCGGGCAACAACGTCCGGAACATCTCGACGACCTCGGTTTGCAAGCGCAAATCGCGCCGCCCATAGCTTGTTGTTCCGTAGGCTTCGGTCAGCTCGTCGGAAAGCGTGCCGAGCGATTTGCCCGTCATGGCCATGAGCTCGCACAGCAGCATCGTTACCAAAATGCCATCGCGCTCGGGGCAAAACGCCGGAATGCCCACGCCGCCTGCTTCCTCGCCGCCAATCAACACATCGCCTTTACGCGACTCCTCATAGATATGCTTGAACCCCACCGGCTTGACCGTCACACGACAACCCAGATCGCGCGCAACGCGCCGCGTGAGCATCGAGGTCGACTGGTTGAGCACCACGCGCCCCGTCATGCCACGATGCTTCACCAGATGCCCGATGAGCAACGCGATGATGCGATGCGTGCTTATGAAGCGGCCATGCTCGTCGACAGCGCCCACCCGATCGGCATCGCCGTCGTTAATCAAACCGGCGCTCACCCCGGTATTCACCACCGCTTGCTCGCATGCGTCGATCCATGGCTCCATGCAATCGGGATGCAGCTCCTCATACTCATCGTCTGGCGCGCCGTGGATCTCGATGGTCTCGATGCCCAGCGAGCCCATCGCAAGCGGCACGTAGCCGCGCGCCGATCCATACAGCGGATCATAGAGCACGCGAAGCTTTGCCTGCGAAATGATGTCTGCATCCACCACCGAGGTGCACAGATAATCGAAGTACGGGGTGACATAGTCACAGCGCTCGATGGCACCACGACGATCGGTGGGATCGGGGTCGATGACGTCCTCGATGTCGCGCACAGCATCGCCAGACAATGTGCCGCCTTTGGCCGAACGAAGCTTCACGCCAAGATAATCGTGGGGATGGTGCGAGCCGGTTACCTGAAACCCACCGCACGCGCGCACGTCGTGCGCCGTGGCCCATGAGAGCGCCGGGGTTGGCACGTAGCGGTCGCTCACCTTGGCAACCAGCCCATGCGATGCCAGCACTCTACCCGCCAAGCACGCGAAGTGCTCTGCGCCAGGGCGCGTGTCATATCCTACGTACACGATGGCACCCGGCATCTCCTGCGCCCACACGCGACCCACCGCGTCGGCAACGCGCACGAGGTTCTCCTCGCTGAAGTCGCCGTCCACGCGGGCGCGCCAGCCATCGGTCCCAAATCGGATAATCGTTCCCACGACGAGTAACACCTCTCATGTCACTATCAAACATACGTGGGAGATATACCCAGCGGGGGCTCGCTTCTACCGGTGGCGTCGCACGGTACGCAGCTCATTCATAACTTGTGCGCGCGACCAGCACATCGGCGAGTGCCGATGTCGTGCGCGCCGTGGTGCCACAGCAACTGCCCACCATACGTGCCCCCGCCTGCAGCCACTCCGCGCAGGCACGTGCAAAGCGCTCGGGACGCTCATCCCACACAAGCGATCCGTCCTCTGCCTCGACGGGGTTGCCGGCATTGGGCCGCACCATAACGGGCGTGCGCGCGGCGCGCACCATGCGTGGCACCGCAGCGGTCGCTGCCTCCATCGAGCAGCAGTTCACCCCAACAGCTCGCGCGCCGTGTTTCTCGGCATAGAGCACCGCGCCCTCGATGGTGAGGCCATCGCCCAAGAGGTTTGTGTCTTCCCCAATGGAAAAGCTCACCAGCACAGGCATGCCGTCGGCGGCATCGCACGCGCCTTTGATTGCAGGCTCAACGTCGCGAATCGAGGTGAACGTCTCGAGCAGCAGAGCGTCGACACCGGCGGCAAGCAGCGCGTGTGCCTGAGCGCGATAGGCATCGCGGGCAGCACGGAATTCAGGCGAATCGGGCAGCGTCCAGTCGATGCCGCACGGACCCATCGATCCCACGAGCACCTGCGGGTGCGCCGCGCGCGCGTTATCGACCGCAGCGCGGTTTACCTCGGCCATAGACGGCATAATCTCATCGCGCTCAAGCGCAGGCCGACTCGCCTGGAAGGTATTGGTAAGCAGAATCTGCGCCCCCGCGGCCTCGTACAAGCGATGGATGCGCATGACCGTCTGGGGTTCAGCCAGGTTCCAAAAGGCAGCGGGCACGTCACGCGCACCGGCATCGGCCATCAGCACGCTCCCCATAGGGCCCTGCACAAGCAGCGGTTCACGCTCGAGGCGCGCCATGAACTCCACGGCTCCCGTGCGGTTGTAATACGTTGTATCCGGCAGATAGGCCGCCGCGCCCACGTCCTCACTCATGTGCAGCCGCTAGTCGTCCACAACCACGATGCCCTCGCGTTCGAGATAGGCCATCCAGCGCTGCATCGTGTCCTCGGAAAGAGCATGCTCCATCTGGCATGCCTCGTTATCGGCGCGCTCGAAGGCAACGCCCAGCTCCTGGATAAGGAAGGTCCGGATGAGCCGGTGACGATACCAGATGGCTGAGCCAATCTCTCTGCCGCGGGCGGTAAGCATCACGCGACCGTAATGCGATTGCTCAACGAGTCCTTGCCCCTTGAGCACAGAGACCGCCTTGTTCACCGATGCCTTGGAAACCCCGAGACGATTGGCGATATCGACCGAGCGCACGCCGCTCTCCTCGCCATCTTCCCGCTCGATTCTCACCATGCACTCGAGGTAGTCCTCGTTTGCCATGGTGAGATGCAGCTCACCCGATGTCGCGGTTGTCTCCATGGGGCCTTCCCTTCGCGCGCCTCAGGCACCTCGTTGCAACCTGCAACGCGCCCGATATAGTTCGCCTTGTCTGATTCTACCCCACATCGCGTGCTAGAGTGTGAGCTGTACGTGCACACCCACCATAAAGGAGTGACCATGGCAGATCTTCCGCTTGCCGCTGCATCCGATGTACTCGAGCGCTTTTGGCGCTATGTTCAGGTTCCCACGCAATCCTCAGACGAGCACTGCGATCAGGTTCCCTCGTCGGACATCCAGTTCGACCTTGCGCGCCTGCTCGCCGACGAGCTGCGTGAACTGGGCGCCCAAGACGTACAGGTGACCGACCACGCCTATGTTTGTGCACACATCCCCGCGAGTGCGGGGTCCGAACATCAGCCACGCTTGGGGCTTATTGCCCATCTCGACACCACCGAGGTGGTCTCGGGCTTCGATGTGAAGCCGCATATCGTGCACTATGAGGACGGCCCGCTGGTGAGCGGCGAGGTTAACGGCACGCCGGTGCAGATAAGCCCCGATAAGCTTCCTGCCCTCAACGACCTGGTGAACCAAGACCTTGTCTGCTCCGATGGCACCACGCTGCTTGGCGCCGACGACAAGGCGGGCGTGGCCGAGATCATGTCGCTTGTGGCGCGTCTCGCGGCGCATCCGGAGCTTCCCCATCCCCCGCTGGGCATTTGCTTCTGCCCCGACGAGGAGATCGGCCACGGCGCGGAGCTGCTCGATCTTGATGCCTTCGACTGCACCTATGCCTACACGGTAGACGGCGGCCCGCTCGGCGAGATTGAGTGGGAGTGCTTCAATGCCTGCGAGGCGACCGTGCGCTTCCAGGGATACTCCATCCACCCCGGCGATGCCAAGGATCGCATGATCAACGCGGGCAACCTGTTCGCCGCATTCCATGCGCTGCTACCCGAGCACATGCGCCCCGAGCACACCGAGGGATACGACGGTTTCATTCATCTCGAGGGCGTCTCGGCAACCTGCGAGCACGCCACCGCCCGCTATATCGTGCGCGATCATGATGCGGCACAATTCGACGCGAAGATCGCCCTCATCGAGCGCGCTGCGGCGTTTGTCAATGCCGCGCAGGGCACCGACTGCGTGAGCGTTGCCATTAAGCAGCAGTACCGCAATATGGCCGAGATTGTTGCCAACTATCCCGAGCTCATCGATACCGCCAAAGACGCCTTTGCTGCCACGGACGTCGAGCCGCGCGTGCTGCCCATCCGCGGCGGCACCGATGGCGCCCAGCTTTCGTTCCGCGGGCTCCCCTGCCCCAACCTCTCGACGGGCGGCTATTGCTTCCATGGCGTCAACGAGTTTATCCCTGTGCGCGCCCTCGAGAAGATGGTCGACGTCCTGCAGGAGCTCGTTGCGCGCTTCGCGTAACCACGGCGCTCATGCATCTCGGCGGGGACGGCGGTGCAACGCACCGTCCCCGCTTGCAATTACTCCACCGTAACGCTTTTGGCGAGGTTGCGCGGTTGGTCTACGTCGCAGCCGCGCATCAAGGCAACCTCGCGTGCAAGCAGCTGCAACGGCACGGTTGCCGTAATGGCGCAGAACGCATCGCGCACCCGCGGGATGTAGATCACATGGTCGGCAATCTCGCGGATATCCTCATCGCCCTCAGTTGCCACAACGATGATCTTGGCACCGCGCGCCTCGCATTCTTTCAGGTTGGAGACGGTCTTGTCGTACACGGGGCTCTTGGTGGCGATCGCAATGACCGGGAACCCCGGGTCGATAAGGGCGATGGGACCGTGCTTCATCTCGCCAGCGGCGTATGCCTCGGCGTGCAGGTAGCTGATCTCCTTCAGCTTGAGGGCGCCCTCGTTCGCGATGGCGGCGCCCATGCCGCGGCCCACAAAGAGCGCCGAATGCGCGTCCTTGCAGGCAAGCGCAGCCTCGTGAATCGCGTCTTTCTGCGTTTCGAAAATCCACTGGATCTGCTCGGCTGTATCGCCAAGCTCGCGGAAGAGCATGCGGACCTGCCCCACCGTAAGACGGTACTTCACCTGCGCCAACAGCAGCGCCAGCAACGTGAGCGACACCACCTGGCCAATGAAGCTCTTGGTGGAGGCAACCGCAATCTCTTTGTTTGCCTTGGTGTAGATGACGCCGTCGCTCTCGCGCGCTACGGGGCTACCCACCACGTTGGTGATACCGAACACCTTGGCGCCCTTGATGCGTGCATCGCGGATGGCGGCAAGCGTGTCTGCCGTCTCGCCCGATTGACTCACGGCCACCACGAGCGTCGACGGGGTGATGATGGGATCGCGGTAGCGAAACTCGCTCGCCGCCTCGACCTCGCACGGGATGCGCGCCCACATCTCGATCAGGTTTTTCGCGATAAGACCGGCGTGGTAGCTCGTGCCGCACGCGATTACGTATACGCGGTCGATGAGGTTGAGCTCCTCGAGCGAAAGGCCGAGCTCGTCGATGGAAAGCTCCCCGCCCGTCATACGACCCACAAGGGTATCGCGCACCACGCGCGGCTGCTCGCAAATCTCTTTGAGCATGAAGTCGGGATAGCCGGCCTTCTCTGCCATGTCGATATTCCAGTCGACATGCGTCACGGGAGGTTCGATGGGCTCACCTTGCGCATCGGTGTAGGAGATGCCCTCAGGCGTGAGCCGCGCGAACTGCCCATCCTCGAGCACCACGACATCGCGCGTGGAGTCGATGACCGCAATCATGTCGGATGCCACGTAGCTACCGTGCTCACCACGTCCGATGATGATGGGAGAATCCTTGCGCGCCACCGCGATCACACCCGGCTCATCGGCGCATACCGCAGCGATGCCGTAGGCGCCCACCACATGCGTACACGCCTCGCGCAGCGCACCGAGCAGATCGTGCTCGCGGGCGTATGCCTCTTCGATGAGATGTGCAAACACCTCGGTGTCCGTCTCGCTGGCAAACGTGTGACCGCGGCCCTCGAGCTCTGAACGCAGTTCGGCGAAGTTTTCGATGATGCCGTTGTGGACGATGGCGATGCGGCCATCGCACGAAACATGCGGATGCGCGTTCACCGTACTCGGGCGCCCGTGCGTGGCCCAGCGCGTATGCCCGATGCCGCAGGCGGCCTCGGCATCTACGTTCGCGAGCTCGGACTCGAGTCCTGCAACCTTGCCCACACGGCGTATGACATCGACAACCGTCTCGTGCGCGCTCGTGCGCTCGAGCGCAACACCCGCCGAGTCATAGCCGCGGTATTCAAGGCGCTTCAGGCCAGAGATCAGAATGTCCTTGGCCGCCTCAGTTCCGGTATATCCCACGATGCCGCACATAGCTGGTCTCCTTGTTGCTCGTGACAAAACAAAAGCCCCAGCGGGCCTGGTCACTATAGTACCCCCGGGGGCGTGATGCTATGTTGCCAACTGGTTACGAATTTCGAATACCAGCAGAGTCTCCATAGAACCGTGCCCGCAAACGTCATTAAAACGTTTTAAGTATGTGCTATGCTGGCAGAACATGAGATGCAAAAGGCCAGCTGGGAGGATAGCATGGCACGCGTACGTATTGGAGATGTGGCGCGCGAAGCAGGGGTCTCGCTGGGTACCGTTTCCAACGCGCTCAACCATCCCGAGAAGGTGCGGCCCGAAACGCGCCGCGTCATCAACGAAACCATCGAGCGGCTGGGCTATCTTCCCAACCAAAGCGCGCGCATGCTCGCCGGCGGCCAGAGCAACGTGCTGGGCCTTGTCCTGCCCCGCCTTAACCATGGGTCGAGCTTGCAGATCGCAAATGGCGCGCTCACCGAGGCTCGGCGCCATGGCTACAACCTCATCATGGCGAACGCCAACGACGACGGCGCGCTCTCGGAGCGCTCGGCGCGCTACCTCATGGGCATGCAGGTCGATGGCATCCTCGTGCAGCCCGTGCAGTCCCTTGAATGGGAACCCGCCGCCATGCACGCGGTGCCCGTGATCTACCTCGATGTGCGCAGCGGCTCGCCGGGTTACTATGTCTCGGCAGACAACATGGGCCAAGGCGCGCTCATCGCACGCCACCTCGTGACACACGGCGCCACGCATATCGCGGTCATTGGGCGCACCTCATCCCAACAGATGAAGCTGCGCCTCACGGGCATCCAAGACGTGCTTTCCGCCCATCCCGATATCGTGCTCGAAGTCCTCGACGCCGGCGAATGGAACGTCTCGGGTGACGGCTACAGCCTGGGCGTGAGTCTCATGCAGCGCGCATCGCACGAGCGACCGGATGTCATCATCGGCCTCACCGATGTGCTCGCCGCCGGCGCCATCGCAGGCGCCCTGTCTGCCGGTGCTCACGTGCCCGACGACCTGCTCGTGGCGGGCTGCGACGGCAACCCGCTCGCATGGAGTGGACCGGTTGCCCTCACCACCTGCTCGCCTGCTGGTTACGAGATTGGACGCAAAGGCATCCAGCTGCTGCTCGAGCGCATCGCCACACAAGACGCGCTGCCTCACGAGGCGCACGAGCGCCGCGAAGAGGTTGTGCGCCCCTTCCTGCTTCCCCGTGCCAGCACCGGTGCTGCACCAACAGGTGGCCTCACCACGGTTGAGAACCGCGCGCTTTCGATTCCCGAATTCAATATGGGTGCGTATCTGTAAGACGCTCGCACGCGGTACTAGATGTGCCCCTGCTCCTCGGCGTCGAACGAGGTCCCCTCGTCGGCGCTCGTGGTATCGAACGATGCATCGAACGCATCGTCCAAATCGGTTCCCAACGGATCGACATCAAGCTCGGTGAGTTCTTCTTCCATGCTGGGATCAAAGCGCGCGGCGCGCAAACGGTCCACCTGCGTTACCGACATCACGCGCGTGTTGGTGATGAGGCCGTTGAGCATGACGAAGGGATGCCTGAACGCGGAGAGCAACGCGCGGATGGCAAGCGACACCAGCCAGATGCCGTACACGCACGCAAGCACCAGCCAGATGCCCTCGGCACCAACCGCCGCCTCGTCGAGACGATTCTGGATGTTGCCATACGTAACCGGGAAGAGCGTGCTCACCCACAAAGGTGCGAGCAAAAAGGCCCAGAACAGCAAGCAGTAGCGCGTCGCGATGGAAAACCCGCTGGCACGCGAGCCATCTGGACGCACCACCCGCAAGCGCACCACCATATGGCCAATGGTCTGGCCACGCGTAATCACCGGGATGAGCATGAACGTGATGCCCGTGGCACACATGAGCCCGCCGATGAGGCCAAAGCCGGAATCCGTAAGTCCAGGCATGGCAATGCGCAGTACCGTAAGCGCCACCACGGTAGCCGCCGCATCGATGGCAAACGCGAGCAGACGACGCGAGGCAGACGTGTGCGTGGCACCGCGCAGCGCAGCGAGCTCCTCGACATCATCGATATCGGGCAGGAAGTGGCACAGCGGTATGGCGCACCAGAAACCAAGAAGCGATCCTGTGGTGTTGGTGATGAGGTCGTCGACATCGAAGAGGCGGTACGGATGTGCATACAGCCCAAACAGACCGCTGAACTGCGATATCTCATAGAACGCGGAGAGCATGAAGCCAAACAGGATGGCCTGCCACCAACGACACTGGAAGAGATAGCGCAGATACACGCCAAACGGGAGCGTGAGCAGCACGTTAAACAGCGTTGTATACACGCCGGGGTTGCGCAAAAACGCAATCCACGATGCCGGTGAGCTTAGCTCGATACGGCTTGCGGCAGCAAGCATACCGTCCAAGAAAAAGAACGGTTGGAGCTGCGGCGTCTGTGCCGCTGGAATGAGGATGTCGCGATCGGCCGGCAGGGGCAGGATGACCATGAAGTACGCGCACAGCAGGTAGAAGATGAACGAGAAGACTAAAAACGTCTTCCACAGCGAGATGCTGCCGAATTTGCGGTACTGGTAGATGGCGTAGGGAACGGAAAGCGCTGCGGCGATCAGCGGGAAGAGCAGCACCGCCGTGTGGACGTTGGAAAGATAGGTGCTCATGCGCGGGCAATGCCCCCGTCCTCGCGGAGCGCGCCCGGCAACTCGAACAGATCCTTCAATACGCGATCGCACAATGCGATGAGCTCATCGGTGGGCGCGAGCACATCGGGCACCATGTACACATGCATGCCCGCGGCATGGCCCGCCTTCACGCCGTTGGCAGAGTCCTCGATAACGGCACATTCAACAGGATCGATGCCCAGGCGCTCGGCGGTAAGCAGGTAGATATCGGGATGAGGCTTGCCGCGCTCCATCTCGTCACCGCAGGTAATGACCTCAAACAAATCCATGATGCCAAAACGGTTGAGGTTGTAGTCCACCGTCTGGCGCCGCGACGAGGTGGCAAGGGCGATGCGATAGCCCTCCTCATGAAGCGTGCGCAGCGACTCAATGGCACCGGGTTTGGTGTCGAGTTGTTCCTTGGAGAGCTCGAATTGGATGTCGCGATGCAGGTCGTACACCGCTTCAGAAAGCGGCCGCGATCCAAGGTGCTCGACCAGCATGTCCACAACCGACGGGCGTGCGCGGCCAATGAACTGTTTCGCGAGCTCGCGCGGAACATCCGCGCCCAGCTGCTCGGCAGCCTTATCCCAAGCCACCAGGCCCAGATGCTCGGTATCGACGAGCGTCCCATCCATGTCGTAAATCGCAGCCTTGATCATTGCACGCTCCCCTGTTTCGCGCATGGTACACACCTTCGGCCCTCCGCGCACCCGTTGTGCATACGGTTTTAGCCTTGTAGCATTGTGCCAGAACACGTGCGCACGAGCTGCAACGAAGGGGCCCTTTGCATGAATATCGACTCCGATACCACAAATGCGCTGGATGCGCCCCTGGTGCACAAGCTTGAGCGCCTCTACTCATGGCTCAAGGCGCACGCAGGGGTCGCTGTTGGGTTCTCGGGCGGGGTCGATAGCACGTTGCTGGCGGCCGCCTGTCTGCGTGCTATCCCCGAGCGCACGTTGCTCGTGCGCCTTGCAACGCCGTTTGCGACCGTACAGGAAGGCGCATCGGTCACAGCGCTGCGTTCCAGCGGAGAACTTGCTCGCCTGCCGCCGTGCGAGATAGTCTTCGATCCCCTCGCCAACCCCGCCATCACACGCAACGATTCCGATCGCTGTTATTGGTGCAAGCGTGCAGGATTTGCCCGCATCATCGAGGTGGCACGTGAATACGGCTGCAGCACCGTGGTTGACGGCAGCAATGCCGATGACGCCGTTGCCACCGATCGTCCTGGCATGCGCGCCTTGAGGGAGTTGGGCGTTCGCTCCCCTCTCATGGAAACCGGTTGGCACAAAGATGAGGAGCGCTTAGTCTTGCGCGCTTGGGGATATGACCTGTGGAACCTCCCGGCGGGGGCGTGTCTCGCAACCCGCGTCCCGTCTGGCGAGGTGCTCACGCCCGAAAAGCTTGCAACGGTACGAGCGTGCGAGGCATATCTGTACGAACTCGGCGCCCGGCAGGTGCGCGCCCAGCTCGTTTCGGGGGCCGTGGCGCTCGCCGCGGCCCCCGAGGATCTTGTCCAGCTCGCCGCGACAGGCTCCGCTCATCCCGATATGCTCCTTCGCGATGACATTCGCCAAGCACTGGAGCGTATCGCGCATTACCCCGTGTCTCCGTTCATCACACACTATCAGCGGGGCGCCATGAACAAGGCGGGCGACCCCAAGGGACCGCCCGCCTCATCGCAATGAGCTGAGCTCGAAACGAGCTGTCGGCGTTACTTGTTGCCGGCGGCGCGCGCCTCCTGATACTCCTTCACCAAGCGCTCCTGCACGTCATGCGGAACCTGCTCGTAGCCGGCGGGCTCCATCGTGAAGTCGCCGGTACCGCGCGAAAGCGAGCGCAGACGCGTGGCGTAATCGGTCAGCTCGGCATAGGGCACAGTGGCGGTGACCACCGTCTCGCCGCGATCGTTGGTGCTCATGCCGGTCACGCGACCGCGCGAAGCGCTCACGTCGCCCATCACCGCGCCCGCGTAGCTCTCGGGAATCGTGACGGTGATGTTCTCCATGGGCTCAAGCACCACGGGGTTGGCCTCGGCGCACGCCTTCTGCAGGCCAATGCGCGCAGCGGCGCGGAACGCCATCTCGTTGGAGTCGACCGGATGATACGAACCGTCGTAGCACGCAACGCGAATGCCGGTGAGCGGGAAGCCGGCGATAACGCCGCCCTTCATGGTCTCCTGGACGCCCTTGTCGACCGCAGGGATGAGCGAACGCGGAATATGGCCGCCTACGACCTCATCCACAAACTCGTAGTCGCCGCCGTCGGTGAGCGGCTCGACGCGCAGGTAGCAGTCGCCAAACTGACCGGCGCCACCGGTCTGCTTCTTGTGGCGACCCTGGGCGCTTGCCACGCGACGGATGGTCTCGCGATACGGAATCTTGATGGGCACGCTCTTCGCGGTGACCTTCGTGCGCTCCTCCAAGCGATTGAGCAGCACGGATACCTGAGCCTCGCCAACGGCGGAGATGATGGTCTGACCGGTCTCCTCGTCGCGCTCGATCTTCATGGTGGGATCGGCGTCGCATGCACGCTCGACGAAGGTGTAGAGCTTCTCCTCGTCGCCGCGATTCTCGGCCTCGATGGCGATGCGGTACTGGCTGTTGGGGAACTGGAAGGCAGCGGCTTCGACCTTGCCGGAGACAGAGAGGGTGTCGCCCGTCTCGGCGGCGATCTTGGTGGTGGCGATGATATCGCCCGCCTCGGCCTTGCCCACTTCGTTCATCTCGCGGCCGCACATCACATAGAGATGCGCCAGGCGCTCGCCCTTACGCGTGCGCGCATTAACGAGCTCGATGCCGGGTGTAAGCGTGCCGGTGAGCACCTTGAGGAAGGAGATGCGACCCTGTGAAGGATCGTTGAGTGTCTTGAATACGAAGGCGACGGGACGCTCGTCCTCGGAGGAGATCTTCAGCTCGTCGCCATCGACCAGCGGCATCTCGCCGTAATCGGTGGGGCTGGGGAAGTAGGTAACGATGTCGTCCATGACGGAATGGACGCCAAGCTCCTTGTTGCACGATCCGGCGAAAACCGGCACGAACAGACGCTGGGCGATGGCCTTGCCCAGCAGGCTCTCAATCTCTTCCTGCGTGAGCGCCTCGCCCTCGAGGTACTTCTCCATGAGATCGTCGTCGGCCTCGGCTACGAGCTCACACAGGGTCTCGCGTGCCTCATCGGCCGCCGCGCGATACTCCTCGGGGATGTCGAACTCGGTTTGCGTCGTGCCCTCGCAGTGGCGGGCCTTCATGCGCACGATGTCGATAACGCCCTCGAAGTCGTCGCCGGTGCCCCACGGCAGGGTCACGGCGCCCAGACGCATGCCAAAGCGCTCGCGCAGCGTCGCCATGGTGCCGTCGTAGTCGGCGTTTTCTTTGTCAAAACGGTTGATGAAGACGGCGCGCGCCAGACGCAGATCCTCGGCGGCATACCAGAGCTTCACGGTTGTGGGCTGAGGACCCTCGGCGGCATCGACCACAAAGAGCGCCGTCTCGCACACGCTCATGGCCGCATAGGCATCGCCAATAAAGTCGGGATAGCACGGTGCATCGAGCACGTTGATGCGATAGCCCTTCCAATCGATGGGGGCAATGGAGGTCGAGATGGAGACACCGCGCTTCACTTCTTCGGTGTCGTAGTCGAGTGTGGGCTTCGTGCCCGCGTGACCACCTAAGCGGGTGGTCTTGCCTGAAAGATGCAACATCGCTTCTGCCAGGGAGGTCTTTCCTACTCCTCCCTGGCCAACCAAGACGACGTTCCTCACATTGCAGGTTTTGGGAGCACCCATAGCTGCCTCCTTTACGCCCGCGCGCCCACAAGGGCAGCAACGGAGATCGTTTGGACGCACCGGGCGCAGGCGCAGCAACTTTGATGGTATCGGCAACATGTGCGTTGCCGCTGCATGCACAGGGCAACATGGGCAGTCGGACAGCTCGCTGATGCCGAGTCGCGGGCTGTCCGACGCTACGCGAGTACGGTGGTATATCGCCACCGGCTGACGACACATCAAACGTGCGAGACACCGGACGCGCTGGCGCGGTCCTTGTCCTATGTGGTGAGCCTACCCCAACGCGCGGGGCGCATGCGCATCCTTTCGCCCAATGAGCACGCTGCTGCGGTAAAGGGCGCACGAACGCACACGGCACCCCGCGAAACGAGGTGTCGTGCTCAAACCATGATGAAGCGACTGCGTTATTCGGTACGCAGCGCGGTGACGGGATCCTTCTTGGCCGCCATGCGACTGGGCGCGAGACCTGCAACAAGCGAGAGCACCACCGAAATCACCACGAGCGTGATACCCGCGCCCACCGGCACGGCGGCGAGGTTCTCTACGCCTGCCACCTGGTAGATGATCATGTTCACGGGGATATCCAACGCCACCGTGAGCGCGATGCCGAGCACACCAGAAACAAGCCCGATGATAAAGGTCTCGGCGGTAAAGATGCGGCTCACGTCGCGCTTGCTCGCACCGATAGCGCGTAGGATGCCAATCTCCTTGGTGCGCTCGAGCACCGAAATATAGGTGATGATGCCGATCATGATCGAGCTCACCACGAGCGAGATGGCCACGAAGGCAATCAGGATATAGGTGAGGGAGTTCACGATGTCGGTAACGCTCGACATAAGCGTGCCGACGATGTCGGTGTACTGGATCTCGGTGCCCGATCCATCGGCGCGAATATCCTCGTTGTACGCGTCGATGAGCTCGTCGATCTGCGCTTTGGCCTCAAAATCAATCGGGTAGATGCTGATCGACGAGGGGCTGTCGAGATCCCCCTTGCCCAGCAACTCCAAATTCCCCTCGTAGGTGGCGTTATCGGTCTGACTCGCCATCTGCGCCGAGAACGCCTCGGCAATCTCGTCATCCGAAAGCCCCTCAGCGCGCAGCTCGTCAATATAGCCCTGAAGCTGCGCCGCCTGGTCTCCCCCAAGCTGCTCGATCATGAGCTCGATGGCATCCATGGTGAGGCCAGTGGCACTTTCCTCGAACGGCAGGCCCGTGAAGATGTCGGTAGTGGGGTCTGCCTCCTGCGCCTCGACCGCCGCGCTCGCATCGCCCAATTCGATGACATGCTCCACGAGCTCGGGCGTATAGAGCACCGAGCCCCAGTTCGTCACATCGTTCTCCTCGCTGGGACGCACGATGCCCACCACATGGAGCTCCTCGGCCTGATCGATTACATCGCTCAGATAGGCATCGTCGTCGCTCATATCCGCCCAGGTGCCGTCGTCCTGCTCGGCGTATTTCGCCGCCTCAGGTACGAGCTTGAAGGTGAGCCCCATGAGCTCATCGTAGGTATACGAGACGCCCTCGGCCTTCTCGACGGTACGACCCGCAATCACGTCGGCCATCATGCCGCGCAGATCACGCTGGTCGAGCAAGCCCAGCGCGTAGAGCGTGTAATCGGAGATGCGATCATGCTCGTCGACATAGATCACCACCTCGTCCCAGCGCTCGGGCATGCGCCCAGCCACCACGTCGTAGTCGCGTTCCCACGTGTCGCGCGCAGGCAGCAGCTCGGTAAAGACGTCATAGCTTGACCCCATGGACGAGAGCATCTCGGTTTGTGTCTCGCCCATCGAAATGCCCAGCGCCTCCATCACGGTCTGCGGGTTCACCTGCACGGGGCCTTTCGAGGTGTCGCTGGCATACACATTGATGGGCACGCTGTAGGTGTACTCGATCGCCGTGGTGATCTCGTCGATATGGTCGGGATTGCTGTCGAGCCATGCTTTGATGGCGGGCATATCGTTCTCGTTGGCGCCGTCCGACACACCCGTCACCATGTCGCTCACCAAGTCCTTGGAGGCAACGGTCCCGTCTGCTACCGCCTCGGCTGCGGTATCTGCCGCCGAACCCATCATCGAGGTCATCATGCTCGCCATGTCGACGCTCGTCTCGTTGATGGTAAGCGGGTAGCTGCCCATGGTGGATTGCTCGGTTTCGGCAATGTAGTTTTGCGTGCCGTCGGAAAGCGACAGGATGAGCGCGATGCCGATAATGCCAATCGAGCCGGCGAACGCCGTGAGGAACGTGCGCCCTTTTTTGGTCATGAGATTATTGAATGAAAGTGATAGCGCTGAGACAAAGCTCATCGACCGCTTGCCCTTGCGCGCATCGGCAACCGCATGCGCTTGAATCTGCTCAGACGTGAGCGCCTCGCGGTCCTGTTCGACCGGTCGCGTATCGCTGGTGATGAGACCGTCCGAGATGCGCACGATGCGATCGGAATACTCCTCGGCGAGCTGCGGGTTGTGCGTCACCATCACCACGAGGCGATCGCGCGAGAGTTCTTTTAAGATCTCCATGACCTCGACGGAGGTCTCGGTGTCGAGCGCTCCTGTGGGCTCGTCTGCCAAGATGATCTCGGGATCGTTCACGATGGCGCGCGCAATGGCCACACGCTGCATCTGGCCACCGGAGAGCTGATTGGGCTTCTTTTTCAGGTGCTCGCCCAAACCAACGCGCTTGAGCGCCTCCTCGGCGCGGCGACGACGCTCGGCCTTAGGCGTACCCGAAAGCACCAGCGCCATCTCGACATTGGCGATAACCGTTTGGTGCGGAATGAGGTTATAGCTCTGGAATACGAAGCCTACCGAGTGATTGCGGTAGGTATCCCAATCGCGATCGAGGTAGCTTTTCGTGGAACGACCGTTGATAACAAGGTCGCCGCGGGTGTATTGATCGAGACCGCCGATGATGTTGAGCAGCGTGGTCTTGCCGCAGCCCGATTGGCCCAGGATGCTCACAAACTCCTGGTTGCGAAACGTGACGGAAATGCCCTTGAGGGCATGGACGACCGAGTCGCCCGAAGGATAGTCTTTGGTGATGCCTTTGAGCTCGAGCACAGGGTACCTCTTTGCTTGCTATATGTGCGGGCGATACGCCTTCACACATGGTACCCAAATCGACATGCGGAAAGCCGGCAAAAGCCCCTTACGCTTCCCGTGCTCGTTTTGCCTGCGTAGAGCGCCAGTGGTAGTAGCCGGCAACCGAGACACCCAGCGCATGGCACGCCTCTGAAATCGAAAACTCCGGCTGCTCGTCGCGCATGCGCTCGATGAGGGCGAAACGCTTCGACTTGCTGACCACGCGGTTGCTCCGCGCGTGCGCGAGCTCCACGAGCTCCTCGAGCACCGCGATTCTCGTCTTCAACAGCTGATTCTGCTTGGCGAGGTCGCAATTCCTGCCGCCCGTGCCCTCATCGATGTCGCGCGGGCGCCAGCGCGCGATACAGCGCTCGATGCGCTTATGACCAATGAGCTCGGGGTCGAGCCCTGCCTCGCGAAAGATGCGAACTGGCGACGCGCCGCTCAGGTAGCGCTCCATGCATGAATCTCGGAACTCATCGGTGTAGCGGATCATACCGCCCGAAACGCCTGCAACCGCCGGAAGCGACTCCAGATACGCACGCTCTTCATCGGTGAAACCCCGATGTGCCATGATGCCTCCCCTGTGAACTTCTGATTCGATGCTGCCGTGCCGCCACCTCGCAGCACGGCGGGCAGGCACATGTACAACCCTCATTATCTGCATATTTATGAAAGATTGCGCCATGCTCTTCGCCAAAACATGTAAAAAAAGCTTACTCGCGGGAGGAGTGCGGAGGGGGCAAAGCTCGCTTTATGTCATGGGCGTATATATTTTGAGCCCCTATCCGTCGAGCTTATCGTCTATCATCAACCGCTCTATGAGGCCATATTCATAGGGGGTGATTTGCACGATGTTTCCCAACGATACGAGGGCTATCCACGGTTTCTCCATATCTTTATCACCCTGTTCACCATGGATATACTTGAAAGGTCTCGAACGCTATAGAAGTTGGACCCCCTATGACACAAATGCGGCGCACCAAACAATCAAACCATGGGCATGGTCACCAACATCCCAGCAACACGCAGCTCAGGCGCGCGCGCAAGGCTGCGGCGGGCCCCTGCCCTGTCATGCACGCGTGCGGGGGCTGCGCGTGGATTGGCGTGCCCTACAAAAAGCAACTCAAACGCAAGCAGCGTGCCATGGAGGACCTTTTCGCCCCGGTATGCGAACGATTTGGCTGGGATGTGCCCATCGATCCGGTGCGTGGCATGGGCGGCACCTCGCAAAGCACCGAAGCGTTGCCGGCGCCGCGCGCGTTTCGCTATAAGGCGGCCACACCATTTGCGCCCGGTCCTCAAGGGACGGTGCGCTGCGGCTTTTATGCCCAGGGGACGCATCGCATCGTGCCCGTTGACGACTGCCCGGTCGAGGCACCAGGGGCGCGACGCATCCTCACGCGCGTCGCCGAGATCGCACAGCCGTTCAAGATTCCCGCCTACAACGAGGATGCCCGCACGGGCCTGCTGCGCTATGCGGTGCTGCGCTTGGGGTGGCGCTCAGACGAGGGCATGCTCACCGTGGTCACGCGCAATCGCGATCTTCCGCACGCGGACGAGTTTTTCCAGGCGCTCATCGACATCGATCCGCGCATCGTATCGGTTGCGCACAATATCAACGCGCGTACCGACAATGCCATACTGGGCGCGAACACCCGCATTGCGACCGGCGCGCCCGCTATGCGCGACGAACTGCTTGGCTGCACCTTCGAAATCTCCCCTACGGCGTTTTATCAAACCAACCCGGCGCAAACCGAGGTGCTCTATCGCCTCGCTATTGAGGGCATGGCGCTCGAGGCGGGCGACACGGTGGTAGACGCCTACTGCGGCAGCGGCACCATCGGCCTTGCAGCAGCGCATACCGCGGCGGCACAGGGCATAGCGATACAGCTCCTTGGTATCGAGCGTAATCCTGCCGGCGTGGCCGATGCCCGCCGCAACGCGCAGATCAACCACCTCGATGGGGCCGCGCGCTTCGAAGCAGCCGATGCCACCGCGTATCTTACCGACGCCGCATCACATGGGGGACACGTCGATGTGATGGTGCTTGATCCCCCGCGCGCTGGATCGACGCCCGCGTTTCTTGCGGCAGCCGCCGCCATGCAGCCGCGTCGCATCGTCTACATCAGCTGCAATCCCGTTACGCAAGCGCGCGACTTCGAGCATCTTGCCCGCGCGGGTTATCGGTTGGTACAGCTCACACCAGTGGACATGTTCCCGCATACGGAACATGTCGAGACGGTTGCCGTCCTCGAGCGCCGCTAGCCTGCCTACCTACACGCCAGCGGCAACGTCGTCCATATTGAGACGACGGCCCTCGATGTAGTAGACGCGCTCGCCAGCGCACCGGCGACAATACACCTTGTCGCCACGCTCGATGCCGCGCCCGTCATGGATGCGCTCACCGCATTTAGCGCAAATCTCGGTCTTGCGCGGCTTGCCGGGAAGGTCGAACTCCCCGAGATCGGGCAGTTCAATCTCGTGCACGTAGAACAGCTCATCATCGCTCAAGCGCGCAAAGAATGCACGCAGATCCTCGCCATGCGGGCAGCGCGGCGCATCGGAGCGCTGCGAGATGCGAATGGCACGGTCGCTCGCAATATCGTAAAAGCTCGCCGACATGATGCCGTAGTCGTACCACTTGAGCCGGCGACGACCCAAATGACAGTTGGCAACCGAGATCACCGCATCTGCCAAGCACCGATCGCACTCAACAAACGCGATGAGATCGCGGTAGGTATCGGGATCGTCGATGTGGAAATACGTGAGCGCAAGCCGCGACATGCGCGTGCCGATGACCTGCCCGCCGCACAGATGGCCGTGAAACGCCACGGCGCGGTCGAGATCCTCGTCGAATGTTCGCTTGAGCACTTAGGCCTCCTCGTTCATGAGATTGCGCAGATCGCAAACGCCCGCGGTCGCCATCGCCTCGAGCAGCGAGGCGCGGCTGCGGTTGGCGATGAGCTCCTCGGGGAAATGAATCTCCTCGAGCATCTGCTCGATATGGGGATAGCGCCCGATATACATGGCCAGATGTGCATCGCTCGAAACGCTCACCTGCACACCCAGCTCCGCGCAGCGCTGCGCGATGGCCGAGCACGCTCCGTGATACTTCCCCCGCGCGTCGACTTCAAGGCTATGGTCGTTCAGCTCGATGAGCTTGCCGAGCTCCTTGGCACGCAGGAGCACCTCGTCCATATCAAACGGCACGCCCGAGCGGCCCGTATGGCCCAGCACGAGCACCTTGGGGTGCTCCAACGCGCCGAGATACATCTCGGTGGTTTGGGCAAGCGAGGCGTCGCGGGTAAAGGAGCTATCGTGAACGCTCGCCACCACATAATCGAGTCCCTCGGTCACGCGCTCGAACAGCGTCTTTTCATCACGATAGGGATAACCCACGATGGTGAGGTTGGCATCCACGTCCTGGCCAAACAGCTCGCCATGCAGACCAACGATATCGGCCTCGGCGCCGCGCAGCAGCGTTACGCCGTCCCACGTGCGCGGCCAAATGGATTGATTGAGGAAGAACTGGTAGTTGCGCAGATCATGGCCCGGGTAGATCATGCAACTAAAATGATCAGCCGAGCCCAACACTTCGAGCCCCGCCGCACGCGCCGCCGCGACGTTCTCGGCAAGCGTCGAGTAGGCGTGGCGCGTATAGAGCGTGTGCGTATGGATGTCGCTTGCAATGGTGTATGACATGAAGACCACCTCTCAAATACGTGGGACAGGTTGAACCGCGTCAGTACGTCTGGGCGAGCTGCTCCCACGCCGGTAGCGAGCACTCGATGACGCTCGCGTCCACGCAATAGCCCACGCGCACCCATCCGGTCACGCCGAAGCTGTTCGAGGGAACGGGCAGCAGCTCGAAGGCTCGCGCCCGCTCACAGAATGCCTCCGCGTCGTCCTCGAGCGCACGCACCCACAGGTAGAACGCTCCGTCGGGCTCCACATAGGTGTACCCAAAACGCGCCAGCGCCCGCGTGAGCATATCGCGGTTGCGCGCGTATGCCGCAACGTCGCTCGGCACATCGGCACAGTCTGCCACCACGCGTTGGAAGAGCGCAGGAGCGCACACATAACCCAGGGCGCGCGCGGCGCCGGCAACTGCTGCCATCACCCGGCGCGCACCCTCGCTCACCTGTGGCACAAGCACCCAGCCCACGCGCTCTCCAGGCAGCGAAAGCGATTTTGAGTAGGAGTAGCACACCACCGTGTGCTCATAAAGCGCAGGAATCCAGGGGACCTCGACGCCGTAGGCAATCTCGCGATAGGGCTCATCGGAGATGAGCACGATGGGCTGCGGATGGCCGAGCTCTGCGGCGCGCGTGCGATTCACCGCTTCAAGCACTGCCGCAAGCTCCTCGAGCACCGCGCGCGGATATACCACGCCGGTTGGATTGTTAGGCGAGTCGATGATGATCGCCGCCGTACGCGGCGTGATGGCGCGACGGATTGCCTCGACATCGACCTGGAAGGTTTCTTGATGTGCGGGAACCTCAATACAGGTAGCGCCCGCCATTTCGATCCACACGCGATATTCGGGGAAGAACGGAGCGATAACGATGACCTCGTCACCCGGGCACGTAACGGCATGAAGCGTGCAGGAGACCGATGCCGCAGCGCCTACCGTCATTAACACGTCGGCTGCCGTATACGCGGTGCCAAAACGCCGGTTAAGCGATGCCGCCACCGCCTCACGTGCCGCAGGAAGCCCCGGTGCCGGCGTGTACCCGTGCAACTCGGCGGGCGTGAGCTCGGCAAGCGAGCGCTCGATAGAGGCCCGCACGGCATCGGGCGCCGGCACGCTCGGGTTGCCCAAGCTGAAGTCGAACACACGCTCTGCCCCAATCTGCGCCTTGCGCTCGTTTGCATAGGTGAAGATCTCGCGAATCACCGACGACTCAACGCCGTAGGCATACATGGTCTCGTTCAGCATGAGCATCCCCTTCGTACGCGCTATTCCTCCGTGGCGCTCCGTTCGCTCTCGGAGATGGCCTGCTCGCGCAGCGCCTCATCCTCGGCCGCGATGGCCGCCTCGGCATAGCGAGCGGCATCCTCCTCGAGCTCCTCCTGGGTCATACGGGGTGCCTTGGGCTTGGTGCCGTCCGCCTGAGGTGCCGACGCATCCGAAGCGGCCGCCTCGCGGGCGAGGTAGGCATCCCACTCGTTGTCGAGCAGCGCCTCGACGGCCTCGCCTTCGACGGTCTCGCGCTCCAGCAGTACATGTGCCATGAGCTCGAGCTGATCGCGACGCGCTTCGAGAATCGCCTCGGCGCGACGATGCGCCTCGCGCATGATGCGCTGGACCTCGATATCGATGCGCCGCGCCGTTTCCTCGGAATAATCCTGGTGATCGGCGTAATCGCGTCCCAAGAACACCTGATGCTGCGCCTCGCCAAAGACCTGCGTGCCCAGCTCCTCGCTCATACCCAGACGCGTCACCATCTCGCGAGCCATCTTCGTGGCGCGCTCGAGGTCGTTGCTGGCGCCGGAGGTGATGTCGTCGCACATGAGCTCCTCGGCGACGCGGCCACCCAGAAAGACGGCGAGCTCGTCGAGCATCTCGTTTTTCGTCTTGAGGAAGTGATCCTCGGCAGGAAGCTGCAGCGTATAGCCCAGCGCCTGACCGCGAGAGACAATCGAGATCTTGTGCACCGGGTCGGAGTGCTCGAGGATATGCCCCACAAGGGCGTGACCGCTCTCGTGGTAGGCGATGGTAGCGCGCTCTTTCTCGGTCATAACGCGGGCCTTCTTGGCGGGACCGGCAATAACGCGCTCCATGGACTCCTCGATCTCGTCCATGGAAATGAGGTTCTTCTTGCGACGGGCCGCAAGCAGCGCGGCCTCGTTCATGAGGTTCATGAGGTCGGCACCCGTGAAGCCCACCGTAAGCTGTGCGAGCTTGTCGAACTTGACGCCGTCGTCGAGCGGCTTGTTCTCGGCGTGCACCTTAAGGATTGCCTCGCGGCCCTTCACGTCGGGGCGGTCGACGGTGATTTGGCGGTCGAAACGCCCGGGGCGCAACAGCGCCGGGTCGAGGATGTCGGGGCGGTTGGTGGCGGCGATGAGGATGACGCTCTCGTTCTCCTCGAAGCCGTCCATCTCAACGAGCAGCTGGTTTAAGGTCTGCTCGCGCTCGTCGTGGCCGCCGCCCAAACCGGCGCCGCGCTGGCGGCCAACGGCATCGATCTCGTCGATGAAGATGATCGAAGGAGCCTGCGCCTTCGCCTCTTTGAAGAGGTCGCGCACGCGGCTTGCGCCCACGCCCACGAACATCTCAACGAAGTCGGAACCCGAGATGGAGAAGAACGGCACACCTGCCTCGCCGGCAACGGCCTTGGCCAGAAGCGTCTTGCCAGTGCCCGGAGGGCCTACCAGCAGCACGCCGCGCGGAATCTTGGCGCCGAGCTTGCGATAGCGCTCGGGCGACGCAAGGAAGTCGCGGACCTCCTCGAGCTCCTCGACCGCCTCATCGATGCCGGCGACGTCCTTGAACTTCACCTTGGGGCGCGTGGCCTCGCTTGTCTTTGCGTTGGTCTTGCCAAACTGCATGGTCTTGCTGTTGGCACCCATCATCTGGCGCATGAAGTACACCATGAGCGCCAGCAGTACCAGCGTGGGCAGTGCGCTCACAATGAGGTTGCTCCAGAAGTTGGGGTCGCTGGTATCAACCACGTATTCCGTCTCGGGATGCGCGGCCATAAGCTCGGACAGCGAATCCGATCCCACGTAGTTCGAGGTGAAGTGCTCGAGCTTGGACTCCTTGCCGCGATCTTTGGCATCGGCCCAGTACGTGCCGCTCACCGAGCCGTCGACCACCGTATAGGTGAGCGAATCGACGCGATTCTCCTTGATGGCGGTTACCAGCTCGTTGGTGGCAAGCTCCTCGGTTGTCGTGCCGCCGCCAAGCGTTGGGCCCATCTGGAAGAACATGTAGGCCAACAGCGCGCATGCGAGCAGGAAATAAAGCCAGTTGGAACGCGATGGCCCCTGATTGGGGCCCTGCAGGCGCCCGCCAAACTTGGCATCCTCGGGAAACATCCGATCGAAGAGGCTGGACTCGTCGCGATGCTGCTCGCGGTCCGGACGGGTGTTGCCGCCGTCCTCGCGGTCCTGCTGCGGACCGCTCTTGCCATCACCGGCATCGTGCTGGCCGTCGCGCGGGGCATTATCGGGCGCATCGCCCTCCGCGAGAAGGGCGATGTCTGTCACGCAATCGTTTTGGTTGGAACGGAAAAACACTATGAGTAGACCTCCGGTTTAAGAATTCCCACATACGGGAGGTTGCGGTAGCGCTCGGCGAAGTCGAGGCCGTAGCCCACCACAAAGGCGTCGGGGCAATGCGTGCCCACGTACTTGGGGTTGATGGCTGCCTGCTTGCCTTCGATGTCCTTCCAAAGGAACGCCGCCACCTCGAGCGATGCAGGCCCGCGGTTGGATAGGTTCTTCATGAGATACTTGAGCGTGAGGCCGGAATCGAGAATATCCTCGACAATAAGCACGTCACGACCCTTGATATCCATGTCGAGGTCCTTGACGATGCGCACAACGCCCGAGCTCTTGGCATTGGCGCCGTAGCTCGATACCGCCATGAAGTCGATGGCGAGGGGCACGTCGATGGCACGCATAAGGTCGCCCATGAACACCACGGCACCGCGCAGCACGGCGATGAGCACCAGGTCCTTGCCCGCGTAGTCGCGCGAGATCTGCTCGCCCATACGCTTCACGATGGACGCAATCTCCTCCTCGTCGAACAAAACCTTTTCGATGTCGGGATGCAGCTCGGACACGGGAACCCTCCTCAAATTAGGACCTTACGGCAGCTTACCCCACAAGAGAGCCGTCTAACGCGGCGCCTACGGGGCGGATATGTAATTTTACCAGCACTCTTGTTGTGGACGTGCACTTAAACCGGTCATCGAGGCGAATTCCGCCAACCCACACAACGGCGCCGGCGGGCGCGGTGCGCACCACGGGAACAAGCCTACGATCGGCAACGGGAATATGCTCCTCGCCCAGCAAATCAGAAAGCTTCTTGGAACGCCCGTGCATCCCCAGCGGGCATAAGAGGTCGCCGGGCTGTGGGGCATCGACCCACAAGCGCGCCGAAAACGCCTCGGCAGGCAGACCCGAAGCGGTTTCCTTCAAGCGTATGAGATCGCGCTCGGCATACCCCAGCGCCGCCGCATCCACCAGCACGGTGCTCGCACCGGCACCGTCGTCGCGCGACGCCTCGCGTGCCAGCGTCACGGGATCGGCGCCCGCGGGCACCACCGCGAGCGTTGCCTCAAGCACCGCACCGGCGGGAAGCGCCATCGTGCCGGGAACGGTGAGCCAGCCGGCAACAAGCGATTCACGTGCATCGGGCGTGCGCAACGCGCAGGTGCCAAACTCCATGCGCACATCGATGCCGGCAGGTAGCGTGAGCGAGCCAGAACCCGCCGCCACAAGCGCAAGCACCGCCTCGACATGACGCATCTCAAGGCGCACATCGGGATCGAGCGCCTTCACAGCCAGGCGCACCATGCGCCGCGCAATGGCTATCTCGGCCGCAGCAAGACGCGTCGCGTCGAGAACCACGAGCCCTTCCTCGCGACGCCGCGTGCAGCTGCGCAGAGCATTCGCAGCAAGATGCTCCATGAAGGCATCCTCGTCACATAAAATATCGCAGGTAGCGCTGATGGTTTTGTCGAGATTCCCATTGCGCTCGCGCGCTACAGGCACAATCTGGTGCCGGACAAAGTTGCGCAGGTAGGCGGTATCTTGATTGCTTTCGTCCTCGCGCCACATGTAGCCCGCCACCTCGAGATACCGACAGAGCTCCTCATGCGTAAAGCCAATGAGCGGTCGCACGATGATGTTGCGGCGGCGCGGAATGCTTGAGAGCCCGGCGAGACCGGCACCTTTGATTGCGTTCATGAAAAAGGTTTCGGCGCGATCGCTTGCCGTATGAGCCGTGAGGATACGCGCCGAGGCGCGGGGACAACCCGCCTCGCGGCACAGTTCCCGCACATACCGGCGCGCGGCATGGTAGCGCACCTCGCGCGCAGCACCTTCGAGATTCTGGCCTTGAAGGTCGCCGAACGCGGCGTGCTCCACGCACACGGGCACGCCAAACTGTTCGCATAGCTGGCGCACAAACGCCTCATCGGCGTCGGAGGCCGCGCCGCGCAGATGGTGGTTCACGTGCAGCACGTGGATGCGCTCACGCGCGATGCGCGCCTCGCCGCGGCCATCGGCGATATCGAGCTTCGACAAGCACGCCATAACGAGCAGCGCCGTTGAGTCCGCACCGCCTGATACCATGAGAACGACGGGCGCCGCAGGACCTTCGTGCCGCGAGGCGCCCGCCGGTGCGGCGGACGGATGGCGCTGGATATAATGCTGGGCGACCGTTGGCATCGACAACCTCCTCAAACCTGTAGACATTGTAGTCGTTCGAAAGGACCTGGCCACATTGACCCACGCGCTTCACCTTCACATCCTCGGCAGTGGCTCGAAGGGCAACTGCGCGCTTGTCGAGGGCCCCGAAGGGCTCATCATGATCGACAACGGCTTCTCGCGTCGCGAGGTGATCGCGCGTATGCACGAGCTTGACCTCGACGAGAACAAGGTTCGAGCGCTCTTGCTCACACACGAGCACGGCGACCACGTAAGCGGCGTCACCGTATGGTGCCGACGTTTTGAAGGCGAGCTCTTCGCCAGCTTGGGGACGGCCGATACGAAAACATATCTCGCCTGCCTGCCATTCACTTCGTTTGCCCCCGGCGCCGTGTTCGAGGTCGCCGGTGTGCGCGTGGAGAGCTTCCCCACGTCGCACGATGTGGTAAACCCCGTTGGATACCGCTTCACCTGCGCCGGCGATGCCATTGGATTCGCCACCGACACCGGTGTCCTCACGCCTGGCGCGATGAAGCTTTTGCGCGATTGCCGCATTTTAGCGCTCGAGAGCAACCATGATGTTCCCACGCTGCGCACGGGCCCCTACCCGCGGTTCTTGCAAGATCGCATCATCTCGGAACGCGGGCACCTCTCGAACGCGCAGGCGGCCGAAGCTGTTCCCAAGCTGGTAACCGCGCGTACCGAGCAGCTTGTCGCCATGCACATCTCGCAGGAAAACAATCGCCCGAGCCTTGCCGTGCGCGCCCTCGCCGAAGCGCTCGGAGCCTCACTCGACAATGAACTTGGCTCAAGTGCCACGCTTGTGCGCGGAGCAGGCGCGCCTGCGCTGCATATCCGTGCCGCTGGGCAGAATCGCCCCATCAGCTGCTGGTAACACAGTACGCATGAGGGCAGCGCCCGAGCCATCTTGCCCGAGCGCCGCCCTGTCTAGCACGCCTTGTTGAGGCGGCCTATGTTCTGGAATCGCTCCCCTAGTCGATCGCGATCTTGGTGACGTTGCTCTTCTCCTGGATCTTAGGCACCGTAACGGTGAGCACGCCGTCGGCATAGCGAGCGGAAAGGCCCTCGCTTGCCGCGTCCTTGAGGTAGACACCGCGGGTTGCGCTGTAGGCGCTGAACTCCTTCTGCAGGTAGTTCTTGCCCTTGTCCTCCTCCTTCTCCTCAACGTTCACCGAAATGGAGAGACGGCCCTCGTTGAGCTCAACGTCGATGTCGTCCTTATTCACGCCCGTGAGGTACGCCTTGACCTCATAGCCCTCGCCGGTGTCCTCGACATCCATGGGGAACGCCTTGGCAACCGAGTTGTTGGCGAAATCCATCATGTCGTCGAACGCGTCGAACAGGGCGCTGGTGGTAGGACGGAGACCAAAAACGGAACGATACGGAATCATGCTTGCCATAAAAAATCACTCCTTCGTGATTGCCCGGCGTTCGTGGTGGAACCCGGGACTTCGTTGGACATCTCTGTTATGCCCCGCTCGCGATTCGCTAAACGGACTAATTCAGATTTTTTAAGCGTCACAGTATCATCAAATCTAAGTTGCCAAGACTTAGATTTAGCGTACGCGCCTTGCGCTGCTTCGCTCGGTCATCCGAGCCGCCCCAACGAGCAGGTGCACCACGTGCCCCCTGTGGAATGCCCATGATTGCCTTCGCATTTTCTCTAACACTTCTGCAGGCCCCTCACTTCATCGTACAATGGATGCGTTCCGGGCAATTTCCAGAGAAGGACACCATGGCCGGCACCAATAACAGCAACGCATCGCGCTATCTACGCGAGCAGGGCGTTGACGCAATGCGTGCGCCCTTGCACGATGTTGCGCACGCATCGCATGCGGACACCCCACGATATACGTCGTCGAGCGCCCCGTACCAACGACCGCGACAGCATGTCACCCAAGAGCCCATTCAAGACGACCAGGTGCACGTAGATGCTCCCAGTGGCCGCAAGCATATGGGCGTCGCCACCTCCGACCCGCAATATCTGCCCCGCACACGGCCCACGCATCCTGCCCATCCACGCCAGCAGCGCACCGCGGGACCAGACGGTCAACCTCAACACGCGCCGCTTCATTACGAGCGCTACCTCCAAACGCCCAAGCCCGGCAAGGCGATTTTCACCGCACGGCAGGCGCGAGCGCGCCGGCACGTCGCGCATATCGTGCTGCTTGTCGCGCTGCTAGTTATCATCGCTGTCGTGGCTTGGTTCTTCATTCTGCGGTAAGCTCTTCGGTGTCGCGAGGAGCCATCATGAACGAATCTACACCGCATGAAGCAGCGGCGCACGCCGCCGATATGCCCTACATCTACGCAGATAATGCCGCCACCACACCGCTTGCGCCCGCGGCGCTCGATGCCATGATGCCGTATCTCACCTCCGCCTACGGCAACCCGAGCGGCATCCATCGCATTTCGCGGGAAGCTGCGGAGGCACTCGAGGCGGCGCGCTCGCGCATCGCCTCATGCCTTGGCGCGGTGTTGCCGCGCGAAATCTATTTCACGAGCGGTGGATCGGAATCTGATGTATGGGTGCTTACCGGGGCCGTGCAGCGGTTTCGCGATCTCTACGGAGCGGATGCTCCCGTTCGCCTGATTACCAGCGCTGTCGAGCACCATGCGGTGCTCCATACCTGCGAGGCACTCGCACGCAGCGGCGTGGAGACCATCTACCTGCCCGTCGATGCGCAATGCCACGTAGCGCCGGAAACGCTCGCAAAAACGCTTGCGCAGCTACAGCAGCGCAACGATGCCGATGGGATCGACGCTCCCCCTGCTGCGCTGGTATCGATTATGCTCGCCAACAACGAAGTGGGCACAATCCAACCGGTCTCTCAGCTCGCTCAGATAACACACGCGCATGACGTGCCCTTCCACACCGATGCGGTGCAGGCGGTAGGACATATCCCGGTAAACGTGCAGGAGCTTGACGTGGACGCGCTCTCGCTCTCGGCGCACAAGTTCCACGGACCGCGCGGAACCGGCGCGCTCTACCTGCGCGAAGGGTTCTCCATTCCGCCCCTTATCCAAGGGGGCGCTCAGGAGCGCGGCATGCGTGCCGGCACCGAAAACGTCGCAGGTGCCGTTGGCATGGCGACCGCACTTGAGCAGGAGCTCAATGATCAAGCAGCGCGCATGGAACGCGTGGCGCATCTTCGCGACGAGCTCATCGAACGCATTGTTACTACTGTTCCCGACGTGCGCGCAACCGGCGACCCCCATGCCGACCGTCGCCTACCGGGCATTGCTTCGCTCCTTTGCAAAGACGTGGATGGCGAGCTACTTGTGGTGCTGCTCGACCGCGCAGGTGTTGCCGCCGCCACGGGCTCAGCCTGCTCCACAGGCGAGACCGGGCCTTCGCATGTCATCACCGCGCTCGGTATAACCGATCCGCGCTGGGCGCGCGGCAGCCTGCGTCTTTCGCTTGCCGATGATGTGCGTGCCAAGGATATCGACCTACTAGCCGCTCGCGTCCCCGAAGCCATCCGCCGCGCGCGCAGCCTCAGCGCCGCGATCTAACTGATACCAAGGATACTGTTTTACTCATCGCCCAGATAGATGGAGCCGTAATCGTCCTTCCACGTCATCGCGCCTTTCAGGCGATATGACGCCTTGCACGTTTCGCCCTCATACGGACCCGATTCCACGACGCACGTCGTAACGCCCCATGCAGGCGCGATTGCCGATTCGTAGGGCGTAGAAAATGCTATGGCACGAAACTGCTCGCCGTAGCGCGCGGCAAGGTAATCCTCGGCTGCCTCGGCACCGCGAATGGCATGTCCAAACGATCCAAGATCGCGCGGGCTGCTGCCTTGTTCTTGCAGCTCTTGCACCTCGGCGACATCGGTTGCATCCCATGTGAGCGAGTCTGTTGCGAGCGATTTAGCGACCTCGATATCACGCGTGGTAAGCGGCGACTGGACGTCGAGCCATACAGGAGGCCCGCCACAAGCAGAAAGCATCACGGCGACGACAAGCGCCACCA
This sequence comes from uncultured Coriobacteriaceae bacterium, assembly GCA_944320725.1. Lineage (GTDB taxonomy): Bacteria > Actinomycetota > Coriobacteriia > Coriobacteriales > Coriobacteriaceae > Coprousia. The sequence goes on along the minus strand of CALUIM010000005.1, from coordinate 120,966 downwards.
CGCCGATTATGCAACGTCTCAACATGCCTCCCACAACGCCACCCCCTCATGCCGAGATGCTGAACAGGAGCACGCTCGTTCTGAGTGTAGCAAATGCACGCTGCCGTAACGTGGCGCACACCAGCAGGGCCCCGCATCACTGCGGGGCCCGTTCATGCAACAGCCTATGTGGCGCAGAAGCTACGAGAGCAGCTTGCGACCATCCTCCTCGATCTTGTCCATGAGGGCATCGGCCGAAGCAGCATCCTCGCCCTTAGCGAAGATGTAGAGCTTGATCTTGGGCTCGGTACCAGAGGGGCGCACAATTGCCTTGTTGCCGCCCTCGAGATCGAACTCGATGACGTTGGCCCTGGGCAGGCCGTTTACGCCGTCCTTGTAATCGAGCACAGCCTCAACCTTGCTGCCGGCAATCTCTGCAGGCGCGGTCTCACGCAGCCCGGCCATAATGCCCGCCATCTTCGCGGCACCGTCGGCGCCGGGGTAGGACAGCGAGATGGTCTTGTTGTGGTAGTACCCATACTTCTCGTACAGGTCGCTCATGGCCTGGGCGAGGTTCTTGCCCTGCAGCTTGTAGTACTGCGCCATCTGGCAGATGAGCATGGAGGCGTTCACGGCATCCTTGTCGCGCACGTGGTCGCCAGAGAGGTAGCCATAAGACTCCTCGAAACCGAAGATGAAGCGGTCAACCTGGCCGGCATCGGAAAGCGACGTGATGATGTCACCGATGTACTTGAAGCCGGTGAGGCAGCGGCGCATCTCGAACCCGTACTCGGCGGCAAGCGCGTCAACCATAGCAGAGGACACAATGGTGGTCACCGCGACCTTCTCGGCAAGGTTCTCACCGCGCTCGGCGCGCATCTTGCAGATGTAGTCGAGCAGCAGCACGCCCATCTCGTTGCCGGTGAGCAGCGTGTAGTCGTCGCCGTCCTTGCAGGCAACGCCTACGCGGTCGGCATCGGGGTCGGTTGTGAGCAAAAGGTCGGGATGAACCTGCTCGCACAGGTCGATGCCCTTCTGCATGGCCTCGCGGATCTCGGGGTTAGGATACGGGCACGTGGGGAAGTTGCCGTCCGGATCCTTCTGCTCGGGCACGATGGTGATGTCGGTAACGCCCACCTTGTTGAGCACGGTGGTTACCGGGATGAGACCAGTACCGTTGAGCGGGGTGTAGACGAGCTTGAGCGGCGCCTCGGCGACCTGCTCGGGGGTCAGGTTGCTCACCGACTTGTCGGCAACCGCGTCGTAGTAACGATCGAGGCAGTCATCGCCGATCCACTCGATCTTCCCTGCAGCCAATGCCTCGTCGAAGTCCATCGTCTTGATGCCGTTCCAGGTGTCAACGCCGGCGATGGCAGCAGAGATAGCGTCGGCTACCTCGGACGCAATCTGGCATCCGTCGGGACCATAGGCCTTATAGCCGTTGTACTGCGCCGGATTGTGCGAGGCGGTCACGCACACGCCGCCGGAGCACTTCAGGTCGCGAACGGCCCACGAGAGCGTAGGCACCGGGGAAATCTTGGGATACACCTTGGCAACAACACCGTTGGCAGCGAAAATCGCTGCGGCGGTCTTGACGAACAGCTCACCGTTGTTGCGGCTATCGCGCGCGATGGCAACCGTGGGATTCTCGAAGTTCTTCACGAGATACTCGGCAAATCCCTGCGTGGCACGGCCGACAGTGTAGATGTTCATGCGATTGGTACCAGCGCCAAGCGTGCCGCGAAGACCTGCGGTACCAAACTCGAGATCCTGGAAGAACGCGTCGGTGATAGCGTCCTCGTCACCAGCCTCCTTCATCGCCTTGAGCTCGGTCAGAAGGTCTTCGTCCTTAACGTTGGCAAGCCATGTGTCGAGGAGCTCATGTACGTCTGCCATCTGTGTTGCCTTTCTATCGAACCTGCAGGTCATTGCCACCACCGCGCGGCAGGGGCAAGGGAACGCCGAAGCGTCATGTTATGTGCATCATACGGCAAACATGGGCACTCGGACGCGACTTACCGGTAAGCGTATGGGAAAGAAAGGTAGGACGCGGCGTAACCGTATGGACAGATGCTTTCCACGGCATGCCTTCGCGGTGCTCATGCGCCGGCAACACATGCGGCAGCGCATCGGTTTGAAAATTTTTTTAGAATTATCCGCGTTATGTGTCATTTAGTTCAGATTCCGGAGCACGCCTGCTGATCCGAGGTCTCTCGCAACATCTCAACGCGCTAAAAAGCGCTCAATAGTCTATGTATTATTGATTTTTACGACTTCGGACAATGGTCAAGACGCCAAATCGATGCTTCCCAGCCCCTTCGAAAGCGGCAAACGCTCCGGAATCTGAACTAAATGACAATTTTTGTCTCGAAACGCAGGAAAACTCGCATCACGCCATGATGATCGCCATGTTCATCATGGCGCGCACCCCCCAAATGGGCGCAATTGCATAAGGGAGTTAACCCTTATGCATCTTTTCATAACAGGTTATAACAGGTTACTAGAAGAAAACAGCAGCTACATATTTGCCAAATTTCGGGTTATCGGCACTAAAAAAGGGAACGTCTTTCGACATTCCCGCAGGTAAACAGTGGTGGGCCGTTAGGGGTTCGAACCCTAGACCTTGGGATTAAAAGTCCCCTGCTCTGCCAGCTGAGCTAACGGCCCGTGCGAGCTATTGTAGCAGTTCGCCGCAACAATGCGTACCCTATACCCCACTTTGAGCACAACCTCGCATCCAACCTATACGCCACGGTCTCATGATGCCCGTTGGCGTACCATAGGTTTTAGGAGGGGGCGCGGATACGAGGAGTAAGCATGTTGCCGAACCATACTCAGGATCGCATACGTGAGCTCGCCATTGATGAAGAAAAGCGCTATCGGCTCGCGCGGAAGAGCTGGCTGCGCGACAGCACCGTCATGGGTATCGTCGCTTTTGCCGTAACCTTCCTTATTATTGCGGGATGCGGCATCTGGACCTGCATTACCACGCCATTCGAGCAGATCATGCGACCCGATACGCCTCCCTTCATGCTTGCATTTACGATGTTGCCGCTCCTCATCGTCGGCATCCTGCTGCTCATCGCCCGCGCGGTGCACCTCAAGCACTGCAAGCAATCCACGCCCGGCTGCATCATGGTGTACGGCGGCTACGTGCTCCATGCTGCATGGGTGAAATACGAGTTCGAAACACCCGACAGCGAAGATCTGGGCGACATGGAAGTCTCTGCCGCCCAGCTTGGCTCGATTAAGGTGCTCTACCACGAAAAGGAGCACACCGCCTGGATTGTCGCCACCAGCGAAGGGGCTGTACGCGATTTCACGTTCCATGATGTCACGTGGGAGGACCGCCGCAACATCGTCAAGAGCATCGTCGATAAGACAGACGGGCAGGTGGGCGAAAACGCGGATCTCTTCGGACTTGCAGACGTGTACGAGGAAGACATCGTCGCGTTCCTCGATGGACTCGGTTGCCCACGAGAAACTATCAACGAGCCGATCGACCTCGCCCTGAATCGCTGGAGGACCAACAACACCGACTAACCGAATAGGTCAGCCGTATGCCAGCAGAGCCCAAGACAACGCGACGCAGGCATCACTACTCCCAGCACCACTGACCGTTGGTAAACACGGGAACCTCGGTGCCGTCTGCCATGATGCCGGTGATGTCGAGATCATCTGAGCCAATCATGAAGTCGACATGGGTGCTCGACATGTTGACACCGTGCTCGAGCAGCTCCTCGGGCGCCATATCGGCACCGCCCTCATAGCACTCCGGAAAGCCAACGCCCAGCGCCAAGTGGCAGCTTGCGTTCTCGTCGTACAACGTATCGTAGAAAAGAATCTCACTCTCGCGGATCGGCGTGTTCTTGGAAATGAGTGCGACCTCGCCCAAGCGGCGCGCGCCCTCATCGGTCTCGATAATGCTGCGCAGCGTATCGAGCCCCACTTGCGCTCCGTAGTCGACCACAGCGCCGCCCTCAAACTTGAGCCAGAATCCATCTACCTTGTTGCCATGGTGAATGAGTGGCATGGCGGAGTGCACCACGCCATCAACGCGCCGGCAATCGGGCGAGGTAAAGACCTCCTCGGTGGGAATGTTGGGGAAGAACGGATGTCCATCGGGCGTTTCGCTCTTGCCGCCGGCCCACACATGACGGTCGGTCATGCCTACCACGAAATCGGTGCCATTCGACGCGGTATAGCGCAGCGCATCGAAATGGTGCTCGTTCAAGAAGCGCAGATTCTTGTCGGACGTCGCGTCATGCAACTCCCAATCGCTCTCGGGATCTTCGCCGTTGGCACGGGCGGTCGAAAGGATGGCGCACCAGAGCTGGTAGATTGCCACCTCATCGTCGACTCCGGGGAACACATGGCGCGCCCACGCAGCAATGGGTGCGCCGGCAATGCACCACGGATTGAGATTGAAATCGAGTCCTCGCCTGAAATCCTTGCACTGCGTATTGCGCGCCCGCGACGCCGCGGCGGGCTTCGCCGGATCGATGCCGCGCAACGCCTCGGGATCGGCTCCCTCAAGAAACACAAAGCACGCGCCCATCTGAGCGAGCGAATCAAGCTGCACACGCTGCCACTCGGGCGTAGTCTCGAAATACGCGGTGTCTACATGCTCATAGGTTAGACGACCAACCTGATCGTCCGACCAGATAACGGTCACATGCCCCGCACCGGCCTCGTAGCCGCACCGAACAAGCAGCCGCACGAACGCCGCGCTCTCAACAGGAGCATTAATCACGAGCTCCTGCCCTGGCTTCACGTTCACGCCCTTCTCGACGATTAACTTTGCGTAGCGCTCGATCTGAGGCGCGAGCGCGCGCATGCCGGCACGCGCGTCTTCCACGGTCAATGCTGCTCGAATCATGTGCTCATCCTGTTCTGGTTCGATGACGGCATTCGTTACCGCCACATGGAAAGGGCCCCTTGCGCGGGGCCCTTCACATTACTGATGCAGGTGGCTGAGAACCCCATCTGCGACAAGTGCGCGCTAGTGGCGCGAGCGATTGTTCTTGTACTTTTTCTTCTTTGCGGGCTTTGCGCTCTCGGCAACGGGAGCCGTGGCAGCTTCGTCCTTCTTAGCGTCCTTCTTGTCGCGCTTGGCGGCATCGCGCTCGATGATCTCAACGAGCTTACGGTCGGTCATGCCCTCAGCCTGCGCGCGATAGTAGTTGCGCAGCGGACGAATCTTCACGAAGTCGTACACGAACGCGCCGATGACAAGGGCATACGCAACGACAACACCAGCAAGCTGCGCAGCAGACGTCATCTCACCGGTGGAGTCCGACAAGCCAAACAGCAAAACCCAAATCACGAGGATGGCAACCATGCCGAGCGCCAGCAGCACCCAGAACACACGGCGCAAACGCTTGTAGTCGGGGTCGTCCTTCATCATGATCGACGCCACGGAGTACAGCCGGTCCTCGCGAATGCGCGCTTCGCGCTTGCGAGCCTTCTTCTCCTCGCGCGAAAGACCCTCGAGCGACTCCCCACGCTCCGCCTCGCGGCGGCGCTCCTTGGCAGACGCCGGAACGACGCGTACGGAACCTGCTGCCGCGCGGGCGGGCTTCGCCGATGCGGCGGACTTGCGCGTCGCACCCGCATACTCACGGTTCTGCGTGCGCTTGTTGGTAGCACTGCGCATGCTCATGTACTAGTTCTCCTTCATGCTCACGAAATCGGTGCCGGTAATGATCTGATACGCCTCGCGGTAGCGCGCAGACGTACCCTCGACCACCTCGGCCGGAAGATGCGGCGGCTCGCCGGTCATATCCCAGTTGGCCTTAAGCCAATTGCGGACATACTGCTTGTCGTAGCTCGGCTGGACCTTGCCCTCCTCGTAGGTGTCGGCGGGCCAGAAACGGCTCGAATCGGGGGTCAGGCACTCGTCGATCAGCGAGACCTTCCCATCGATGATGCCAAATTCGAACTTCGTATCGGCGATGATGATGCCGCGGGTTGCCGCATACTCAGCGGCAGCGGTGTAAATCTTGAGCGAGAGGTCGCGAAGCTGCTCGGTAATCTCGGTGCCCACGATATCGGCGCAGCGCTCAAACGAGATGTTCTCGTCGTGATCGCCAATGGCCGCCTTGGTGGACGGCGTAAAGATGGGCTCGGGAAGCTTGGACGCCTCGGTGAGCCCAGCGGGCAGCTTGATGCCGCAGACGGTCCCGTCCTCGTCGTAGGTTTTCTTGCCCGAACCGGTAAGATACCCGCGCACGATGCACTCAATAGGCAGCGTCTCGGCGCGGCGCACGAGCATCGAGCGGCCGGCAAGGTAATCCTTGTACTCGGCAAACTCTGCCGGGAACTCGTTGACGTCAATCGAGACGAGATGGTTGGGCACCATATCGGCGAACTTCTTGAACCAGAACTCAGAGATGCGGTTCAGGACCTCGCCCTTGAAGGGGATCTCGTCGGGCAGGATGTAATCGAATGCCGAAATACGATCGGTCGCAACCATGAGCAGGTTGTCTCCTGCCTGGTAGATGTCGCGGACCTTGCCCTGAGAATCGGGACGACGCTCCATAGTTGCCACGTGAGTCAACTCCTTATGCCGTAGCGCTGCAATGAGACTAATTGTTCATTGTAGATGATGAAGCTTCTGGCGTGTGCTCCCGCGGCAGATGAATCGTAAAAGTCGTACCCTTTTCAAGTTCCGACTCAACGGCGATGTAGCCTTTGTGCCGCTCGACGATGTGCTTGGTGAGCGAAAGGCCCACGCCGAGGCCGCCGGCTTCACGCGCACGGCTCGCATCGGCGCGCCAGAATCGGCTGAAGATGCGCGCGAGGTCATCTTTTGCGATGCCGATACCCGTATCCGAGATGGAGATCATGACCTCCTTGCGATCGGCGAGCACCGACACCACAACCCAACCGCCTTCCGGCGTGTAGCGCATGGCGTTGCTCATGATGTTGATGATCGCCTGCGTAATCATATCGGGATCACACTCAACGGTGGACGAGCGCCCCTGCGTGTCGTCGACGAAGCGCAGCCTCAAATCGTGGTCCTGGAACAGCTGCTGCTGGCCGGACACGATACGCTGCACAAACGGCACCATCTCGACTTCTTCGATATGCAACGGTGTGGTACGCGTCTCCATGCGGGACAGATCGAGCATCTGCTGCACCAAGCGTGCCAAGCGGCGTGTCTCGGAGGCAACTGTCTCGAGATGCTCCTCGTCGGGCTCCATCACACCATCTTGCATGGCCTCAACCGTGGCGAGCATGCCCATGAGCGGGGTGCGCAGCTCGTGCGCCACGTCGGAGGTGATACGCTTCTCATGCTTGAGGTCACGCTCGAGCGAGGTGGTCATCTCGTCGAAGGTTTCGCCAAGACGATCGATCTCGTCGTCGCCCTTCATGCCGGTGCGTGCCGACCAGTCACCATCACGAATCTGCTTTGCGGTGGAGGTAATCCGGCGGATGGGGTTGGTGAGCATGCGCGAAACCAAAAAGCCCACGATCACGGATACGCAAATCGCAATGAGCGCGGCGAGCATCATGGCGTTGAAGGTGCGGTCGCGAAACGTCTGGTCTGCCCTGCTGAGCAGCACGTCCGAGCCAATCACCCATACGCGCACGGTACCCACTTTGGTACCGTCTGACGTGGTGATCTCCTGGGTTACCGAGGCCTCGGTGCCGGTGGGCGCCGTTGACGTAAGCGCATGCGAGCTCATCGTGCGCGACGAGCTGCCCGAAGCAGACGACCCCGCAGATTGCTCCGCCGTGGTACCCTGCGCCCGATCGCTGCGCTGCGCCTCGGCAGCAGCACCGGCAGCCGGCCAGGTATCGTCATAGATGATGGTGCCGCCGCGGTCCATGACCTGCAGTCCGATATCGTCTTCCAGGCTCGACTCGGCAACCTGCGCGATAAACTCGGTTGTCCAAGGACCATCCTCTTCATAGGAAAGCGCCAGACGCTGCGCGGTAAAGCCCGCCATATCCTGGATGTTCGCACGGGTGTAGTCGGTGAACACGCCGCTCCACACCACGGTGACGACGCCCACCAAGATGAGCACGGTCATAAGCGACGTGAGCGCGAAGGCGATAGCCATGCGCGAGGCATAGCTCATCCCGCCGCGCGCATCTTTGCGCGGCGTGTTCCAGCTTGCGCGCGAACTCGTCTCGCCTGCTTGCTTATGCTTGCGCCCTATTTCGAATCGAGCGGGCTGCATGCACTATCCCTCGCTTGCTCCCGTACCCTTGGCGTCGTCTGCGGCGGGCGCCTCGAAACGATAGCCCACGCCGTGGACGGTGTAGAGCCACTTGGGGTTCTTGGGATCGTCGCCAAGCTTGGCGCGCAGATTCTTGACATGGGAGTCAATGGTGCGCTCATAGCCCTCGAAATCGTATCCCAGAACCTTCTCGACGAGCTCCATGCGGTTGTACACGCGGCCGGGATGGCGCGCGAGCGTTGCGAGCAACTTGAACTCGGACGCCGTGAGATCAACCTGCTTGCCCTCAACGAGAATTTTATGTCCGGAGATATCGATAACCAGATCGCCAAAGTCGAGAACCTCGACCTGCGGCTCCTCGGCACGCTGCGCGCGGCGGAACATGGCGCGCACACGCGCCACCAGCTCGCGCGGCGAGAACGGCTTGACGATATAATCGTCGGCGCCAAGCTCGAAACCAATGATGCGATCCTCAACCTCGCCCTTAGCGGTAAGCATGATGATGGGCACCGCAGAGGTCTTGTCGCGGATAGCGCGGCAGACACGCTCGCCGGAAAGCTTGGGCAGCATCAAATCGAGAATCACAAGGTCGAAGTGGTGCTTCTCGAACTCCTCGACCGCCGACTGGCCGTCTCCCACGCCCACGACCCAATAACCTTCGCGATCGAGGTACGCCGCGACGGCATCGCGGATTGCCTTCTCGTCTTCTACGAGCAGAATGCTTCTTGCGTCTGAAGCCATAGTCGGCCTCCTCATCTACCGCTTGCAACTCGAATATTGTACCGCATGCAACACATTCATGATGCAAAGAGCGGCAGGCGGTCGACGCATGCCAAGACAGCGCGCCGGCGCCTACTGTCTCTCATTATTCCCAGTTGCCGGAATTTCTTCCAAGGCGCATCAATTAGATACTGAAGACGCGCGCCACCACGCTCTCGGGAACGCCTTGGTCGTTGCGCACGGTGGCATACGAAAGGAAGCGCTCGCTGGCACCCTCGGTTGCCGGCCACTCACCAAAATCGAGCGATCGATCGGGGGCGTGAAGGGTAGCGTACGTATGCTCCTCGAGGTCGATGACGAAATTCGAGGCCTGCGCCTTAACAAGCAGCCGCGACCCGTTGCCCACCGCGGCCGAGAGCGGCTCTCGGCGCACATAGGTGTAGGGCCCGCCCTCGCGTCCCACGAAGGTGCCCATGTTGCCTAGGCTCCCTAAGCCGTTGTAGCTTGCCTCGATGGAGAAGACGAACGACTCGTTCATATAGTCGGCCGTAAATGGCGCCACGGTGCGTGGCAATACGAGCTGGTCGACCTGCGTGTTGTTGTCATCGGTAAGGTCGATGGCGGTCATGCCGTAGTACACGCCCTCATCGCCGCGCACGCGCGGGGCAATGGTGAGAATTCCGTTCGAGACGCGCGGGCTTGTGGCAAAGCGCCCGTGCGACGTCCACAGATCGGAACCTTCGGTATCGCCGAGCGTCCAGCGATAGCAATGCGAGTCTTCAGACGACGCCTCGCCAGTTGCAAGCGGCATCTTCTGCCAGATCACGCTCGAGCCCCACACCGTGAAGCGCGGCGGCTCCCAATCGACATCGCCTGAATCGAGCTGAACGGGGTCGCCGGTGAGGCTGCCGGAAGAAAATCCCTGACCCAAGAGCGCCCATGAACGATCGGTGTAGTTGATCTCGACCCACGCATAGACCTCGTCCGAGCAGCGCACGTCGAAGAAGTCAAAGCCGCGCCCCTGCGCCGGCGATTCGAGCAGCGTGACCATATTCCCGCTCGAGAGGCTGAGCGTTCCCAGCGTATTGATATGGAGCGACGATTCGGGCGTGAGCATCGCCGCTGCCCACGTGCCGCCGGTGTGAAACAGCAGCGTGCCTAAGGGGAGCGTCCAGCTGCCAGACTCCACCAGCGGGTTATCGACGTTGGCATAGTCGCCGTCGAGCACCGAGATGACCTGCGAATCATCGGTCACCACCTGGGGCTCGCCCGTTGTCTGCTTCTTCTTGTCGTTACCGCACGACGTCAGGCTGATCGTCGCAATGCCGGCGCCGATGGCGAGCGCGGTGCCCGTCGCGAAACGACGCCGCGTGATACCGCGCCCATCTGCCGCTGCGGCGGCGCCCGTACCCTGTCGCTGGTTGTCCCGTCTGCGTCCGAACATGGGTGGTTGCTACCGCCTTGTTATGCCTGCGCCTGCGCGCGTGCCGCCTCGAGGGCGCGACACAGCTGATCGGCGCACGAGGTGGGCTTAGCACCGCAGGTGTTGCCATCGAGCACAGCGATAACCTGCTCAACCGGCATACCCTTCACGAGCTTCGAGATAGCCTTAAGGTTACCGTTGCAGCCGCCCACAAACGAGCAGCCCTCGACAACTTGGCCCGCATCGTCCAGGTCAACATGGATGCTGCGCGAGCACACCCCGCGCGGCGTGAAATCGATCGAAACCATAGGTCCTCCCCTGCCCGCGCGCAGCGCGCGGCCGATATATCGAGTTGGTCCTAGCCATTATCCCCGTTTGCAGCCCAGACCGCGCGCCGCGCACACGATATACATGTAACGATGCCCCGAGCAGAACACGTCCGCTCGGGACATCGAAGGCGCTCGTATGAGCTTAGATCAAGACCCGTGTCCTGCTACTCGGACGCGGTCTCGAACAGGTCGGGGGTGGTCCAGCCGTCGGGCACAGCGCCCTCCTTGCCGTAACCAAGATCCTGGACGGTCCAGCCCTCAGGCACGCCGCCCTCGCCCTCCCAGGCGCCAACCTGGTGGCAGGTAGCGCAAGTGAAGACGCTCTGGTCATGGAAGCGGTGGCAGGAGTTGCACTGCTGCACGCCGTGGTAATCGCTGTGCGGATCGAAGCTGAGGTCGGCCGTGGACGACTCAGAGGCACCCGGCATCACACCGGCGCCCGCGTGGCAACCACTCTGCAGGCAGAACTCGTTGGAGTAGGTCTCCTTGGCAAGCGGGGTCTCGTGGCTACCGGAGAGCTGCGCCGAGATCTGGCTGCCCATCTGCGAGAGGGTCTGCTCGTGGCAGCCCAGGCAGTCGCCCTCGACAACGCCCTTGTGCGCATAGGCGAGCGACTCGGTGTCGTTCATGTAGGAGTTGTAGTACTTGCCCATGGTGCTGTGGCACATGGAGTCGCAGTACTCGGGCGTGGCGCGCCAGGCCCAGCCGGCGACGCCCAGCACCGTGACAACCACGACGGCGGCGATCACGATGGGCAGGCGCTTCGCCTTCCAATTCTTCTTCTTAGGAGCGGCCTCGGTGGTACCCGTGGTCTCCTTCTTCTCGTCAGCCATTGCTATCTCCTCTCAGGCAACTAGGCCAGCGCCGGGTTGTCGCCGCAGTACTCGGCAAGGCAACCAGCGTAGGTGCGGGTACGATCGTCGTACGCGGCGCCGCCCTCAGTAAGGAGACCGAGCTCCTCGAGGTCGGAGGCAACGTCGTCGAGACCGAGGTCCTCGAGGCACTCCTTGGTGGGGCAGCCCAGCTCCTCGTCCCAGCCGAAACGCTTGTACAGCATGGTGAGGGCCGTCTGCCAGTCCTCTTTCTCCATCTTGTCGGTGCCGGCGGTGAAGGGCTCGATGTCCGGATCCTTGGTGAAGGGCCACTCGGTAATGGTGTCATGGATGTTGCGGAAGTCGTTGCAACCCATGTTGCCATCGGCGTCAGTCATGCCGCGCGCGGTGTTGGCGCGCTGGAGGGTCATGACGCGCTCGGCGGCCTTGTAGAGATCGTCGATCGTGATCTCCTGGCCGGTGACCGCGGTGTAGAACTGGGCCTCGAGGTCGAGGTCGCCGCGGTAGCTGCGCTCCTTGGCGGGCGCCATGGCCATGGGCCACACCCAGTTGCACAGCGTCAGGCAGTCATGCAGCACGTCGGTGACGATGGACCACCAGCAGAACTCGGCCTTGGCCTCGTTCATGGGCGTGTAGTCCTTGTTGGGGTCGACCGCGTCCGCCGAGCCCCACATCTCCTCGGCCATCTCCTTCTTGAGGTCGATGGGCAGGCCGCAGCCCTGGAAGTTCACCGCGGAGTGAATCATGTCGTCGCGGTTGAAGACCATGTTGTAGAGCGCGCCCACCTGGCCGAAGCACTCGTGCGCGTGGTGCACGGGCCAGCCGCGGTAGTTGATGAGGGTGGAGGCGGTGGTGTCGAACCACTCCATGTGGTTCCATTCCTTGCACCACACCATCGGGCCGTGACCCAGCAGCGCGATGGGCTTGTTCTCGACGTCGTTGGAGGCGATGTCCACCAGGATCTTGATGAAGGAGGTGGGGTCGCCGTTGTTCACGATGGCGTCGAAGTTGTACTCGGCCATCTGCTCGGCCGGCACGTGCTCGGCGAGGATGCCCTGGGCATAGGTCCAGGCGATGTCGCGGTAGAGCTGCGCGTAGTTGCACCACAGACCAAGGTCATCGACCGTGGCGGAGATGAGCTGGTCATAGAAGACGGAGGTATCGGTCTTGACCTCGTCGTTCATGATGCCCTGAGCCTTCATGATGGGCTGCATGTACGTGGAGAACGGGAAGTTCGGCACGCAGGTGTTGCCCGAAGAAGCGTAGCCGGTGGCCTCGAGGACGCGCGGGTCGCGAATCATCGAGTAGCAGCGCACGGGGCAGCCGTGGCAGCCGGCCATCTTGACGGTGTACTTCTCGGCCTCGGGACCCATGTCCTTGGTGGACTTCATGCAGCGATAGCCCATGGTGTTGGGCTCGAAGGGCTTGGGTTCGCCGGTCTCGATGGGGCCGCCCTCGGCAGCTGCCCAGTACAGGCCCTTCTTGGCGGTCCAACGCGAACCAGCGTCGTAGTACTCGGCCCAGGACTGCTGGGTCGACGGCACAACATGGTTGTTGTTGGATCCCAGGACCTCGGCGATCATGTAATCGGAGAGGTCGGAGACCATCTGCGGGTCGGCAACGTTGACAGCCTTGGTGCCCTTGACCACAACGGCCTTGCACTTCTTGGAACCGAGCACGGCGCCCAGGCCAGCGCCCGCGGAGTGGCTGCGGGTGTTCATGACGCACGCATAGGGGAGCAGGTTCTCGCCCGCGGGACCGATGGCGGCCACGCAAGCCTCGAGACCGTGCTTCTGGCAGAGCGCCTCGGTGGTCTCGCGGGTACCCTTGCCCCAGACGGCGGAGGCGTCCTCGATCGAGATCTTGTCATCGTCGATCAGGATGTAGCACGGGGTCTCGGAGGCGCCCTCGATGATGAGGCCGTCATGACCCGAGAACTTGAGCTGGGCGCCCAGGTTGCCGCCGCAGTGCGCGTCGACGATGAGGAAGTCCTTCGAGAAGGTGGACAGCGTCGCCCACGTGGAGCGACCAGCCAGGGGCACGCCGGAAGCGGTGAGCGGGCCCACGGCGAGAACAGCCTTGTTCTCGGGGGCGTCCCACGCGGTGCCAGCGGGCACCTCGTCGTACATGATCTTGTTGGCGAAGCCCATGCCGCCGATGTAGTCCTTCTGCATGGCCTCGTCGGACTCGACCGTGATCTCGCCGGTCGAGAGGTTGACACGGGCGATCTGGCCCATCCAACCGTAAGAACCGAAAGTGGCAGTATCAGCCATTTAAGTTACTCCTTACCTTACGCGACGTGGCCGCCGCCGACGAAGTCCTGCGTCTCGCTCACCAGCGGGAACGTGGTCTCGAAGCGAGTCGGGCCGGAGGAATGGTTGACATCCTCCCACTCGATGAGCTCGATGGCTCCGTTGGGGCACTGCTCGACGCAGCGACCGCAGGCGACGCACTTCGAGGACTTGCCGGTCACGGTGTTCACAACGGGCATGTTCCACGGGCACGCAGACACGCAGTTGCCGCAGCCGACGCACTTCTCGGCATCGACCACGCGCACGCCGTTCTCGTTGGTGAAGATGGCACCATGCGGGCATGCGGTCTGGCAGAGCGCGGTCTTGCACATGTGGCACGTACGGACCTGCCACTCCTGCGAGTAGAAGGTGCCGTCGGCCGTGTCGAGCCCGGCGCCGAAGTTGAAGCCGTCGCGCACGTGGATGCGGGCGGCCGCAGGCTGGGACACGCCGTCGTTGGTGAGCGTGCAGCTCATCTCGCAACGCTGGCAACCCGTGCAGCGGGCACGGTTCACCTTGAGCACGTGCGTGGGGCACGCATAGTAGTCAACCGCTCCGTTCGAGCTCGTCGGCGCTGCCGCCGCCGGCTCCGGGAGCAGGCCGAGAGCCACCATGCTCGCCACGAACGCCCCCGACACCTTCACAAACCCGCGACGGGTAAAGAAGGAGTTGAGGCGATCCGCGCCGGAGCCCACCTGCTCCAAGGCGGTGTTCTCTTTCATAGTTCCCTCCCCTTACATCGTACGGCGGTCCCGTGGCCGCCGTGTACTTGGTACGACGACTGCGCGGGCGATACGCGCAATCCGCCGTGTACCATTGTCACCTTATTTGGTCACGCGGCTTCACCTGCTTCTGGGTAATTTGCCTTTTCAGGTCGCTACCAGCATAGAAGCCCTGTCACCTGTTTTGGGGTACCCACCTGAGCGCACCGCGTCTAGGTGCAGAAATGCCGCACACCCCACGCGGATTCCATAATCCCGCACTAACCCTTGAGCTCGCCACGCTCCTTGAGCTCTTGCTCCACGCGATCGTCGCGCAGCGAGCAGTTCTCGGTGAGCATGCACGGAACGCTGAGCTTCTGGCAGGGCGCGAACGCATCAAGGTCGGCAATCGAGTACCCCTTTTGCTTCAAGCAGTAGTTGCCCACCAGCGCGCGAATGGCCTCGAGGGCAAAGATATAGGTGTAGGCACGGCTCTCGGGCAGCTCGCCGGTAAGCGCCGTGATGTCCTCACGGGTGATCTCAAGCGCCTCTGCTATCGTCTTGCCCCGCAGCAGCGTCGCGATCGCCGTGGCGCAGGCAATGGCGGCAAGGCACCCATGGCTTCGGAAGCCCACCTCGACGAAGCGATCTTCAGACGCATCGACGACGGCGAAGAGCTGCATCTGCACTGTGCCGCGCTTCTCCTTGCCAACACTGCAGAACGCATTGGCGCCCTCGGGCACGCCGCCGTTCACCGCATCGGCAATCAGGTCAATCGCCTGCTTGGGGTATTCCGAGATGGGCGCGTCGCGCTCGATCTGATACATGTCGGGCGTCCGCAAAAACGGCGCGTCCTCGGTAAGATGTCTGGGCATAGCTGCTCCTTCTCCACGTCTCACGCAAATGGGTATTACGGATTCATGCCGCGCTCGACGCCATACCACTGCGCCAGCGAGGCAGCCTGCGCTTCGCTGAGATACATATCCGAGTAGAAATACGGCGTGCCGAACGACGTCGCAGTCTGCTTGATATCGTTGAACGAGCCCGTGGCAACCACCTCGTCAAACACGCGAAGCGTCTTGGAACGCGGCCAGAGATACGGCGGGTTCATGAAGGCATCGATACCTACCGGTCGCGGATACGTGCTCGATTCTGTGCGCACCACATCGACGAACGTCGCCATATCGTTATCCTCGGCCGTGAGGTACAGCGCGCGGGCAAAGCTGTGCGAGAGCAACGCCACCGAATACAGGTAGATGCCCTTCTTGCCAAATATGAACGCGATGTCGCTCACATCGAGGTCGGGCAGCTCGTCGGTATCGGCAAGCTCGACGCCTTCAAGCTCGACCTCCAAGGGCTTCGGGGCAGCCACACGCCCCATCACAGGCTTCGCCTCGGCGTGATCGCGATCTTGGATGTAGATCATGAGCTGCTCGGTGAACGTCTTGGCATCCATGCCCACGGGGGCAAAAGCGCGCTTCTTCCAGCGCGTCGTTGTGGTGAGCTTGCCCTCGTAGGAACGCTGGCGGATATCGGTGAGCGCCGCGTCTGCCGCGCGAATGAATGCGTTGCGCGCCTGTATTGCCGCACGCTTCTCCTCAGTGAGCGCACGCTCAGCGTCTTCGCCATCCGCTGGTATCGCCTCGACGTCAGCCTCAGCGTATGCGCGCTGCGCGTCCGTATCTTCCATCGCTCCCCCTCGCGGTTCACCTCTTTGCGAAAACTAGTGTAGTACAAGGTATACTTCTATTCACCTGCGGAATGACCTAAAACAGGTGACCCGCATCCACCCTGATCTTCAAGGAGGTGACAGCATGGCGGAAGAGGCTCGCGACGATGCGCTGGGCACGCGCTCGCTCATACCGCCAGTGCTGGGCCTTGCACTCTCCTCTGCTTGCCTGAGCCTCACGCTCTTCAACGGCCATCGCGGCGGTGCGGCGCCATCGCTCGACTTTGTCCCCATGGTGCTCGGCTGTGCGCTCATCGCCCTGCTCGGCGCCATCGCCCAGCGCGCGGGACGCCTTCCCAAGCCGCGCGTGGCGCTCCTCACGTTTCTTTCGATTCATGTCGCCGGCATCGCCGCGCTCGTACTCATGCTCATCGGCATCATGGGGGCGCAGCTGCCCAGTATCGTAGTGGCCCTCCTCGAGGCCATCGTTGCCGGAGGCAATGCGGCACTTGCATGCTTCTGGCTCCGCAAGCTCCGCGGCACCGCAGCGCGCGAGGTTGCCCTCGTGGCGCTTGCCGCTGCGGCGTGCTCCGAGATAGCCGTCTTCGTATTCGGTTGGACGGACACGGTGGCTTATGGAGCTGCCTTCGTGTTTGCGTTCGTGCAGTTCGCCGCCGTGAAGGCGTCGCGCGCGATGCAGGTTCCCAGCGATTTTTACCCTGCTGCCTCGGAAGCCTATTTCGGAACGGGCGAGATGCGCTTTTCGAGCCGCGGATATCTTGCGGCGGCGGCACTCGGCATTTGCTTCATGGCGGTACCGCTTGGTTTGGGCACTGCGATTCCGCTGGGCAAAGACCCCGCCACCAGCGCACCGTTCATCAACTTCGCCGAACGCTGCCTCACGCTTCTCGTCATCGTTGCGCTCGCCGGCCTGGGCATGCGGCGCGTGCAGAAGGCGACGGGACATGCGCTCACCACGCTCGTGTGGCTCGTTATGGAGCTGCTGGTCTCGTGCGCCATGATCCTCATCGCCATCGGCGGCGGCGGTGCGCTGGCAGGTCGTGCGGCAACGCTTGCCACCTCGCTCATTCTGCAGGCGTTCGCCTGGTATCTCTCCGTAGCGTTTTTAAGCTTTGGAACGCGCGACCCGTACTTCTACACCGCGGTGGTTTGGGTGGCGATGTGCCTGCTCGAGGCGGTGGGCGGCGCCGCAGGCATCGCGCTCTCAACGCTCGCCCCTCACAACACGGCGCTTGTGGTGGCCATCATGGGGCTGTGCGTGCTCGCCAGCGCACAGGTGGTCTTCACGCAGCTGTTGAGCGATCCATCGCGTCAAGCGAGTCTCGCACCAGGCGGCAGCACCGGTGCTGACACCGTACGCGGGGAGCGCGCCGACGCCGCGGCCGATTCTGCCGATCGCACCACGGGCGAGCAGCCTTCGGCGGAGGAAAAAGACGCCCTGCCGCTCATGAGCATGATGGGCGTTCCCCCCGAGGGACAGAGCACGCTTCCCAGCGGCGCCGCGAACGTGCACATCGCCACGTCGGTTATCGCGCTGGGACAGCAGTTTGGCCTCACGGGACGCGAAATCGAGGTGCTCACGCTCTATGCTCTCGGCCATACACAAGCGCGCGTAAGCGAAGAGCTGCAGCTCTCGCAAAACACCGTGCATACGCACATCAAGCGCATCTACGACAAAACCAACCTGCATTCCCGTCAGGAGATTCTCGACTATCTCGCCGAGTACGGTGTCTAGCAGGGAGCGTCACTCCAATTTGGTTAGCCGTGCCGCCACACGCGCATGCCAGCGCCGCCAACCACCCACCTCAACGTTGTTTTATGCAAAAGTGACCGCTAAGAGCCGCAAAATACGGTCCTTAGCGGTCACTTTGGCAGTTTTCTCCGGTCATGCGCTGCCGATGCAGCTGCACGCCGTCAATAGATACGGCGGCGAAACCGTTACTCGAAGCTCAGCTGCTCCAAGCGATCGAAGACGCGATCGATGCGCGTCAGGAAGTCCCACGGATCAAAGATCTGGTCAAGCTCCTCGGCGCTCACCGTGCAACGCGGATCTGCCTCGAGCTTCTCGCGGAACGTGGTGCCGCCGGCGCACTGCTGCACCTCGCGCCACGTGGCCATAGCGTTCTCCTGCACGATGGCATAGGCCTCCTCGCGCGTGATGCCGGTCTCGACAAGCGCGAGCAGCACCTTGGACGAGAAGATAAGGCCGCGCGTCTTGTTGAGGTTCGCCTTCATCTGCTCGGGATAGAGGATGAGGCCGTCGACCACGCGGGTGAGGCACTGGAACATATGGTCAAGCGCGATGAAGCTGTCGGCCTGCGCCACGCGCTCGGCGGAGCTATGGGAGATGTCGCGCTCGTGCCACAGCGCCACGTTGTCGAAGGCGACTTGCGCGTTCGCCTTCACCACGCGGGAGAGGCCGCAGACCTTCTCCATGGTGATGGGATTGCGCTTGTGCGGCATAGCGCTCGAGCCCTTCTGACCCTTCTTGAAGGGCTCCTCGGCCTCGAGCGTATCGGTCTTCTGGAGGTTGCGAATCTCGGTCGCGATGCGCTCGCAGGTAGCGGCCGTGGTGGCGAGCACACCGGCAAGATAGGCGTGGTGATCGCGGGAGATGACCTGCGTGGACAGCGGATCGTGCACCAGGCCCAGATGCTCGCAAACGTACTCCTCGACCTCGGGATCAATCGAAGAATAGGTGCCCACCGCACCGGAGATGGCGCCGAACGCAACGTTCGCGCGCGCGTCGATCATGCGGTCGAGATCGCGCTTGAGCTCCCATGCCCAGCTGCCGAATTTCATGCCGAAGGTCATGGGCTCGGCATGGATGCCGTGCGTGCGCCCGGCGCAGAGCGTCTCACGCTCCTCGAACGCACGGCGCTTGCAAATGGCGCCGAGCTTCTTGATGTCCTCGATGATGATGTCGCAAGCCTGCACGAGCTGGTAGCAGAGCGCTGTATCACCCAGGTCGGAGCTCGTCATACCAAAGTGAACCCAGCGACTGGGCTTGGGCTCGCCTGCAGGCACCTCAGCATCGATATACTCGCCCATGTTGGTGAGGAAGGCGATGACATCGTGGTTGGTGACGGCCTCGATGGCGTCGACCTCATCTTTATTGAAGGAGGCGTGCTCGCGAATCCACGCGGCCTCCTCGTGGGTAATGCCAATCTTGCCGATCTCTGCCTGCGCCTCGCACGCGAGCACCTCGATCTCCTGCCAGATGGCGTACTTGTTTTCCAGCGAGAAGATATGCCCCATCTCAG
Organism: uncultured Coriobacteriaceae bacterium; assembly: GCA_944320725.1. Classification (GTDB taxonomy): domain Bacteria; phylum Actinomycetota; class Coriobacteriia; order Coriobacteriales; family Coriobacteriaceae; genus Coprousia. The sequence continues at coordinate 101,548 of CALUIM010000005.1, read as the reverse complement.
GACGGGTGTAGCGATCGATCATGCGCGGCTCCTTTGTTCAAACGCATCGACAGTAGCATAGGGGTGCGCAGCGCAGCTGGACGCGCGGTAGCACTCCCATTTGGCCGCCGACGCCTGCGCGCAGCCGCCGCGGTCTCTATCTATTGTACGGGTTCGAACCCTCTTCCGGCTGCGAAGAGGGAACCTCCTTCACAGGGACACCGTCGGGCAGCGGGTCTGCCGAAACGCCCCAACGCCCCACCTCGAATCGGCAGAACCACTGGCCGGCCGCGTTCATAGCTACAAGCTGCATGGCAACGGAGATGATGCCGTAGATGAAAAGCACCACAACGGCCAGCACCACGATAAGCGCGATGGGGCCGATGCCCATCGAAAGCGCGCGCGAAATGAGGTACTCGCCCGATACATGACCGATAAGATGGGGGCTGCCCATGAGAAACGCCAGCAGGCCACCTGCTACCACGGCGCCAGACAGCACAAACATCACCGCGGAATATACAAACCCCACCAGACCTCCAACGAGCGATACCAGCAGCATCTTGCAAAATCCGCCCGGGTCGCGCCCGATCATCTGGCAGATTCGGTCCAGCCGCCACCCGGCCGCAAAGTTGTCGTAAAGTATGGTGCGCATCACCGCCGCCATGGCGAATCCGTTGATGACCAGAGCAATCAAGGCATCGATCAGCCCAACGCGCAGGCCATCACCCAGATCAATAGGCAAGCTCACACCGGCGCTGTGGAAGGCAATGTAGATGGGCAACATCGAGGATACGATGACGTCGCGAAAGACAAGGCCCAAGATGAGCGCGAGTGCGATCATCATGCTCATGAACACAAGAAACGCCCTGCCACCCGTTGCGAGCACCTTGCCGTAGTCGACACCGTGCTGCTTGGGCGCAGCGTCGATGCCCCACGCGGTCAACCGCGCCCATTCAAACCCGTATCCCAGCACAACGATCTGGCCCACAATGGGAATCCAGCCCACCAAGGCAAGCACGCACAGCGGCTTGAGCCAGCCCTTGTCGCGCGTGAGCATCTTCCAAGACGAGATAAAACCAAGCTGCCGCGATAGCATGGACGTCCTTCCGCCATATTCATGTGGCATCACGTTCTATGAGTGTACGTTCTTGGCGCGACAACCGAAAGCGGACGACGCGTTATAAGTGCAAATTAAGCAATTGCGCCACGACGCGCAGCACCGCAGACGAAAACACAAAAAATCGCAGTTGCATACCGCGCGATATACGGTACAATTTCCTGTGCTTATTTTAGGAGAGTTGTCCGAGTGGCCGAAGGAGCACGATTGGAAATCGTGTAGGCGCCAAAAGCGTCTCCAGGGTTCAAATCCCTGACTCTCCGCCAGTTGCACGTCACGCGGTGCGCAGCTCCTGTTGCGCACCGATTCACCCCATGCGGAGGGGTGGCAGAGTGGTTGAATGCGGCGGTCTCGAAAACCGTTTATCCGGTGTTCCCGGGTACGAGGGTTCGAATCCCTCCTCCTCCGCCAGCAGATAGATAAGCCCGGTTCCTGCAGGAGCCGGGCTTTTTGCATGTTCATGCACCACGAAGCCATGCCGGTACGTAGCACTTTTCCATACCAACCAACACCTCAACAATAGATACTGAAACATGGATGGTTGTGTTCTTGGCACGCCTTGGCGCACCTTCTTACCACCTACGCGCACAACGGGGAGGACGCATGCTCGAGGATTACCGCAAGGCGCGCAAGCTTGGACTCAAACAGATTCAGCGTGACGTTGCCGCTGGTAACTACCCCTATCCCCCCGCACTCGATGACATCTTGAAAGGGCAGGGCTACCAGGGCGAGATTCCCATGGGCTTGGCCGAGATCGACATCGCGCTCATCGCGGGCACCAAGACGCGCGGCAGACAGAACACCTTTTCGCGCGAGTTCATGCCTCTGCCAGAATCCAGCTCGGAGTTTGCGAGCAAGTGGAGCGATCTTATCGACTCGCAACGCGTGGAGGGCCTCCATGAGCCCATCATCGTCTACGAATTTATGCAGCGCTTCTACGTGCAGGAGGGCAACAAGCGTGTCTCGGTGATGCGCTACCTCAAGATGCCCACGATCCTTGCCAAAATCACGCGCGTGGTACCCATGCCGTCCGACACCAAGGCATTTCGCATCTACCAGGAATTCACGCAGTTCTACAACGTTGCCCCCATCTACGGCATTGTGTTCTCGGAAGAGGGGTCCTATGCAAAACTTGCGGCGCTGGTAGACAAATCGCTCGACGCCCCCTGGCCAGACGAAGACGTGCGCGACCTGCGCAGCGTGTTCGACTCGTTCTCTGCCGCGTTCGCCGAACGCGGGGGCGCCCGCTTAGGCCTCACCGCGGGCGACGCCCTCCTCATTTTCCTCAAGATTTATCAGTATTCGAAGATCGCGCACGCTACGCCCGCTGAGATTGCAGGGCATGTTGCGCGCGTATGGAACGAGTTCGTGGTCTCGCGCGACGGCGGCAAGGTTGCCTACCTTGAACACCCCAGTCCATCGAAGGCGAAGATCATCCCCGAGCTCAAAAGCGTCTACAAAGATGTGCTGCGCGCCAAGCCGTTCCGCGCCGCCTTCATCTACGAATTTGGTCCGCTCACCTCGGGTTGGACGGCGCTCCACGATCGCGGGCGCAAAAAGCTCGAGCAGAAGCTCGGAGCGACTCTTGCGACCCGCGCGTTTCTCGATTGCATTGATGACGACGACTTCGATCTCGCGGTCGAGGAAGCCGCGCGCTGGAAGGCAGACCTTGTGGTGACGGTCTCCCCAACGCAGATGCGCCAAGCGCTGCGCGGGGCCGTCGCGCACCCCGAGATTTCCTTCATCAACTGCTCGGTCAGCCTTTCGCACAGCGCGGTGCGCACGTTCTCGGGGCGTCTGTATGAGGCGAAGTTCCTGCTAGGCGCGCTCGCGGCAAGCATGGCCGACAACCACAAAATTGGCTATGTGGCCGACACCCCGGTCTTTGGCAGCGTATCCGAGATCAACGCCTTCGCAATTGGCGCCGCCATGATTGACCCGCATGCCACCATCTACCTCAAATGGTTCACCGCGAAAGACTACGACTGGAAGCGCGAGCTGGCCGAAGAAGACGTGCGCATTGTCTCAGGACGCGACTACCACGACCCGCTGTTCCCCCATGAGGCATGGGGGCTCTACCGCATCGAGCACGATGGATCGACCACCCACCTTGCCGAACCCATCTGGAAGTGGGGGCGCTATTACGAGCTCATCGTGCAGTCGATACGCAACGACACCTGGAACCGCGAGCGTGACATCATGGGCGACCAAGCGCTGAATTACTGGTGGGGCATGTCGGCGGGCATCCTCGACGTACGGCTGTCCGAGGAGCTTCCCTACGGGCAGCGCCGGCTCGTTGAGATCATCCGACAGGCGATGCTCACCGGACGCGCCGAACCGTTCGCAGGCGAGTTGGTAAGCCAGGACGGTACCGTACAGCACACCGGTGAAGGCCGGCTTTCCAGCGAAGAGATTGTGCGGATGCGCTGGCTCAACGCGAACGTAATCGGTCGCCTCCCGGAACAGCGCGAACTCTCGCAAGACGGGCTCGAGCAGGTCGAGGTGAGCGGCCTCATCCCGCTCGACCCTGCAACGCTACCGCATCATGGAACCGCCTCATGAGGATTCTCGCGATTGCGGATACCGAGGAGCCGTGGCTCACCACCCATTACGACCGCGAGCGCATGGCGGGCGTCGACCTCATCATCTCGTGCGGTGATCTTCCCGCACGCTACCTTGAGCACATCGTCACGCTTGCCAACGTGCCGCTTATCTACGTACCCGGCAACCACGACACCGCCTATCGGGAGCATGCGCCGCAAGGATGCATCTCGACAGAGGAGCGCATCGTTGATTTCCACGGACTGCGCATCATGGGCCTGGGCGGCTCGATACGCTATAACCATACGGTCTACGGATTTACCGAGCAGGAAATGCGCTGGCGCGTCGTCAAGATGACGCTGGCGGCGCAGGCGGCCGGCGGTATCGATCTCGTTGTGACCCATGCGCCCGTGCGCGGGTACGGCGATTTAAGCGACCTACCCCATCAAGGATTCGAGGCGCTCAACACGCTCGTCGAGCGCCTGCATCCGCGCTATCTGTTGCACGGGCACGTTCACCCGGAATACGGCCGCGTGGCGCGCAAGCGCGAGCATCCGGCCGGCACCACGCTCATCAATGCGTGCGGCTGGCAGATGCTCGACATCGATGAGGCAACGCTCCCCGATCGGTCAAAAACATCGTTTTGGCCCATCGAGCGCATCTAGGCGCCACAGCGTACACGCTCGCTACAGGCAAACAGCCCCCACCTGGCGAATATTGGTGCGATAGATATTCTCGGCACCCACATACGGGGTCATGTACGCAACGTAGGCATCTGTGTGCTCATGCGGTACCACACACATGATGACGCCCGCGAAGCCGCCACCGTGCAGACGGCACACGCCTGCGCCGATGCGACGCAAGAAGATCTCGGTGAGCGCAAGCGCCACGGGAATGGACTGCTCGCCAGGATCGCTCGGCACATAGGCGTTCTGCAGCCACTTCCACGACGAGTTGCCCGAGGCCTCAATCATCTCGAGCACGCGCGCCTTGTCGCCGTCATGGAGCGCCCGCACCGCCTCCTCAACGCGCCTGCACTCCTCGAAGTAATGGAGCGCACGCAGCACGGCGCGGTCTGAACCAGCGCGTTCGCGCAGCTCGGGCAGGGCATCGAGCACGGCCTGCTCGGTGGTCTGGCAGAGGTTCTCAACACCGAGCAGCTTTGCCACAGCATGCATCTCGTCGGGCACCGAAGAATACTCGGCCGAAAGATCGGCGTGGCCCTTGCCGGTGTTCACAATCACCACATCGCATCCAAGCGCGTCGAAGCCAAAGTCCACCTGCTCAAAGTTCACGCCCTCCGAGAAATCGAGCATGATGGTGCCGCCCGCCGCGCATGCCATCTGGTCCATGAGGCCAGACGCCTTCTTCCAATACACGTTCTCAGCGTATTGCCCGATGCGCGCGTAGTCGGCAACCGTCACCTCATCGTTGTTGAAGAGGTGGTTGATCATGCTGCAGACAAGCATCTCGAACGACGCGGAGGAACTCACGCCGGCAGATGGGATAACCTCGGACGATGCCACGGCGTTGAAACCCTCGACCGTAAAGCCGCGCTCGCGAAACGCGCGCGCCATACCCGCCACGAGCGAGGTGCTGCCCTGGCAGAGCGGCGCCTCCTCGAGCTTGTCGAGGTCGACCACGATGGGATCGTCGTAGCCCTCGCTCACGATCTCGATGACGCTCGTGCCGTTGGCTGCAGCGGCACCCACGCTATCCATCGTGATGCTCGCAGCGAGAATCTTGCCGCCATTGTGGTCGGTGTGGTTACCAATGATCTCGGTGCGCCCGGGGGCAGAGAAGAAGTCGAGCTCGGCTGCGCCAAACCGTGCGGTATAGCGCTCGGCGAGTACCTCGAGCCGGCGCTGCGCCGCGTCCGCGGCATCGCCATAGACCTCGTGCAGTCGCTCATTCGTTGGAAACGCCATCGTTGTCTCCCTTCTCGCGCCGCCCAGCGCGTGTGTATCTTCTTCCGTCTCGGTGCGCTCGACGCGAAGAAGCGTGGCGTCCCGCACCGTAGTGCGCGCCTAGCACACGCCGTCGACAAACCGCTTGAATGCCCGCGCGCCGTCGTCTGTGTCGGCAAAGACAGCGCATTGCTCGAGCACCTGCGCAAACACCGCACCAATCTCCTGCTCGATGATGCCATCGAGCGCCTGCGCGTCCGCCTCGTCCAGCGCACCCACCGCATCGGGCGCATAGGCAGGATGCCGCGCGATGATCTCGGCAGCCCAGGGGGCGTGCGCTGCAATCTCCGGATACGCTGCAGGGTCCTCGCCAGCCAAGATCACATGCTTGAGCTTGTCCATCTCGCCCAGCAAGCGCGCCGGCAGCACCGCGAGGCCCATGACCTCGATAAGGCCAATGTTCTCCTTCTTGATATGGTGCAGCTCTTGGTGAGGATGGAATATGCCTAAGGGGAATTCCTCAGTGGTGCGATTGTTGCGCAGCACCAAATCGAGCTCGTAGAGTCCATCGCGGCGGCGCGCGATGGGGGTGATCGTGTTATGCGGCGTAGCTCCGCTGTAGGCGAGCACACCCACCGACGGATCGCTATAGTCGCGCCATGCGCGCAGGATCGTATCGGCAAGCTCCACGATGCGCGCGGGATCCGGGCTGTCGAGTCGTATGACCGACATCGGCCAGTTCACGATGCCGGCAGCGACATCTTCAAACCCGGGGAACGTAAGCTCCTCACGCAAGCCCGCGCGCGCCATGGCAAACGTATACCGCCCGCCCTGGTAGTGCTCGTGCGTAAGGATGGATCCGCCCACAATGGGCAAATCGGCGTTCGAGCCAACGGTGTAGTGCGGGAACATCTCCACGAACTCCATGAGGCGCACGAACGTGGTGCGGTCGATCTTCATGGGCACATGGTGCTCGGACAGCACAATGCAGTGCTCGTTGTAGTACACATAGGGGCTGTACTGCAAATACCACCGCTCGCCTGCCAGCGTAAGCGGCACCAGGCGGATGGTTTGCCGCGCGGGATGGTCGAGGCGGCCTGCGTACCCAATGTTCTCGTAACAGAGCTGGCAGCGCGGGTATGGCTCGGCACCCTCCTTGCGCTCAAGCGCCGCCGCAATTGCCTTGGGGTCTTTCTCGGGCTTGGAGAGGTTGATGGTAATGTCGAGATCACCGTAGCGCGTGGGTGTGACCCATTTGCGGTCGCGTGCAATGCGGTACGTGCGAATATAGTCGGAATCGAGCGCCAAGCGATAGAGATAGTCGGTCGCCTTCTCGGGCGACTCCTCGTAGCGCCGCTTGAACCCGCGCACCACGTGGCTGGGACGCGGCGTAAGCACGCCCATGAGCCGCGTGTCCAGCAGATCCCGACTGGCGATACCGTTGTCGATGATACCGCGCGCCACAGCATCGTCGAGCAGTGCGGCGAGTATCTGCTCGAGCGGGGGATGCGGCTTCTCGTGCAAGGCGTGACGCACGGCGGCTGTTGGAACAAACGAACCCGTAGGCTCGTAGTGCAGTACATCAAACAGCTGATTGCAGGCGAAGGTGATGTCATCCTCCGCAATGAGCCCGCGCCCGAGCGCAAATGCCACCAGATCGGCGATGCCTCGCTCGACCACACCGGACTGAGAATCTGCCATGATGCGCTCCTTCCCGGGTGCGCTCGTCTCACCCATCGAGGTTGCCCCCTCCAAACACGATATCTTAGACCATCCTACGAGCCTTTTTGGCACGCGGCGCGACATCGCGCGCAACGAGGTGCACCAGAGGGTTCCCAGTCGGTAAACGGTCGATATTCCAAGCCTAGCGGTACCGGCATTTTTCCATGTTTACGTGCGGTTTTATACCATATCAGCAATCTTTTGGAAACGTTTCCAAAATGGTGAGAAACCTTCGGCCGAAAGCGCGTTACACTTCAATGGAACCGTTTCCATATACAGGGGGTTCCCTGAGAGGATCCACGTGAAACAAGGTGGTCTATGAACATCAGAGAGGTTGCTGCGAAGGCCGGATACGGCGTGGGAACCGTTTCCCGCGTCATCAACGGGCAGGCCAATGTCAGTGAGCAAGCACGCTCACGCATTCTCGCCGTTGTCGAAGCATGCGGTTACGAGCCAAACAGCAACGCACGCTATCTCAAGCGCCGCGAGCATACGCCCGTTGCAGCGTTTGTCATGGGTACGAGCAACCGCTTGTTCAGCGACATACTCGCCTCGATCCAGGCGCGGCTTGAAGCGAGCGGTGAGGAGCTCGTGGTGACGTATCTTGACGACGATGCACAAGAGGTTGCTGCCGCCATCGCCTACCAACAGGCACGCCGACCAAAGGGCATGCTCTTTTTGGGCGGCGAGCGCACATATTTCAGGGAAGCCTTCGACCAGATCGAGGTGCCCAGCGTACTCATTACCAATTCGGCGGCGGGTCTTGGCTTTGCCAACCTCTCAAGCGTCACGATTGATAATGAGGCGGCGGCGGCCGAGGTCATCGACTATCTTTGGAGCCGCGGGCATCGACGCATCGGTTTGCTCGGTGGCTCGAATGCGCCCGAGCAGACCGCAGGGATGCGCCTCAAAGGTGCCGAGCAGGCTCTCCGCGACCGCAATGCGCCGTTTGATGCAGCGCGCGACTACGAGCCGTGCCGCTTCTCGGAACAGGACGGCTATACCGCGCTGATACGCCTGCTTGACCGCGCGCCCGATATCACGGCGGTCTTCGCGCTCGGCGACGTCATCGCGTTCGGTGCGCTGCGCGCCGCCGTCGACCGCGGGCTCGCGGTTCCCCGTGATCTTTCTTTGGTGGGATTTGACGGCACGGCGCTCGCGCAGTTCTCAATACCGCGCATCACAACGGTACGGCAAGACACCGAGGCGCTTGCGCAACAGAGCGTCGAGCTGTTGCGCTCGCTTATGGATGCGGGAGGTGAAGCTGCGCACACACTCGTCCCCTACGAACTCATTGCACAAGAAACCGTCTGTGCTCGCTAGCGATATAAGGAGCTCACAATGACTTGCATCGACAACGATTGGTGGAAACAGGCTGTGGTGTACCAGGTGTACCCGCGCAGCTTCCGCGACAGCAACGGCGACGGCCTCGGTGATATCCGGGGCGTCACCGAGCGCATGGATTACCTGCACGCACTAGGCATCGACGCCATCTGGCTCTCGCCGTTCTACCCCTCCCCGCTCATCGACGGCGGCTACGACGTGGCGGATTACCGCAATGTCGACCCGCGCTTGGGCACCCTCGACGATTTTGACGAGATGGTCGCTGCCGCACATGCAGCCCACATCAAGGTCATCGTGGATATCGTGCCCAACCACACCTCGACAGAGCACACATGGTTCAAGGCTGCGCTCGCCGCCGGTCCCGGCTCGCCCGAGCGCGAGCGCTACATCTTCCGGCCTGGCCGTGGCGATGCCGGCGAGCTGCCTCCCAACGGATGGAAATCGACCTTTGGCGGCGGTGCTTGGGAGGCCGTAGGTGACGGCGATTGGTATTTGCACCTGTTTGCGAAAGAGCAGGCCGACCTGAACTGGAAGCATCCCGATGTGCAAAAGGATTTCAAGCACACGTTGCGGTTCTGGTCTGATCGCGGTGTCGACGGCTTCCGCGTTGACGTGGCGCATGCGCTGGCCAAAGACCTCGAGAGCCGCCCGCTCGATGCCTGGACCGATGATCCCGAGCAGGGCGTGGTCGATGGCGATAACCCGCTCTGGGATCGGCCCGAGGTGCACGACATCTACCGCGCGTGGCGTCAGGTGTTCAACGAGTACGAGCCGCCGCGCTTCGCTGTGGCCGAAGCATGGGTCCACCCCGACCATCAGTGGATGTATGCTTCGCCCGATGAGCTGGGCCTGGTCTTCAACTTCGAGTTCTCCAAAGCGAATTGGACAGCCGACAGCTTCCGGCTTGCCATCGAAGAAGGGCTCGACGCCGCCGAGCGTTCGGGGTCGACCACAACATGGGTGCTCTCGAACCATGACCTGCCGCGCCACCCCACACGCTTCGCCCTGCCGCAGGTGCCCTCCCGCGTGCACCATCAGCTGGTTAACGACTGGCTGCTCCGCGACGGCACAACCTATGTGGAGGATCGGGCACTGGGTGCGCGCCGCGCGCGTGCCGCCTTGCTTATGGAGTTGGCGCTGCCGGGCTCGGTGTATCTGTATCAGGGTGAAGAGCTGGGGCTCTTTGAGGTGGCCGATCTTCCTTGGGACGCACTCGAAGACCCGCAGGCCCGCATGACCGCACACGGCGACGCGCTGAAAGGCCGCGACGGGTGCCGCGTTCCGCTGCCCTGGCGCGCGGCAGACCCAACGGGAGCGTTTGGGTTCTCTCTACCCGCCGAGCATGCGGCACCACACCTGCCGCAACCGGCATGGTTTGCAGACTTTGCTGCCGACGTAGAAGAGGCCGACACACACTCAATGCTCACGTATTACCGGCATGCCCTTGCGCTGCGTGCACGGCTCATCGCAGCCTCGGGCTCAGCTGAGCTCACATGGGCGCCTATGAACGGCGGCGACGCGATTGCCTACGAGCGACCGCTTGCCGACGGGCGCACGCTCACCTGCATCACAAACTTTGGCATCGCACCCGTCGAGGCGCCTCAAGGCGAACTCATCATGGCATCCGCATCCCTCGAACAGGGCGCGCTCCCTCAAGACACCGCGGCCTGGATTGCCCGGTAACCTAATTCCGCTCAGCATCCCTTCGAGACGCTCCGCGAAGCGCGCGTCTCGAAGGATATGCCAGGCGGATCCGCTACATGTTGTGTACGTTATCCATCGATGCGCACGAAATGATACATGCGGCTCATATACGGCGCGCTGCCCACTGGCAGCGGAATACCCATGTCCATGATGGCATCTGCCGCGTAGACCGTATCGGAATACTCCTCGTGATACAGCGCGCCGCGCGTGAGGCCGCGCGGCACCACGTAGTTGGCAACGCCGTAACCTTCAACGTTCATGACCACAGCGCTCACGAGCGCCTCCGAACCGTCTTCCGCCACATAGCCCCACGCTGCAATGGCGTCGGTAAGTGGCGATGATAACCGATAGTACAGCCCCTCGCGCACGAGATGCTCAATCTCGTGATAGCGCTTGACCTGCCCCTTGATAATCTCGCACGCGCGCTCGGGCAGCTCGAGCAAATCGAGTTCGTACCCAAAGCCGCCGCCCGCCATCGCCACGGTACCGCGGCAGGAGAGCGGCACCTCGCGGCCATTGATCTCGTTGGGGCACGCCGAGACGTGGGCGCCCATCGACGAGCACGGATACCCAAACGACGTTCCATACTGAATGGTCATGCGATCGTGCGCATCGGTGTTGTCGCTCGTCCAGATTTGCGGGGTGTAGTAGAGCATGCCCGCATCGAAACGGCCGCCACCAGCCGAGCAGCCCTCGATGAGCAACGTGGGGTAGCGCTGAATGATGCGCTCCAAGAGATCGTACAAGCCGAGCACATAGTCGTAGAGCACGCGACCCTGGTCCTCGGCAAGACGCGAATACACATCCACAATGCTGCGGTTGTAATCCCACTTCACATACTCGATATTCGCCTGGTCGAGGATACCGCACAGCTGCTCAAACAGGTTGTCGCGCACATCTTTGCGCGACATATCGAGCACGAGCTGATCGCGCCCGAGCACCGGATCCTTGCCGGGAATGGAAAGCGCCCAGTCGGGGTGCGCACGGAACAGGTCGCTGTCCTCGCTCACCATCTCGGGCTCCACCCAGATACCAAACTTGAGGCCCACGGAGTTCACGTAATCGGCGAGCTGCCTGAGGGGGCCGCCCAGCTTCTGCTCGTTCACCGTCCAGTCGCCGAGGGCGCGCAGGTCGTCCTTGCGCTCGCCAAACCAGCCATCATCCATCACGAGCATCTCGATGCCCAGCTCGGCCGCCTTATCGGCCAGGCGCGCCAGGCTATCGCCGTTGAAGTCGAAATACGCGGCTTCCCAGCTGTTGATAAGGATGGGACGCGGGCGATCGCGCCATGGACCACGGCACACATGCTTGCGCATGCAGCGATGCAGGTTGTGCGAGATGCGCTCGAGGCCAGCATTGGAGTAGGTGAGAATCACCTCAGGCGCAATGAGCTGCTCGCCAGGCTTGAGCGGATAGGAGAACTGCTCGTCGGTGAGGCCCATCTGCATGCGCACCTGATCGAACTGGTCCATCTCAATCTCGGCGAGAAACCCACCGCTGTACACAAAGCTCATCGACCATGCGCGTCCGGAAGTCTCAGTGGCATCACGGTCACAGAGAATCATGAGCGGGTTGTACTGGTTGGACGACATGCCGCGACGGCTGCCCACCGACAGCGAGCCATGGCCCACGTGACGGCGCGACGGGCGGCGCTCCATAGCGTGGCGACCGCAGAAGGTGATGGCATCGAACGTGCCATGCACCATATCGAGACACGCAGTCTGAGCGCGCTTGATCACGATTTTCTCGGCACCCGCATTCTTGATAATCGCGGCGCGCGTGATGATATCGAGCTTGGGCAGTACGCCGTAGAGCAGCTCCACCTCGAGCCCCAAACGCGCATCGGTAAGCGTGATGGAAAGCGTTTGCGCCCCATCATCCTCGGTATCCGAATACACCGCGGGCAAGCCCTTGAGCGCGTACTTGCCGTCACGAATCTCGTGGCGCACGTAGCGCAAATCGCAGCCGAACGTACCATGGGCATCGCGCACCACGAGCAGCGGGCTGCGCATGTCGCCGCCGCCTTGGAACGCATATTCCTGTGGCAGGACATCGAGCGAGTAGGTGCGGTCCTGCACGTCGTGCGGGCTGGCGCACATGCCGCTGCGATCGGCATAGGTTACGAGATAGCGCAAATCACCTTCGGTGCGGGCACCATAATACAGATGGAGCAGATACCGGTGTTCGTCTGCAACCATTTGGTATGTGCTGTTCTGCGTGTGGATCGTGAACAAACCGCTCTCGGCGTCATATGCGCAAGACATGGGGGCTCCCTATCGTAGTTGAGGTTACAGGTACGAGAACAACGCAGCCCTGCTCGAGCCAACAGGCGGCTCGAGCAGGGAAAGAATAGCACGTGGTGCGGGAAGTGTATGTGGCGATCCGCTACTTCACAGCACCGTTGGTGACGCCACCGATGATCTGCTTCTGCGCCACGATATAGAACAGGATCATAGGCAGCATGGCAAGCAGGTACGAGGCGAACGCCAGGTTATAGTTGGTGGAGAATGCCGTCTGGAAGTTCATCTGCGCGAGCGGCAGGGTGTTGACGCCCTGGCCACCCATGATGACGAGCGGCGTCATGACATCGTTCCACACTGCCAAGCCGGTGATAACGGCCACGGTGGCATGCATGGGCTTCATAAGCGGGAAGATGACCTTCCAGTACGTGGTCCAGGTGCTGGCACCGTCGACGCGCGCCGCCTCCTCAAGCGCGATGGGCACGTTGCGCAGGTAGCCGGTGTAAAGCATCATGTTCATGGGCATGTAGAACACCACGTAGAGAATCATGACGCCCACCATGTTGTCGAGATGCATGACGGCGGTCTGCTTCACGAGCGGCATCATAAGAATCGCGAACGGCACGTACATACCGGCGATGATGAAGTAGTACGACCATTTGAAGATGCGCTTATGGTCCATGTTGCGCCCGATGGCATACGCAGCGAGGCTGTGCACGAGCACCGACACCACCACAGCGACCACGGTGATGATGAGCGAGTTCATGAACGAGTGGAAGAAGTCCGTCACCTGGATGGCTTCGATGAAGTTATCGAGGCTCCACGTGCTGGGCAGCGACAGGATGCCCGCGATGTCGTTCGTCATCTCGCTGGGATCCTTGAAGGCGATGACGACCGCCATATACAGCGGGAAGATGATGGTGATAAGACCGATGATGAGAAGAATGGTCACAGGCCAGTTGACCCGCTCCTTGACTTTATCCTTAGCCATTAGAGCTGCTCCTCCTTACTGTTCAAGAACTTGGTCTGCAGGATGGAGACGACGGCGATGAGGATGAAGAAGATCACCGCGTTGGCGCACTGGTAGCCAAACTGGCCGCCGGACAGGCCGTTGTTGTAGATGAGGTAGGAAATGGACTCGGTGGACTGCGCCGGGCCGCCGCTGGTCATAGCGACGATCTGGTCGAAGACCATCAGCATGTCCTTCATGACGAGCACCATGTTCGTGGTGACACTCGGCATGATGAGCGGGAACGTGATGTAGCGGAACTTGTCCCAGCCCACGGCGCCGTCGAGCGAGCCCGCTTCGTAGACATCCTCGGGTACCGATGAGAGGCCAGTGATATAGATGATGGTGGTCTGGGCGCATGCCTGCCACACCACGACAATCACGATGGCTACCCATGCCCACTCGGTGCTCGCGAGAATGGACTCGGAGCCGGTGATCGCCGGCACGATGTAGGTGAAGAAGTAACTGAACACGTAGCCAACAACCAAGGCGCCCAAGATGCGGGGCACGAAGTAGATGCCGCGCAGCGCGCTCTTGAACTTGATCTTGCTCGAAAGCCCAATGGCGAGCATGAGCGAGATGATGTTGGTGGCGAGCGTTGCCACCACGGCCACCTTGAACGTGAACAGATACGAGTTCAGCACACGTGCGTCGCTGAACAAGTCGAGGTAGTTCTGGATGCCGATGATGTTAAAGGCACCGTATCCCTTGGAATCGGTGAAGCTGTAGAAGAATCCCGTGAGAAGCGGGAACGTGTTGAATGCGCAGAAAAGCACCAGGACGGGGATGAGGATCGCCATGAAGGTCTTATTGCGACCCGATCCGACCTTTGCTGCCGTACTTGCCATGTCGCACCCTCCTTACTGCTGGCTCTCGTAGTCCTGTACCTTGCGAATAACGCTGCGGTTGTAGCGTTGCCAATCGGTGTCCCACTTCTCGAGGAACGCATCGACATCGCCCGAGAGCAGCATGGTCTGAATCTGGGCGTCGCAAGCCATGGAAGACTGATAGGAATGGTCGAGGTAGTCGAGCACCTTACCCTCATCGAGGAACGGCTGGATGTCGTCGTAGAGCGGATCGAGCGTGTAGTTACCCTCGGTGCAGGGAATGGCACGCTGGTCGTCGATGTAGGTCTGGACGTTGGCCTCTTCATTCAAGAAGGCGATAACCTCGTACACGGCGTCTTTGTGCTCGCAGGTCTCGGCAACGCACCACTGCAAGTCGACGCCGGACACGACGATACGATCGTCGGGATTTTCGGCGGACGGCATGGCAAACATGCCGATGTTCATCTCGGGATTGACCGAGAGGATCTGGGGCACGGCGAACGAACCGCAAGGGAACATGGCGCTCTGGCCGCGCGCGAACGCGGTGCACGCGTCGTTGTAGCTGTAGGCGAAAGGACCGTCCTCAGCGTACTCGAGCAGCTGGAGCATACGCTCGGCCGGCTCGCGGTAATAATCGGAGAACTTTGCTTCGCCGGCGTTGACCTGACGGGCCAGATCGCTCGGCACCATGTTGATGGTAATGGAATTCCACGGCGAAAGAATTGTCCACGTGTCGAGGTATCCCAGATAGATGGGCAGCACCTCGCCCTCGGCCTTAATCTCGTCGAAAAGCGCGATCATATCGTCCCAAGTCTCGGGGATGGTCCAGCCCTTCTCGGCGAACATGTCCTTGTTGTAGAGCATACCGGCGGCGTTGGCCACATACGGCACGCCATAGATGCCGTCCATGGGCACGTAGGTAACGCTCTTGAGGATGTCCTGGTAGGCCGGCGAAACCTTGCTGATGGTATCGCAGTCGCTCACGTTTGCCAGGATGCTGGAATCGACGAAACTGGCGTAGTCGGCATCGCCACCGATGCCGATGACATCGGGGTAATCCTCGCGCACAAAGCGCGTCTTCATGATGGTAACGGCGTCTGCAGGACTCGTGATGTTGAGGTAGATGTCATCATGCGCGGCGTTGAACTCGTCCATGAGCTGCTCGAAGATGCTCACGGCCTCCTGCTTGTAGGAGACAATCTCCACTTCGATCTTGCCGTCGGCGCGCTCGGTGGCGCAACCGCTGAACATCAGCCCCGCCGCCCCGGCGGCACCAAGCCCCAGGAGCGAGCGACGCGTGATAGGCGTATTGAGCATGCTTTGCCCTCCTCCTGATAGTTAGTGAACGATGGCCAGCTCGGTGTCTTTGTCGAAGACATGCAGCTTGTCGACATCGAAAGCGACCTTGATCGCGTCGCCGGTGCGCACGGGGTTGGTGGCGGAGATGTGCGCGGAAATCTGGCCGCCGTCAACGTCACCGTAGATCATGGCCTCGGAGCCCAGCAGCTCGTACACCGTGACGGTAGCATCAATCTTCTCGCTGAGCGTCTTGCCCTCGGCGTACTCGTGCTCCTCGACCACGTCCTCGGGACGGATGCCAGCGATAACGACCTTGCCCACATAGGGCTTGAGCGCTGCGGCCTTGGAATCGGGCACGGTGACGGTGTTGCTGCCAAAGGTGAGTGTGATCTTGCCGGCCGCCTCGCCCACCGTGGCATCGATGAAGTTCATCTGCGGGGAGCCAATGAAGCCTGCGACGAACAGGTTGCAGGGCTCGCTGTAGAGCTTGGATGGGGTATCGACCTGCTGCATGACGCCGTCTTTCATGACAACGATGCGGGTACCAAGCGTCATGGCCTCGGTCTGATCGTGCGTGACGTAGATGATCGTGGCGCCCAGGCGATCGTGCAGCTTGGAAATCTCGGCGCGCATCTGAACGCGGAGCTTGGCGTCGAGGTTGGAAAGCGGCTCGTCCATGAGGAACACCTTGGGCTGACGCGCGATAGCGCGGCCCATGGCGACGCGCTGGCGCTGACCGCCGGAAAGCGCG
The DNA here is from genome assembly GCA_944320725.1 of uncultured Coriobacteriaceae bacterium. Taxonomy (GTDB): domain Bacteria; phylum Actinomycetota; class Coriobacteriia; order Coriobacteriales; family Coriobacteriaceae; genus Coprousia. The sequence goes on along the minus strand of CALUIM010000005.1, from coordinate 85,108 downwards.
GAGGGCTTGCGGTCGAGCAGCTTCTCGAGGTCGAGGATGCGGGCGGCCTCGCGTACGATCTTGTCGATCTCGCTCTGCTCAACCTTGCGCAGACGCAGCGGGAACGCCATGTTCTCGTACACCGTCATATGCGGATACAGCGCGTAGTTCTGGAAGACCATGGCGATGTCGCGGTCCTTGGGCTCGACATCGTTCACAACCTTTCCGTCGATCTTGAGCGTACCGGAGGTGATGTCCTCGAGACCGGCAATCATGCGCAGCGTGGTCGACTTGCCGCAACCAGACGGGCCGACGAAGATGATGAACTCCTTGTCGGCAATCTCGAGGTTGAAGTCCTTGACGCCCTCATAGCCGTTCGGGTACTTCTTCCCCACGTGTTCGAGTGAAAGTCCTGCCATGGCATTTCCCCTTCTCGTGCGCCCGTATCGCATGCGAATACAGGCAGCTCAGCGTTACCGTGGCCCTCATTCTAAGATGCCAATTTGCGCTGTTTTATTATGATGCAGGAATGTTATATGGATGAGTTTGGCTTTTCGCTGGTAGTTGGCTTAAATTTTGATTACAATTTCCGTATGCAAAATCGCTAAGCGGTTGGTTTTGAGGGGGTAACGGTATATTGAGATTTCTTGTTATCGCAGTTCATTGCTTCGTTTAGGATAGTCGGCAAGAATCTCGCGATATAGCTCTCAACAGGCGGTGGTAGCATTTTATATGTATATATGACTCTTTTATTGATATAATTTATGGCTTAATTTACACTCTAACTAGTATTTATCCATATATGTATATGTGTTCCCAAATTGGAGGGCGGTACCTATGGCCTCGCATGAAATCGTGTTCTCTACCTTCACCGGAGGTAATTTCATCGATCTTCACCCCTTCCAGTACGGCCGCGAGCTCTGCGAGCCTGGCCATGCATTTGGACCGGCGCAACGTCGTCACTATCTGTTCCACTACATCATCAAGGGCAAAGGAACGCTCATCGCGACCGAGGGCGCGGGCGAGCAAAGCCGCTACGAGCTGCATGCAGGCGAGGGCTTTCTCATCTTCCCCGGCCAGGTGAACACCTACTTTGCCGACATCGAGGACCCTTGGGAGTACATTTGGGTCGAATTCGACGGCCTACAGGTATCGGAGGCCCTTAAGAAGGTGAGTCTCTCGCCTTCGTCCCCCATTTATCGCTCCTCATCGCCCGAGCTGCGCAGCAAGATGGAGACAGAGATGCGCCATTTGGTGGATGAGCGCGACGAAACACCACTCCACCTTGTAGGCCATGCCTACCTGTTCTTCGACTATCTGCTGCGCTCGATTGAAGTGGGCACGGCGACCCCTAGCAAGCTGCAGGACTTCTATATCAGCGAGGCTATCTCCTTCATCGAGCACAACTACGAGCGCGATATCTCCGTCGAGGATATCGCGCAGCAGACGGGCCTCAATCGAAGCTATTTCGGCAAGGTCTTCAAGAACGCCACCGAACTGTCGCCACAGCAGTACCTTATCGGCTATCGCATGACCAAGGCCGCCGAGCTGCTCAAGCTCACCGCGCTTTCCATTGGCGATGTGGCGAAGTCCGTCGGCTACCCCGATCAGCTGCATTTCTCTCGTGCTTTCAAGAAGGAATACGGGCTTTCGCCGCGTGCATGGCGTCGCGAGAACGCTGGAAGTTGAGGCAGCACTTCGTCGGGCGCGAGCGGCGCATGAGCGTGTACTATTAGCAGGTGCCCTTGCGCACGCGTATCGCCCGCACGAAAGGACCGTGATGCTGGCCCAAGATCCAGGAGCCATCTCCACCGCTGCAGCATTCGTTGCTGCCGGCGGTGCTTCCGCGCCGGTTGCCATACCGGTGTGGCTTGAGCTCGTGGCTATTGTCGCAGCATCGATTTCTGGCGCCCTAACCGCGCGCGAACGCAAGCTCGATCCCGTGGGAACCGTTTGCTTGGCTGTTGCCTGCAGCTTGGGCGGCGGGCTTTTGCGCGACATGATTCTTCAGGTTGGCAGCGTCTATATTCTGGAGCAGGACCTCGCGCTTCCGGGGGCTGTCATCACCGCGGCCGTGGTGTTCATTATTCCCTCGGTCATCGAACGACAAGATCGCATCATCGCAATCTTCGACATCTTCGCCGTTGGTCTGTTTGCCGCAACCGGAGCAGATAAAGCGCTGGTATACGGTTTCAATCCCATGATCTGCATCATGATGGGCTTCTTCACAGCGGTTGGCGGCGGCATGCTCCGCGATGTGTTCCTCGGCCAAACGCCCTACATCTTCCAGCGCAGCAATTTCTACGCACTCGCCGCGATTGCAGGTGCGGCGGCGTACACCTTCATCGCTATGAATGGCATATCGCATGTCTTCGCCGTGTGCGTGTGCGTGGCGGTGACCATGGGCTTGCGTTTCCTGTCGCTGCACTACGATATTGTCTCCCCCACCGAAGTCGACCTCGCGAAAGTTGACCTCAAAAACGTCGAGCTGCCCCATGTCGAGCTTGTCAAGGCCAAGCCACGGCGCGGTCATGCAGGCAACACCCACAGTGGGCGCGAACATGCTCCTACGCAACGCCCGCGCATCGACAAGCCCGACCGGAGCGCCAACGAGCTAGCAAGCCGCCACAAGCGCACCCTCGCCGACATCGCAAAACGCCGCGGAAAATAAGCGCGTGCGCTGGCGCCGCGCTAACACCACACGCACCCACGCGCGCTGCCACCACCAAACGCGCCGCATCGATGCTGCAGGCGCTTATGGTACAAAGTTGCCCTGAACTAACAGTGTCTGATGAACCATTAAGACCGCTTTTTTGGGGGTCTTAATGGTTCACCAGACACTATCTCTTTACATTTCGACGGATTATCTTGCGAAAAGATGCACCGTGCGCGGCGCGCGCAAGCCGTTGTCCCTACACAGCTTCGAACATGCCTTACCAGCAAGGCGCTCGATGTCGTGAGACACCGAGCGCCCAAATGCTCTATGTGCCACCAGCCGTGCATGGTGTGCACGTGGCCGTCGCGCCCTTCAGGCGCGCATCACGCTAGCGAGCAAGCACCTTCTCGACAGCTGCCTCAACGCCGGCAGCATCGAGACCGTACTTCTTTAGCAGATCGACTGCAGGGCCGGACTCGCCAAAGACATCGTTCACGCCGAGCTTCTCAACCGGCACCGGGCACTTCGCGGCGAGCACGTCGCATACGGCGCTGCCCAAACCGCCGATCACCGAATGCTCCTCGCACGTGACCACACGACCGGTCTTGGAAGCGCTCTTCACGATGAGCTCCTCATCGAGAGGCTTGATCGTGTGCATATCGATAACCTCGGCGGAGATGCCCTTCTCGGCAAGCGCTTCAGCAGCCTCGAGCGCAGCTTGCACCATGAGACCACACGCCACGATCGTGACGTCGGTACCTTCGCGCATGACGATACCCTTACCGATCTCGAAATCGAAGTTCTCGGGATCGTTGACCACGGGCACCGCGAGACGCCCGAAGCGCATGTATACCGGACCCTCCATGGCATAGGCAGCGCGCACGGCGGCCTTGGCCTCGGTGTCATCGGAAGGAACGATCACCGTCATGCCCGGAATGGTGCGCATGAGGGCGATGTCCTCGTTGCACTGATGCGTAGCGCCATCCTCGCCCACCGAGATACCGGCGTGCGTAGCACCAATCTTCACATTGAGGTGCGGATAGCCAATGGAGTTGCGCACCTGCTCGAACGCGCGACCAGCGGCGAACATCGCGAATGTGCTCGCAAAGGCAACGTGGCCCGTCGAGGCGATACCAGCAGCAACGCCCATGAGATTCTGCTCGGCAATGCCCACGTCATAGAAGCGATCGGGGTACGCCGCCTTGAACTTGCCCGTCTGCGTTGCGGCAGCAAGGTCGGCATCGAGCACCACGAAGTTGTCGTGCTCGGCGCCAAGCTCAACCAGCGCCTCGCCGTAGCTGACGCGCGTAGCGACTTTCTTCACATCTGCCATAGCGCTTACGCCTCCTTCGCGAGCTCGGCCATAGCCTGCTCGAACTGCTCGTCATTCGGGGCGGTGCCATGCCACCCAACCTGGTTCTCCATGAACGAGACGCCCTTGCCCTTCACGGTCTCGGCAACAATCGCCACGGGCGCACCCTTCACGGCGCGCGCCTCCTCGAAGGCAGCGCGGACCTGTGCCATGTCGTTACCGTCAGCAAGCTCGATGACATGGAACTTGAAGGCGCGGAACTTATCGGCAATGGGCATCGCGGAGTTGACCTCCTCGATGGTGCCATCGATCTGCAAGCCGTTATGGTCGACAATCACCACGAGATTATCAAGCGCATGGTTACCCGCGAACATGGCGGCCTCCCACACCTGACCCTCCTCGATCTCGCCATCACCGAGCAGCGTGTAGACGCGATAGCTGTCGCCCCAGTGCTTGGCGGCGAGCGCCATGCCCACCGCGGTGGAGATACCCTGACCAAGCGAGCCGGTAGACATGTCGATGCCGGGGGTATCGTTCATGTTGGGGTGACCCTGCAGATGACTGCCGATGTGGCGCAGGGTCTCGAGGTCCTCCTTGGGGAAGAAGCCACGCTCGGCAAGGGTGGCATAGAGACCCGGAGCTGTGTGGCCTTTGGAAAGCACGAACCGGTCGCGATCTGCCTTGCGCGGATCTGCCGGATCGACGTTCATCTCCTCGAAGTACAGATACGCGAAGATATCGGCCGCGGAAAGCGAGCCGCCGGGATGGCCGGATTTGGCGGCATGCGTGCCCACGAGCACTCCCTTGCGAATCTCGTTTGCGACATGCCTGAGCTCATCATCTGTCATGTTGTTCCCTTTCTCGCATGGGCCCGGTGCGGTAAGGGGGTTCGCACGGGCGAAGGCGCGCTTCGCGCCACAACGCACTTCCAGTATAAGATACGGCATCCACACTGGTTATATGAACAAAGACCACACAGGTTTCGGTAAGTGAACCTGTTTTGCCGTTTTCTGATGAAGCGGGGAGGCGCGATCGCCTCCCCGCTGAGAAGTCTATATTCCCGCCAGCATCACGCCCGGCACGGACATGATTTACGGCTGACGCCTTCTACGAACCATGACGCCGACCGCTATTGCAACGAGCGCAACGATGGTTATGGCGCCGGCGATGAGGAGTTGGCTATCGCCCGTCTGGACAAGCAGTCCCTGTGCTGTCTCGGTCTGGCTGCCATCGACATTGCCACCTTGGTTACCGGCATCGCCACCCTGGTTGTCTGGGTTGCCGCTGGGAATACCCGGATTGCCATCGGGGGCTTCTGGCGTGACATCTGGATCGTCTGGATCGGTGTTCCCACCAGGCTGGTCGGGATCGGTGGATTTCACGGTAATCATCAGGTCAACATAGAGCGGGTTATAGTTATGCGCGCTGCCGCCCTCGGGGATAGTTGGCACAAAGACTGCCTGATAAGTACCGTCTTGATTTACGAAAGCAGAAGGATCGGACCATCGCCAAGTGCCCGTGACCTCAACACCGCTCGCAAGCGACACCGTACCGCCCAGCAGATTGATGTCGGCAAGCGCAGTACCTGCCGCAACTGTTGACGGCTCAGCTGCCAGCCCGGTCTGGTTCAAATCTGCAGGCGTGATCTCGATGCCGGCGCTGTATTCTTTCTCAAACCTCGCGTACGCGTCGGTACCCGGGTAGCTGAAGCGCACATCGTAGGCACCTGCGTTCACGGGCGCGTCCCCAGTCCACTCCTTATCGGACGCGCCAGCCGGACGGTAGAACACCGCTACGCCATCCTGCTCCTCAGCTGGGAAGCTTGCACCAAAGACAGGCGCCGCGAAGACGGGATTACCGGTGTAGGCTTGGCTGATGCCGGCGAAGCTGACGTCGTCATCACTTGAGAGGTCTTCAAGCCAGATGGCATGGAGCGTAGTCGCTGAAGCGAAGGTCGTCGCCGTGATGCCCTGATCGGGATCGGCCTCATTGGAGAAAACGAGCGCTACCTCAGGATCGTCGCCCACATACCAGCCGGCAAGCGCATAGCCCTCGCGCTCGGGCACGGGTGCCTGAGAGGAAGCCAGCGTTCCGTTCACAGGAATCTCAACTGTCGCTGTGGTGCTCGCGGGATTACCGGGGAAGATGCCGTCGCTCGCGTCGAAGGTAAGCTCCACCGTCTGAGGCGCCGCAAGCATCCAGTGCGCGTAGTAGGTCGTGGTGCCATCGATGGTATACACGGTCTCGGCCGTGACCTGATCACCGTCGGTCGCCGCGGTAAACCAACCGTCGAAAGTATATCCGGCACGCGTTGGCTCCGGCAGCACACCGAGCTTGATGTCATAGGTCGCCGTGATCTCTTTTGTGCCAGCGCCTTCAATGGTGCCACCGGCGGCATCGAGTGTGACCGTGTAGGTCTTGGGCGTCCACTTAGCATGGAGCGTCATGCTGCCCGTGACCTGGGTCGTTCCGGCAACGAATACGTTGGCGTCGCTGCAGGCCTCGTCGGTGTACCACCCGCCGAACTCGTAGCCCGTACGTGTCGCCGTGGGCAACTGTGCGATCGTGGAGCCAACAGTCACCGTCTGGGTATCCTGGTATCCCTGATCGAGCTGGCCCTCACCGGCATCAAAGGTCACGGTAGCAGTCTGTGCCTGTTGCTTGTCCCAGACCATAAGGAAGGGGCTGAAGCCGGATGGAGGCACCGTGAAGCTCACATAGCCGTCACCCGGGGTGAGCTCCATGGGCTCGACCGCGCTCTGAGCAATGAGGTCGGAGACCTCATCGTCCGTAGCGGTGTAGTCGCGGTGCAAGCCGGTGAAGTGGTAGACCTTCACGCTCGCAGGATCCACTCCTTCGGGGATGCGCCAGTACACCGTGGTACCTGCGCTCGAGCTCACCCATGCGTTGGATTGGCTCTCGTCCACAAGGTCGAGGTATTGGAAGTCGTACGTGTCGCCAATCGTGGTCTGCGTCTGCTCCTCAGCGTGGTCGATGAGCTCGGCCTCGCGCTGTCCGGGCAGAAGATCGTCGGAGAATAGCGTCACGCCATCGGTGCTTGCAAGAGGAATCGAGGTATCGCCATTGAAGTAGATGGTCGTGTTCGCGGGAAGCGAGGCGACGACGCCGCCTGCTGCCTCGGCAAGCGCTGCTTTAATGACGTCCGCATCGGTGTTGTCCAGCAGGTCGACGTTGCAGTCGCCCCGCTCGGCACTATCGCTATCGGACACGCTGCGGATGATGAGCTCAGAGGGCTCGAGCGCATAGGTGTACTCGCTGCCGTTGACCGTCACCTCGAGCGACTCGTCCGCATCGCCCCCAGCGCGCGTCTGGGCACCGATGGTCTCGACATCGATGCGCGCGATGTAATGGCCGGGCTCGGTGTCGTCGGTGACCTCGGTGCCGTCCTCAGCATAGTACTTGATGCTCGCCTCGGTGCCTTCATCGAGCAGGGCATTGAGCGCCTCGATAGCGTAGGCGTTGCCCTGCCCGTCGATCACGTACTGGTCCACGAAGTGCCCGCCCGTATCGCTCGCACCTCCGGTGTAGATCTCGGCCTCGGCAGGACGGAGGGTCAGGCAGGTGATGTCGAAAGTGTAGCTTGCGGGCGTGTCATCGGAGAGCTTCCACACGGGCTGCTCGCCCTCGGCAAGATCGGTGGTATCGAGCTCGAGCGTGAGCGTGAACTCGTCTTGGGCATCCTTGCTGGCAAGGAAATGCTCGCCGTAGGGCTCGCCGCCCTCGGCATCCGCCATCTGGGAATAGGCATCGAGGAATGCCTGGGCGCCCATGGTGACGGCCATGGTATAGACGCCATCCTGACCGTCGACCGGTGCGGGCGCGGTCGCCTCGAAGGCGGCAGCGGGGAGCTGGGCCATGCCGCCGTTGCCGAAGGTCACGTCCGGATGGGAGTCGTCGCCCTCATCCTCGCTATGAAGCTCGTTCACGCCGTGAAGACTCACGGTCAGCTGGTTGGCGAGCAGCTCTGCGACGCCCTCAGGGGTGGGCGCCACAGGAGCCACCGATGCATTGTCGACGCTCCACTGCGCCGTGACCGTCATCTCGCCGTTGACGGTGGTCGCACCATCGAACTCGGTGCCGTCCGCGGTCTTCCAGCCAGCGAAGACGTAGCCGTCGCGGGTCACGGTCGGCATGTTGCCCGCACCGACTGCCTCGCCGGACTTAAGGAACCACGTAGTAGGCGAGCCCTCCGCGAACGAGCCCTCGCCCTCGTTGACCTTGAAGGTCACCTTGTTGATGGTCACGCTCGCGGCCTCGCTCGGGCCGTGGGTATCATCGCCCACAGCGCGGATGTAGAAGGTGCCGTCGCTCCTGACCGGGAGCTCGTTGATGCCGGGCTCGAGGGTATGGAACGTGCCCGCGGTCCAGTCGGTTTCGTGATCGGACCACTGGATGTCACCGTAGAGCTGAGCCCCGTCAGCGCCAGTAACGGTCACCGTCGCGTTATCGGCACCGGGGGTCACCGTGAGGACGGGCGCCGCCTGCGCTGCCATGCACATGCCCTGGAAGGTGACGGGCGTGGCCTCAGGATCCTCGAGCGTCCAGCCAGCCGAGACAGCGGGCTCGGCAGACGGATCGCCGTCGCTCCACACCAGGGTCACGGTCTTGGACCCGTCGCCCGAAACCTCATGGGAGCCCGCCTCGAGCCTGAGCGCCTCATCGAAGGCAGCCACGTAAGGGGCAGCCTGGATAATCACGTCGACCTTGTAGATCTTCGCGGCACGCGTGATGCCGAGGAAGTTGGTGATGCCCTCGATCGGGTTGCTCGCGGCCGCATCCTCGGAGTAGACGTCGCCGATCGTGTAGGAGTCGTTCTCGCCCTCGGTGTTGTCGATGAGGGTCTCGAAGGTCTGTGCGGTATGCGTCGCCGCCATATCAGTGTTGGCGTCGCTCACCTGGACGTCGATGAGCCCGTTCACCACGTCGGCCTCGGGCGCCTCGGGCACCGCCTTGAGCACGACGTCCTTGGTGATGGTGATTGCCGTGGGCTCGCCATCAAGGCAAAGCGTCGCGGTGACGGTGACGGTACCCGGCTTGAGCTTGGTGAGCGCGCCCGTCTTGGCATCGATCGTGGCGAGCGTCTGGTCGTTCACCGAGTACCGCCAGGTGAGACGGCTGTCGTAGGCGTCGCTCTGGAAACCCTTGTCAGCCGCATAGGTCGCGGTCGAAGTCTCCTCGTCGAGCGTCTCCGGGCCCCCAAGCGTCGGGCGCACTGCGATGACCTCGACGGAATCCGAGAGGTTCGGCTTGGAGTCCGAGGTCGCCGTGATGTTGGCGCCGCCCGGCTGCTTGATCGTGACGACGCCCTGGCCGTTGCGCTCCTCGACGGACGCGGTCTGCGCGTTGTCCGAGCTCCAGGTGATGCCGTTGTCGAAGGCGTTTGCCGGAGTGGTGTAGCCCGTGAGGCGCAGGGTGTCGGCCCCCTCCTGGTTGAGGTCCACGAGACGCGTGGCATCGTCGTCGATGGTCACGCCCGTGACGGGATTGTTCTGGATCGTGCGCACGGGCCCATAGACGATCACTTCGCCGGAGCCGATGATCCCGGAGCCGGAGGGCGCACCCTTGCTGCTGCTGCCACCATAGAGCCAGTACTTGCCAAAGACCGTGCTCGTGCCGTCGAGCAGCGCCGCGGTCATGTAGTTGCCGTTGTCGGAGACGTCGTTGGTAGAGAGGCGCGAGGCGTTGAGCGCGGCGATATCCTCCACGGAGCTCGCGCTCGCGGCGCCGTCCACACGGTAGATGCCGTCCTGGGAGCCGTTCCAGCCGTTTGCGCGCACGTAGCCTAGGCGCACGTTCTCGTAGTCGGTCGTGGAGGGCGAGCCCACGTAGGCGTTCACGCCGCCGATCTGCACCGCGCCGTTCGTATCGGCGAGGATGTGCATGCGGGCGCCGTTCTCCAGCTTGATGGAGGCGATTCCATCGCGGCCGTTGTAGGTTTCGAACGTGCCGCCGGTGATATAGGCGTTGCCACCCGAGACGGCGAGCGGGGTCCAATTGCTCGACGCGGAGTCCTGGTGCTCGAAGGTTCCGCCGTTCACGCGCAGCGTGCCCGAAATCCACATGCTCGAGATGGTGCCGCCGTTCACCGTGGCGTCGCCGTGCGTGTCGATGACGACACGGTTGCTGTTCTTGGCGTTGAAGGTGCCGTCGTTGATGACGAGCGTGGTGCCGCTCGCGGTGGAGAGCACGGCCGCCTCGGAGCCCCAATAGGTGCCCGAGCTGCCGAGGATCGCGGTGGCGCCGGCGCCCATGAGCTTCACGGCCACGCCGTCGTCGCTGCCGCCGGTGCCGTACTCGGTGCGGAGCGACACCTCATCCTGCGTGATGAGGGTGCCGCCGGCGTTGACCTCGACAGGGTTGAGGGCGTCGTAGAAGGAGCCCTGCGTGCGCGTGTCGTTCACGTAGACGGAGCCGGCGAGCACGAGCGTCGCACCGTTCTCCACATGGAAGCGGCAGTACTTGAGCTCGCCCGAGCCGCGGACCACCACGTCGCGCCTGACGTAGATCTCGCGGTCGCCGTCATCGAACAGGCCGCCCTCGTCGAACTCGATGGTGCCCTGGGTGATGATGGTGCCCACGCTGGGATCATTGATCGCGTTCGTGAAGTCGTCGTGGTTCGAGACGGTCACCGTGCGCTTGCCCGAGACGCTCTCAAGCAGCGAGAGCATACGCTCGGCCGCGACGAGGCGGTCCAGGTTGGAGACCTGCTGCTGGTCCTCGGCGGAGAGCGCGTCGTAGGCCGCGCGGGCCGCCTCGATGGCCGCCTTGTCGGACGTCGTCACCTCGGACTGCTCGGGCAACGCGGCGATCTGCTCCTCGACCTTCTGCCAGGCCGGGGTCTCCTCCTCCGCCTTGGAGATGGCGAAGCTGTCGACCATGGTGGAGGAATCCCCGCTCACGGTGTAGGCCTGGTAGTAGAGGTGGTCGCCGTCGATGGTGAACCCGGTGTAGACGGGCACCGAGAGGTCGAGCGCGACCTGGCTCGGGATGCCGCCCGTGGTGTCCTGCACGTAGTTCTTCACGCCGCAGGTGCCGGCGATGATGAAGACGGTGCCGTTGGGGTTCACGGCCGTCTCGTAATTGGTGCCCTGGTAGGTCTGGGTCTCGGTCGTGACGGTCTGGGTCTCGCCGCGCATGAGGTAGGGCGTGCGGTTGTACACGTGGTCATGGCCGGAGAGCACCACGTCCACGTCGCACGAGGCCGCGAGCGCATCCATCTGGCCGCGGATCGCCACCACGTCCTCGTCGGTCTGGTGAGGCCCGTTGGAATAGGGCGATTTGTGCAGCAGAACGATCTTCCACTCGGTGTCGGCCGTCGAGAGCGTTTGGTAAGCCCAGTCGTACTGCGCCTGCGAGATGCCGCCATCCGCGCCCAGGTCATTGGTGTTGAGCACGACGAACGTGGCGTTCTTGTACTCGAAGGAGTAGTACACGCCGGTGGAGAGGTCCTGGCCCTGGGGCACGTTCGCAAGGTTGAAGTGCGAGATGATGGGGTTCGCGTCCGTGATGCCCTCGACGTCGCTCTTCGCCTCGTGGTTGCCCGCGGCGGGCGCCATGGCCATACCCTGGGCCACGTTGTTCTCGTCATCGAGCGCCCAGGTCCAGTAGTCCTCGTTGGCGCCGTCATCCACAAAGTCGCCCCCGTGGACGGTGAAAGCGGCGTCCGGGAACGTCTGGTGCGCCTGCTCGAGCGTATTCAGGTAGACGTCGTAGTCGGACTCGACCATACCTTGGGAGTCGTTGACGTTGATGAAGCTGAAGGTGTCCGCGTCATCGGTCTCGGCGCCCGTGGTGAAGGGGATGGCGTCGCTCCAATAGCCGTGCTCCTTGTCGCCCACGCGATAGTAGTAGTCGGTGTTCTCGGCGAGGCCCGGGATGGTCGCGGAGTGCTTGGTCGCCTGCTGGGTTCCGTACGTGGTGACGAGGCCGAGATTGAGCTGCGTCTTGGGCTTGGTGACCTCCTCAGAGGTAGCATCGACCTCGCTCACCAGGCTGTCCTCGCTGAAGCTCGCGTCCGTAGCCACCTGCACCACGCCCTCGGTCACATTGGTGCCGGTATACCAGCGCACGGCGCGGTCGGTCTTGGAATTGGGCCCGAGCGTCATCGTGACCTGCGTGGGCAAAAGCCCGTTCTCCACGGAGGGTTCGGGCGCCTCGGTGGTGCCGTCGAAGGTGATGGTGCGACCCTCACCCCCGATCACGTCGTCGGCGCCGTTGGTGTCATAGAGCATGGAGTCGCAGATGTTGCCCACGAGACTCCCCATGCCCGTGAGGAAGCTCGGGCTCATGTATTCGTTGATGAGGCCCTCGATGAGCGCGCGGATGGCCGTCTCGTCAAAGCCGAAGGTCTCGAGGGTCGCCTTGAGATTGCCGTCGTTGGTCATGGAGTCGATCGCGGTCTTCCACAGGCCGCTGAACGCGATGCTCGTGTCGATCGAGGTGTTGGCGAGCACGTCGTTCACGATCGGCATGAGGGAGTCGAGCAGGTCATTGATGAGCCTCTGGAAGATGTCGCCCTGACGAATGGTCGCCACGGCGTCCGCCACCCACGCAGGCGGATGCTCGGCGCCGGCGTAATGTCCGGTCAGAATCACAAAGACCAGGTCGTAGATGGTCTTCTCCTCGGCATCGAGCGAGGTGAGACCGTAGTTCGAGACCTTTGTGACGATCTCGTCGATCTTGCCGAGCAGCCAGTCGGGGTTGTCGATGTAGCGAGCCTCGATCTTAGCAAGGACGTCGTCCACGAGGCGCAGGATCTGGGCGTCGGTGATGGTCATGTCACCGATGAGCCCCGCCGTGCCCGAGGGCTGCAGCTGGATGCCACCGTTGCGATACTCGACATGCACGCGGCCGATGCCGGTGCCGAGCTCGATGTCCATGCCGCCCTCGAGCAGGCCGGGCACGGCGTCGAGGACCAGGGCGTCGATATCGACGTCGGGCAGGTTCTCCGCGAGCCACGGGCGCAGACCCTGCTCGCCGATCTCCTGCAGGATGGGCCTGAGCATGCCGTTGGCCATGTTGTTGAAGAGCGTCTCGGGATAGAGCTTCTGCTGGGTGTAGGTCAGGAAATCATCGATGTGGGTCGTGGCGCCCGTGTGGTCGGTGAAGTCGATCGAGGTCACGCCGCGCGAGCTCACGGTGAACGTCTCATGGGTGCGGTTCGTGCCGTCGTTCAGCGCCTCGCCCTTGGTGATGGTCACCGTGCGCATGGGGCTCCTCCACGAGGAGAGCGAGCCCGTCTCGAGGTCGGTGATGTGGTTGCCCGAGACGGTCGTGTACTCGGCGATGTCGTTCGCATGCATGTGCCCGGTGAAGATGTAGCGCATGCCGGCGTCGGCGAAGGCGGTCGCCGTGTTCTGCCAGTCCTCGACCACGTACTCGGAGAGGATGTCCTCCTCGCCCTCGAAGTGCGGGACGAGGCCGTGGTGCATGAGGCCGATCACGGTGTCGCCCTCAGCATCGGCCTCCTCGATGCGCTCGGTCACCCAGGGGAGCAGATCCTCGTCAACCCGGCCGGCGGTTATGTGCTCGTTGGTGTCGTAGCCGGTGCCGGCGTCGGGGCTGTACATGCCGGAATCGATGGCGACGATGGTGAACCGGCCGAGGTCGACGGCATAGGAGAGACCGCCCGCCTGCTCGCTGAAAGCAGGGTTCGTGAAGTACTGGGCCTCGAAGTCGCCGTTGTAGCCGAAGTTCGCGTAGATCTTTTTGAACTCGTCGGGCGTGGTGGTCTGGGCGCTCTCCTTGTAGCCGTTCTGGAAAGTGCACGCGTCGACGTAGTTGTAGATGTCGTGGTTGCCGTTGATGACGAAGACCTCGGTATCGGTGTCGTCCTCGAGCGCCTGGAACTTGGCCGCCAGGTCCTGATGGCCCTGATACTCACCGTCCTTGGTGAGGTCACCGGAGACAAGGAGGATATCGGGGTTGTCCTCGCGCACCATCTTGAGCGCGGCATCGGCGATGGAACCGGACTCCTCGAGCATCTTGGGGTCGCCGCCCACGTAGGTGGTGTAGTCGTCGCAATCGCTCACGAAGTTCACGGGATAGTAGTGCATGTCGGAGAGGACGGCGATCTTGATCTCGTCCTCGTTCTCGCCCAGCGCCTGTGGGGCTGCCTGGTTGTCCGCCCCAAAACCAAAAATACCCAAGCTCTCCGCATATGCAGCAACGCCGGTGAGCGGCATCAAGGCTGTCTGCAAGAACAGCACCGAACTTAGGGCGACTGCAAGCATGTGCGCATACGAACGTCGCGCATTGCCAGCTCGCAGCTTTCTCAACCGTTCACCTAACATCTCACACAAACCCGACATGTACTCCACCCCTCCGATTTCAGACAAAAGCACGCCTCCCCCATAGGATTAGTGCGCGCCATGTTCAAGGGTAGGAACACAGTGTCAACAAGGCTTTATGCTCCAGTAAGGCACTATGTTGGCACCGTAAGGGATTGGGGCTTGCTGTAAGCACTTTGTAAGGGACCGTTTTTTTCATTGGGAAGAGCCGTCGTGCCCTCCCGCATAGCGAACTGCTTGCCATACTCCGTTGTGGACGAGATGCGTGTCCCAAGCCATGGTAAGTTCAAATACAAGCGGCCCGCCGGCAAGTCCGACGGGCTCGTGCATTCAAACTATTATTGGGTAGATGCGCGGAGGCGCAGAGCCCTTCGCAACACCAACCTAGCCGACCGGCCTACTTGTTCACCTGACCAGCACGAACAGCAGCTTTCTTGCGCGCGGTGGCATCAAGGATGCGCTTGCGCAGACGGATGTTCTTGGGCGTAATCTCGACAAGCTCATCGTCGGCAATGTACTCGAGCGCTTCCTCGAGCGTGAAGGTGCGCGGCGGCGTGAGCTGCACGGCGATATCTGCAGTCGAGGAGCGCTGGTTGCCGAGGTTCTTGGTGCGCGCGATGTTCACCACCATATCGCCCGGCTTGTTGCGCTCGCCCACGAGCATGCCCTCATAGCACTCGGTGCCGGGTTCCACGAAGAGCTGGCCGCGCTCCTGCAGCGTTCCGAGCGCATACGCCACGGCTTTCTCGGTGGTCATGGAGATCATGGCGCCGTTGTTGCGCTGACCGAGCTCGCCGGCATACGGACCATATTCCAGGAAGGTGTGATAGAAAACGCCCTCGCCATGGGTAACGTTCAAGATGCGATTCTTGAGACCCATGATGCCGCGCGTGGGGATCTTGAACTCGATATGCGTCACGGTGTTGCCGGCGTGCATGTTAGTCATGGTGCCGCCCGCATTGCCGAAGATCTCGATGACCTTACCCGAGTACTCGTCGGGGCACTCCACCACGGCCTGCTCGACCGGCTCCATGCGGTTGCCGTTCTCATCCTTCTTGATGAGAACGCGCGGGCGCCCCACCTGGAACTCATAGCCCTCGCGGCGCATAGTCTCCATGAGCACCGAAAGATGCAGGATGCCGCGGCCGGAAACCTCGACACCGCTCTTGTCCTCGAGCTCCTCGATCTTCATGGTCACGTTGTTCTCGGCTTCCTGAGCGAGACGCTCTTTGAGCTGGCGCGCGCCCACGATGTCGCCGTCGCGCCCCACGAGCGGCGAGGTTGACGCCTCGAACACGACAGAGAGGGTAGGAGGATCGATCTCGATGGGATCGAGGTGCACCGGGTTATCGGGATCGGTGTACACATCGCCGATGTCGGTGTGATCGATACCCACCACCGCGGCGATATCACCAGCCTGCACCTCTTGGCACTCGGTGCGGCCGAGATAATCGAACGTGAAAAGCTGCTTCACGGTCTGCACGCTCGAACTACCATCGTTTTTGACCACCAGAATCTTGTCGCCGGAATGCAGCGTGCCGGAGTAGATACGGCCGATGCCGATACGGCCCACATAGCTCGAGTGATCGATGGTAACGCACTGCATAGCGAGCGGCGCGGCATCGTCGACCTCGGGAGCGGGCATGTCGGCGAGAATCATGTCGAGCAGCGGATACATATCCTGGTTGTCGTCATCGGGCTGATAGCGTGCATAGCCATTCACAGCACTTGCATACACCACGTGCTCCATGGCGAACTCAAGCTGCTCGTCGTTGGCGCCAAGGTCGGCCATAAGATCGAGGCAGTCGTTGTAGGCGCGCTCGGGGTCGGCGCCCGGACGGTCGATTTTGTTAATCACGATCATGACGCGCAGCCCCGTGGCAATGGCATGCGACAGCACGAAGCGGGTCTGAGGCATAGGGCCCTCGAACGCGTCGACGAGCAGGAGGGCGCCGTCGGCCATCTTGAGCACGCGCTCTACCTCGCCACCAAAGTCGGCGTGGCCGGGCGTGTCGATGACGTTGATCTTGACACCCTTGTACTCGATGGAGCAGTTCTTCGCGAGAATGGTGATGCCGCGCTCGCGCTCCTGGTCGTTAGAGTCAAGCACGCGCTCCTCGACCTGCTGGTTGGCACGGAAAGCATCCGTTGCGCGCAGCAGCTTGTCGACGAGCGTGGTCTTGCCGTGGTCGACGTGCGCGATGATTGCGATGTTTCTGAGATTATCGACTCGCATGGTGTTCTGCTCCCCTATTCGTCCTACATGCCGCACGAGATGATTCCGGCGGGAGACGCCTCGACTCGATACGGCATGAATGGGTCATGATGTGAATATGGTCGTGATGCGCGGGGCGGGTGGGCATCCGTTAGCGCAAACAGCCATTATAGTAAACGAAAAAGAGGTAAACGGCTAAGTTCACGCTGTAAGCGCTTTGTATCGCTAGAATTCCACGTCGCGGGGACGCGCTAGATAAGCGCTGGCTCCTCGCCGGCGGGCTCGGGATCGGCCCAGCCGAACGCATCGCCTGCACCGGCGTTCTCGAACAGCACGTATGCCGAGTATCCCACCGGCAAGGCGCGTTCAAAGAAACTTACGAGCACGGCGTCGTGATACGCCCCTTCGACCTCGACGGCTCCGGCGTACGCGATGGCATATCGATCCATCGTACCCATGCCGTCGGCAGGAACGCCTGCCGCATGTTGCATAATGAACGCCTGCGCCGCCTCGAGACAAGCCTCTTCACCGTCATCGGAAAACGCCGCTTCGATGCGACCGGACGCCGCATCCTCGGCACACGCCACCACACCGGGGTCACGACCCTCGGCAAGCTCATCGAGCATGAAGCCGATGAGGTCACACACCATCTCATCGAGCTCGGGCGACACCGCGCCCGTATGCTGTTGCGCATTGCTCATGTCGTGCATCCCTTCCATACGATTGAGGGTCATTCTAGCACGGCGGCTACGCACGCGCGGGCCAGGTGTGCCGCGACGCGCAGGATCTCAAAGCTCACGGGCGCGGCGGGCAATATCGCGTGCGGCATCGCGCTGCCGCTGGAGTTCGCGGGCGCGCTGTGCAAGCACCTTCATCTGGTTTGACAGGGTCACGACATCGAAGATGCCCCACACCGTCACCATGAGCGCCACCGACGAGACCACGCTTCCCACCAGCCCGCTCATACGCCAGGTAACTATCAGCACCAGCGCGGCGACGGCGATCATACCCACCATGCCCCCGCGGCGCTCGCGCAGCGTGCGTGCCTGAGCCACCACGGTAAGGCGGGCAGTTTCCGCGGCATGTGCACGAGCCTCGGCCTCAAAGGCGATCTCCGCGGGTGTCGAGGCGGAAGCACCCGAGGTACGCGTCCTGCGCGAGGCCGCGCCATCAGCATGGCTCGATGTTGCGGAAACACCTTTGAGCAATACGTCCCGCGCTTCATTAATGGAACGCATCTGCTGCTCGGCGCGCGCGCGAAGCTTCTTGTTGTCGTTGAATTTGTCGGGATGGAGCATCTGGGCGAGCTCACGATAGGCAAGGCGCACCTCGCGAGGAGATGCGCCTTGCTTCAACCCTAATACCTGCAACGCCTCGTCGCGCGTCATGCGCGCCTCCGCTCTGCCAAAATCCTGCGCTTCCTTTGAAAGCCTATGGTATCAAAGGCTACGCATCCGTGCCGTGGGACGCATCGTCTTCACGAGGTACCGCCTCGTGCTCGGCAACCGTTACCGCAGCTGCGGCATCCTGTGCGTCGCCCGCGCCGGCGCGAAGCAGGATGAACGCCAGGTTTTCCTTGTGCCAGGGCGCTCCCAACACACTGCGCCGCACCTTGTAGACAAGCTCGCCGTCTTCGGTATCGATGGTAAACGTGAGACTCATGAGCTTCATGTTCATCTTGAGCTGCGCGATCTTCTCGTTCGGGATGAACAGCAGCTCGTCTTCGATCATCTTGCCGCGGCGATCGTCAATGGGGATGATGGCGATGCCAGAACTATTGAGATGCAGCACGTGCTCGCGCATCGTGTTCATGTAGTCGCCCATGCCGTTGTGGTACGCGCCCACGGTGGGCTTGAGCGTGGCGAGCAGCGTCGCATGATGGGCAAAGTCGATGCCGCGTCCCAGCAGGAGCTCCCTGATGTCGTTCTCGTCCATAGGGCGCTATGCCTTCGCCATGCGCGCGCGATGCAGCTCGTTGTAGTCGGTGATGCCATCGCGACCGGTCTGAATGAGCGTCTCGACATCCATGCCAAAACCGCGCGCGGTCACGTATTCAATCACCATAGGCAGGTTCACGCCGGTCACCACCTGCACCCGATCAAGACTCTCGGGATCACGCAGGAGCATGCCGGAGCAGTTGCACGGCGAGCCAAACAGCAGATCGCAGAAGACCACGACGCCGTCGCCGGTATCGACGTTCTCGACCGCCTGCTTGAGCGCCAGCGCAAACTCGGCCATCTCCTGACCGGGCATGAAGCCCAGCGCCTCGATCTGCTCGGGCTCGCCGGCGAACATCTTGACGGCGTCGAGCATGCCCTCGGCGAGGTGGCCGTGGCTTACCAGAACAATGCCTTTCATAACAGACTCCTTGTTATCGAGCTGATGTGTTACAGGTAATAAAAAGGCGCATGGCGCCGGCGCGGGGCTGGCTGCCATGCGCCGATGCGCTGCGAGGGGCCCGCCCCCGCAGCGCAGACGCACATGCGACCTAAACGATGCCGAAGAAGGCGAGCACGAGCGCAACCACGAGGGTGCCGAGCACGAGCTTGACGATGCTCACGTTCTTCTTGCTGATGAGCAGATAGTAGGTGAACAGTACGGCAATCTGGAGCAGACCGGGCATGAGGGTGTCCAGCTGATCCTGAATGACCATCGTCGACTCACCCGAGGTCACCTGCAATGCCAGCGACAGCGACACCATCGAAGAGGTAAGCACGCCCATCATGGTCATGCCAAGGATGTTGGCGCCCTCGGTCACGGAGTTCATGAGCGCCGAGCCGAGCACGTTCTTAATGGCGGAGCGACCCTGCTTGTAGGTGAGCTTCGTGGTGAGGATGAGCTCGCAGAGCGTCACCATCGTGCCGAGGAACAGCACGAGCACGCCGAGGAAGTTGCCCTGCTGCGCAAGCGAGCACGCGGCGAGGATGAACAGCGTGGTGATGGTGCCTGCAGAGAACGAGTCGCCGAATGCGGCGCAGGGACCCATGAGGCCGGTCTTGACCGCGATGATCGACTCGCCGGGGATGGCGTCGATGTTGTTCGCCTTCTCCTCCTCCATCGCCAGGACGGTACCCAAGATGAGGCCGCCGGCGGTGGCGTTGGTATTGAAGAGCTCCATGTGACGCGTCATGGCGTCCTTGAGATCATCTTTGTTGGGATAGAGCTTCTTGAGCGCGGGCAGGAGCGCGTCGGTGAACGCGATGGACTGCATACGCTCGAAGTTGAGCGAGATCTCGCAGTTGATGTACCAGCGAGCGATGACCTTGTTTACATCAGCCGTTGTAAGGGAGATGCGCTTGGTATCTTCAGCCATTTGTTACGCCTCCTTAGCAGCGTCGCGCTTTGCCATGACAACCAGAACGGCTACGCAGCCGGCAACGAGGCCAGCGGTGATGTTGTTCAGCGACAGGCACTGGACCATGATGAAGCCGATCACGGTGTAGGGCAGCATCTTGGGCTGACCAATCATGTTCATGATGAGGGCGAAGCCGATAGCGGGCATAACGCCGCCGGCGACGGAGAGGCCCTGCATGACCCAGTCGGGCACGACGTTCATGAAAGCGAGCATGGCATCCTGGCCAAACATCACGACGATGAAGACCGGGAGGAAGAGGATGGGGAGCTCGATAATGGGAGGATAGATAAGCGCGCAGCGCGAAAGCTCGGCGGTATCACCCTTGGCAACCGCAGCATCGGCACGGTGCACGAAGATGATGTTCACGAAGCGGCGAAGCGTGGTGACGAGCGAGCCAACGAGGCCCATGGGCACCGCGAACGCGATAGCCTGCTCGACGGAAAGACCGGTTGCAAGTGCAATGGGAATGACCGTTGTTGCAGCAAGTGCCGAGTCGGTCGGTAGGTTGCCGCCGGGTGCGATGATACCGGCGAACACGGCAGCGATACCGCCACCGATGATGAGGCCCTGGACGACATCACCGTAGATAGCGCCGGCAACGACGCCAACGAAGATGGGGCTCGCGAAGAAGAACAGGGCGAAGTAACCGCCGATCATGCCTCGCGCAAGCCAGTACAGCACGCCCATAGCCACCGCCATGAGAATAAGCTGTGCGCCTTCCATAAGGACTCTCCTCTCTCTAACTTGCAGTTTCCTGCCTATTTAACCTTGCCCTCAACGGATTCGAGGCTGTTTGCCGAGGTCTCGGGAATGGGCTGCAGGTAGACGTTGATACCCGAAGCCTTGATCTCGGCCAGCTTGTCGTACTCCTCCGGCGAGAGCGCAACGCCCTGCATCGCGTTCTTGCGATTGGGTGCCGACTGCACGGCACCCACATTGAGCTCGGGGATGGCGATGCCGTTCTTGAACGCCTGATACGCGCTGTCGACATCCTTGAAGATGAGCATCACGTTGTCGTCCTTGCGATCCAGCGCCTGCTGGATGTCGGCAACGGTGGTGATGTCGACTTCCTTGTCGCCCGCAGACATGCGATAGATGTCGGCCATGAAGTCGTCGTTGATGAGCGCATCATCGACGAGAATCAGGCGGTCGACGGGACGGAACTTGATCCACTTCGCCACAATCTGACCATGCACGAGGCGGTAGTCCACGCGGACCATCTTCATAGTAGACATGAGCACCATTCCTTTCTTATAACGAAACCCTACAAATCCAAGATACCGTGTCGTTTGACGTGGTACGCGGGAAGGCGGCCGACGTTACAAAGCGGTCGGTTGGGGGACGGTACCGCCGGTTTGGCGCCCGCCTTCCCGAAACGCCGAACGACGTGCTTAGTACTCGAGCTTCACGGCCTCGTGCGTCTCGACGCTCTTGGTAACGGCCTCGGCGATGAGCTCGGCATGGAGGCCGTCGGTGAGGCCGGCGAGGAACGGCTTGCCCGTCTGGATGCAGTCGACGAAGTCGCGCATAGGATCGATGCCGAAGCCCGCGAGACGACCGCCGTTGTCCTGCATGAAGCAGATATTGGGGGTGTAGCCCTTCTGGCTGTCGAAGAACTCGACGCCACGGCGCTGGGAATCGACGCGGATGAGCGCATTCTCGCACATGATGTGCGTGCAGGAGTCGTCCGCCTTGGCAAAGCCGTTCGGAACGATCCAGGAGTTCTCGACCGTCCACGTGCAGCCGTTCTCAAACTGGAGCATCGCGGTCACGGTGTCGTAGGTGTCAACGCCCATGGACTGGAGCAGGCCCTTGTGGCCGCGCGCATAGACCTCGGTGACCTCGCAGCCCATATACCAGCGAATGAGGTCGTAGCAATGGGTACCCAGGAAGTGCACGGGGCTGGAAGCGTGCGCCCAGTTAAGCCAGTTCGTGGGAACGTCGATGATATCGTCCATGCGCATGTAGCCGCGCAGCGGAGCGCCGGTGCCCTCCTCGGCGAGCTTGTTCTTCACGGCGATCGATGCAGGATCCCAGCGCTTGTGATAGTCGACCATCACGCGCACGCCGGCCTTCTCGGCGGCGTCGATGATCTCATGCGCATCGGCCGACGTGGTGGCAAGCGGCTTCTCGACCAGCACGTCCTTGCCATGCTTGATGGCGGTCAGCACGGGGTCCTTGTGATAGGGATCGGGGGTGGCCACGGAGACGGCGTCGACGTCTTCGGTGGTGAGTAGCTCGTCAAGATCGGCATACGCCTTGACGCCATACTCGGCCTCGACCTGCTGGCGGATCTTCTCGGAAAGATCGCAGACAGCCACAAGCTCAGAGCGCGGGTTCCAGGTGTATCCGTTGAGGTGGTTCCTACCGTAGATGCCGGCTCCGACAACGGCGATCTTCAGCTTGTCGTTCACACGAACTCCCTTCCTCTAGTTTGAACGTTCTTCCATAATAAACACACTTGTAGGAAAGTTTCGTATTGGGCTATTTCTATGTAACAAAATTTCCGTGAACGAGATTTTTAGCGCCGTGAACGGTATGTCGGGAGAGATTTTGCCCGGTGAGCGGTCGGGGCGGCACACGGTACCCCCATGTAGCTGGTGAAATGTACGGACATATGACACGAGGCAATCTTTAGGGGAATTGAGGGGCGCGAAGTCGCAATAAACCACGT
This sequence comes from uncultured Coriobacteriaceae bacterium, assembly GCA_944320725.1. Classification (GTDB taxonomy): domain Bacteria; phylum Actinomycetota; class Coriobacteriia; order Coriobacteriales; family Coriobacteriaceae; genus Coprousia. Next base: position 62,607 of record CALUIM010000005.1, on the reverse strand, counting down.
AAACTTATAGGGACTGCCCTACCATGAGAGAGGGGTTCACGTGGGTAAGCAGAACGTCATCTCGATGATCGAAGGGTCGCTGCCCACCCTTTCCGGCGCCTATCACACCATCGGCTCCTACATCCTCGAGCACCGCTATGAGGTACCCTCGATGTCGACCGAGGAGCTCGCTAACGCCTGCAACGTGAGCGAGGCGACCATCGTGCGCTTTGCACGTACGATGGGTGCAACCGGGTACCGCGACTTCAAGATCTCGCTTTCGGCGGCAAATGCCGTACGCGAGCATGCAGGGCTCGATCTGGCCGATATCCGCCCCGACGATACCCCTGCCGCAGTCGCCAACAAGCTCACCGCCTATACCATCAGCTCGCTTGAAAGCACCGGCAACGTGCTCGACCACAAAGAACTCGAGCACGCGGTCGATATCATCGATACGGCATATACCTCGGGCCATAAGCTATATCTTGCAGGCCTCGGCGCGTCGGGCACGGTTGCGCGGGCGTTTTCCATCAAGCTCATGCGCCTCGACATCCCCACGGTGTACTACGAGGACTTCCACCTCCAGCTGGAGGCCATCCTCAACATCAAACCGGGCGACGTGCTGGTATGCTTCACCGTGCTCGGTCGCTCAATCGAAAACGAGCAGCTCATCAATATCGCTCGGAAGCGCGGCTGCGATGTGATCCTCATCACGCAGCGCGGCATGGGCGGCATCGCCAAAAAGGCAACGTGCCTTTTGCTCACCTCGTGCGTGGAAAGCAAACTGCGCCTGGCAAGTCAGACCGGCCTCATTGTGCAGATGCTCATCGTAGACGTGCTCTTTACCTCGCTCGCACTGCGTCATCTCGATGTGACGCGTGCCAGCGTGACCGAATCCAAGCGCACCTTCATCGAGCTCGGGCACTATTCCATGTAGCGCGGAGGATCGTCGCTCAAGCGCGCCCGCTTCATATGAAAAGAGCCCCGTATACACGAGGCTCGAGGATTCGATGGTGGAGGTTAGGGGGATCGAACCCCTGACCTCAGGCTTGCAAAGCCCGCGCTCTCCCAGCTGAGCTAAACCCCCACTGTAGGAATAAACACCCCAGCGGCGACTCGGCTCTCGCTGGGGTGTTTATTGCGAAAGAATGGTGGACCTGACAAGATTCGAACTTGTGACCTCCCGGTTATCAGCCGGACGCTCTAACCAACTGAGCTACAGGTCCATCGCACTCGGAAATAATAACCCGCGTCTGCAGGCCAAGTCAACACATTTTTTATTTTTCTGAGAAGTGGGTGCGCGCGAGGTGGAGGCGCGCCCAACAAATCCTGTTGACTTCGTGTTGTTCGCGCGGCACGAGGCACGGCGCTGGCGTATCGCGCCGCCTGAACGCCATGGTTCACCTGCATGGATAGAAAAGGCTCCTTCCGTTGTTAGATTGTCGCGACACATCTGTAAGACAACGCTTACAACTTGTAAAGATGCCCGGGTTACGCTCCTCTCCCCTCGGGGAAAGGAGGATCTGTGTCACATCATCGCATCAAGAAGGTCCAGAGAGTCATCGCGCTCGCCATGTCGGTTGTGCTCGTCGCATCAAGCGTGCTCGGCGCGCTCTCGGGCTGCACACCGCGGCAGGCATATGCCGAAGATGGCTGGGAACCTATGGGGTTCCGTACTGCCACGAGAAATCTGGGGCCTTACGCCAACCTGGGTAAGTATGAGGCGCAAGATGGAACCGTTGCGTACTGCCTGAACGCAGAGTCAGTGGGGCCGTCCACCGTGGGCGCGGGCTTTACGCTCTACAACCGTGGATGGAGCTGGGTGAACGACGACTACGCCGTTGTGACCTACCATGGCTACCCCAACAACACGACCATCGGAGGCGTCGTCTTGAGCGACGACGAGGCGCGCGCAGCCACGCAGATTGCCATCTACATGCTCAACGGCACCTGCGACCGCGACGGAAACTACAGCTACATCAACTATGAGGGCGCCCATGCCCACGGCTACTGGGGCGGGACCGAGAGCAAGGACCGCTGCATCGCCGCGGCGCGCTATCTCTTTGACGGTGCGCGCGCAGGCACGCTCACAGCACCAACCAACACCGCGCGGCGATACACCTATGTCGTCTCGGCTGCTGGCAACAACCGGCAGAACATGCTCTATGTCATCTACTGTCCGTCGGTGCGCGTGAACTTCACCAAGACCTCGATGCAGGCCGAACTGAGCAACGGCAACAGCGCCTACTCGCTCGAAGGGGCCGTATACGAGATTCACCTGGCAAGCAACGACAGCCTCGTGGACACCATCACCACCGATGCAGGCGGCGCGGCCTCACTCGAACTCGCACCCAATGAAAACTACTATGCAATCGAGATCACCGCGCCGAAAGGGTTCGTGCGCAACCCGGATCACATCGCATTCAATTCGGGCAGCGGAGCGAGCATCTCGCTCCACGACCAACCGGGCACGGTACGCGTTACCCTGCAGAAACGAGACAGTGCAAGCGGAACCGAAGCCCAGCGGGGCGCCTCGCTCGCCGGTGCAGAGTTCAAACTCGTTGACGCCAACGGCACGAGTCATCTCGCCACCACGAACGAGGCGGGTCAGGCGTTCTTTGGCAACCCTGAAGATGGGAGTATTCCGCTTGGCCCCTATACCATCACCGAGGCTGCCGCGCCCGCAGGCTACCGCCTCTCGGATACGCAGATCACCGGCACCGCACAGGCCGGCGCTATGAACGACGCAGGTGTCGTTGAGGTTGAAGCGGCGATTGATGAGCACATCTGTGCGTTCGATCTCGACATCACGAAATACATCGATACCGGCGACGAAGATTCGGGTCTGCAGACACCCGGCGAAGGGGTGGCCTTCGAGATCATCTCCAACACCACGCACGAGGTCGTGGGCACTATCGAGACCGATGAAGACGGCGTCGCCACCACCGCAGGTTTGTGGTTTGGCACCGGCGAGCGCGCTGAGGGTATCAACGGAGCGCTTCCATGGGATGCCGCCGGCTACACCGTTCGCGAGGTAGCCGAAAGCGCTCCGCCGGGATATCTACCCGCACCCAGTTGGAGCATCGACGCAGACGATATCGCCGATGGCGTGACGCTGCACTATATCGTCGACAACGACCTGCTGCAGAGCCGCATCCAAATTGTAAAGACCGATGCTGCCACACAGGAGACGGTGCCGCTTGCAGGCTTTACCTTCCAGCTGCTCGATCAGGACAAGCAACCCATAACCCAAGAGGTCTGGCATCCCGAGCATCAAGAGCTCCAAGAATTCACGACCGACGAAAACGGCACCGTTACCCTGCCCGAACCGCTCGGCGTGGGAACCTACTACATCCGCGAGGTCGAAGCGGCGCAGCCCTACATCACCCGCGGGGACGACATCGAAGTTGTCATTGAAGACCGCGACGACCTCCCACCCGTCACCGTGGTAACCGTTGCCAATGAGGCGGCAACCGGACGCGCCACGATCACCAAGGCCTGCGGCGACGAAGATGCCTGCACTACAAGCCTTGCAGGCGCTGAGTTCGATGTTGTCGCAATCGATGACGTGGTCTCCCCCACCGGCACCACCCAGGCTGTGGCGGGCGAGGTCGTCGACCATGTTGTCATCGGTGAAGACGGCAGCGCCACAACCACAGACTTACCCCTTGGCACGGGCAGCGCTGTCTATGCCTTCCAGGAAACCAAGCCGCCCGCAGGTCATGTGATCGACAACGAGCCTCATGAGTTCACCGTGACCTACGAGGACGACGAAACCCCTGTTGTAAACGTATCGGTGACGGTTGAAAACACGCCAACGGAGCTGATTGTCGATAAAAACATCCTGGGAAGCGATGCACCCTTGGCAAACGCAACCTTTGAGATCTGGAATACCGAGGATGAGGTTGTTGTTCAGGCGGATGAAGATGCCGCGGGCGTCGCCATCCGAGCAGATGACGCCGCCGAGATGACGCTCACCCAAGAGGTCGATGAGGCACTGGTGTGCGCAGCGCTACCAGCGGGTTGGTCGGCAACGCTTGTCGCAGGCCACGAGCACCACGCGCTCACCGATGCCGCCTGCGCTGTAGAGCCTGGTTCGTACACGCTTGAGGTTGTCGACGCCAACGGAAGCACCGTCGAGATGGAAGACGACGGGGCGGTCGAGCTGAAAGCTGGGATGAGCTACACTGTTGCGTGCGATGAGGGACTGCTGGCCGAACACGATGTGCGTATCGACACGGCAGCGATTGCGTGTGCACAACAGACCCTCACGTACGACGAACAACGAGGCGCGTTTGTAGCAACCGATGTTGCTCCGGGGCGCTGGTTGGTCACGATCGACGGGACGGCATGCGGCACATGCGAGGTGCGCGCGGGAGACGTCTGGTACGGCACCGTTGTAGGCGGCACGCTCACAGCAAGCGGATATCTGCTGAAACCCGGGGCGGAGAGCACACGCCGCATCACCGATGATGATGGCATCATTCGAATCGACCATATCGTGTCTGGGTCATACGGCCTTCGCGAAACCGCGGCGCCCGCTGGCTACCTTGTCGATGGCAAAACGCATCGCTTCACCGTTGATGCGCACGGCACCATCGAGGGACTCCCCTCCCTCACGGTTGAGGTGGATGACGACTACACCAAGATTGACCTCTCAAAGCGTGACATCACGAATGAGGATGAGATTCCCGGCGCTCACATGGCGTTGCTCGATCATGAAGGGACCGTCCTCACAACATGGGTGTCCGGAGAAGAAGACAAGCGCATCGACGCGCTTGCACCCGGCGACTATACCTTGGTAGAGACGATGACACCCCATGGCTACGACGTGGCAACGGCGGTCGATTTCACCGTGCATGCCACCGGCGAGGTTCAGCGTGTTGTCATGTATGACGAGCCTATCGAAATCTCCGGCGAGCTCGATAAACGGCAGGAGATCTGCGACCCGGTGCACCCTGATACGAATGCGAACGGAGACGGTGCGAACAAAGCCGACGTTGCCGTTTCTGATGAAGGTACCTACCATTACTCCGTCGATATGAGAAACACGAGCTCGACCTGGGTTGATGAGTTCACGGTAACCGACACCATCGACGGTGCGGCAGCAGGGCTCGTAGAGCTCGATAGCATTACCACGCCGGCAGCCTACGAGGACTACGACGGATTGCTCAACGTTTGGTTCTCGACGAATGAAACCGACGGGGCCTACCGCGACCCCTCCGGAGCAAATGCCACCCTCGGCGACGGCCATGAGAACCCCTGGCTCACCCATGAGTCGACAACAGACAAGCTGGGCGACGACGGGCGCGCGGTATCGTATGACGGATGGCGACTCTGGGCGCAAGGTATCGATGCCACCACGCCGACCACGCTCGATGTTGCCGACCTTGATCTGAGCGATACCGAGGTTATCTGTGCCGTGCGCCTGGAATACGGACGCGTTGAAGCAGGCTTTACCTCACGCATGGACGATTGGGATCGGCTAAACCTCAAAGATGAGCACGACGATGTGAACGATATCGTGGCATACGCTGCAGGGCGTGAACATGAAGAAGAAGCGGTCGAGCTGGCACCCCTGCTGCTTACGCTCCACGCAACCGATGCCTATCAAGAAGGCACCTCGTTGGAAAACCAAGCGCAGGTCGATCTCTTTCGCAATGGCGGTACAACCGAAGAGGGTGAGCGGCTGGAAGATCACGACCACGACCGGGTAGTCCAGACTCCCGCACCAACGAGCGCGCCTCAACTTGATCAAACCGGACGAGACTCGCTCGTTCCCGCGCTCGTTGTCGCCGGTGCCGGCGGCGCGGGCATCGCCGGCGTGCTCTGGCAGCGCAGCACGCGTCCGCGCATCCACCCGCATCGATCTCGCAGGCGGCATGCGTGAACACCAAGCGTCTCGCACAAGCGGCCTGCGCGCTCTTCGCCAGCGCCTGTCTCACATGCGCCGGAAGCCTCTGCGCCCGCGAAGACGGCACAGTGGCGGCATATGAGCACGTGGCGCGCAACAAGGAGCTCGTAGCGCAACGGGTTCAGCGTTCAGAGCCGGTAGATGACAGCGGCATGCCCGCCTCTTGCTGGCTCACCGTCGAAGGAACGCCCATCGATTACCCCGTCATGGAGCCCGATGGGGATTCCCCCCATGGATGGTATCTCACCCACGACGCATGGGGCACTCCCTCTGGGCTCGGCGCGCTGTATATCGATACGCGCACGTCGAGCACGAGGCTGCATGTCTTGGTGTACGGACACAAAGCAGGTTCATCGAACGAGATGTTTGGGAGTATCTCCGATGCCTATCTCCAGAAACGCTTCGAGCGTATTGGCAACGCCCAATTCCTGGACCGTGACGGCTGGCATACCTTCGAGCCGCTCTGCGCGCTCAAAGTGCCGGCAGATTATCAGGATATCCAGCGCTTCTCGTGGGCCGACCCCACTTGCGTGGGCGCTTTCGTCAATGACATTGCACAGCAGGCAGATGCTCGATCGAGCCATTGGCGCGCGCAATCCTTAGCGGCTACCCGCGTGCTCACGCTTGTCACCTGCACGCAGGCAACCCCCGGCGGAAACGAACGGACCCTCCTGCTCTTCACCGAGCAAGAGGGTCCTTCATCAGCACTATTGCGCGAGCCGTCACTCCGTTGAGGTCTCGCTCGATGCTTCGGGCTCGAGTGATTCCTGCAGACTCTCCGTAGATTCCTCGCGCGCTTCTTCGGACTGGACTTCTTCCTCAATCACGTCGTCGGGTGTCGACCCCACGATGCCCACAACAAACGCCGCACTGAATCCCAGGATAACGGCGAGCGCAGCGCCGATGAGATAAGGGAGCCAGTGCTCCTTGATGAACTGGATCACGCATCCTCCAACCGTGGTCGTGCAAGAAATCCTACGAGCGCCGAATCACTTCTGTAACGACATCGGCGACCATGTTGATATTGTTCACGTCGACGTTATAGGGCAGATCCTCCTCGCTGTGCGAGCAGGCAAACGTCGGCCCGTCGATACCCGCAAGCGTAAGCGAGCGCAGGCTCATGCTCATCGCCGCGTAGGCGTCGGTGGTGACATACGGCATGTCGATGGCGCCGTACTCGTTATGGAACGCCGCCGACACCTTGCGCACGAGGCCCATGATGCGCTTGTCGCCCTTGAGCACACGCTTCTCGCCCTCAGAGGCAACCATGGCAATCTGGCCGGCGCCCACGCATTCAAGGTTGATGAGGAAGACGCCACGTAGCTTGTCGCGATGCGTCTCAAGGAACGCGCGAATACCCGCGTTATCGAACTCAGAGGCACCGGTGGCCACGAACCAGATGTCGTGCCCCAGCAGCTCGTCGTCGCCCAGCGAGGTAATGGCATCGCGCATCTGCTCGATGCTTGTCCCCTCGGGACCGGTTGCGCCGCCCTTCCAATCGTCATCCTCGAAGTTGTCCCACGTACCAATATCGCGACCAGAGCGCTTGGCATCGAAATCATCGTCAACGCCGAGCCAGTCGCTCATGCTCGACTCATCGCGCTTCTTGCGACGGAACAGACCGCCCAAGCCACGACGACGCGGGCGCTCGGCATCAAGCGAAGGCGCGGCGTCGGCATGAAGCGTCTCGAACACGCCATCTGCCTGCGGCGCCGCCTCGGGCGCAGCAGGCGAGCTGATAACCGTGAAGCCATTGTTCGTAACCTCGGGAGCGGTGACGCGCGGGGTCGCGGCGGTCACATCGGCCGACAGGGGATCGCGCGCATCGGTGAGCGGATCGGGAAGATCGAACAGCGAAGCGCGGTTCACCGACGAAGGCTGATGCAGCGAAGGCTGCGAGGGGTCGGGAACCACCAACGGCACCGCGCGCGCAGGCGTTGCGGGCTTGGGGTTGTGTGCCGAAATCTCAGCCATCAGGGAATCGACGGTCTCGGCAGGGCTCTTAGGCGTGACCGGCAGCGGCTGCTGAGCAACCGTGGCACCAGGATCATCGGAGGAGGCGGGCTGCATCGTCGACACATTGAACGCCTGCGTGGCGCCGGATTCTTCGGTGTTGACATCAGCGAGCACGGAGGCCATGCTCGTAGCAACCGTGGCACCGAGGTCGACGGGCTCATCCTCGTGCACTGCCTCGTCGTCGGCGTCTGCCGCCTCATCGGTCTCGCCATCGGCAACCGGAGCCTCAGAAGCCTCATCCTCGGCAGCCGTCTCAACATCTTCAGGAGCTTCGGGGGCCTCGTCCGACGTTACCTCGGCAGCCGTCTCATCTACAGGAGCGACAGCGTCCTCGGCGCCTGCCTGCTCGTCTACTGGCTCTTCCTCAAGCTCTTCCGGCTCCTGGCGAATGGACGCCGCAGCGTCGCGGGCTGCAGACTCGATGTCTTCGAGCGCACTCTTGCCACGAGCAATCGCCTTGTCGAAGAAGCGCGAGGCGCGGGCGCCAAACGCGGACAGCGATCCCATGAAACCAGTGGCTGCCTGACTATAGTCGGACGAGGGGTCGAGCGGGTGGCTTCCATACTCGTCGTAGTACTCGTCCTCGGTATAGTCGTAACCCGCTTCGTCGTACTCCTCGTCGAAGTCTTCGTCATACAACGCGGGATCGAACTCGCCCTCGGTCTCGATCTCGATGTCGTCATCGGCCTCGTATGCCTCGTCGCCTTCGATATCCTCGTCTTCCTCAACAGGAAGCTCCTCGAAGGGCTCATCGGTCTCGATCTCGAGCGCTTCGTCGGCCTCATAGGGCTCGTCAGCCTCAGCCTCAATCTCGGGCTCAGCCTCATAGACGTCTTCGGCCTCGTCTTCGACCTCGACCTCGGGCACATGAGCAACCGGCATGGCATCGGGCTCATATTCGATGGCACAGGATGGGGCAAGCATGCCAAGCGAACGGATGACGTCACCGCCGAAGCGATAGTTGCCCGCCTCGTTCACGATGCCAATCTCGGGCTCGAGCTCCTGCGCGGGCTCGGAAGCAACCGGTTCCTCTTCCGCAGCAACCTTGTCCGCATCCTCAACCTCGGGCATGACATCAAACCCTGCGAGCTCGTCATCATCTTGAACGCCGGCGTCATCAATCTCTTCAGGTATGTCCTCGACGTACTCGTCCTCGTCATACCCGTCTTCAGCGGCCTCATCCTCGGCCTCGGTAGGCTCAACGAACTCCTCTTCGGGCTCGTTCTCTTCGCCTTCCGCTCCGTCTTCCACAACCTCGGTTGCAGCCGTCGCCGCTGCCACCGCATCCGCGGCATGAATGGCGGCCTGAATCTCTTCCTGCGACATCGCAGAGGTTTCCTGCATGAGCACATCCGCAGATGTATGGTCGAGCGCCGCGCCCTCGGTATCGAGCGCCTCCGTTTGAATGGTTGCATCGGCCGCAGGCTGCGCCGGCATGCTCACCGTGCCCTCGAGCTCGGCTGCCGCGGGGGCGGGTGCAGCAGCATCTGCCGCATCGGCCATCTCCCCGGCAGCTGCCTCGGCACCGGCAACAGCCGCGCCAACGCCCGCTGCGGCAGCAGCACCCTGCGCCGCCGAACGAACATCCTGCGCCTTCTGCTGCACCGTCTCCTGCACAGAAGCTGCCTTCGCCGCAAGCTTCTCCTTCAGCGACAGCACGCCACGTGCGGCGCCTTCACCCTCGGCAGGTGCCTTGCGGCGCGCCTGCTCCTCAGCCTCAGCCTGCGCCTGCGCATACATCTGGCGCTGAATGCGGCGCTGCTCGGCAAAGTACTTCTCGAACGGCATGTCGTGCGGGAATTCCTTCTTCCCATGGAACGGGGAGACGGCATCCATCACGCCGAGCATGGCGGCAACCGACGATTTGTTGCACACCGAACCGGACGTATAGGGCAGCACGAAGCGGTTGAGGATAATCGCAATGGCGTTGATAAGCGGGATGATCGCAGCGATCAGCGCCACAATCCACAGCACGATCTTTGCAGCCTCGGGCAAAGGGAGCAGCCTGAGCACAGCAACCATGGCAGGCACCAGCATCGCGTACGGCAACAACTTCACCAGCATGGGCTTGTAGGCCGCATACGGCATGCTCGAAAGGATGTCGGCGCGCGGCGAATCGTAGTGGGCAACCACCACGACCGGGCGGTTACGCGGAGAAGCCAGCGGGCCCGATGCCTTGTGGTAGGCAATCACATTCTGCGAAAGACCGCCGGCACCCAGATTGGAGAGCACCGGGCGACCGGTTCGCTCCATCCAAAAGAGCACGGCAGCAGCGACTACCAGCAGAAGGCCGATGATGGCGAACACCCCGCCCAAGATGAGGAACAGCGTGCCCACAAACAGCGCAATACCCAGCACCGCGGTCACGATCTTGCTTGAACCAGATGCGCTGAACTCCTGAATCTCGGGCTCGAACCCGTGATTCACGAAAATCTGAGCGATATCTTCAGCTGCCTCGCGCTCTTCTTCGCTGCAAGCAGGCGTGATGCCCGTGTTCTGGAGAAGGTGGTTGAGATATTTACGGGTAGTAGCCATCGGCGCTCCGTGTCCTTGTTCGCTTATGAGAGGTCCTGCGGGCACGCGGGCGCGCCCGTACAAACTCGTACATAGTCGCAAGTATACCCCGAGTTCAGCATTTCTGCAGCTATTGCAGGTGAGCGCGTGGTGTGTTGATGCAGATATACGCCAATCTCCATATCGATTAGAATGTGCCCAGAGCCGAGCGGTGCCACGAGCGCCCACATGGGAGCAGCCACGCACCATAAGGAGGAGGGAAGATGGCGTCGACCGAGCATGATTCTCATAAGCGGCATGACGAGACGGCCCAGCGCCTCCTCAACCTATTCTTTATCCTCAACACCTCCCCTACACCGCTCATCACCACGCAGATCATCACCGACACCGATCTGGGCTATGGATCTTCAAACCGTGCATCCGACGAGCGCAAGTTCCGGCGCGACCGGCGCAAGCTGGAAGAGCAGGGCATCTTCATCAAGGAGGTCACCGGCGCGATCGCCTCCGAGATTGAGGAAAGCGCCTGGACCATCGACCGTGAGAGCACCTATTCCTGCGGTGGCATCCTCTCTGCCGATGACGTGGACGTTTTAATCCAGGGCATTGACGAGTATATGAGCGCAGGCCCCACTCCGCTGGCAAAACCGCTGCATGCGGTGCGTACGCGCGCCCTGGAAGCGCAGGCTGGCAAGACCGAGGACGCGGTTCTCGAGACCATGGCGGCGGCGCATGAGCAGCCGCAGCTCGACGCGGTGTGGACTGCGTTTGCGCGGCGCGCGGCGCTCACCATGCTGTACCGCAACGCACAAGGCACAACGAGCAAGCGCACAGTATCGATCTACGGTCTGTTCACGCAGGGGGACCACACCTATATCACCGGCTATGACGATGATACGGATGCCATCCGAACGTTTCGCGTCGACAGGATTGAGCGCGCATGGCGGCCGGTGAAGCCCTACGTCATCCCCGCTGATTTCGACATTAGCGACTATCTGTTCTTCCCCTTTGACCTCTCGGATGAGGAGGGTGTGCGCGCCACGTTTTCTTTTCCTGCCGAGCGTAGCGAAGCGGAAGTTACCGCTTGCACGCACCAGCGCGGTGAGCTCAAACACGATGCAAAGCGTGGTTGGATGTGGCATATCGACGTGCGCGACATGACGGCAGCCGCGGCGCTTGCCCTTGCCCATACGCGTGATGGAATGCGTCCCGTCAACCCGCCCGAGCTGCGTGAGGAATGGACGCGTATGCTGCAAGAGGCGGTGAGCACCCATGGCGACGAATGCTAAGCGCCTAACGGAACAAGACCGGGTAACGGCAGCGCTTGCGCTCATGGAAGCGCTTTCGGCAGCGCCCGAGAAAGCCTTGCCCATAGACGACGCCTGTCGCGCGGCAGGGTGCAGCGCCGCGCATCTCGACGACGTCATTTCCCTGATATCCACACTCGCCGACCGCGAAGGAGGAGCCCGCGCGATCGTGGTGCGCGACCACGCCTGGGTCCGCAGCTTTGGCACCGCAACGCAGATGCTGCCGTTGCGTCTCTCCGCCTCCGAGGCTGCCGCACTCGATCACGTGCTCGATACACTCGATATCGATGACGAAGTGTGTGCGCGTATCGCACGGGCGCTGCTGCCCTTCGGTTGGCGCGAGCCAACCGCGCACCTCATCGCCACAACAACGACCTATGGCACGTGGTACCAGCTGCTTGCAGAGGCGATACGTGATGGCGTGCGGTGCCGCATGAGCTACCGAGCTCACGAAGACACCGCGCCACGCAAACGGCTCGTAGACCCGCTCGACATCGAAAGCACCCCTGACGGTGTTTACCTCATCGCATGGGATGTCGAGCGCGATGAGCAGCGCAGGTATCGTATGGAGCGCATCGACGCGGTGACACTCACCGAAGATTCGGTGGAGCGCCACGCAGCATGCTCGACCAGCATGCGAGAAAGCCTGGCGCACGCAGGCGTTACGGCAACCATCTCATTTGACGAGCAGGGCGCCCCTGCCGTGTCGTCATGGGCAGGTGTTGAGCACATCGAGCCAGATCCGTCACATGCAAATCGCTTGCGCGCCCAGGTGCACGTTGCCGCCCGTGCATGGCTATTCGACCAGGTACTCGCCTCATGCGGGGCCATCACCATCGAAGGCCCCGATGAGATGCGCGCCGAGTTCTGCACCTATGCGCGCGAGGTGCTTGCCGAGCCGCGTCCCTCGTGTGCATGACGCCACAGCTCGAGGTATCGACCAACCTGGCCGGCGGAGATCGTGGAGTACGAGGCCGTGGGTAGCGATGAGAGGAACTTCTTGCCGTACCCCTTGCTCACCAAGCGAGAATCGGCCAAGACCAGCACACCGGCATCCGATGATGACCGGATGAGGCGACCCGCCGCCTGTTTGACCTCGAGCACGGCATCGGGCAGGGCGTAACGTGCCCATGCGCGCTCCTCGCGCAGATTACGCTCGCAGGAAAGCGGATCGGTAGGACGCGCAAACGGCAGCTTTGGGATGACCACGCAGCGCAACGTTTCACCCGAGGCGTCGAACCCCTCCCAAAACGCCTTGAGCGCGAACAGCGACGAGCCGGTCTCTTGGATAAAGTGATCGCGCAGGCGCTTTGCCGATGTCGCACGGTCCTGACAGGCAAGCTCAAGACCCGCAGCCGCCAGACGCGGCCGCACGCGCTCGAAGAGGTCTTCCATATCGCGCCGGTTGGTAAAGAGCGTGAGCACCGAACCATCCATGGCGATGTGGATATCTACCAGCAGCTTCTCGAGCTCGTTGATATATGCTTCCCGATTGCGCGGGTCGGGAAGATCGCCCGCCACCACAACGGCCATGTTGTCTTCAAAGTTGTAGCTCGAATCGAGATGCAGGCTCGCATGTGAGCCCGGTGGTAGCCGGTCAAGACCAATCGAGCGGTTGAAATGGTCGAATGAACCCGAGATCGAGATGGTTGCCGACGTGAAGATGAGGCTCTCCATTGCGGGGTACCAGTCATCGGCAAACGCCTGGCCAATATCGATACGCTCGGCCGAGAGCGTCTCGCCACCCGATGTAAGCCTAAGATTCACCTGCACCGCATACACATATCGCTCATCGGTACCGTCAAGCACCAGCGTCAGCCCCTGCACAAGCTCGCGCAGCCTGCGCTCGATGTCCACAATGTCGCTCACCGCATCGGGTTGGTCGGGCGCAACCGCCTCGATAATCGCCGCGAGATCCTTGTCTGCCCGATCGAGCGCATCCTGGGCAGTCCGCCCTGCCAGCACCACCGATGTCCACGCATTCGAGGCGCGAATCTCGGGGCTAATCCACAAATTTGACGCGTCGAAGGAGCGCGAACTTCCCGCAAACGCGCGAATCTCGGAGAACAACTCGGCGGATGCCAACGATGCACGCGCGGTTGACGATATCGCCCGCGCCACGAGCCCCATGAAAAGCGTTGCGGCATCGGAGGAGGCAAGCGTACTTGCCAGCGTGCCCAACGCACCCGCCTTCTCGCCACCCAGGCGCTCGAAGATGAGCCGCGCGTCGTCGGCCGAAACCGTGGTTGCCCACTGGCGGCGCGCCTCCTTTTCGATGGCATGGGCCTCGTCGACCACCCACACCCGAATGGGCGGCAAGATGTTGCCCTCGGCAGCGACATTCCGGAACAGGAGCGAGTGATTCGTAACCACCACATCAGCGCGCGCCGCACGACGCCGCGCACCGTGCACTAAGCAGCGGTCGGGGAAAAACGGGCACAGCCGGCGTGCGCACTCCCGCGAGCCGGTGGTAAGACTTGACCGATCGACGCTGCGCCAGCGAATGCCCAGCGCATCGAGGTCGCCGTCGGGCGACTGGCACACATAGGCGTAGATCACCGCCATGGCAGTCAACGTATCCGCAGGATCGCGACGGGTCTTGATCTCGCTCGACGACAAGCTGAGCCGCTCGAGTTTACGCAGGCAGGGATAGTGATCGTAACCCTTGAGGGCGCAAAACGATAGCCCGCCCGGTAGCTCGGCGGCAAGGCGCGGCAACTCGTGGTACATAAGCTGATCGGCGAGGTTGTTCGACTTCGTGGCAATGCCCACGGTGATATTGTTGCGGCGTGCGGCCTCGGCGAGTGGTACGAGATAGGCAACCGACTTGCCCACCCCAGTACCTGCTTCGATGACGCGATGGGTCGAGCTCGCGATGGCATCGCGCACCTCGAGCGCCATAGCAACCTGCTCGGGGCGCGCCTCGAAGGCGTCGTACATCTTGCTCACGACGCCATCCGCATCAAACGCCGCAGCGACCTCTTCGCGCGAGGGCATCGAGAGCACCGGCAGCTCGGCGGCATCACCGCGCTCGGGCGGCAGATCGGACTGCAGCACCCGCGTGCGCGCAGCGGTCAGCGAAAACGGCGCCTCACCCATGCGTTCCTGCGCAAGGTAGGAAAAGATGGGACGATACGACCAAGGAACGTCTGGATGCATATCGGCAAAGCGCCGCAGCAGACCCGCCGGAAGGTCGGTGAGCGCGCATAGCAGCACACGCCATACGCCCGCCAGCGCATCGACGTCGTCGTTCGCACGGTGCGAGACGGCGCTGCAACCAAACAGCTCGGCCATGCTCGCCAGTTTATGGGAAGCAAGGCGCGGCAGGGCGATACGCGACAGGGCGAGCGAATCGATCCAGATATCGCTTACGTTGACACCACCCGGCACCGCTTCGATAAACGTCCGATCGAAGGTGGCGTTGTGAGCGATCACCGGGCATCGCTGCACAAACTCGGCGAGCGCGGCCACCGCTTCGCGCGGTGCGGGTGCATGCTCGACATCACGATTGGTGATATGCGTGAGCTCGATGATCTCGGGCGGGATGGGTCTGCCGGGATGCACAAACGTATCGAAGCGCTCAACGATTGTGCGACCCGAAAGACGCGCGGCAGATATCTCTATCAGCTCGTTGTCTCGCGAGGAAAGCCCCGTGGTCTCGGTATCGAGCACGATCACATCCTGCTCGATGAGCCCGAAATCGCGCGTCTGGGCACGCTCGGCGAGCGTTGCATACGTCTCGACGATATAGGAGGGCGTACCCGGCAGCACGGCCTCGCGCATACGCGCGATATCGCTGGCAGAAGGCGCCATTTACACCCTCGCCCGCTCGAGCGCCATGTCGATGAGCGCGTCGCACACCTGGGGAAACTCCATGCCCGCATGACGCAGCTCGTCGGGATAGAGCGAGGTATCGGTCATACCGGGAATGGTATTGGTTTCCAGGATGACCGGACCGTGATCGGTCACAATGAAGTCGCTGCGCGAGAAACCCAAACAGCCAAGTGCGCGATGAGCGGCACATGCGAGCTCCTGAGCGCGGCGATAATCTGCCTCGGGAATCTGCGCGGGAATGCGATGCACCAGCTTGGGGTCGATATATTTCACGTTGAGATCGTAGAACTCGGCGTTCTCCTGCTTGCGAATCTCAACGACCGGCAGCGCCTTGAGGTCCTTGTTACCGTATACGCCAATGGAAATCTCGGTACCTACCAAGCGCTGCTCGATGAGGATCTTGTCGCCATGTTCGAAGGCGCGCTCGATAGCCGGCATGAGCTCCGCCGCTTCATGCACGCAGGTCACGCCGTAGCTCGATCCATTGACCGCAGGCTTCACGAACAGACTCTCGCCCAGCTCGGCAACGATGGCAGTCGTATCGATCTCATCGGCGCGCTCGAGGGCGATGCCGCGCGCAATGGGGATGCCCGCACGCTCATAGAGAGCCTTCGAAACATCCTTGTCGGCCGCTGCAGCGCTCGCGATCACATCGGAGCCGGTATAGGGAATGCCGAGATACTCGAGAATGCTCTGAATCATGCCGTCCTCGCCGCCGCGGCCGTGCAATGCGATGAACGCAACGTCATAGGAGCCGGCGGCAAGATTGGCCAGGAAGGTATCACTCGCGGGATCGAGCATGTCAACGTGAACATAGCCCACCTTATGCAGCGAGTCACGCACGTTCGCACCCGAGGCGAACGAGATCTCCCGCTCGTCTGAAATACCACCAGCAAGCACAACGACACGCAGCGTACCCGGGTTCTTGGACATATCGGCCACTCCTTTCGGCGGTGATTTTGCGCCGTCTTAGAGGTTTCGCTCACGATACCTTATTGTATAGGTACCAAGCATTCTGATACTTCCGAAAGGCAACCGATGGAACACGTTAACCGTTTGCAAGATATTCACGCCTTGGGCGAAGACGGCATCCGCGAGCTCATGGCCGAGATGGGACAGCCCGCGTTTCGCACCAAGCAGCTTATTGAGTGGGTGTATGAGAAAAACGCCCAGTCGTTTGACGAGATGACCAACCTGCCCAAGGCGCTGCGCGCGCAGCTCGCCGAGCGCTTCGACTTCATGGCGCCCACCGAGCTTTTGCGTCAGGTATCGCAGGATGGTTCACGAAAGTATCTGCTGCAGTTCGCCGATGGCGTCTCGGTTGAGACGGTTGCCATGCCGCAGCGCAACAAACTCTCGGTATGCGTCTCCACCCAGGCGGGATGCGGAATGCGCTGCGCATTTTGCGCCACCGGCCTCGCTGGGCTCACGCGCTCGCTCACTGCACAGGAAATCGTAAGCCAGGTGGTACACGTAGCTCGTGATTTCGGTGAGCGCGTGACGAGCGTGGTGTTCATGGGCCAGGGTGAGCCGTTCGCCAACTACGATGCCACCATCGCCGCGCTGCGCATGCTCAACAGCGAACACGGCCCCAACATCGGCGCGCGTCACCTCACGGTTTCTACCTGCGGCATTATCCCGGGTATTCGTGCCTTCTCCAAGCTTCCCGAGCAGTTTACGCTCGCCATCTCGCTGCACTCGGCCGTGCAGTCCACGCGCAACCAGCTCATGCCCGGTGTGAAGAAGTACACGCTGCTGCGTTTGCACGAGGCGCTGCAGGAGTACACCGAGAAAACGGGCCGCCGTCCCACGTATGAGTACGCCATGATCGAAGGCATTAACGACACCGACCCCGAGATGCGCGCGCTCTGCGACTTCTGCGAGGGGACGCTCTGCCACGTGAATCTCATTCAGCTGAACGATATTCCCGACAGCCCGTTCAAGCCTTCGCCCATGAAGAAGCTCGAGGAGCTGCAGCGCCGCCTTGAGCAGCGCGGCGTGGAGACCACCATCCGCAACTCGCGCGGCAACGATATCGATGCCGCTTGCGGTCAGCTCAAGCAGCGCATCACGGGGTTCAAGAGCCAGAAGTAGGGTGCGGAGGAGTGTTACCTCACCACGCAACTCAATAGGAAACGGGGACCGGTCGCGTGATCGGTCCCCGTTTGCACATTGCTGTGCCGGTGAGTTATTCGTCGGGTGTGTTACTCGGCGGCTTCCTCGGTAGCCTCAGCGGCCTCGGCAGCCTCTGCCGGAGCCTCCTCGGTCTCCTCGGCAGCGGTCTCGGCGGTCACACCAACGAGAACCGTCACCGTGGCGCGAATCTCGCGATAGAGCGAGACGTCGACCTGGTGCGCGCCGGCAACCTTGATGGGCTTGCCAAGCTCAACACGCTTGCGGTCGATCTCGACGTCCAGCTGATCCTTGATCGCATCGGCGATCATGGCAGCGGTAACGGAACCAAAGAGGATGCCCTCGTCGCCCACGGTGGCGTCGACGGTAACCTGCTTGCCCTCGAGGGTCTCCTTGAGCGCGTTGGCGTTCTCAATGCGAACGGCCTCGCGCTTGGCGATATTGTTGCGGCGCTCATCGAGCTGCTTCAGGTTGCCCTTGGTAGCCGCAACGGCGAGTTTCTTCGGGAAGAGATAGTTCTCGGCATAACCCTGAGCGACGTCTACGACATCGCCCTCGCCGCCCTTGCCCTTGATCTCACCAAGAAGAATGACTTTCATGAGATCTCCTTTACGTGCGCGCCGTGATACGGCGCGGGAATTACTCATCCTGTTCGCTATGCGCGCCACCCCGGTTGAGTTTCCGGAAGTTGGCCCACACATCGATCAGGCCGACGATGCTCATAACCAGAAACATCGTCTCGAACCAGATACCGAGAAAGATCGCCATGATACGTGTGGCACATCCCATCCGCGAGCGGTTCAGCAGCGCACAAAGCACGCCGAACCCCTGCAGCGCAAAGATGAACCGCACGCTCATGAGCACGGTTGCCGCAAGCGGCAGCACGTACTCCGCGCCCGCAATGCCACTCAGCGCAACGCCCAAGCCCAGCACGGCAAGTGCAAGCACACCCACCGCCCACATAGGGGCATCGAAGCGGTCGATCTGAGGTGCCGGGGTATCCTTACGAGAAACCGCAAGGAACGACCCGATTGCCGCCAACATGACATACAGCGCCGCGTTGGCAACATACACGAGCGGCCAAAAGGCCCATGCCACCGGCTCCATCGACGATGCGAGCATCTCGGCTTCGATGCCCGTTCCCAGCGCTATGGCAATCGAGTCCATAAGCGCTTGGAACGTAACCGTCGCGATATCGGTACCCTGCATGAATGCAAGGACCTCATCGCAAGCAAGCCCCAAAACCGTGACGAACGCAATCGTGAGAAACACGGCGGTCACGTCTGCGCGATGGCGCCACATACATGGCACCAAGCACAGTCCGCACACAACGGGTGTGAGCGGAGCCAAGGCGGTTGGAGCGCCGTATGCAACGCCGAGCGCCACCATAATCGCAGCCGAGATGGCCGCGGCGATGGCGAGCGCGCGGGAACCGAAGCTCTCAACCTGGATTCGCAGAATCCCGGCAAAGAAGACGGCTCCAAGCACCGATGACCAAAGGGTCATCGCGGCTGCAAAAGCAAGACCAATGTACCAAGCCGCATTGCCCTTGAGCGCCGACGCACCCACGGGAACCAGCTCAGTCGAAGGACGCTTATGCCGAGGCGACTCCATCTTTCTCGTCTATCAAGGAACGTTAGCCGCGCTTACGCTCGCCGCGAGAAGAAATCACGGGAACGGTGTACGGCAGAAGGGCCATCTCGCGAGCACGCTTGATGGCGTTGGCGATGTCGTGCTGATGCTGCGTGCAAGCGCCAGTGACGCGACGGGGCTTGATCTTGCCGCGATCGGTCATGTACTTACGGAGAAGCTGAGTATCCTTGTAGTCGATATACTCGGTGTTCTCCTTGCAGAACTGGCAGTACTTACGACGCGGCTGACGTGCAGAATAATCATTAGCCATGTCAAAATACCTTTCATATGGCACGCGGCTTACGTCGCGGGCCTCTCACAGAAGATGAATCCCTAGAAGGGAATGTCCTCGTCGTAGACATCCACCGCCGGCGGCGTCTGGACGGGGGCCTGGGGTGCGGGATGCTGCTGGCCCATGGGTGCGGGGGCAGGAGCGTAGCCGCCCTGACCCTGCTGGTTGCGGCTCATGAACTCGATCTCATCGACGATGACCTCGAGCTTGCTGCGCCGCTGGCCGTCGCGCTCCCAGGAGCTGTAGCGCAGCTTCCCCTCGATCGCGACCTTCGAGCCCTTCGACAGGTAGCGGCCCACCGCCTCGGCGCGCGTGCCGAACATGGTGCAGTCGACGAAGTTGGGGTAGTCCTCCCACTCGCCGCTCTGCGGGTTGCGCCTGCGATCGTTTACTGCGACGCCGAACGAGAGCACCTGGGTGCCGCCGCTCGTCATGCGCAGCTCGGGATCGCGGGTGAGGTTGCCGGAGATATTCACTCGGTTAATGCTCATGTGGTTGCCCTACCTCTCAAAACATGGGATCGCATGTCGCGAACCCTCATGGAACCTGTGGTTCCACCTTGCATTCCTACTCCATGTCGTCGCGACGCACGATCATGTGGCGGATCACCGCATCGGTGATGCGGAGAACGCGGTCGAGCTCGGCGATCTGAGCGGGATCTGCATGGAAGTTGATGAGGGTGTAGTCACCTTCGGTGAGCTTGTTGATCTCGTAGGCGAGCTTGCGCTTGCCCCACTCGTCAACCTTGTCAACCTTGCCGTTACCTGCGGCAATCGTGGTGTCGATACGCTTCATGACAGCGAGACGAGTCTCGGGATCGAGCGCGGGGTTGACAAAAAACAGCAGTTCATAGGCCTTCATGTGGTCACCTCCTCTGGGCATAAGGCTTCGGGTCGTGAAGGTGCGCCCGAAGCAGGAAAGGACTCAGCTACTATAGCCGCTCACCACACAAAAGACAAGAAGCACCAGCTACACCATCATGACTTCCACATGCACCTCCTCGCGGCAGCCCTCAGCGTTCCGGGATCACAAGAAACGCTGAGAGCTGCAACCGGTTCGCTCGACGTCATCATCGCACGAGCATCTGTACATGTTCTTACGCGATACGCAGGGTTTCTTACAGGAATCTAACAAGGCGCTCTACATGTTCCAACACAGCAGCTCAACGCCACGAACCTACAGGTAGAACGCACTTTTTTGGTAATGGAATTCAGCATATCTCCATGAAAAACGGCGCGGTGGGGCGCCGTAAGAATTCTGGAGCGGGCAACGGGACTCGAACCCGCGAATGTCAGCTTGGGAAGCTGATGCCTTACCACTTGGCGATGCCCGCATATGTATGCACCGCAGTGCACGATGTAGTATACCGTTCCGGTTTTCAGCGGACAAGGTTCCTGCGCTGAAACGAACCCGATTCGCATGAAAGATATCTCTTTTGTATAACCGCGGCTTTTTGGGTACCATAACGTATCGCTTTATTGCCGTATACACCGTATGGGAGGTGCCATAATGATTCGCACTGATATCGAGACCATTATTATGGCCGCCGGTTCCGTACCCTCTATCATTGTGTTGCGCGAGCGCAGAGGCGAAGCGCCCTCGGATGCGCCGCTCCGTGCGCTCTCCATCCAAACAGGATCTTTTGAGGCGGCGGCGATCAGTCGCGGCATCGAAGGACAGGGGACGTCGCGCCCTATCACCCATGATCTTTTTATCTCGGCGTTGCAGGCACTTGAAGCCAAGGTTGAACGCGTGGAGATCAATCGCGTTGACGGCGCGGTATTCTACGCAACGGTGGTGCTTGCTGTGCAGCGCGATCAAGAAACCGAGGAGCGCGCCCTCGATGCGCGGCCCAGCGATGCTCTTTCGCTCGCCGTACGCACCAACGCCCCTATCTATGTCGATGAGGACATCATGAATCGCGCCGGGACAATCTCCTACAGCCATGATGGCTCGGCTGACGAGGAAATCGAGCAGTTCGACCGGTTTGTGCAGAATCTCTCTCCCGACGATTTCTAGCTGCATTTTGCTCACCAGCATATTGCGAAACCACATGAAGAACGCCCCGTACCGAATTTCAACTCGGTACGGGGCCGTTCGCAATCATACCTGCGATGAATCGGCGCGACTTATTCGTCCATCAGGTCCTCAAGCTGCGCGTCGTCGGCTCCAATGTCGATGTGATCCTCTGAGTCGGTCGACACGGTACCCAGGTCGAGTGACTCCTGACCCTCAACCACAGCGGCGGGCTTCGTCTTCTTTTTCGCGCTCGTCATACGAGCAACCGCGGTCACGCGGTCGCCCTCGGCGACGCTCATCATCTTGACGCCCTGCGTGGCGCGGCCGGTCTGGCTAATCTCATCGGTCTTCACGCGGATAACCGTTGCGTTCTCGGTAATGATGAACAGCTCGTGCTGCGGGCCGACCGTCTTCATGGCGGCGAGCTTGCCCTTGCGCTCGGTCATCTGGATGGTGTAGACACCCTGACCGCCACGATGCTGGCACGGGTAATCGGCAACCGGCGTGCGCTTACCAAACCCGCGCTCGGTAATCACGAACAGGTCGCCGCGACCGTTGGTAATCTCCATGCCGAGCACCGAGGCGTCACCCTTGAGCGTAATGCCGCGCACGCCCGAGGTGTCGCGACCGGTGGCGCGCACCTGGTCCTCCTCGAACATGATGGCCTTACCCTCGGTGGTCGCCATGATGACCTTGTCGCCCTCGCGCACGCGGCGCACATCAAGCAGCGCGTCGCCTGCCTTGAGGTTGATGGCGATGATGCCGTCGCGGCGGCTGCGATCGTACGCGCTCATGACGGTCTTCTTCACCATGCCGCTCTTGGTGGCAAACAGCAGGTACTCATTGTCGGGGAACTCGCGGCAGGAGATGACGCTCGCGATCTTCTCGCCATCCTCGAACGGCAGCAGGTTCACAATCGCCGTGCCGCGCGCCTGGCGCGTGCCAATGGGCAGCTCATGCACCTTCAGGCGATACACCTTGCCGCGATTCGAGAAGAACAGCACGTACTCGTGGGTGCTCGCGATGAACATCTCCGAGATCACGTCGTCCTCTTTGAGGTTCACACCCGAGACGCCCTTGCCGCCGCGCTTCTGCGCGCGGTACGCAGCCACCGGAATGCGCTTCACGTAACCGGTGTGGGTGATGGTCACCACCATGTCCTCATCGGCGATGAGGTCCTCGACATCGAGGTCCTTCTCGGCCTGGGAAATCTCGGTGCGACGCTTATCACCGTACTTGCGTGCGATCTCGCGCATCTCGTCCTTGATCACGCCGAGGATCTTCTCCTCATGCGCCAGCAGGTCCTCGTAGTAGGCGATCGCCTGGCGCAGACCCTCGAGCTCCTCCTCGATCTTGTTGCGCTCGAGGCCGGTGAGGCGGCGCAGGCGCATCTCGAGGATGGCCGAGGTCTGCTCGGGCGTGAAGCCGAAGCGCTCGATGAGGCGCTCGCTCGCCTCGGTATCGGTTTGCGAGGAGCGGATGATCGAGATGACCTCGTCGATATGGTCGAGCGCCATGAGGTAGCCCTCGAGGATGTGCGCGCGAGCCTGGGCCTTCTTGAGGTCGAACTGCGTGCGACGCGTCACCACGTCGACCTGGTGGTCGATATAGTGGCGGAGCATCTCGGGAAGCGACAGGCACTTGGGCACGCCGCCCACGAGCGCGAGGTTATTCACGCCGAAGGTGTTCTGCAGCGAGGTGAACTTATACAGGTTGTTGAGCACGACCTGCGGGATGACACCCTTCTTGAGCTCGATGACGAGACGCAGACCCTTTTGTGTGGACTCGTCGCGCATGTCGGAAATGCCCTCGATGCGCTTCTCGTTGACGAGCTGGGCGATCTTCTCCTGCAGCGTGCCCTTGTTCACCTGATAGGGAATCTCGGTGAACACGAGGCGGTTGCGCCCGGTCTTCGTGGACTCAACGTGCGCCTTTGCGCGCACGGTAATCGAGCCGCGACCGGTTTCATAGGCCTGACGGATGCCGTCCGAGCCCATGATGACCGCGCCGGTGGGGAAATCGGGACCGGGCATGACCTGCATGAGCTCGTCGACCGTCGCATCGGGATTGTCGATGAGCATGCAGGTGGCCTCGACCGCTTCGCCCAAGTTGTGCGGCGGGATGTTCGTGGCCATACCCACGGCGATGCCCGACGAGCCATTGACCAGCAGGTTGGGGAAGCGCGCGGGCAGCACCTGCGGCTCGGCGAGCGACTCGTCGTAGTTGGGCTGCCAGTCGACGGTATCCTTCTGCAGGTCGCGCAGAAGCTCCATGGCCGGGCGCGCCAAGCGGCTCTCGGTGTAGCGCATGGCCGCGGCGCCGTCGCCGTCGATGTTACCGAAGTTGCCATGACCGTCGATGAGCGGGGTGCGCATGCTGAACCACTGCGCCAGGCGGACCATGGTGTCATACACCGCGGAGTCGCCGTGCGGATGGTACTTACCGATCACTTCGCCGACCGTCCACGCACTCTTCTTGTGCGGGCGGTTGGGATAGATG
Source organism: uncultured Coriobacteriaceae bacterium (assembly GCA_944320725.1). Taxonomy (GTDB): domain Bacteria; phylum Actinomycetota; class Coriobacteriia; order Coriobacteriales; family Coriobacteriaceae; genus Coprousia. The sequence continues at coordinate 38,471 of CALUIM010000005.1, read as the reverse complement.
CCGCTCTCGTTCATAGCGTAGAGAATGCGGCGATGCACCGGCTTCAGGCCGTCACGCACATCCGGTAGGGCGCGCGCGGTAATAACGGACATCGAGTACTCGATGAAGCTCTGGCGCATCTCGCGACCAAACTCAGAGATCTGCAGCGAGCCGCCGTTGATATCCTCGCCGGCACTCTCGCCGCGCTCGACCGCGCCGAAGCTCTCCTCGAGCTCGCCGTCGTCTTCTTCCTCCTCGGCGTCCTCGTCCTCAACGTAGACGTCGGTACCCTCGTCATCGGCCTCGGCGCGGGCCAGCAGGCGCTTGAGATCGTCGGAAAGACCCTCGCCGCGCTCGGGCGTGTTGTTCATATCGTCTGCCACGTGTGCTCCTTACGCGTCCAGGAAGCGCGCATCATGGGCGTGCTTCTCGATATACTCGCGGCGATACTCCACCTGGTTACCCATGAGCTCGCGCACCGCGCGGTCGGCGGCGACGGCGTCGTCGATCGTCACGCGCTGCAGGATGCGGGTCTTAGGATCCATCGTGGTCGATGCGAGCTGCTTGGGGTCCATCTCACCCAGACCCTTGTAGCGCTGCACGGTATAACCACGGCGCTTCTTGGTGACCCTGCCCTGCGCTGCCTCATCGCCGTCGTCATCAGGGTTGAGACCCAGGCTCTTGATGGTGTCGCGCAGAATCTCTTCCTCGGGCTGGCGGCCATTGGGATAGACGTAGTGAATCTTGTTGCGCACCTTCACGCCAAAGATGGGCGGGCATGCCACGTAGACATAGCCAGCGTCGATGAGCGGGCGCATGTACTTGTAGAAGAACGTGAGCAAGAGAATGCGGATGTGCGCGCCGTCGACGTCGGCATCGGTCATGATGATGATCTTGTGGTAGCGCGCCTTCGTGATGTCAAAGTCGCCGCCCTCGCCGTTGCCGGTGGTCACACCGCAGCCAATCGCGGTAATCAGCGACTGGATGGTATCACTCGAGAACGCGCGATGATCGCCTACGCGCTCCACGTTCAAAATCTTGCCGCGCAAGGGCAGAATGGCCTGAATGTCGCGGCGGCGACCATCCTTGGCCGAACCGCCTGCGGAGTCGCCCTCGACGATGAAGAGCTCGGTCATCTCGGCATCGCGCACCGAGCAGTCGGCGAGCTTGCCGGGCAGGCTCGCGGTTTCAAGCAGGCTCTTGCGACGGGTTGCTTCGCGCGCCTTGCGGGCGGCGTTGCGCGCCTTGGATGCCTGCTGCGCCTTCTTCACAATCTCGCGCGCCGCCTTGGGGTGCTCCTCGAGATACTCGGCAAGCCCGTCTGAAACCACTTTGAGCACCAAGCCGCGCATGAACGAACTGCCCAGCTTGGCCTTGGTCTGGCCCTCGAACTGCGGATCGGCGAGCTTGACCGAAATCACCGCCGCGAGGCCCTCGCGCACATCATCACCGGTAAGGTTCGAATCCTTTTCCTTCAAGATGTTCTGCTTGCGCGCGTAATCGTTGATCACGCGGGTGAGCGCGGTGCGGAAGCCCTCGAGGTGCATGCCGCCCTCGGGCGTGTAGATGTCGTTCGCGAAGCTCATCACGTTCTCGGAGAACGAGGTGTTCCACTGCAGCGCCACCTCGACCTCGCCGGTGCGGTCGGTGGGCGCATCGGGCTCGCTGGCACCCGAGAGGTAGATGGGGCGCTTGAGACCATCGGCGATGGTCTTGCCCTCGTTCAGGAACTTCACGAAGTCGATGATGCCGCCCTCATAGCAGAATTCATCGACGCGCGGCGCAAGCTCGCGCTCGTCTTTCAGGATGATCTTGAGGTTCTTGTTGAGAAACGCCGTCTCCTGCAAACGGTTGCGCAGCGTCTCGTAATCGTAGACGCAGGTCTCGAAGATCTCGTCGTCCGGCCAGAACGTCGTCGTGGTACCGGTGGTCTTCGACGTGCCGACCTCTTTCATCTTCATGGTCGTCTTGCCACGGCTGAACTGCATCTCGTAGATCTTGCCGTCACGGCGCACCTGCACGTCCATCTTCTTGGAGAGTGCGTTGACCACCGAGACGCCCACGCCGTGCAGGCCGCCGGAAACCTTGTAGGCGTTGTTATCGAACTTGCCGCCCGCGTGAAGCACGGTCATGACCACCTCGAGGGTGGGGATCTTCTTCACGGGATGCTTGGCAACGGGGATGCCACGACCGTTGTCGACCACGGTGATGGAGTTGTCCGCGTGAACGGTCACTTCGATCTTGCTGCAGAAGCCCGCCATGGCCTCGTCGACCGAGTTGTCAACGATCTCCCACACCAGGTGATGCAGACCGCTCGAGCTGGTCGAGCCGATGTACATGCCCGGACGCTTGCGAACTGCCTCGAGACCCTCGAGGATCTTAATGTCGCTCGCGCCGTACTCCTCTTTTTTAGCCACGTGTTCTCCCTCTCAGAGAAAAGGTTGTAACCTTTCATATGATACCGGAAACACGAGGTTCTCTCTATGGCGCATACAAGGCTCTACAAGGCCACCAGATTGCCTCTACGGCTTTTTAAGCGCATCGCTACCCTTTTTCCACTCAAGGCTTGCCTTCATGGCCTTTTTCATCGCCTCACGCAATCGCGCATCCTCGATGGCGGCAACGCGTTCGTTCACGTTGCGCTCCTCGTCATCGCTCAGCTCGGCATGGGGAACGGCGGGGTTGGTGGTGGGCAGCTCGGGGCGCAACACACGCTTTGAGCTCGCGCCGTAGCCGCGCTTCGACGTGCGGAATAAAAAACCATCGATCGACACGCCCTCGCGCTCCATGCGGCCGCGGATAATCTCGCGCAGCATCGTGAGTTCCTGCGTCCACACCGCATCGTCGAGATACACCAAAAGCTCGTTCGAATCGGGCAGGTACCGCAAACCCGTCACATGGTTGCCCTCGCGCGTGCCGGCGCACACGGCGTTCCACGCACGGTACACCTCGCGCGATTTCTCCGCCGCGCGCAAGCGTTCACGCTGCTCGGGCGTAGCCTGTGCAAAGATGCGGCCGCGTTCGGCAGCGATTAAGCCATCGATGTTTTGCGTGCGCATCGCACGGTCACGATTGCTGGGCATCACCGATCTTCACCACCTTCGCGCGCTGGAGCACATCATCTGAAAAATACCCCAGATTGGTCGTGGTGATAACGGTCTGAATACCGTCTTGGATGAAACGCAAAAACGAGGCGCGCCGATCGGCGTCGAGCTCGCTCATAACATCGTCGAGCAACAGCAGCGGTGGGCGGCCGAGAATATCGCGTGTAACCTCCACCTCGGCAACCTTCCACGCCAGCACAAGCGAGCGCTGCTGGCCTTGCGAGGCGAAGCTGCGCGCATCACGGCCATCGATGCTGAAGGCAATCTCATCGCGATGAGGCCCCACAAGCGTCACCCCGCGGGCAAGCTCCTCATCGGCTCGCTCATCGAGGGCGGCACAGAACAGGTCGCGCGCACGCACGAGCAGCTCGTCGCGCGTGAGCGGACATCCGTCTTGTTCGCCCGCTATCGCGCCCACGGTCGACGAGTATGTCACCTCGAGATGCTCCCCCGGCGCGATGGCCTCGTATGCATCGACGAGATGCACGCGCAGACGGTCGAGCAGCGAGATGCGGTGAACGAGCAGCGACGAGCCGGCCTGTACCAGCGAGTCGTTCCACGCCCCCAGCACCTCGCGCGTGCACCACCGCTCTTTGAGCAGTGAGTTGCGCTGCTCAACAATGCGCTCGTAGGTGCCCACCAGCTTGGCGTACTGCTCATTGAGCTGCATGCCGAAGGTATCGAGCGCCGCCCTCCTCACCCGTGCGGAGCGCTTCACCATATCGAGGTCATCGGGGCAGAACAGCACCGAGGGCACCACGCCACGCACGCCCGCGGCAGGGCAGCGCTTACCGTTGCGCCTGAACGACCGCTTGCCGCTTGCCACTTCGCAGGCGATGTCGATGACGCGTTCGTCGCCTTCAAGGCGAAGCGACATATCGCACGATTCCTGTCCAACGCGCACGAGCTCCACAGGAGCCGGCCTGCGAAACGAGAGCCCCGCGGTGAGCAGCTGCAGAGCCTCCACCAAGTTGGTCTTGCCGACTGCGTTCTTCCCCACCAGCACCGTGACGCGCCGATCGAGTTCAAGCTCGAACTGTTCGTAGTTGCGGTAGTCGCGAACGCGCAACGTGCGCGCGAAGATAGCCATACGCTAGATGCGCACCGGCATGACCAGGTAGAGGTAGTTGATCTTGTCGTACGACTTGAACACGCCCGGCGCCGCATAGCTCTTCAGCTCGAGCGTGATCTCCTTCTCGCGGGAGAGCACGTTCAAGCAGCCGAAGATGTAGTGGTAGTTGAACGCGATGACGCCGCTCTCGCCCTCAGCCTCGACCTCGATCGTCTCCTGCGCCAGGTCCTGGTCACCCGAGATGGCCGACAGCGACAGCGTCCCTGCCTCTACGTCGATCTCGAACTTCACGGCGGGGTTGTTCTGCGCAATGACTGCAACGCGCTTCAGCGCCGAGGAAAGCGCATCGACATCGATCTTCACGCTCGTGGAGCAGGTGTCGGGAATCAGCTGCTTGTAGTTGGGATACATGCCCTCGATACGACGGGAGACGTAGCAGGTGTTACCTGCCTCGAACACCACCTGGGTGTCGGTGGCGCCAATCATGATCGTGGGCTGATCATGCATGATGGAAAGCGCGTCGTTCATGGAATCAGCTGGCACGTTGAGCTCGAAATTGCCCTCGAGCGTGGACGTCTCGACCTGTGTATCGCACACGGCAAGACGGAACGAGTCGGTTGCCACGAGGCGGATGGTGTTGTTCTCAACCGTCATATGAACGCCGCCCAAGATGGGACGGGCCTTGTCGGTCGAGGTGACGCGCCAGACGCGCCCCACCATCTCGGACAGGATATTCACCGGCAGCTCCACCGCGGCCTCGATGGCATACGCCGGGAACTCGGGGAAATCGGACGGATCCAACGTGTTGAGCCGCACGTTGGTCTTCTCGCACGAAATGAGCACCTGGCGGTCGACGGTTTCGAAACGCACCGGCGCATCGGGCAGCGTCTTGGTGAGATTCGCGAGCATCTTGCACGGGATGACCATCTCGCCGTCTTCTTCAACATGCGCGGCGATACGATGCCGGATCGAGATCGTGTAGTTCGAGGTTTGGAACTCCAGCACGCCGTCGGTAGCGCGCACCAGCACGCCGGACAGGATGGGAAGCGTCGATGCGCTTGCCACGCCCTTCTGTACGGTAGCGATGGCATCTGAGAGCGAGCTCTGGCTTACGGTGAACTTCATGGCGCGCCTTTCTTATATGTATATAGATATCTCTTTCATAATAGTAATAAGACAGTGGATGATGTGGACGAGTCTCATTCAAGCTGGTCGGCACGGGAAAATTTTTCAACTTCGGCGTGTTGGCAACCGGTCTGGTTTTCAACATCACCGCCCGCCGCTTCAGCTCTCCACCATGATACGTGAGTTTTCAACAACCTTTCCCCGAGCTTCCAACATGTTTCCCACCGATGCCTATGACACCAGCGTGATCTTGTTGCGAAGCTGCTGCAGATCCTCGGCGATCGTGCGGTCTTCCTTGATCTTCTTCTCGATAACCTTGATGGAGTTCAACACGGTCGAATGGTCGCGTCCGCCAAACTCGGCGCCCACCATGGGCGTGGTCATCTCGCACATATCGTTGGCGAGGTAGACCGCCACATGCCGCGCAAACGCGATGTTCTTCAGACGCTTGGGGCCGATGAGGTCCTCATGGCTCACGTGGTAGAACTCCTCAACCACCGATTGCACCGTGTCGATGTGGATCTTCTTGTGCTTAGTGTCGAAGTATTCGTTGGCAATGCGGTCGATGTCCTCGCCCGCGAGCTCGCCGCCTGCCTGCTCGCGCTCGTACGATTCGCCCGCGCAGCGCTCGCAGAAGCTTTCAAGCTCGCGGATGTTCGTGCCCGAAACGTGTGCCATGTAGCGGAGTTGCTCGTCGGTGAGGGTGCCGCTGCCCGAGCGGATGGAGCCAAGCAGGGAGTCCTCGCCCTCAAGTGCCTCCTCCGCTTCAGCGGAAGGCAGCACGGTGTTCTCGTAGTAGCGCTTCAGGATGGCATATTTCATCTCGAAGCCGGGGACCGATACCAAACAGAGCATGCCAGCGTTGAAGCGGCTCGTCAGGCGCTCGTCCATGCCGAGCTTCTTGGGCGCGCGGTCCGAGGCGATGACGACCTTCTTGTTGTCGCGTATGAACTCATCCATCAGGCGGAAGAAGTACTCGATGCTCGCCGTCTTGCCAATGATGTTCTGGATGTCATCGATGATGAGGATGTCGGCATCGTGGTAATCGCGCAGAATGGCGCGCCCCTCGGTCTTCTGGATGGCCACCTCGTTGATGAAGTCATCGATATAGGCCTGCGAGTTGGCGTATTTCACCCTGATGTAGGGTTTGTTCTCGTTGAGGTAGTTCTTGATGGCGAGCAAAAGATGCGTCTTGCCGAGTCCCGAGTTGCCGTAGATGAACAGTGACGTGCAGGTTCCCGGCTCCTCCGCGAGTGCGGCAAACCGCACCGCCGATTGATAGGCGTGCTTGTTTTCGTCGCCGTAGACGAAGTTCTCGAACGTGAACTTCGAGTTGATGGGTACCGACGGGTAGGCATCCTCGTCGCGCTCTGGCGCGGGTGCTGCCTGCGGCGCTTCGTGCTTTTCCACCGGCGTGCCACCCATGCCCGCCATGATCTTTTGGAGGTCGCCCGGGGTGATGATGTTGCGCACCTCGACGCGTTCATCCGCCTCATGCGCGCTCGGTGCAACCGGTGCGGTGGGCATCCCGTGCATCGGTGCCATGTTCGGAGCTGCTGCGGCCTGAGAAGTCGTTTCGCGCGCAGGTGCCTCAGAGTCGGAGGTTTCACGGGAAACTGTTCGCCCTGCATGTGCACCTGCCGCCGCGGTCACCGTGATGTGCAAGGTGAGCTCGCAGAACGCGATTTCTTCAAGGTAACGCTCGATGATGGGGCGCTGCTTCATGAGATAGGAGTAGGCAAAACGCGACGGCGCTTCGATGGTGAGCGCCTCGTCGGTGAGGGAAACCGCGCGCGACTGTTCGAGCATATTGATCAGGCGTGCGTCCTGTTCGTCACGCTGGCAAAACGAGATGGTGTCATCGAGGATCATCTGCGCTTCGTTATCCATGTTGTCTCCCGCTCACAGGGCTTGCGCCCGCCTTACTGCTCGTGCGCCTGGATCCACGTGGTGCCGAGCTCGGTGAGATGATATTTTTGCCCGCGCTTCGCGATGAATCCTTGCTCACTCAGTGTAGCAAGCTCGCGCGACCACGTGGGACCTGAGTGTCCGTAGGCATGCGCGAGGTCAGTGGGCCCCGCCTCGCCGCGATCCATGAGCAAACGAAGGGCAAGACCTGCGCGTTCGCTGATATAGGGAGCTTGTTGCGGGTAGGGTTGCGCTGCTTGGGGCATCATCTGCCCCGCCCACGGATATCCCTGTTGAGCTGGGAATTGTGGAAGTGTGGAAAACTGATGGCCTGCTTGTGGATAACTCTGGTTGACAGGCGGGTACGCGGGCTGGGGATAGGAAGGCTGAGCGGGTGCCGCCGCTTGCCATGCATTCATACCGGGTTGCTGGTACGCAGGGGGCCACGCGCCATACGGCGCACCCTGATCTGCGGGTGGTACCTGGGGCGTGCCCTGCTGCGCGCCAGGTGCGGGTGCTGTCGGGGCGCTTACCGCGTCGCCACCGCGCACGGCGGCACCGCGCTGAGCATGCCCGGCAACTTCCTGCGTGCGCGCAGGGTCGATGGTCACCGTCACCACGGTGCCCGCGCCGAGGTTGTCCTCAACCGACACCGCGCCACCGGCGGTCTCCAGATACTGCTGAACCATGGGAAACCCTGCGCCGGTGCCGCGGATATAGCGCTTCATGTCGCGATTTGCCGAGGTGACGCCAAACTCGAACGCGCGCTCCTTATCCTCGATACCCGGTCCCTGATCGGCGAAGCGTATCGTGTTGCCGCCATCGAGAATCGAGATGATGGGCTCGACAAAGTGGGCATGAATGAAGTTCTCCACAATCTCGCGGATCACCATGAGCGCGATGTTGCCGCCCTGCTCTTTCATGCAGCGATAGACCGTGTTGGTGATTTCTTCGAGATAGGCACGCACGGGTGCCGGCTCAACCACCACGACACGCGGCGTGGAGTACATGTCGTCGTAGATGGCAATGCGCGTGGCGTATGCCGCCATCTCTCCCTCTGCACCGGATCTGTCCGCTGCAGATGCGCCTGTGATATGGCGGTTGTCAGGTGCGGGGTCGCCCGAGTCCACAAATGTGTAGAAATCTTCTGCCATAGTATCCGTTTCAACGTCGCTGATAGCTAGATAGTAGCTCAGACCGGCTCGATTCACATCTTTCCACATGTTTTCAAAAACTGTTGAAAAGTGAAGAAAAGGACTGAAAAGTTATCAACATATTCAACAGCACCTGTGGAAAAGTCGATGAAAGATTATGAAAGGTATCGCCAGCTTTGAAGCTTTGTGATCGCTGTGGCACAGTTGGTATGGTGAGTTCTGGAGATGTCGGCAAGATTTGTTGACATTTCCGCACGATATTCCCTACAATCTGAAAGCTCACGTGCATGTAATGATTGCAAGAAATGCAGCAGGAGGATATCAACCATGAAGCGTACGTATCAGCCGAATAAGCGCAAGCGTGCTAAGACCCACGGCTTCCGTGCCCGCATGGCAACCAAGGGCGGTCGCGCCGTTCTTGCCCGCCGTCGTGCCAAGGGTCGCAAGCGTCTCACGGTCTAGCTTCTACGTGTGCCCGTATGAGGACCATCAAGTCCCGAGCGGACTTTGAGCATGTGTACACGCGGGGAAAGCGCTACAACCATCCATTGATTCGTATGGTTATATGTGAAGCTTGTTGCGAAGGCGATCCGGGCAGGGTCGCCTTCGCTGCACCGAAGCGACTTGGCAACGCTGTGTGGCGTAATCGCTCGAAACGTGTTTTGCGCGAGGCGGCGCGCCAAGATGGTCTGCCGGCGCAGGGCTACGATTTGATTCTGTTTGCCACACGCGGCACCGCTTCGGCGGCGCGCGGTGAGGTTGCCGGTGCACTCGCGTCGTTGCTCAAGCGGGCGGGTGTAGCATGATGGCCGGATCGCCCATCTCATGGCTTGCTCGCAAGGCTATTCGCTTCTATCAGCGGTTTATCTCACCGATGCTGCCCAATGCATGCATCTATGTCCCGTCGTGCTCACAGTACACGCTCGAGGCGATTGAGAAATATGGTGTTGTTCAGGGCTGCTGGCTGGGTGCGCGGCGCATCGTTCGATGCAATCCGCTCCACGGCGGCGGCTACGACCCGGTGCCTTAGGGCACATGCATAACGGAGGATTCATTCAATGTGGGACTGGCTCGTTAACATTCTCTTTGAGATTCTCAAGCTGATCCAGGGCTTCGCGGTCGACTGGGGTCTCTCGATCATCATCTTGGTGCTGATCATCCGCATCATCTTGACGCCGCTGCTGCTCAAGTCCACCAAGTCCACGGCGCGCATGCAGGTTCTGCAGCCGCGCCTCATGGAGCTGCAGCAGAAGTATCAGGACGACCCGCAGCGCATGAACGAGGAGATGCAGAAGTTCTATTCCGAGAACAAGTTCAACCCCTTTGGTGGTTGCTTGCCGCTCCTCATCCAGATGCCGGTGCTTCTGGCGCTCTTCACGCTGCTTCGCAACCTGCCGCAGTATTTCGAGGGCACCAATTTCTCGTTCTACAACATCCTGCCCGACCTCACCACGGCTCCTTCTACGGCTATGTCCCAGGGCTTTGAGGTTGCGCTGCCGTATCTCATCTCGCTTGTGCTGTTCGCCGTGCTCACGCTGATTCCGCAGCTGTATATGGCGCGCAATCAGACCGGTCAGCAGGCTACGACGATGCGCACCACGGCGCTCGTCATGGCCGTTATGATGCTGTTCATTGGTTGGGCGCTTCCCGCCGGTGTGCTTCTGTACTATGACGTCTCTACGCTTTGGCAGGTTATCCAGCAGATCTTCGTGACCCAGAAGGTTATGGAGAAGGCTAAGGCCGAGGAGGAGGCGCGTTTGGCGAATGCTCCCATCGAGGTCGATGTTGTTCGCCGCGAGCGCAAAGAGCGTCCTCATAAGAAGCGCTAATTAGGTACCTAAATAATTTCCAAGGAGTTACTATGGCTGAGGAATTGCTTGATCAGCTCGATGAAGAACGTGAGACTGATGTTGCTGAGCAAGAGCAGTCTGAGTATGTAGGTGCTTATCCCGAGATTGCCCAGCGCTATAAGAATGGTGAGGACCTCTCTGATGAGGAGCTTGACACCATCGCTGATGTTGCCGTCTCCATCCTTCATGAGATCTTGACGCACTTTGATGCTGAAGGTGCTCCTATCGATGAGTATGAGGGCGATGACGGTGAGCTCATCCTCGACGTGACGGCACCTGATCTTGCTGTGCTTATTGGTCGCCATGGTCGCACGCTTGAATCATTACAAACTATGTTCTCGTTGCTGGTGAGCCGTAAGCTCGGCTTCCGCTATCCTGTCGTCGTTGATATCGAGGGGTACAAGAGCCGTCGTCATGACAAGATTGTCGATCTTGCTCATAAGGCCGCCTCACGTGCTATTCGCCAGCACACCACGGTGTCGCTTCAGCCTATGAATGCATATGAGCGTCGTCTTGTTCATATTGCGCTGCGCGATAACGTTTCTGTGGAAACGCACTCGGAGGGCATTGATCCCGATCGTCGCGTGGTCATTACGCTTCGATAACTTTTATTACATGGTATGGTGAAGGGGCATGGTTTCCATGCCCCTTTTTCTATGTCACATTTCCATGGTTCGTGGACTTCTGTCATGAAAGGCTTGGCTATGTCTATATCCTCAATCGATTCGCTTGATAGGTCCACTGCCTTAGCCAGGCTCGAGTGCTATTGTCAGAATTATCAGCTTGCTGTCACAGCCGATCAACTCAATCTCTGTCTCGATCACCTTGATCTGGTTATTGAGAAGAATAAGGTTCTCAATCTCACACGTATTACCAACTATGATTCGGCGTTGATCCTCCATATCTTGGATTCACTCTTGTTCCTGCCCGCTGTATCTCTGGCTCCTGAGGGCCCACTGCTTGACATTGGCTCTGGAGCTGGTTTTCCTGGAATTCCGCTTCACATTGCATCAACCCGTCCAACGGTGCTTATAGATTCTGTTGGTAAAAAGGTAAATGCGCTCGCGTCGTTTGCTGAGACACTTCAACTTCCTGCCATTACGGCGATTCATGACCGTATTGAGCACCACGCTCTTGAGCATCGTAGTTCTTATGCTGTTGTAACTGCGCGCGCTGTTGCTTCGCTTCCTATTCTCATCGAGTATGCTGCCCCCTTACTTGCGCAACATGGTCTGCTTGTTGTTTCTAAGGGCAACCCTTCTAATGATGAGCTGCGTTTTGGAGAGGCTGCAGCTAAGATTTGCGGCATGAAGCTCATCGCCTCTACCTCATACGATCTTCCTCTTGATGCTGGGCATCGTGTTGTTCTGTCTTATGAGCGCTGTAGAAAGCCTTCCATCAAGCTTCCTCGTGCTATTGGCGTGGCTAAGAAATCTCCTCTAGCATGAATGTTTCACGTGAAACACCCTTTACCGTATTTGTTCTTGCTACTTTGTTTCACGTGAAACATAATGGAATCAAATAGTGATGTTGTTTCACGTGAAACAATCTCCGTGCTTGAAATGAACTTGAATCACAAGGAGGTAACGTGGGCTATCAAGACGTCAAACGCTCTAAAAATGCGAAAGCAACAAGAGTCATCGCCATCATTAACCAAAAAGGCGGTGTCGGAAAGTCGACGACTGCAGTAAATCTAGCGGCAGCACTCAGCGAACAGAAAAAGAAAGTCCTTCTTATCGATTTTGATCCTCAGGGCAACAGCACCAGTGGTTTTGGTATTGAAAAAGAAGAGCTTGAGGCATGCGTATATGATGCGCTCTTGAATGATGTGCCGCTTGATGAGCTCATTCAGGATACGACGAGCAAGCGTGTGTTTGTAGTGCCGGCAACCATACAGCTTGCAGGTGCAGAAATAGAGCTTGTTTCTGCTATGGCTCGCGAAACACGCCTCAAAGAGCTTATTGCGCCCATCAAGGATGAGTTTGATTTCATCTTTATCGATTGTCCGCCATCGCTGGGACTGCTTACCATCAACGCTCTTGCTGCTGCCGATAGCGTTCTCATTCCTATTCAGTGTGAATACTATGCGCTGGAAGGTGTTACCAAGCTACTTGAATCAATGCGCATGGTGAAAAGCCGCATCAATAAGCAACTTGAGACATTCGGTGTTCTTCTCACGATGTTTGATTCGCGTACATCGCTTTCAAACCAGGTTGCTGACGAAGTGCGCGCATACTTCGGTAACGATACCTTTAAGACGGTTATCCCACGTACGGTAAAGCTATCTGAAGCACCGTCATTCGGTTTACCCATCATTGAATATGCACCAACCAATAAAGGTGCTATCGCGTATATGAATCTAGCCAAAGAGGTGATCAAGCGTGCCTAGTCCTAAAAAACGCGCACTTGGTAAAGGTTTGAATGCTCTTGTTGGCGAGGCGCAGCATGAAACGGGATCGTCTGCACAAGAAATGAAGGTCCCCATTGAGAAGATTAAACCAAACCCAAACCAACCACGCATTCATTTCAATGAAACAGAGCTCAATGAACTGTGTGAGTCAATTCGTGAGCACGGCGTACTCCAACCGCTCTTGGTCCGTAAGAAGGGCAATGGTTATGAGATTATTGCGGGTGAACGACGCTTTCAGGCATCAAAGCTCGCAGATCTCACCGAACTTCCTGTCATCGTAAAAGATGTCAACGATGAAGAGATGCTTGCACTGGCCCTGATCGAGAATCTGCAACGCTCGGATCTGAATCCTCTTGAAGAGGCAAAGGGATATAAGCAGCTGATTGATGCCAGTGGCATGACACAGGAAGCGCTTTCAAAGGCAGTGTCAAAGTCTCGTTCTGCAATCACGAATTCTTTGAGACTCCTCGATCTACCCGAACAGGTGCAGGATCTGATTTTCGCTGGCAAACTGACAGCTGGCCATGCACGTGCCATCCTTGCGGTTCCCTATGAGGATGCGCGCATTAAATTAGCAGAGAAAGTTGTTACAGAAGGATTATCGGTTCGCGCGACAGAAAATCTCGCTCCATTGTTTTCTGTCGGAGAAACGCCCAAGAAACCACGTCCTGTCACGCCTCAATCGTTCAAGAAGGCAGCGCGCGTGCTTCGTCAGAAGCTCAATACGAATGTTCGTGTAAAGAGTGTCCGTGGTAAGAACAAGATCGAGATCGAATTCAAGGACGAGGATGAGCTTCAAAGTATCTTGTCTGAAATCATGAACATCGAGATGGAGTAATCATGGGTAAGAAACTCTTTGGCCTCATTGCGCTCGGTGCAACAATTGCGGCAGGCGCATTTGCGGGATATAAGGTTGCGACTGACGACGAGCTTCGTCAAAAACTTCTTCGCGGCGCCCAGGATGTATTCGAAACATCGAAGAAGGCCGTAACCGAGATGTCGGAAGATGTTGCATTGAAGACGGCCAAGATGACCAAGAATCCAAAGATCAACCAGGACTGGGTTGAGAATCAGTGGGAGTCCATTGGTTATTAAGGTACCTTATATTTAGTTACTATGGGAGGGATCGCGCTTACGGTCCCTCCCTTTTGTTGTAAACCATCAGTAAGCAAGCTGTTCAATTTCCGTTGACATTGCAGGTTAAGAAGAAATCAACAGGTCACGGTTGATATTGTGAAAATCTGTCAACACAAACATATGTTTTGCACAGACAACCCATCACCCAACCAGCTTATAAACAGCTACTTCTTCCTGCGGCTTGGATAAACATACTTCTCTGAACTGCTATTTCACAATATCAACAACTATAAAAACTCAACTACCTGCGAAAACAATAATACACATGAATAATCGCAGGTCAGACGAAAGCCTGTGGAAAAGTCAAAATAGCAAGAAGCAGAATTGTGGAAAACGTTGAAAACACGCTAATCCGCAGCATAGCGTTGCAAGGTTTTCGACAGGCACATGTTAATAGAAAACATGCCAAAGTTTCGCTTGACGAAGGTTCAAGCAGCGTATGCATAGCGTATAGTGATGCTCCCATTCGTTTCACGACAGATATGCTTCACGTGGAACATTGAATGTCGATGGCAAAGGAGGTGAGCGCTGATGAGCGAGGAGTACTACCAGGAAGACGTCGTGTCGCGTGGCGCGCGCCAAGGGTTGCCGAACAACGCTGATGCCGAGGCAAACGTGCTGGCAGCCATGTTGCTCTCCCCCGAGGTGGTAAGTGACGCTTCATCGATGCTGCGACCTGAGGATTTCTTCCGTCCGGCACATCGCACGCTCTTCACCTCGATGCTCGAAATGAGCGAGCGGAGCATCCCGGTCGATTCCATCTCGCTTATCGATTACCTCACCTCGATTGATAAGCTGTCCGCTGTAGGCGGCGAGGCATATATCCTCGAGCTGGTGGGAAATACCATTTCCCTCGTGAATTGGCAGCACCACGCCGGTATCGTGCGTCGTGATGCCATGCTGCGCGAAATCATCGGTGCAACCAACCAAATCAATGCGCTCGCCTATGATGCGCCGCTCGACACCAAAGAGGTGGTGGAGCGGGCCGAGAGCATGCTGCTTTCGGTGACGGAGCGCGAAGTCTCGAACGCGTATAAGTCGCTTACCGAGTTCATGGTGGAGGCGTATAACGAGGCGGCAGAGGTATGCGCCGCGGGGGGTCAGGCACATGGTGTGCCCACGGGCTTCCCCAGCCTCGATCGGTTGCTGCTCGGCCTGCGCGAGGGACAACTTGTCATCATCGGTGCGCGTCCTGCCGTGGGTAAGACGTCATTCGCACTCAACCTGGCACTCAATGCGGCTGCTGCCGGCTATACGGTTGGGTTCTTCTCGCTCGAGATGAGTGGCAAGGAAATCGCCCAGCGCCTCATTTGCGCGCACGCGATGCTCTCCATCTCTGATTTCCGCACCGGCCGTATCTCGCCTGAGCAGTGGGCGAACATCAACGAGGCGACGCAGGAGCTCTCAAAGCTCGATATCCTCATCGACGATACCCCGGGCACCACGGTGACCGAGATTCGCGCCAAGGCGCGTCGTATGCTCCACAACAAGGAGAAATCAATCGTCATCCTCGACTACTTGCAGCTTGTGAGCCCACCGCCGGGAAGGCGCGCCGAGAGCCGTGCGGTCGAGGTGTCCGAGATGAGCCGTGCGTTGAAGATCCTGGCGAAGGACCTCGCGATTCCCGTCATCTCGCTTTCCCAGCTCTCTCGTGCCGTGGAAAGCCGTACCGGTAAACGCCCGCAGCTTTCCGACCTGCGTGAATCGGGCTCGATCGAGCAGGACGCGGACATCGTCATGTTCCTCGATCGCTCGAGCGACGAGCATGAGGCGTCGCGCGATGACAGGCCGGATGAGGGTGTTACCCGCGTGATTGTGGCGAAGAACCGCTCCGGCCCCATTGGCGACGTCGATCTGGCCTTTGTGCCCGCGTCTACGAAGTTCTATGAGCTTGATGCGTTGCATGACGAAGGTTAGCAAGTCTGAGCAGGGAAAAGCTATAATAGGAGTGTTGTGTCACTTACTGCACAGGGCTCATGTGTCAGGTGCAGCTCGACGTGAGGAGATAGGCATGTCGTCCGCGGTATTGGTGGGAACCCAATGGGGAGACGAAGGCAAAGGTAAGATTTGCGACCTCGTAGCGCCCGAGTTCGATTGCGTTGTGCGCTACCAGGGCGGCAATAACGCCGGCCATACCATCGTATGCGGTGACAAGAAGTTCGGCCTGCACCTCGTCCCGTCGGGCATCATGTATGAGAACGTCACGCCGGTTATTGGCAATGGCGTGGTCGTCGACCCCAAGGTGCTGATCGAAGAGATCGATATGCTCGAGAACGAGGGCGTTTCGACCAAGAACCTCAAGGTCTCCGGCAACGCGCATATCATCATGCCCTATCACCGCGATCTTGACGGTGCGTTCGAGGAGTGCCTGGGCAAGAACAACATCGGTACCACCAAGCGCGGCATCGGCCCGTGCTACCAGGATAAGATGGCGCGCATCGGCCTGCGCATGCAGGATTTGCTCGATGAGGGCATCTTCCGTGAGCGCTGCGGCATTGCGCTCGATCGCATCAATCCGCAGCTTGAGAAGCTCTTTAACCTGCCCACCTACACGGTCGACCAGCTGTGGGACGAGTTCAGTGCTTATGCTGAGCGTCTGCGTCCGTATATCTGCGAGAGCTCGCTGTTGCTGAACAACATGCTCGAGGAGGGCAAGTCGATCCTGTTCGAGGGCGCGCAGGCCACGCTGCTCGACATCGATCACGGCACCTATCCGTATGTCACCTCGTCCAATTGCACGGCCGGTGGATCGGTAACGGGCTCCGGTGTGGGCATGAAGAACATCGACCGCGTGCTCGGCATCATGAAGGCCTATATCACCCGCGTGGGCATGGGCCCCATGCCCACCGAGCTCTCCTACGACGACGAGTTTGGTCACAAGCTCACCGAGATTGGCGGCGAGTACGGTGTTACCACCGGCCGTCGTCGCCGTTGCGGCTGGTTCGACGGCCCCATCGCTCGCTATTCCACGCGCATCAACGGCCTTACCGATATCGCGCTCACCAAGCTCGACGTGCTCTCCGCGTTCGACACTATCCCAGTGTGCGTTGCCTACGATTGCGATGGCGTGCGCTATACCTCGGTCCCCGAGCATCAGGCGCTTTTTGCGAAGGCAAAGCCGGTATACAAGGAGGTTCCTGGCTGGCGCGAGGACATTACCGGCTGCCGCAGCTATGAGGAGCTTCCGCAGGCCGCGCGCGACTACGTCGATCTGGTCGAGGAGCTGGCCGGTTGCCGTGTCTCCATCATCGCGGTTGGTCCCGATCGCGAGCAGACCATCATGCGCTCCTGGAACTAGGCAGGTACATCATGAATTCGTTTGCTGTCGTAACCGATAGTGCGGCAGACATTCCGCTCGACCTCGCGCGCGAGTTCGACATCAAGATCGTCCCGCTGCACGTTGCATTTCAGGGCAGGGAATACAACGACGGCGTTGATATTTCGACGCCCGAGCTCCTTCGCCTCATGCAGGGTTCTGACGAGCTGCCCAGCACATCGCAGCCCTCGCCGGCAGATTTTCTCACGGTGTACAAAGAGCTGTTCGAAGCGGGGTACACCCAGATCCTTTCGATTCATCTTGCCCGCGCGCTTTCCGCCACCATCGAGAGTGCCCGTGCGATCGCAGGACAGGTGCCCGAGGGGTTGCGGCTTGAGGTGGTAGACAGCCGGTTTGCAACGGTTGGCCAGGGTGCGATGGTGCTCGAGGCGGCCGTGATCGCGAAAGCCGGTGGCACGTTGGACGAGGCGCTCGAGCGCATTGAGGCTATTCGTGCTGCCGCGCGCATTCACTTCCTGCCCGATACCCTTGACAACCTGGTGAAAGGTGGTCGCGCTACCAAAGCCCAGGGATTTGTGACGTCGCTGCTCGACATCAAGCTCGTTATCGGGCTCGAGCAGGATGGCTCCATCGTGGTTGAGCGCAAGGCGAAAGGTTCCAAGGCTGCCATTGTGGATATGAGAAAACGCATGGCGGCCGCCGTGAAGGAGTTTGGTCCGCAGGTGTATTACATCCTGCATACCAACGCGCCCGAGCGCGTGGCCAAGCTCACCGAAGAGATTCAAAAGCTCGGCGGCGAGGTGCGCTATCTTACCGACGCTACGATTGGTCCCGTGATTGCCACGCATGTGGGCGAGGGCGCCATCGGCGTGTTCTATTATCCGGCAGACCTGCATGCTGCTGAACTCGACGGCGTATCGAAGTATCTCACGCCGGTATTCTAGGTTTCATCGGGCGCGGTCTTCGCGCCCGTTTTGCGTCTATGGAGGGGAGAACCATGACGGACGAGAAGAAGACCATCGATATTCTGCTGCTGGGCAGCGGCGGCCGCGAGCACGCGCTGGCCATGAAGCTTGCCGAGAGCCCGCTGTGCGGCGAGCTGTATATCGCGCCTGGCAACGGCGGTACCGTCGAGGTGGGCGAGAATGTTGCGCTCGATGAGAACGACCCGGCTGCCGTGGCAGATTTTGCTCGCGAGACGAACATTGGTCTTGTGGTCATTGGCCCCGAGGCGCCGCTGGTTGCAGGCGTTGCCGATGCCGTACGCGAGGCGGGTATCCCGTGCTTTGGTCCCGGGGCAGCAGGTGCCCAGATGGAGGGCTCCAAGCGCTTCTCCAAGGAGCTCATGGGCCGCGCGAACATTCCCACCGCTGCCTACGGCGTGTTCACCAACGAAGAAGATGCGCTTGCCTACGTGCGCGAGCAAGGAGCGCCGCTCGTGGTGAAGGCCGATGGCCTTGCCGCAGGCAAGGGAGTCATTGTGGCGACTGAGCTTGTGCAGGCCGAAGAGGCCGTGCGCGAGTGCTTCGGCGGCACGTTCGGCGAGGCCGGCTCCACCGTGGTGGTTGAGGAGATGCTCACCGGCCCCGAGTGCTCGCTGCTGGCGTTCACCGACGGCAAGACCGTGCGTCCCATGGCGACCTCGCAAGATCATAAGCGCGCGCTCGAGGGTGATAAGGGCCCCAACACGGGCGGCATGGGCGTATACAGCCCGGTGCCTATCGTGACCGATGAGGAGCAGACCGAGATGGAGCGCATTATGAATGCCACCGTGGCGCAGCTCGCCGCTGAGGGCATCGATTATCGCGGGTGTCTCTACGGCGGCTTCATGCTCACGCCGCAGGGTCCTAAGGTACTCGAGTTCAATGCGCGCTTCGGCGACCCCGAGACGCAAGTTGTGCTGCCGCGTCTTAAGAATGATTTGGTGGAGGTCATGCTCGCCTGCGCTAACCAAACGCTCGACCAGGTTGAGCTCGCATGGCGCGACGAGTGGGCCGTCTCGGTGGTCCTCACGAGCGCTGGGTATCCCGGTAGCTACGAGAAGGGTAAGGTTATCACCGGTATCGAGGATGCCGCTGCCATGGAGAACGTGACCGTATACCACGCCGGTACCGCGGTGAACGAGGACGGCGATGTGGTAACCGCTGGCGGCCGTGTGATCGATGTGACCGCGCTTGGCGCAACCTTCGAGGATGCTCGCAACTTGGCATACGAGGCCTGCGAGAAGATTCAGTTTGAGGGTAAGACACTGCGTCACGACATTGGTCTTCGTGCCCTCAAGGGCAGGAGTGCGTGGGCGTAGAAGCCGCTGCGAACAGGGTGTTTCTCATGACGGGGCGTATCTCAGGGTGCGTCCCGTTTTTTCTGTCTGCATAGCTAATACTTGAGGTGGTCCCTTATCGGTAAATGGAATCCAGCAGGTCACCTAGTCTATTTCTCATCTCTGAATAAGAAATGATAGGGAGGGTGCATATCTAATTCCCTGTATTTCGTCCAATCTCTACACACTCGTCTTTCTATGCCGTCTGCTGCAGGCATAGGGGACGAGTACCGCAAAACAAAGAAGAAACGACCAGATTGTTGCGGAGATGGGAGATTAGATGAGAAGGGGATTTGCAAACCTGATAGGAGGCTTGGCAATTGCCTCCGTGCTAGCGATAGGCAATCCGTTTGTTGCATACGCAACAGGTGATGTCGCCGACAGCACCTCTATTGATGTGGTTGAGAATGAGGTATCAACTCAAGCAGAAGGTGACGTCGCGCAGATTGGCGATAAAACGTACGCAACGCTTGATGAGGCAATTGCCGATGCTGAAGAGGGTGCGACCATCGAGCTTCTTGGCGATGCTCGCATCGACACGGGTTTTAACAAGTCACTGACATTCACCGGCAACGGTACGATTACCACCGACAAACAACTTACGAGCAACGGCGAAAGCTGGATGTGCTTTGGCCTATATGATTCGTCACGTGTGCTGACGCTGGATGGTTCAGGAATCACCTGGAACTGGACCTCAGAGGTCGGAACGTCTCCATGGCTAATGATCTCGCTTTCTGGCACCTTCAACGTCACCAACGGTGCGACCATGAGGTTCACCGTCGATAGCGGCTCTGGCGGAAATAGAAATGCTGTCTACATGAATGCCGGCTCATCCATTAATGTGACCAATGGGTCGACTTTCGAGATTCATGGCAACGATACCGAGGGCAAAGTTGGTCAAGGCATCCAGCTTGATAAGACCGGCACAGCCAGTATTAACGTATTAGGTGGCAGCACCTTCCTTATTGATGGCACAAACCGTGGATATGTGAACAGTCCTGAGATTCTCGTCGATGACTCGACGTTTACCGTCAAGAATTGTACGGCGAATGCATCGAACGGTGGACTATTTACCGCTACGAATAAGTCGATGGTCACCTATGAAAACAATGCGGGACATGGCCTGTCTGCAGGTAGCGTGACCCTGAGCAAAGGCTCTACGCTTACGGCGGACAATAATGGTTACTACGGTGTTTATACCTCTGGAGGCTTTTCCGTCGACGGCACATCAACCCTGAATGTTACGCGCAACTCCTATGAAGGTGACTTTGCAGGTCTGAAACTCACAGGTGGTGTGACCAACGGCAAGGTTGAGAAGGGCGCAATCGTCAAGATTACCGACAACTATTGCAGTGGTCTTTCCAACAACGGCAAGGTTGTTTTTGAAGAGGGCGTCAAGCTTACTATCACCGGTAACCTCAACGATAAGGGCACAAACAGTCACGGTGGTGGCATCTACAACAGTAGTGACACCGCAAACCTTGTGCTGCCCTCCAATACAGTTCTTTATAACAACCATGCAAAGACCGATGGCGACGACATCTTCAACAACACCACGGCAACAATTTCGTTTGGACAGACTGGATCTGACTGGAAGCTTGACGGTGTTGGTATCGATGGGGCTGCGGATGACTGCATCGACACCATCGATGGCTGGTATGACGACTCTGCTAATGCCCGTTGGGAGGCGCATGCCGACTCTTACGATGGAATTCACGTCGATAAGTTCACCAATTCGACTACAGCCGTGACGGGTCTCACGGCCCTCAAGGCCGCGCATGGTCTTGGCACGGTTGCGGTAACGCCGGCAGACATCACCATCTACATGGGTGGCGACGAGGGCTATGAGGGCACCGCGACCGACGACGGCATCATCACCGGCAGCAACTCGCTTCCCGAGCCCGGTTTCTACCTCACTCTTTCCGACGACATCAATGCCGCGCTGCAGAAGGCCGGCCATGCAACTGAGGGTGAGGCCGCAGACCTTTCTCAGTTCCTGAAGCTCTACACCGTTGATTACACGGTTGACGGCGAGGCCACCACGCTCAACTGGAAGCTTGAGAACTACGGCGAGACCCACTCGGGTGCAAACAATAAGTTCATCTACCGCATTGTGCCCGCGCCCACCGAGGGGCAAGAGGCTGTGCCGGTGCGCCTGCAGTTCACCTCGCCCGATGGTAGCCAGACGTTCACGAACGACACGTTCGATCCCAGCCAGACCGATACGCTGTATCAACAGTACACAATGCAGCTCTACACGAATCTTGTCGACGCGAATCAGGTTGTGTTCGAGGTCGAGGTTGACGGCGAGCACTTCTATAACACGATGAAGCTCGAGACCGGCGAGCTCACAATCCGCTATGTGACGGGTGATCAGGACTCCGTGGTGTCTGACGTGGTGACCTCTGCGAGCGAGCTCGCCGCCGCTAAAGCCGAGAACCCCGATAAGGCATATGCGCTGCATTCTGAGAGCGCTCAGTTCTTCATCAACGGTAGCCAGGTCGACGTGACCGATGATGCTGCTCCGTCGCTGCTGTTTGACGATGTGGTGAGCGACAACAACACCGATGGTGCCGCTGATTACGATCAGCAGCTGGCCAATCGTGCCGCAGATGTGATTCGCAGCCAGGGTTCAACCTTGGTGAACCCGTGGTTCCAGGCAAAATACCTCGACCTGGTGGATGCCAACAATGGCAACACGTGGCTTACGTCGAACGAGGCTACCACGGTGTATTGGCCGTATCCTGCGGGCACCGATGAGAACACTGAGTTCCATCTCGTGCACTTCGAGGGTCTCAATCGCGAGATTTCGAATGGCGAGATTACGGATCAGATTGCAGGTGCTAACGCGGAGTACGTGGCGGTCGAGAACACCGAGCACGGCATTCGCTTCCAGACCGATGGCTTCTCCCCGTTCGTGCTCATTTGGGATGCAGGCGAGGATGCTGGTGAGCAGCCCGAGCCTCAGCCTCCGGTAACCAAGGGGGAGTCGGGTGGCTTGCCCACAACCGGTGACTACACTCTCATGGGCGCAGCGGTTGCTGCCATCGCGGGCGTTGCGGCGCTTGGGTATGGCATCTATGCCTCAAAGCGGACGCAATAATATATAGCGTGCAGAACTAAACCAACGGGAGGGCGCTTCGTCGATAGGGCGGAGTGCCCTTTCTTGTTGAGCGTAACATGCGAAATAGAGGGTGCGTGCTCCAGTTGAGCTCCTTTAGTGAAGCAATACACCAATTAGAAACAAGGCTCACGGCCCCTTATCGGCGAACGGTTCTATGCAGGTCAAACACTTAAAAAATGCTTACTAAGAAAGAGATAAGTACGGAGGGCTGCTCAATCTCAAGTTGAAGCTTGCTATGAAGGAGACTAGCATGATTTGGACTATCGCTATTCCGGGCGATAGCTATGCGCAAAACGTAGGTGAGTTGTACTGCGCATGAGTGTGAGGAGTTGCGTCATGGCGTTCTGGAAGAAGAAAACCCTCGCGGGGGGGGGGCACTCGTAGATTTGTGCCTTGGCTTGCTGCGGTTGCGGTAACAGCAGCAGCGATTTTGGCAACGGTGCCTCTGGCATTTGGTGCCGAAATAACAGGAGAAACTGCTGTCGATCCAGACACCACGAACGTATGGAGCGATATTGCCGCGAGCTCCACGAGCACGCAGAACATCGGTCGCATCTGGACCGATAAGAGCGTGTTCAATGACGACTACACCTTCACTGGCGCTATCGGCGGCCAGACCGTCAGCAAGGGTGATTCCGACTTCCTGGTGAGCCTGTCGGCGCTGTCTTCCACTTCTAATCTGAAGACCGTCACGACTACCACCACACCGCTCGATATTGTGCTGGTGCTTGATCAGTCCGGCTCGATGGGCGACAGGTTTGGCGGCTGGGGTAGCGGCACCCGCCGTGCGGCCTTGCAGGAAGCAGCGGAGAACTTCATCAACGCCACCGAGCAGTCGAACCAGGGTCTCGACCAGAGCCAGCAGCACCGCATCTCAATCGTGACGTTCGATTCTAGCTCCCGCGTATCGCGTGGATGGACCTATGTGTCCGGTAATGGGGCTGATCAGCTGCGTTCCACGGTTGACAGGCTGAATGCAAGCGGTGCGACCCGCGTCGACCTTGGTATGGACAATGCGAACGACCAGTTGAACAGTGCCCGCCAGAGCGCGATGAAGGTCGTTATCGTATTCACGGATGGTGATCCGACCAGGGGCAACTCCTTCGAGAACGAGGTCGCCGCCGACGCCATCAACACCGCTCATGCTATCAAGCAGGACAAGGGCGCCACGGTGTACACCATCGGCATCTTCTCCGGTGCCAACCCGAACACCGATAACAACGCCAACAACTACATGAACGCCATGTCCAGCAACTATCCGACGGCTACGGCAGACGGTGACAATGGCGGTTGGTTTGGTGGTGCGTATTTCAACATCACTTGGGGCGATGGCTCCCGCAACGACGGCTACTACAAGTCGGCCACCAACTCCGAGGAACTGAACAAGGTATTCGAGGAGATTTCGGAAGACATCACGACCAACGCCGGTTCCGGTTCGCCGATCGAGGAAGTGACGCACGAAGGCGCTCTTAACCCCGGTACGCTGACGTTTACGGATACCCTTGGTTCTTATATGGCGGTATCTGGCGACACCATGACCGTGGTGTATGGCGACCGGATGTTCACCAGCACCAATAAGTCCACCCAAGGCAATGTCGACACCTACCACTTCGAGGGTACGGTTACGGGCAATGCTGTCTATGGAGCGGCCAACCTTGCTGATCTCACGGTGACGGTCACTCGCAACGACAATCCTGCCGATGGTGATGTGGTAACCGTACAGGTTCCTGCCTCCCTCATCCCCATGCGCCACTACGACGTGGACACCGATGCGAATACTATGTCGGTGACGGCTGCTTTCCCCATTCGTCTGTTCTACGGTGTCAGCCTGAAGCAGGATGCGGTCGATGCCATTAAGGCCGGTTCCGGCGATGAGTACGATGCCATCCTCGAGGACCAGCTTTCCGAAGACGGCACGACCATCGACTTCTACTCCAATGCATGGACGAATATCCCCAACGGTTCTACCGAGGCGACCTTCACGCCGAGCGACGGCAACAAGTTCTATTACTACACGCAGGACACCCCGCTGTACGTTGACGAAGACTGCACGATTCGCGTTACGAGTAATAACATCGGGCGTCTCGATAGGGTGTACTACGCTGATACCTATTGGAAGACCGAAAACGGCGCCGCCTCTGAAACGACGGTGGGCGTAGCCGTTGTGCGCGGTGGTGTCGAGTTCGGCAAGATTCAATACGACCAGCAGGGTCGGGCGTATATGCCTGCCCATACCCAGCGCACCGATCGTCCCAACACGTTGGTTTCCCCCAAGGACGAAAATGTTACTGGCACAGCGTTCAACGTTCTCGCTCCCGGTTGGAACGAGAACGGCGTCGTGTCCCAGGCCCTCGGCAACAACGGCAAGCTCTCCATCCCCGCTCCCGGTGATTTGGAGATCAAGAAGAGCGTCGATTGGGGCAATGCTTCCGACGAGACCAAGCAGAACCAGAACAGTTTCGTGTTCACCGTTGATTTCAACGGCACCGATACCCTTGCCGGTGAATTCGCATACGACGTATACGAGTCCGGTGAACAACCCGTGAACAACGGCACCGTGACTGACGGCGGCACCATCACCCTTAAAGCTGGTCAGCGTGCTGTGATCAAGGGGCTGCCTGCGGCTACCACCTTTACCGTGACGGAGATTGGAGCCAACCAGAACGGCTTTACCACCACGGGTACCGTGAACAGTGATCCGGACAACGTTGCCGACGACGGCATCGCCAACGGCACCATTGTTGCCGGTTCCCAGCAGTCGGTCTCCTTCCAGAACGACTACATGGCTGACGAGCCCGTCCTGCTGAGCACCAAGACCGGTCTGAAGGTTCAGAAGAACCTCACCGGCCGCGATTGGCGTGCGAGCGATGAATTCTCGTTCCAGATTACCCAGATCGACAACGGTGCGCCGACGGTCCAGATGGCTGATCCCACCACGGTGAAGGTCACCCAGCAGACCGATCAGAAGACTGCAAGCTTTGGCGACATCACGTTTAGCGAGTCGGGGTCGTATCGCTTCCGTGTTGAGGAGCTTTCTGATGCTGACCAGGGCATCAGTCCCATCGTGGGCATCGATTACTCTGGCGCAATTTACCGCGTGACGGTTGATGTTGCCGATGCGGGGCAGGGAAACCTCGAGATAACCTCGGTTCTCATCGAGCAGATGATCAACGATGACGGTGGCCAGGGCTCTGGCACGGTCCAGGGCGACACCATGGCATTCGAGAATCGTTATGCCTCGGGTCAGGGAAGCGAGACGCTCCAGGGTACTAAGTTCTATACCGATACAACCGGCGGCGGCAACCCGATTGATGCCGGCAAGTTCTCCTTCCAGCTTGAGGCGCTCGGCGGATACGATACCGGAACCGTTACGGGTGAGACGCAGCCGGGTGATTACACCATCGCTGCGGACAGTGACGCCATGCCCAAGCCTGCAGGTATGACGGGCACGACGCTGGAGACGGGCAACGTTGGTGACGTGTTCCAGTTCCCGACCATCTACTTTGATGGCAACGATGTGGGCAAGACCTTCGAATATCGCATCACCGAGCTGGCACAGCAGTACCAAGGTACCGCCGAGTCGGGCATGACCTACGACACGAACACCTCGTATGTGGTCAAGATTGTCGTTACCGAGGAGCAGGATCCCGAGTCCGTGGATCCGAAGGTCGTGATTGTTGCGGAGCCCAGCCTCCAGCCGAGCGATATCAAGTTCACCAATAAATATGAGCCGAAGGCTGCTGAGCTGACGGGCACTGACGCCATCCACGGCACCAAGACGCTTGATGGTCGTGAGATGAAGGAAGGCGAGACCTTCTACTTCCAGCTGACCGCGACCAACGACAACGCCAAGACGGTGCTTGCTGATCCTGAGACGGTGACGGTCACCGATCAGGACGCGATGGACTTCGCGTTTAGCAACATGAAGTTCACCAAGGTTGGTACCTATACCTTCCAGGTGAACGAAGTAGCCAACGAGCAGGGTGACGAGACCAGCAATGGCGAAGGCATGACGTTCGATACGAACATCTGCACCGTGATCGTTGACGTTAAGCTCAACAAGGACACCGGCGCGCTTGAGCCGACGGTGAGCTACAGCAACGACGAGCATGTCGATGTGACCGATCGCGCTCGGTTCACCAATAAGTATGAATCGACGTTCGACCAGGGTACCGCGGTGACCTTGAACGGCACGAAGTATGTGGATGTTGCCGAGGGCTTCACGTACGACAACGGTCTGGCGAATGGCAGGTTCTACTTCCCGTTCACTGCGCTGGACAATGCTCCCAGTATCGGTGATGGACAGTGGAACAAGCCGGGCTTTGCGGTTCCTGAGACGAATGACTTCCAGGCAACGTTCTCAATCTTCGATGCGCTGACCTTCTCCATGGCTGACATGGACGGTCAGACCTCCAAGGACTTCGTGTACATCATCACCGAGAAGCCGGGAACCGACACGAGTTCCGGCGCCGCGATGACGTACGACTCCTCTGCCTATCGCGTCACCATCACGGTGACCGATGATCTGGCGGGCAACCTGACTGCCGGCACACCTAAGATCGAAAAGGGCAGCTGGGACGGCCAGACGTTCACTGCCGATGCCGATCAGACGGGTGTCGACCAGGTGCTGTTCGTCAACAGCTACGCGCCCGCAAGCCTGGACGGTACCGCGAATTTGAACGTCACCAAGACCATCGATGACCGCAAGTTCCAGGACGGCGATACCTTCGCCTTCACGCTGACCGGCGGTGACGACGCGACCAAACAGGCCATCGTCGATGGCAAGGTCATCATGCCGGAGAACGCCGATGGTATCGAGATCGCTTACGCTGAGGGAGATGACACCAACACCAAGTCTGCGGCATTCGGCAACATCGCATTCAAGGCCGAGGGCGACTACGTGTTTGCCATCACGGAGACCGTGCCGGCCAACGCGACCAACCCGAATGTTGACGACGGCGTGACCACCTATAAGAATGCCACCCCCGACCAGCAGGCTCAGACTGGCTGGACGCTCGACGGCGTGACGTACGATAACCAGCCGCACCTGGTTAAGGTTTCGGTGACCGTCGACGGTGACGGCGCCCTTGTGGTGACTCCCGATCCTTCCACCGTCAGCCCGAACATCACCAACGTGTACGGCACGTCTGGCGATACCCCCTTGTACACCAAGACCCAGTTCGGTTTGACCAAGGAGCTCACCGGTACCGAGTGGGATACCGAGTCCTTCACGTTCGAGGTGTCCGGTGAGGACGAGCAAGGCGCCGCCGCTCCCGTTCCCGGCAACGTGACCGACGGCACGTATACTGTTGATGCGAATGCCGCTACTAACGGCAAGTCCGAGCTGGACTTCGGTACCATCATGTTCGACAAGATCGGAACGTACACCTATACCATCAAGGAGCAGGTGCCTGCCGACACCCAGGGCATCACCTACGATACGCACGAAGTCACCGTCAAAGTGAGCGTGACCGACAACCTGCACGGCGGCCTCGAGGCCAACGTTACCGAGGTCACGGGCGAGAAGGCGTTCGTCAACAAGTACAGCACTGAGCTCGTCTACCAGAACGAGGGCGGCCTGGACATTGTGAAGAACCTGACCGGTCATGACATGGCCGCCGGGCAGTTCGGCTTCACGGTGACGCCGGTCGACACGCAGGGCGGCGCAACCGCCCAGGAGGCTGCCGATATCGCGGGTATCCCCGTTACCGGCAAGATCTTCAGCGTTACCGCGGACGACATGGCGGGCGACGGCATTGCCACTAGCGAGATTGCCGTGTTCGATGCGAACGGCTTCCATTTCACGCAGGCGCACGACGGTATGTCCTACACCTACACGGTTGAGGAGACCACCAAGGGTGGCGCAGGCTACATCAACGACACGAGTGTCTACACCGTGGTCATCTCGGTGGAGGACGACGATGCCGGCACGCTGACGGTGACCACCGCGGTGCACGACGGCGATAGCGGAACGACTGCTGAATACGTCTACGACAACACTGGCGCACAGCACGACACCGCCGTGGTGCCCTTTGACAATTCGTACACCGCGAGCGGCTCTACGCCTGCGACCGGCGACGCAGCGCTCACGGCCACCAAGACGCTGCACAACGCTGACCTTGCGGACTACACGTTCACCTTCAACGTGACCAATAAGAATGGTGACGTAGTGACCACGGGCACGAGCGATGCCGATGGTATCGTAACGTTCACGCCGATCAGCTACACCACGACCAGCCTGATGGCCGATGCTCAGAACGGTTACTGCACGTACGACGTGGATGCCGATACCTTTACTTATGAGTACACCGTGGCAGAGGTCGACCTGCCTCAGGGCATGACGCAGAACTCCACTGCGCAGACGGTCACGGTAACGGTAAAGGACAACGGCGACGGCACGCTCGATGCGCAGGTGAGCTATCCCAACGGACCGCTGGCGTTCGAGAACACCTATGGTGCGACCTCGGAAGCAAAGGTCAACGTGGCAGGTTCCAAGACGCTTGTTGCCACCGACCCCGCTGCCGGTTGGAAGCTCCCGAATATTGAGGGCATGTTCAGCTTCGCGGTGACGGGCGACGGCCCGCTGCCCGTGCGTGCTGATGGTGCGGTTGCCACTAACGTGGGCGGCCAGATTGACCTGGGCACCATCACTTACACGATGGCCGACATGACCGGTGCGGTCGACAACGGTGACGGCACCCGCACTAAGACGTTCACCTATACGGTTACCGAGGCTGGAACCGTGGCCGGCGTGACCAACGCGGCTCCGCAGACCTTCACGGTTGAAGTGACCGATGACACCCAAGGTGGCCTCACCGCGGTTGCCTCGACGCTCAACACCGGTATGCAGGTCGCGTTCGAGAACACCTATACGGTCACCCCGCATGATGAGAGCGTGACGGGTGACGGTGCCGGCGCCATCGCGCTGACCAAGCAGCTCACGGGCGACCGCACCACCGTTGCTGCGGGAGAGTTCAACTTCGAGATGGTTGATCAGTCCGGCGCTCAGGTTTCCACCGGCACGACGGCGGCTGACGGCAGCGTGGCGATGTCACCCATCACCTTCACCAAGGCGGGCGACTTCACCTACACGCTCCGCGAGATCAACGAGAGCCATGGTGGCGTGGAGTACGACACTGCGAGCTATCAGGTTGTGGCTCATGTGAGCGATGCGAACGCCGATGGCACGCTGCAGGTGACCTGGGAGGTCAAGGCCGCGGCTGACGGTCAGGCGCTCACCGACGTGACGTTTACCAACACCTACACCGCAGCAGACACCTCGGTGGTGCTGGGCGGATCCAAGGTGCTCGACGGCCGCGCGCTTGTCGAGGGCGAGTTCAGCTTCCAGCTGACTGACGCTGATGGCAGCGTGCTCGGCACCGTGAAGAACGACGCTAAGGGCGGCTTCTCCTTCGACGCCATCACCTATGGCGAGCCGGGTACCTACGAGTACACCATCTCTGAGGTCAAGGGCGATGCCGAGGGCGTGACCTACGACGATACGACCTACGCGGTCAAGGTCGTGGTGACCGACGACGGCCAGGGCAAGCTCCAGGTAACCGAGCTCACCTATAACGGCGAGGCAAAGCTCCCCGTGTTCACCAACACCTACACCGCACCTGAGGTACCGGCAGAGCCCTCCGATCCGGGCGAGCCTGCCAAGCCGGCCGACAACCTGCCGGTCACGGGCGACTACACACTGCCCATTGTGGGCGGCATCGTGGTCGCAGGTGCGGCGCTCATCATTGGCGGGCGAATCATGAAGAAGCGTGGTGAGTAACATGCCAAGCAAGGGTACTGGGTCTTCCCTCAAGGGCGTGAGCACCCGCATTAACGGTCGCCATGCGTTCATCCACGAGCGCGTGCTCGAGCTCATCGTTCGCGAGACCGAGCTGCGCGGAGCCGTTACGTTCCGCAAAGGAGACCTTGCCCAGCGTTTGGGCTGCTGCGAGCGCTCGCTCGACCGTGCGCTCACGCGTCTGCGCCGCGACGGCTACGTGGTCTCTACGCCCAAGTTTGGCGAGACAGGTGCCCAGCTGGGCAACGAGTACCAGGCCACGGTGGACGGTATCGCGCTCGCTGGCGGTTTCCGGAAGAATAAGAACGCCGGGTACCGTGCGGGAGTCCGCGCGTAGCGCCTGAGGGTACATCGTACGCAGCAATAGAAGCGCCGTTGGAAATCCAGCGGCGCTTCTTTGTGCGTAACAGGGGGCGAACGGGTAAGATACGCGTAGCTATGCTTCAACGGCACGCATGTACGGGAACGGGGGAGAGCTATGGCAGACGAGGAAACCACGCAGCGCACGGTAGATGAGGATGTCGAGTTCAACGAGGGGCAAGGCGCCTCGGAACTCGACGGGGAGGTGTCGCTCGTGCTGGGCGACGAAGCCGAGCACGATGCGGAGCTGCATGAGGAGATTCTCAGCAGCGATATCGCCTGGCAGGGCAAGATCTTCAATGTGGAGCGCATGGACGTGCGCCTGCCCAACGGCCACACCTCGGTGCGCGATGTGGTGCGCCATTGCGGCGCGGCGGCAGTTGTTGCCCTTACGGAGAATGGCAAGATCGCCCTGGTGCGCCAGTATCGCACCTCGCTCGACCGCGTGACGGTGGAGATTCCTGCTGGTAAGCTAGATCCCGGCGAGGACCCGCTCGAGTGCGCCAAGCGCGAGCTCAAGGAGGAGACGGGCTTTGTGGCCGGACGTATTGCCTATCTCACCACAATCGCGACAAGCTGCGGTTTCTCGGATGAGGTCATTCACATCTACTTGGCTACGCAGCTTTCCTTCGAGGGTGCCAACCCCGATGAGGACGAGTTTTTGAACGTCGATTTGGTGCCGGTGAACGAACTTGTGGACGCGGTGCTCGACGGCAAGATCGAGGATGCCAAGACCGTGGTGGGCGCGCTTGCCTGCGACGTGATGGCGCATCGCCTTGCCCTCGAGACGGTGGAAGAGTAGCTTCGCGTTCAACGTGGGTGATATGACAACGAAATGAGACGCCGCGCGGGCTGTTCTCGGGCGTATACTGGTGAGCCGGAAATCTACCAGCATATCGACCGTAAGTGAGTTTTCGTGAGCATCACCACTCGTCCGCGTACCATGTTTCGCCGCTTTCTTTCCTACTACGGCCCCGAGCGGGGGCTGTTCATTGCCGACACCGCCTGTGCGCTCGTAATCGCCGGTATCGACCTGGCGTTCCCCAGCATCTTGCGCGCGCTTACCGGCGGGCTGTTTACGCAGGGCGCCTCGGCCATCATGGCGTCGCTCGGCATGATCGCAGCGGGCTTGGTTGCTATGTATCTGGTGCGCTGCGCGTGCCGATACTTTGTTTCGGCGCAGGGCCATATTATGGGCGCGCGCATGGAATCGCGCATGCGCCAGGACCTGTTCGACCAGTACGAGCGGTTCAGCTTTGCCTACTTCGACCGCGTGAGCTCGGGCGACATGATGAGCCGCGTGGTGAACGACCTCTTCGACATCTGCGAGGCGGCACATCACGTGCCGGAGTGGATTATCATCTGCGGTGTCGAGATTCTCGGTGCGTTTGTGATTCTCTTCACCATCTCTCCGGTGCTCGCCGGTGTGATGTTTGCGGTGACCGTGGTCTTCGTGGGCATCATGGTGCGCCAGAACCTCAAGATGCGCGAGGTCTTTGCCGATAACCGTCGCAAGATTTCGGGTGTGAACTCCCAGCTGCAGGATTCGCTGTCTGGCATTCGCGTGGTCAAGTCGTTTGCCAACGAGGGTACCGAGCGCGAGAAGTTCCGCCGCTCGAACGATCGCT
Source organism: uncultured Coriobacteriaceae bacterium (assembly GCA_944320725.1). Lineage (GTDB taxonomy): Bacteria > Actinomycetota > Coriobacteriia > Coriobacteriales > Coriobacteriaceae > Coprousia. The sequence goes on along the minus strand of CALUIM010000005.1, from coordinate 6,225 downwards.
ATCTTGATTCCAAGGTGAACCAGTATCACGCGATGGGTTCCTATCAGGCAACGAGCGCTGCCATGACCGGCGTGCTCTACACCATCATCGTGGTGCTGGGCGGTGCGCTCGTGGCGGCAGGCCAGATGACCGCGGTCGATATGGCAACGTTCGCGCTCTACATCAGCCTCTTTACCACGCCGGTGGAGACGCTCGTGAACTCCACCGAGACCGTGCAGAAGGCCATCGCCGGCTTCAAGCGCATGGACGAGGTGCTGCTCTCGGAGCCCGACATCCAGGATGCGCCCGACGCGCGGCCGCTCGAGGTGACCCACGGTGCCATCGAGTACCGCGATGTGTGCTTTAGCTATGATGCGCAGGAGCTCGCCGAGGACGGGCGCGTACGGCCGGTGATCAACCATCTGAACCTTGCGATTCGCGCCGGCGAGACCTTGGCGCTGGTGGGACCCTCCGGCGGCGGCAAGTCCACCACGTGCTCGCTGCTGCCGCGTTTCTACGATGTTGATGCGGGCGCGATTCTCATCGACGGACAAGATGTGCGCTCGGTTACGCAGGACAGCTTGCGCCGTGCAATTGGCTTGGTACAGCAGGATGTGTATCTCTTCGATGGTACGATCCGCGAGAACATTGAGTACGGCCTGCCCGGCGCCACCGACGAGCAGATCGAGGAGGCGGCGCGCCGCGCGAACATCCATGAGTTCATCGCGGGCCTGCCTGATGGTTACGACACCGTGGTGGGCGAGCGCGGCAGCCGGCTTTCCGGCGGCCAGAAGCAGCGCATTGCCATCGCCCGCGTGTTCCTGAAGGATCCCAAGATTCTCATTCTCGACGAGGCAACCTCGGCACTCGACAACGAGAGCGAGGAGGCCGTGCAGGAGTCGCTCGAGCGCTTGGCGCAGGACCGCACGACGATCATCATCGCGCATCGACTCTCGACCATCAAGGGCGCCGACGAGATTGCCACGGTGGAAAACGGTCGCGTGGTGGAGCGCGGCACGCATGAGGAGCTGCTGGAGCGCGGCGGTACCTACGCGCGCTATTACCGCATGCAGTTCGAGGGCGCGCGGGCGCACGAGCTGTAAGGCGCCGGTGAACGGGGCGGCAGCGCGGCGACGGCTCGCTCAGCCGCCCTGCACCGCCGCTCTGCAGCTTGCATGGGATTTCGCGCTCCGGCTACCTGCGTGCGCAGGGCTTTCGTATAATGGCGAGCGAGATGTAGGACCGCGCGAACAGCGGGCGACCAAGGATAGGGCATGGCGAAGAAGCAACCGCTCACACCAGATGAGGTGACCGAGCTCTTTTCGGAGCTCGATGAATCGGGCGTGCTCGATCCCAGCCGCGTGAGCAACCGCGAGAAACGCCTCAAGTTCAGGGTCGCCGCACAGGAGGCGGGCGACAGCGAGTCGCTTGGCAAGCTGGCGAAGGCGAGCGGCCGTTCAAAGACGCGCGAGGCCATCGACCCGCTCTCGGGCGACGACCCTTCGGGTTCCAAGGTCGACACCACCATTTCCCGCGCCGCGATTGGCTTCATCATTGTGACGCTCGTGCTGATTGTGGGGCTACAAATTGGCTACGGCGTGAGCCGTCGTCTCAACACCTCGAATCTCTCGGAAACGGTAACGCAGGAGACGGTGACCAACGCCTTGCGCGGCGGCCTTGAGTGGGGCAACGGCTTTACGCAGTTCCCCAGCGAGTTCACGGTCGAGCGCGCCGACGAGCGTACGGGCGTCGTCGAGGTGAGCGTGGTGGAAACCGATGCCGCCAACGAGCTCGAGCTCTTTTCGAACAGCCAGCTGCAGGCAACGGCGCTCGCTACGAACGCGCTGCTCAACGACAACATCGATCAAGTGGTGTACAACGTGAGCGCCATTGTGGACGACGAAGGCAACATCCAGCGCGACCGGCTGCTGGGCATGCTGCCCGCCACCGGCAACGAGCGCTCGGTGTTCACATTCATATGGACGAAGAACAAGTCTGAGACCTCGGCCAACATCGACTGGGAGCTGCGCATCGTGGGTATCGACGAGGATATCGCCGCGCGCATCCAGGAGCAGGTGAACTCGGTGTCGTCGCTGATCGAGGAGGATCCTGCAATCTCGCAGGATGACCTTGAGGACCAGCAGTTCGAGAGCACGCTCGAGCAGGGGCTCAAGGGCTCGGAGACCTATACCGGTGGCGCTGCGGAGAAGGCACCGGCAGACGCCATGGCCGAGGCCGGAATCGAATAGGAATTCACCAAACACAAAGAAGCGCCGCGCACCCGCCAGCTGGCGAACACGCGGCGCTTGTCCCTACGTGAGATGAGCGACCGGGTATCTCGGCATGCGCATACGGCGCTACGCGAGCAGCGCTGTTACCTTGCCCAGGAGCGGCTCGAAGCTCACGCCGCGGTCTTGGAACTGCGGCTGCTGCGAGGAGACGATCATCGCGTCGTGGACAAAGTCGCCCGCGAACGCCACCGCTTCGTCGGTGGGGCGGCCCGCCATGACGGCAGCGAGCAAACACGAGCAATAGAGGTCGCCGGTGCCGTGGAGCATGTACGGCAGCAGTTCGTTGTTGACCTCGAAGAACGAGCCGTTTTGTGTTGCCACGAAGTTGCGAATCAGACCATCGCCGCGCTGGATGCCCTTGAGGACGACCGTCTTGGTGCCCTTGGCAAGCAGCCCCTCGGCCAAACGATGCGCTTCGTCGTCCGAGATATTCTCGCCCGCCCAGGCGTCTTCGATGGGCTCGCCCAAGATGATGGCGGCCTCGGTGAGGTTGGGCGTGAGGATATCGGCGCCTTCGGCGAGCTCGGCCATGGCGGCGCAGAGCTCGGGCGTGTAGGTGGGATAGACCTTGCCGTGGTCGGCCATGACGGGGTCGACCACGCGCAGCGCCTTGGGATACATGGTGTACAGGTCGCGGATGCGGTCGACCTGCTCGGGCGCACCCAAAAAGCCGGAGTACACCGCATCGATCTCAACGCCGATGTTCGACCATGCGGCGAGGTAGTCGGAAAGGATCTCGGTGGTGTCGTGCATGTACCAGCCGGGGAACGCCGTGTGGCTGGAGAAGAGCCCGGTGGGTACGGGGCAGACATCGCAACCTGCGGCGGAGAGCACGGGGATGGCGATGCCCAGCGAGCATTTGCCGTAGCCGCACAGGTCGTGCACGGTGGCGACGCGCGGGATGTAGGCCCCCGCTCGCTGGTAGAGCGGTGGCATGGCGCTGATGGTTCCGTTTGGCATGATTTCCTTCTTTCTTCCGCGGACTTATGGACCAGCGTGCTTCAAGAAGTCTAGTACCGCGACGTTGTGCTCTGTGCGTACGATGGGCGATTGCATCAATTTGAAACGAAGTTAGCACATATGGGGCGGAGCGTGGTGAGGCATGCATAACATACCCCCCATACTTGGTTGCTAATGAATAGTTTGAACGCGTATCGCAAACTGGATGAATAAAACGAGATCGTGGGTTGCTGCGTGCGCGCTGAAGCCTACAATACACGCAGCCTGTAAACCTTTAAACCGATTCAGAGAAATCGGAAAGGAGCATGTATGGCGGAATACTATCGAGCGAGCCGAAGCGCTCGCAGCGTGATGCTCTCCGAGCTCGCGCGACAAATGCTCTCCCATACCACGAAGCGTGCTTGCGCTCCCGCTCTCCTCGTACTTGAGGACGGGAGCGTTTTTTATGGCCGTTCGTGCGGAGCCGAGGGCACGGTGACCGGTGAGGTGTGCTTCAACACGTCGCTTGAGGGCTACTTCGAAGTGCTTACCGATCCCAGCTATGCCGGCCAGATTGTGACGATGACCTACCCGCAAATTGGCAACTACGGCATCGATCCTGCAGATACGCAGATGGCGCCGGGCAACCCCGTTGAGCACGAGGGGCGCCCGCGGCCGGCGCTGAGGGCGTTGGTAGTGCACGATATGTGCCATACGCCGTCGAACTGGCGCTCGCGTCAGGGCCTGCCGGAGTATCTGGAGCAGTGCGGAGTGGTGGCCATCGAGGGCATCGACACCCGCGCGCTTGTGCGGCACCTGCGCGACCATGGCGCGCAGAAGGGTATCGTCTCCACGGAGGTCTTTGAGCTCGAAAAGCTGCAGCAGCTGCTTGCCGCAGCGCCTGATCTGGTGGGGACGAACCTCGCGGAAACGGTAAGCTGCCGCGAGCCGTATGCCTTTGGAGCGGACGACCTGCCTGTTGAGCACGATTTTGCCGCGGCTGCACCGGTGCCTGCGCGGCACCAGGTGGTTGTGTACGACTGCGGCGTGAAGCGCGGGATCTTGGAGGGGTTGGTGCGCGCGGGCTGCTCGCTCACGCTTGTGCCATGGGACACGCCCGCCGAAGCGGTGCTTGCGATGGGTGCGAATGGCGGCGCGCCCGACGGCGTCTTTCTCTCGAACGGCCCGGGTGATCCGGATGCCGTGGAAGCAACGTATACCCAGGTGCAGCAGCTTATTGGTAAGGTTCCTATCTTTGGTATCTGCCTGGGACACCAGATGATCAGCCTTGCTTGCGGTGCCACCATGGAGAAGCTCAAGTTTGGACATCGCGGCGGCAATCAACCGGTGATGAATCTGCTTACGCGCCGTGTGGAGATCACGGCGCAAAACCATGGCTTCGGGTTGGTCTTCCCGAGTCTTGGTGAGTTGGTCCCCGAGCTCTCGGGCGGCATCACCGAGCATCCTTGCGGACCGGATGGCACCGCTGCAACCGGCGACTTGCGCTTCTGGGCAGAACGCGGCATCGCGCCAGTTGTCCTCAACGAGCGCTTTGGCCGCATTCGACTCACGCATGTCAACCTGAACGACGGCACCGCTGAAGGCATTCAACTGCTCGATCAGCCGTGCTTCTCCGTTCAATATCACCCCGAGGCCTCGCCTGGCCCAACCGATGCGCACTACTTGTTCACAGCGTTCGCGCGTCTTATGGATGGCGGCGCGGATTATCTCAACATCGACATCTCAAAAGACCGCCTTGCGGGCTGGACGTTCGCAAAAGAGGCGTAATGACGGCGCCGCGGAGCGCTGTATTCCAGAAACAACGCACCGCGGCGGCATGTTTTCTACAGAGGTACGAGCAAGATGGTCAGTTAGTTCAGATTCCGGAGCGATGAGGGGCATTTTTATGCGGCACCGCGCTCAAACACGCCCCGAAAAGAGGCGAGAAGGGGTCTTTGGAAGACAAAAAGACTCAAATATACCCCCTATAACCCCCTCAAGTAGCCATAAGGGCTCCGGAATCTGAACTAACTGACCAATAAAGGAGCGAATCATGCCAAAACGCACTGACATCAAGCGCATCCTCGTGATCGGGTCGGGTCCCATCGTCATTGGGCAGGCGTGCGAGTTCGATTATTCGGGCGCGCAGGCGTGCAAGGTTCTCAAGGAAGACGGCTACGAGGTCGTTCTTGTGAATTCGAACCCGGCAACCATCATGACCGACCCGGGTCTGGCGGACCGAACCTATGTGGAGCCCGTGACGCCGGAGTTCATTGAGAAGGTTATCAAGCGCGAACACCCTGATGCCCTGCTGCCCACACTTGGCGGCCAGACCGGTCTCAACGCTGCCGTCGAGCTTGCCAAGGCGGGCGTACTCGAACGCGAAGGGGTCGAGATGATTGGCTGCGACCTCGCTGCTATCGAGCGCGGCGAAGATCGCAAGCTCTTCAACGAGGCTATGGCCGATCTGGGGCTCGAGGTAGCGCGGAGTGGCTATGCCTACTCCATTGACGACGCGCTCGAAATCGCCGGGCGTGTTGGCTATCCCTGCGTGCTGCGTCCGAGCTTCACGCTTGGCGGCGCGGGCGGCGGCATCGCGCACAGCGAGACTGAGTTGCGCGAGATCGTGCGCCAGGGTCTTGAGCTCAGCCCTGCGGGCGAGGTGCTGGTGGAGGAGTCCATCGAGGGCTGGAAAGAGTACGAGATGGAGGTCATGCGCGACCGTGCTGGCAACGGCATTATCGTGTGCTCCATCGAGAACCTCGATCCTATGGGCGTGCACACGGGCGACTCCATCACCGTGGCCCCCGCACAGACGCTTTCCGACGTCGAATACCAGCGCATGCGCGTGGCATCTCTCGCCATCCTTGAGAAGATCGGCGTGGAAACGGGCGGCTCCAACGTGCAGTTCGCGCTTAACCCGCGCAACGGCCGCCTCATCGTCATCGAGATGAACCCGCGCGTGAGCCGCTCTTCGGCGCTGGCGTCCAAGGCTACGGGCTTCCCGATTGCGAAG
>CALUIM010000004.1 GCA_944320725.1 uncultured Coriobacteriaceae bacterium | reverse complement strand
ACAGGGACGGGAGGCTCAAGCGCTTCGAGGAGCCCGGCGGCGGCCACCGCTACGAGACGATTGCCGGCAGGAGGCGGAGGCTGGGCGTGGCGCTGTAGGATGTGTACAAGAAAATGTCCGCATCCCCGAACGCGTCCAATACGCGCCAAATCGCGGTTTCGATTACGAAGCATCACCTTCGTAGCCAATGTAGTGGAGATAGCCAACCAAATAGGCTTTTGCAGCAAACGCGATAACCGCGTTACGTACGAGCAGTGATTCTCTCGTCACGAGATGGGCCGTGTCATGCATAACGTTGCCCTCTGGACCAAATGTGCCGTGGAGCGCGTTCTCAAGCTCGGTGGCAACGTAGTCATATGCCGTGTCGACCAAATACGTCATCCGTTGAATCTTAAAGAGGGAAGATACCGCCGCGATAGAAAGCACCTGCTTGAAAATACAAATCACCAGCAGCCGAGCAACATGCTCGCGTCCATACAGCTTCTTGTTCGGCGAGGGAACAAGACCCGCTTTGACGTAATTGTTGATCATGGAAGGGGAGAGCCAGGGCCCCTCCGTACAGGGTTCGAGCGGGCGTAATACAGACTCGATAAACGACACAACTTGATCGCGATACAACTCGACTTCAGGCAGCTCATGATAGCGTGGTACATGGATTGCGCGAACAACATTGCAGATGTCAGATTGAAGAAATGCATCGGGTAGCAACGTCGGCGTTACATCCTGCTGCGTAATGGGATCAGAAGAATCGGACATCGGAATAACTTTTGGAGTCTGCATACCGCTCACCTTCTCAATCATATGAATAACGGCATAGCATTCGAATATCCTGTATCATATCATCTAGTAATTAATACTACGTATGGAATATACTGCTGCTGTAGATATTCATTACGGAAAGGCTGCACCATGAGCTGGGCAATCGTTGCTGATTCAAGCTGCAATCTGCGTGGATTCACGCCTCAGGCGCCAGATACCGTCTATGCCGTTGCACCGTTGAAAGTGCTTGTTGGATCTCAAGAGTATGTTGATAACGAACAGCTTGATGTTTCCGCGTTGAACAGGGCGGTAGCTGCTGAAAGCACGGCATCCTCGAGTGCGTGCCCCAGCGCAGGGGAGTGGGCGGAGCGCTTCCGCTTAGCGGACAACGTCATCGTCGTCACGATTTCGGCGAATCTTTCAGGAAGCTACGAGGCCGCCGTCATAGCCAAGGGGCTGGTTGAAGAGGAGGGCCCGCGGAACATCCATATCGTCAATTCGCGTGCGGCTGGTGGCAAGCTTGAATATCTCGTAACGGTATTAGATAGGTACCTAACTACCAATCCTACATTCGAGGGCGCGTGTGCGTTCATTGACCAAGCTGAAGAAGCGTCCCAAGTACTGTTCTCGTTGAGCAGCTATGACAATCTCACAAAATCGGGACGCATGCCTAAAGCCGCGGGCCTGATTGCCAACAAGCTCAGCATTCGTATCTTGGGTATTGCGAGCAGCGAGGGAACGATTAAAATCGTTGCGCCAACGCGTGGCTCCAAGAAGACGGTCGCCAAGATCGTGAGCGCTATGAAGAGCGATGGATATCAGGGCGGGCTCGTCTTTATCGATCATGTTGAGAACGAGAAAGGCGCTCAAGAGCTTGCAGATAAGATTCATGAGACATGGCCCAGTGCTGAGATCCAGATTCTTCCATGCGGCGGACTTTGTTCGTATTACGCCGAGCAGTCTGGTCTGATTATCGGGTATGGCAGAACAGACGCGTAGGTACATGCTCAACCGGGAAGGGCGGCCTTGTGACCGCCCTTTCTCTTACTCAAGCTAACTTTACATAAGATATATTATCGTGAATATAAACGCATTCAGCTTACTCTGCGTCATGTTAGAGTGACTTGATATACTCATAGGCCGATGTTGCGGCAATCGCACCATCAGATGCTGCCGTTATGACTTGACGTAGACGCTTTGAACGAACGTCGCCTGCCGCAAACACACCAGGCGTCTTTGTGCCCATGGTATCGTCTGTTTGAATTCCGCCATCGCGACCAAGTTCGACAAAGTCGGTAACCAGATTCGTCACAGGATCAGTGCCGGCAAAGACGAAGATCCCAAACGAGCCGGGTTCATACTCCTCGGTATATCCTTCACCCGTCGCATTATTCTGAAACGTAATCGCAGACGGCAGCGCATCGCCAGTAAGCTCAACAATCGACGTTTCATACTTCACCGAAATCTTTTCATTGGCAAGCAGACGATTTACGATACCCTGAGGTGCCCGAAACTCATCTCGACGAATGACCATCGTGACGTGGCTGGCAAAGTTCGTTAAGAATAATCCTTCTTCACAAGCGGCATTTCCGCCGCCAATTACGAACACCTGTTTGTTCTTGTAGAACATCCCATCGCAGGTTGCGCAGTAAGAAACGCCCCGTCCCTTATAGGTATCCTCACCGGTAAACCCTACTGGGCGCGGGACCGCTCCCGTAGCCACGATAAGCGCTTTAGCCGAAAGGGTTTCACCAGCGTCGTACGTCAGCGTAAACGAGCCATCAGCATTGTGCGCAATCGCACCGACCGAAGAATACCGCGTTTCAGCGCCTGCCGCATCAGCGTGTTCCTGAAAACGCATGCCAAGTTCAGCGCCGGAAATGCTTGGAATTCCGGGATAGTTTTCTATGATGTCGGTTGTCGTAATCTGGCCTCCGGGCATTGCTTGCTCAAACACCACAGTCGACAGATTTGCACGCGCGGCATAAATGGCAGCGGAATAGCCAGCGGCTCCGCCTCCGAGAATAGCGAGATCAACATTGGTGTGCATATCCTCGTCACCCCTTTAAGGTATGAATCCAACTTGTACGTTCTCTTAATATATCGCGCCATCGATACGAACGGGTTCGGTTGATGACGTACAATATCTATTCGTGTACCCGTCCGAGGAGAACCTATGACAGACAAGTTGGAAGATGATATCGCGTCCGCTCGGCGCCCCGTCATCACCATCATGCATGCCTCGGTGGGCTCTGGTCATAAAGCCGCAGCACAAGCGGTAGCTCAAGCAGTCGATCGTCTTCGAGGCCAGCTTGGCGTGCCCGAGGATGTCGAGGTTGACGTCTTAGACATCCTCGACTTTGGTCGCATCAAATTCGATGGCAATAAAACGGCGGCATCGTTTACGGGGGCAACGAGACCCATCTACGATATCACCTGGCGCTATACGCTCACGGGACGAATCCTTTGGGGCGGCGGCACCGGGTGGTCGCGTATCATGTTTCCTAGTTTCAATGACTATGTTGAACAGAAACGTCCCCTTGCCGTTATCGCTACGCATATCACCGCAGCAAATGTAGCGGTTGGCGCGCGCATGATCTGCGATGTCGACTACCCCATTGTCTGCGTGCCAACGGATTACGAAATCGAGGGCTGGTGGCCTCATCTTGAGACCGATTTGTTCTGTGTGGGCACCGAGTTCATGGCAGAAACGCTGCGTCCGCGCAAAGTTCCCGAGTCTTGTATCAAGATAACCGGCATTCCCGTACGACAGGGGTTTGAAGTTTCTGAATCCGCCGAAGCATGCCGAGAGAAATTTGGGCTGCCCCAGGATAAGACGATTGTGCTTGTGCTAGCCGGAGCGAGTCTCCCCCAGCCTTACGTCCGATTCCGTACCGCAATTGAACAAACGATTCCGTTTTTACGTGGACTTGAAGACATGTATTTTGTCTTTTTGCCAGGTAAAGATGCTGAATATTCGAATCGACTCAAAACGCTCTTTGGGGCCATGAAGCTCGATAACGTGCGCGTTATGGACTACGTTGAAGATATGGCGGCACTCATGCATGCCTCGAGCTTGGCAATTCTTAAATCAGGCGGTCTCTCGGTTACTGAGTGCCTATGCGCACAGCTACCCATGATCTTGCTGGGTAAGTCCTATGGACAAGAGAAGGCGAATACCACGATGCTCACATCGTTTGGCGCCGCCATGCATGCCACGACTGCACGCGAGCTCATCATTGCTCTTAAGCATCTGCACAAGAACCCTGAGTCAATTCGTGCCATGCTTATCAACGCAAACGCACTGCGGAGACCATCGGCTGCTGATGACATCGTTGCAGCCACGATGCAGCTTGTAGGTGTGAATAAGCAGCGAGAGAAGCATTTTGCCGAGTTCTATCTCGGTGGAAAACCAGCTCACACACGCTAATCGCATGAAAATGGGGACCCGTATGAACGGATCCCCACATAAGCAAATTCGCTATGAGATGCTTAGAGCATCAAGAAGTACGCCAGGAACGCGACGCCTGCGACCCACATGAGCGGACGGATCTCCTTAACCTTGCCGGTCACCACAGCAACGATGATGTAGGTGATGAAACCAAGGCCAATGCCGTTCGAAATGGAGTACGTGAACGGAATGCCCGCGATGATCATGAACGTCGGGAAGCCCTCGAGGACGTCGCTCCAGTCGATATCAACGACATCGCTCATCATCAAGAAGCCCACGAAAACAAGCGCGCCGCAGGTGGCCGCAGAAGGAATGCAGCTGATAACCGGCGAAAGGAATGCGGCGAGCAGGAAGAGCACGCCCGTGACGATCGAGGTAAGACCCGTGCGACCGCCGTCAGCGGCACCCGAAGAGCTCTCAACGAACGTGGTGATGGACGAAGCGCCGAAGAAACCACCCACAGCAGCGGCAATCGAGTCGACCACGAGAATGGGACGGATGTCCTCAACCTTGCCATCCTCGGTGAGGAACTCGCCCTGCTTCGCAACAGCCATGGCGGTACCCATGGTGTCAAAGAAGTCGCTCATCATAAGCGAGAACGCAAACAACAGAAGCGACGGCGTGGTCGCGGCCTCAACGATGCCCATGACGCCGTTGCCGGCATCCTGCATAGGCGCAGCGAAAGTCGAAAAGTCAAGCGGAGCCACGATACCAGTCGGGATCGGCGTGACCTGCAGCGGAATACCAATGACGGCAGCAATGACGATGCCCCACAGCAGGGCGCCCTTGACCTTCATCGAGTACAGGATGACCGAGAGCACGATCGAGATGACGCCCACGATGAACGCACCGGAGGTCACGTCGCCAAGGGCAACCATCGTGGACTCGTTGGCAACGATGATGCCGGCATCCTTGAGACCGATCATCGCGATGAAAAGGCCGAGACCAATGGAGATGCCATGACGCAGCGAGACAGGAATTGCGTCCATGATTGCTTCGCGCAGACCACAAAGCACCAGGATGAGAATCGCGATGCCCTCGATGAAGATGACGGCCATGGCGGTCTGCCATCCATATCCCATCGCGCCACAGAGCGTGAAGGCAACGATCGAGTTGATGCCCATGCCGGAAGCGCACGCAAGCGGACGATTCGAGAAAATACCCATCGCAATCGTCATGATCGCGGCGCCGATGCAGGTCGCCGTAACGGCGGCGCCGCTCGGGATGCCCGCAGCAGAAAGAATGCTCGGGTTGACCACGATGATGTAGGCCATGGCCAAAAACGTGGTCAGGCCGGCGCGCACCTCAGTAGCTGAGCTCGAGCCGCGCTCGGATAATTTGAAGAACGTATCCATCTACTCCCCTTTTCCTTGATGTTTGTTCTTCGATCTATGTTCCGGCGTTTACTGAACGCCGCTGGAACCAAAACCGCCGGCGCCACGGTCTGTCTCGTCGAGTTCATCAACTTCAACGAGGGTAACGACTGGCACCTCTTGAATAACAAGCTGCGCGATACGCTCACCGCGCTCGATATGAATCGTGTTGTGCGCATCGAGATTTACAGCGATGATTTTAAGTTCACCACGATAATGCGCATCGATCAAGCCGGGTGTATTCGCTATAGAAAGGCCCTGCTTGAGCGCCATGCCACTGCGCGGCTGAACAAAGCCCGCATAGCCATCAGGAAGCGCGATAGCCAAGCCTGTAGAAATCAGCACACGCTCATAAGGGCGGATGTCCACCGATTCATTCGCACGTAGATCCAGTCCGGCATCTCCGGTATAGGCATAACTCGGGAGCTCGACAGTGTCGTCGAGCCGCTTAATACGCACATCAATAGCAGCCATAGGTCACCTTAACTTATCGAGTTCTTCAAGAAACTCATCGATATCTTTAAAATCGCGATAGACCGATGCAAAGCGAATATAGGCGACCTTGTCAAGGCGCTCAAGACGTTTGAGCACCATGTCGCCAATATCGTGCGATGAGACCGCGCGCAAGGTACGACCTCTGAGCTCAAGCTCAATATCGTCGATAAGTGCGTTGAGCTCGGTAAGATCTATATCGCGCTTGGAAGTTGCTCTCATGAGGCCAACGAGCAGCTTGTTTCGATCAAAGGGCTGCGTAGAACCGTCACTTTTAATGACCTCGATGGGATCTTCGCAGCGCTCGAACGTGGTAAACCGGTATCCGCAGGAACGGCATTCACGCCGGCGCTTGATGGCGTTCGTCGTGTCCTGCATGCGGGAATCGATGACTCTCGTATCCTCATGACCACATTTAGGACAGCGCATCAAACCTCCTTGCCGGATAATAACTTGACAAGGATAGCACAGGTTGAGGTAAATACCGCCTATTTCACTATATATTGTGCATGACGGAAACAAAGAGGCTACGAGACCGGAACCTGCAGCTCCATGCCAGGCTGCAGCGTGCCAGAATCAAGGCCGTTGATCGATTGAATAGCGTCTGCAACCTCAGAGGTGTTAAGCCCCGCGATAGGATGTGTCGCGGCGATTGACCACAGGGAATCTCCGCCTGTTACCTCGACCCTTTCGAGCTGCTCGCTCGAAATTGCAGCGTTGAATGCCTGCTGCTCTGTATGAAGGACCGCATATGCGGTTGCAAGGCATGCGAGCACGATTGCAATAATAATAGCGGCTGCCAGCGCACGTGGAAGATGTACAGGTGCTGCGACAGGCGCTTGCGTGCATATCGTGCGACGACCAGCGCCAGAACCGTTAATAACCGTAAATCGAGGCGCAGAAGCGGATTCTGCCTTCAGTGCGAGATTGCCGTGAACGGTTGGATATTGCGTAGTCATGTGAGCTCCTCTCTTCGGTGATATGAGGTATATCGCACCGTTCGGACAAATTCTTGTAGCGCGAGAACGAGTGTTCGTATATTATTATGCTCGAACAGTTGTTCCTGTCAAGGAAAAAACGAACAAATGTTTGTTCGAGTGAGAGGAGTCACCATGGCACGGAAAATCACGAAGCGCCAACAGCAAATCTACGACTTCATACGCTCGTATCAACTTGAAAAGGGATATCCGCCCAGCGTACGCGAGATGGCGGCCGCGGTTGGTCTCTCCTCTCCTTCTACGGTGCACGCACATCTATCCGCTCTTGAGGCTCGAGGGCTCATCAAGCGCGATGCCACCAAGCCGCGCGCACTCGAGCTCTTCAATGAGGATGGGACATCGGCTTCGCTTGCAGAGGTAAAAGAGTCGCCAGATCGCGGAACCGTTTCTCTACCACTTGTTGGGAGGGTTGCCGCTGGGATGCCCATCCTTGCTGAGCAAAACGTAGAGGACACCTTTACGCTTCCTACGGAAATCACGACCGATTCCTGTTCATTTGTTCTTGAGGTTCACGGCAACTCGATGATCAATGTTGGCATCTACAATGGAGACTACATTGTGGTTCGAGAGCAGAAAAGCGCTATGAACGGCGAAATCGTTGTTGCCATGATCGACGGCGAGGCAACCGTAAAAACCTTTTACAAGGAGCAGGGTGTCGTTCGTCTCCAACCGGAGAACGACACGATGGAGCCCATCTACGTTAAGAATCCAGTCATTCTTGGCAAAGTTGTCGCGCTCATGAGACGCTTCTCGTAATGGCTAAGCACGGAATGTCCACTGAGATTCAACACGCGCAGCGCATCGTCTTCTTTGATGTGCTGCGCGGTTTCACCATCATCTCGATGGTGTTGTTTCACGCATGCTATGACCTTGCCTATCTGTACGCCGTGCCGATGCCCTGGTTCGCGGGGACCATCTTCCAAACGATATGGCGCGCCTCAATTAGCTGGACCTTTTTAGTGCTTGCCGGATGGATGACGTCGCTTTCCCGCAACAATCTCAAGCGAGGATTTCTGTATGGTGCAGCTGCTTTCATAGTATTTGGTGTAACATCAGTAGCAAGCGTCGATACTGCTGTGAGCTTCGGCATCCTCTACTGCATGAGCGCCTGCACGCTTCTTTGGTGTGCTGCAGAGCGTGCTCTCAAACATATCGAAGCGCGGTTGCTTATCGTTCTATTCCTTGTGCTTTTTGTAGCTACCTATACGGTTCCTCAGGGGTGTTATGAGGTTGAGTGCCTTGCTTGGTTGGGGCTTCCCTCAGCATCCTTTTCCTCGGGCGATTACTACCCACTGCTCCCCTATTGCTTTCTCTATCTCATAGGAGCATGTGGGGCTCGATGGCATCGTGAGCACGTTGCAGCCTATCCAACCTGGATGTATGTGAACCGTATCCCGCCACTTGCCTTTATAGGACGTCATAGCTTGGTGATCTACCTTGCGCACCAGCCGATACTTCTTCTTATGTGCAGCATCCTATTCAACTGAATGCACGTCGAAACGGCGCAGCGGTGATGCAATACGCTTCGGTACGCGTGCTACAAGGTGGTACCCGTCCTCCTCGAACGTTTCCGCCATCACGGTACCTTGTTCGTGAATCAAGGTACGGAGTGCGCCTTCTTGAAACGGGATTAAGACGTCGATAGCTTCATCAAGCGCCGTTGCCTTGCTCGCAATCTGCTCACAGAGGGCATCGATTCCATAACCGGTAACCGAGGATACAAAGCATGCATCACGATAACGCAGCTCGAGACGCCCAAGCTCGTCACAGGAACAGAGATCAACCTTATTGAAAACAATGATCGTGGGTATCTCATGCGCATCGATCTCGCGAAGAACGTGCTCAACAGCCTCGATATGACGCGGAAAATCGTCATCGGATGCATCAACCACGGTCAAAATCACATCTGCTTCGCGCACCTCTGATAGCGTCGATTTAAACGCTTCGACCAACCCGTGGGGAAGCTTCTGGATAAACCCGACCGTGTCGGTAATCGTAATCACCCTGCCGCCGGGAAGCTTATAGGCACGCGTTGTGGGATCAAGCGTAGCGAAGAGCTTATCTTGAGCCAGGACACGAGAACCGGTGAGCTTGTTCAGCAAGGTTGATTTGCCAGCATTGGTATATCCTGCAAGTGCAACGCGGAGCGCAGGAGATGCAACGCGACTCTTAGATTGCACACAACGACGCTTTTCAAGGTCACGGAGCTCGCGCCTGAGCGCGGAAATACGGTTTCTGATAAGACGTCGATCAACTTCAAGCTGGCTTTCACCCTGACCAAAGCGAGAGCCAATTCCGCCTCTCGTTTGTTCTTTAGCCAGGTGACTCCACATGCCCCGCAGGCGAGGTAGCAGATATTGCAGCTGAGCGAGCTGAACCTGAAGACGACCTTCACGCGTACGCGCATGCAGGCCGAAGATATCAAGAATGAGCGCCGTGCGATCGATGATCTTAACCGGCTCCCCTACTGCTCGCTCAAGATTCGATTGCTGGGACGGAGATAGTTCGTCATCAAATATGACAACGTCAGCATCAACGCGACGAACCAACGAACAGAGCTCTACAACTTTACCTGAGCCGATGAGCGTACGCGGACTGGGTCGATCGAGACGCTGCGTGATGCGTGCGACCTCTTGCGCTCCTGCCGTTTCGGCCAGGCGACACAACTCGTCAAGTGATCGCTCAAGAGGCCACGTATCATCATGGCGCTCAATACCAACAAGTACGGCACGTTCGGGAGCAGGCGTAGTAGAAACAAAGGGAAACCGCGCCATGATTTACGCCTCAATCGCTTCAAGAATCAAGCGTGCAGCATCATCGACCGAATAGTCATCCATATCGATCCACGTAATGCGTTCATCGCGACGGAACCATGATAGCTGGCGTTTAGCATAGCGGCGCGAACGCATCTTGATGAGCTCAACTGCCTCCGCAAGAGAGATCGAGCCGTTGAGGTGGTCAATGAGCTCTTTATACCCGATCGCTTGCTGGGCGGTAAGCGCATCGCCAAGGCCACGCGCAACAAGCGCGCGCACCTCATCAAGAAGGCCTTGATCCATCATGAGGTCAACACGTGCATCGATGCGCTCATAGAGTACGGCGCGCTCCATTGTTAGCCCTAAATACCGCGTCTCATACCAAGGCGTATGCGCAGCAAAGCCCTGTTTTTGCTTCGCGTACGAAATGCCCTCATCGAGCATCTCAAGAGCACGGATAGTCCGTTTAACGTTGTGGGGATGAATCACGGCAGCGCTAGCGGGATCGCGCTGCGCAAGCAGGTCATGGATGCCCTGAGGCCCAAGCTGCTCGGCCAGCGCATCATAGTGATGGCGCATCACGGAATCGAGCTCGCCCGAGGGAAACGACATATCGTCGAGAGCAGCACGAAGATAAAGCCCCGTTCCTCCACAGACAACGGGGAGCTTTCCATCCTGGCGTACGTTGTCGATGCAAGCGCGGGCATCACGTTGATAAAGCGCAGCGGAATATGGAACACCAGGATCGACGACATCGACCATAAGCAAGGGAACAAGCCGTTCCTCAGATGGTGTTTTCGCGGTGCCGATATCCATGCCGCGATAGATTTGCATCGAGTCAGCCGAAATGACACACGAATCGAGCTGGCGTGCCACGCGATCGGCGACAGCGCTTTTGCCAACAGCCGTAGGACCTACGATGGCAACGGCGTCGATCATCGCGGATCGCTCGCCAACGAGCCAGAAAGATACCACGTGCGCGCCGTGTCGACATCGATATCAACGATGCGACCGAGGTAATCGTCGAGCGATGCGCCCTCGGGCAACGGTGCATGAACGGTTTGGTTTTTGGGGCTCTTGCCCTGCAGCATATGCGGGTTTTTCTTCGAAGTCCCCTCAACAAGTACCGGAACACGGCGACCGAGTTCAACCTGGTTGAAGGCGAAGGCGGTATCTTCAATCACCGAAACCAAGCGATCAAACCGGTCGAGGATAACCTCGCGAGGCGTGTCGTCGGGAATGCGAGCCGCTGGCGTTCCTTCGCGACGCGAATAGATGAAGGTGAACGCCTGAGCGTAGCCCACTTCACGAGCCAAGGAGAGGGTTTCTAGGAAATCCTCTTCCGTCTCCCCCGGAAACCCAACGATGATGTCGGTTGTAAGGGCAATCTCGGGGATGCGCTCGCGAACCTGGTGGACAAGCGATAGATAGTCCTCGCGTGTGTAGCGACGATTCATCTCATGAAGTATCCTCGTCGAACCCGATTGCACAGCAAGATGCAGATGCGGCATAACCGCAGGAACCTCAGCCATGGCCGCAATGGTCTCGGGAAGCAAGTCTTTAGGATGCGATGAGGTAAACCGGATGCGCTCAACACCTGTTTCCCCCACGGCACGCAGCAGCTCAGCGAAACGCGGCGCTCCATACCGGTCGCGCCCATAGGAGTTCACGTTCTGGCCTAACAGCGTGACCTCACGTACACCAATGCGGGCCAAGCCGGTAACCTCATCGACAATCTCCTCGAAGGTACGGCTCTTCTCCCTGCCGCGCACGTAGGGAACGATGCAGTAGCTGCAGAAGTTATTGCAACCCGTCATGATGGGAACCCAGGCATGATACGAGGTTGCTCGATGCCACGGCATAGCGGTTGCAGAGCCCGAGGCATCTTCTGCGGTGAGGATATGCCGCTCGTCATCTTCGAATGCCGCCTCGATGAGCTCAGAGACATGAGCAATGGCATGCGTGCCGAAAATAACGTTCACATTATCGACGTTAACGAGCAGTCCTTCACCGTCACGTTGTGCGATGCAGCCGCCAACGGCAACCACGCGTTTGCCAGATGGAGGCGCCGGAAGGCTCTTGCAGGAGTTGCACTGACCATACAGGCGCTGATCTGCCGCCTCGCGAACGCAGCACGTCATGAAGACAACGATATCTGCCTCGGCCGGATCTGAAACCGAAAGGCACCCGCACGCATCGAGCTCACCACTAACGCGCTCGGCGTCGTGAAGGTTCATCTGGCAACCAAAGGTACGAATGAAATAGGTTTTACCCTGCAGCGCTCGCATAGCCATGTGCTCCCCCTTATCTACGCAGCGGGGTAGGCTTCGTCGACATGCTCGATACGATCGGTGCCAGACATCGAGAGCGGGTGTACATAGACGGCAAGTCGAATTGCGGTACGCGACTCGCCGTTGATGAGAATGTCGGAAAACGTAGGAGCGCACGAAATATCAAAGCCCGTGGGGATGAGGAAGCCGCGCGCAATCGCCATGGCTTTAATCGCCTGATTGACCGCTCCAGCACCCACGCACTGCATATTAACGGGAACGCCGTCTTTCACCATGCCGGCAATGGCGCCTGCCACCGAAGCGGGTGACGACTTACTCGAAACCTTCAGATATTCCATGATACTCCTGCGAATGTAGTTCAAATAATGTGCAGCTCTTTGAGCTTACCGTAAGGTCGAGAACGGCACAAGGAATCATTCTTCCTTTGCAACCTCGAAGGTGATGGTAATGCGATCGTGACTCACGCGAACCTTTGGATCGGCCGTTGAGGAGAGATAGTATTTTGAAGCCAGCTCCGCGAAATCGCGTTCAACAGCACGAGAGAACGCGGCGAGATCATCGCGCGAAATTTTAAGACCACGGCGATCACGGGACAGATCAACCGGCTTTTGCGTCGATGGCTTAGTGCGCTCACGCAGAAGGCGTGCCGTCACGCTACGCAACGGCTTGATGGTGCCGCTGAGGATACGGTGCGCGGTGCGTTCTGAGATGTCGATGCCGATGGATTGAGCAATATCGATAAAATCCTGCGCATCGGTAGCAAGTCCCAAGCGATCCACCACAGGCAAAACCGCCGGGTCATCTACAAAGAGCATCTGCAACGCGTCAACCGCGGTGTTGGCATGAGCGTAGAGCGTCGCGGCGATCTCAGTTGGGGTACCGAGATATACGTCGCATCCGTGGAGCTCGTCGAGCGCCACGGCGCAGGCAGAGCGAATGATGTTATGGGGACCGCGAACGAGGTGAAACTGACCGCCCTCGTCCTTCTCAACCTCAGGCCACGTGGACTGATCGGCGCGTTCCGGCAAAAGCTCGACATCGGCAAGCACCTTGAATGCAGAGCCAAGACCGGTGTCGGCGGTAACAACCCGAGCCTCCCGCGTGTTCTCACGAATGGAGAACAGCGCCATGCCACGACCATGCACGCCCCACCGATCCATCTTCATGCTCTCAAGCTTGGAAGTGACACGCGCCTCAAAAATAGCCTCATGCATATCGGCAGGGACACCGCAGCCATTGTCGAAGAACAAAAGCGTGCGCTCGGTATCGCTTCGGCTCGTTGCGAGATACATGCGGGTTGCACCGGCATCTCGTGCATTGCGTAACATCTCGATCACGATATCCTCAACGTGCTGGATATCGTGCTTCGCCTGTCGGCGTTCCGCTTCAGAGACGCGCAGACGAACATATCCTTCACCGAGATTCTCCTCGACCCTGAGGTTGCCCTCGCCGGTCATGGATTCGATGAAGGATATGAGTTCGTTTGCGTCAGACATGTGCGTTACTTCGCGATATCGACCGCGCGGCTCTCACGGATAACGACGACGCGGACCTGGCCGGGATACTCCATCTCCTCTTCGATTTGATGGGCGATATCGTGCGCCAGCACTGTAGACTGCGCATCGGAGATCTTATCGGGCTGCACCATGACATGGATCTCGCGACCGGCCTGCATGGCGTAGGTGCGCTCGACGCCGTCGTGGGCGTTGGCAATCTCCTCAAGCTTCTCAAGGCGCTTGATGTAGTTCTCGGCAGACTCACGGCGAGCACCGGGACGGGAGGCGGAAATGGCATCAGCAGCCATCACAAGCACGGCAAGGACCGAATCGGGATCAACATCGCCATGATGCGCTTCGATGGCATGGACAATAAACGGCTTTTCGCCATAGCGACGCGCAAGATCGGCACCAATGACGGCGTGCGGACCCTCAACATCATGATCAATGGCTTTGCCAAGGTCGTGGAGCAGGCCGGCGCGACGTGCAACCTTGGCATCGAGTCCGAGCTCGGATGCCATGATGCCCGCGAGCTCTGCGACCTCACGCGAGTGATTCAGAACATTTTGTCCAAACGAGGTACGATAGCGCAGAGCGCCGAGCGTCTTGATGATCTCGGGATGCAGATCGTGGATGCCGGTATCAAATGCGGCCTGTTCGCCGGCCTCACGGACGCGCTGTTGCACGAGATCGGATGCCTTGTGGTACATCTCTTCGATGCGCGCCGGATGAATACGGCCGTCGGCGATGAGGTTCTCGAGCGCAACACGCGCCGTCTCGCGACGAACCGGATCGAAGCTCGAAAGCACCACAGTCTCAGGCGTATCGTCGATAACAAGATTCACGCCGGAAACCTGCTCGAATGTACGGATGTTGCGACCCTCACGACCAATGATGCGACCCTTCAGATCGTCAGAGGGAATGTGCACTGAGGTAACGGTAACCTCAGCGGTGTGATCGGCTGCGCAGCGCTGGATAGCGAGCGAGATGATCTCTTGGGCGGTCTTGTGGCACTCGGCTTTGACCTGCTGCTCGGACTCGCGAATGATAGCGGCGGCCTCGTGGGTAACCTCGCCACGAACCTTGTCGAGCAGCTCCTTGTGTGCATCCTCGCGGGTAAGATCGGAAATGCGCTCAAGCTCGGCGGTCTGCTTGCTCATGAGCTCCTCGAGCTCGCGGCTGCGCTTTTCCACCTGGCCAGCCTGGCTGGAAAGCTGATGCTCGCGCTTATCGAGCGCATCATTGCGGCGATCGAGCGACTCCTCGCGCTGCATCATCCTGTTCTCAAGCGTACGAAGCTCGCGCTTGCGCTGCTTCTCCTCTGCCTCAGCAGCCTGCTTGTTCTGAATGATCTCCTCTTTCGCTTCGAGGAGCGCCTCTTTTTTCAACGTCTCAGCCTGTCGCTGTGCGTCACCGAGTAGCTGATCAGCCTGAGCGCGTGCCGACTCAAGGCGCGAATCGGCTTCACGAAGACTTCCCTGCTTAGCGGTGCGCATAGCGATCACGGCAGCGATGGCGCCTATAACCAGGCCCACGATACCGATAACGATCTCCATGTTCACTCCTTATCAATTCAAGACAAAAAAGACTGCTCGAACCCGTCGAGCAGGACATTTGCGTGGTATGGTCCCCGCAATGAATATCTCATGTGTTATATCGATCTCATCCACGATGAGCGCATATCACAAAACAAATGACATACCCATCCTACGTGGAAGATTGACACGTGTCAATTGTAAGGAGCACATCAAAGTGCCAGCTTCATGCCTATGAATCTGTATCAAGACGGTCGCGCGCGGCCTGAGAAGCAACCGCGTAATCAAACCCCTTCCCCACAAGGAATCGTATGAGCTTCGGATATGGATCGCGGTCGGGAATCCGCTTGCGCTCAAGGAGCGCAGACGCTCGCTCTAAATCATCTTCACGGGAAAAATACGTTTCGGGATACCCGGGGAGCATCGACACGTCGACACCCCTCCGTTTCAGTTCAAGCTCAATCTTGCGCCTTCCCCACCCGCGCTGTACGCGCTCTCGAATGAAGTAGTCGCTAAATCTCTCATCATTGAGAAATCGCTGCTGTTGCGCACGCGCAACAGCAGCCTCAATCGAGGATCGTCGGTATCCTGTTCGCGCAAGCTTTTGCTCCACCTCGAGCACCGCATGATCGCGACGAGCAAGCATTTCGAGCATCGCTGCGTAACACAGACGCTCATCGATACCGAGCAGCCATTCAGAGAGACTGTGAAGCTCACATGGCAGATCGGGAAGCTCCTTGAGAGCGGCTCGTGCGACACGCGGCGGAACCGGATAGACATGTTCGCTGCTCGCATCATCGATGAAACGAACCTTGGCGAGCGGCTTGTTTACGCGATACTGCGCTGCCGCCGCCTCAGAGCGCTTGGGCAGTTCGATGTCGATATCGACGATACGCGGCATGGCCTACTCGGCATCAAGATCGGTAATATCCCCTACCGGCTCATCCGACAGCTCAAGACCGCAGGCGACGCGCACCTGATGCTCAATCTCCTGAGATAGATCGGGATGCTTGCGCAGGTTCTCCTTTGCCGCCTCACGCCCCTGCCCGAGGCGCTCGGTGCCGTAGGTGTACCACGCGCCCGACTTCTTGACAATGCCGTACTCAACACCCATATCGAGGATGGAGCCTTCTTTGGAGATGCCGGTTCCATACATGATGTCGAACTCAGCGGTCTTAAAGGGAGCGGCTACCTTGTTTTTCACAACCTTGGCGCGAACGCGATTACCAACGACCTCAGAACCGTTCTTGATGCTGTCGACACGCCGAATATCGATACGAACCGTCGAGAAGAATTTGAGCGCACGGCCGCCCGTGGTGGTTTCGGGGTTGCCGAACATAACGCCGATCTTCTCGCGGAGCTGATTGATGAAGATGCACGTGGTGTTGGACTTCGCGAGGGAACCGGCAAGTTTACGCAGTGCCTGACTCATCAAACGAGCCTGCAAGCCGACCGTGGTATCACCGATTTCGCCTTCAATCTCGGCGCGCGGAACGAGCGCGGCGACTGAGTCGATAACAACGGCATCGATGGCACCAGAGCGAACAAGCATGTCGCAGATTTCGAGCGCCTGTTCACCGGTATCTGGCTGAGAGATCAGCACCTCGTCAATATCGACACCGATACGAGCCGCATATGAAGGATCGAGTGCGTGCTCGGCGTCGATAAAGGCCACGACACCACCGGCAGCCTGAGCCTCGGCAAGGATCTCGAGTGAAAGCGTGGTCTTACCCGACGACTCCGGGCCATAGATCTCGATAATGC
The DNA here is from genome assembly GCA_944320725.1 of uncultured Coriobacteriaceae bacterium. Taxonomy (GTDB): domain Bacteria; phylum Actinomycetota; class Coriobacteriia; order Coriobacteriales; family Coriobacteriaceae; genus Coprousia. Next base: position 47,752 of record CALUIM010000004.1, on the reverse strand, counting down.
GGCCGCGCGGAACGCCGCCGATGCCAAGCGCAGCATCGAGCGCAAGGGCGCCCGTGGGAATAGCTTCCACCTCGAGCTGCGGGCCACCGTCGCCGAATTTCATGATGGAGCCGTTCCCGAACTTCTTCTCGATCTCGGCCTTGGTGGCCTCGATCATCTTTTCGCGCTCTTCACCCGTGGTGCGCTCATGAACCTGCTTGACGGGACCGGAATTCTTAGCCATCTGCTTCCTCCTTGGACATCGTTGCTTTGATACTAAACGAACAGCTGTTCGCGGTCAAGACGATATTGGAAGCATACTGCGCGTGTCTTACAAACAGACGGCAACATCTAACAGAAAAGCTGAAATGTCTAACAGGACAACCTGCTACATCTAACACGACACAGCGCTACCTAAAGCTCTTCCCATTTGCGCTGGTAAAACCACTAGAGTGATCAACGAGAAATAATAGGATGGAGCTCAACGTGCGCCGCGGCTTCATAAAAGAAGCACGTTCACGCACCATCCATCATAAAGATTGCACACACGCCTCAAGCAGGAGCTCGAGCGCACAACAGGTCGCGGCATCTCGAACCTCATTACGCGAACCTTGAAATACCACGCGCCGCGCGATAACATTGCGCGATGTCGCAAGCCCAACGTAAACCGTACCCACTGGATCATCTTCGGTCCCGCCGTCTGGCCCAGCATAGCCGGTAAGACTCACGGCGATATCGGCTTCAAAGAGCTCGCGCGCACCGCGTGCCATCTCACGTGCCGTCTGTTCAGATACGGCGGTGTACGTTGCAAGCGTATCTTCAGACACGCCGAGCACACGGTGCTTAATGGCATCGGTATAGGTCGCGGCGCCGCCGTTAAGCACAGCAGATGCTCCGGGAATCGAGGCGATGGTCGCAGCAACCATGCCCGCTGTGAGCGATTCGGCCGTGGCTACGGTAACACCACGCGCGTACGCCTCACGGACCAAACTGCGGGCAAGCTCGATACTCTCTGACATGCCGGCTACACCCGAAACACGATATCGCGGCAGTTCCAGAAGTACTGAATGCCCGATACCACGGTGAGCACCACCGCGGCGATCATAAGCGCTTGGCCTGCGATCCAAAGCTCATACGCCATGCCCCACGAAGCGGCACAACGTACAAAGAGCAGCGTGCAGAGCGCGACCATGGTGACGGCCGTTTTCGCCTTGCCAAGCGAGTCGGCGGCGATCACCGACCCGTTGGCGCTCGCAACCATACGAAGAGCGCTCACCAAAAACTCGCGCAGCAAAATGATGAACACGACCCAAACGTTCACCATGCCCTGTGCAAGAAACACGAGCAGCGCCGAAAACACAAGCAGCTTATCGGCAATGGGATCGAGAAACTTACCAAAGTCGGTAATCTCGTTGCGGCTACGCGCAAGCGAACCATCGACCTTGTCGGTGAGACTCAGCACCACATAGATACCGAACGCGGCGATCGCTTGCGCATGCACAGACATGCCAACGCCCGCAAACGCGTCGGTAGCGAAGAGCATAAACACAGGAATGAAGAGGATACGCACGCAGGTGACGATATTCGCCGGCGTCCAAATGCTGGTTAGGTCCCCCTGCTCGTTACGAGAAGACACGATGCTATCTCACAACCTTTCCGATCAGCTCATAGCAGAAGCTGTCTGTGAACTCGACCTCAAGAATATCACCAACGCTCGCCTCATCGATATCAAGGTGAACGGCACCATCGGAATCGGGAGCCTGGAACCATGCATGGCCAATGAGCTCAGGGCCGTCCTCGGTCTCCTCGATACCGTCGACGATAACCTCAGCCGTCTCCCCCACGTGCGCAGCCGTGGCTGCAAAGCCAAGCGCCTCGGCAAGATCGGTCGCAGCCTGCGCGCGTTCGAGCTTGACCTCTTCGGGAATCTGCCCTTCCATGCGTGCCGCAAGCGTTCCGTCTTCCTGGGAATACGCAAACACGCTCATATAGTCGAACCCAATGCGGTCCACGAAAGAAAGCAGCTCTTCGAACTCGTCATCGGTCTCGGTGGGAAAGCCCACAAGCGCCGTCGAACGAATCACCATCCCGGGAATCTGCTCGCGAAGTCGTGCGAACAGCCCCTCATACTCCTCGGGCGACCCCTCGCGACGCATCTTCTCCAGGACGCGCGACGAGCAATGCTGAATAGGAATATCGATATAAGGCAGCACCTCGGGCGTATCGCGAATCGCCGAAATAAGTTCATCGGTCATGCCCTCGGGCTGGAGATAGAGGACGCGGATCCACACATGGTGCGGTCGCAGCGCCTCTGCAACGGCAACGAGCAGCTGGGCGAGGTTAGCCGGACCGTCGCCGCGCTCCTCAGGCGAAAGGTCATTCCCCCACACACCGGTATCCTGGCCGATGAGCACAATCTCAGAGACGCCACCACAAACGAGCTCGTGAGCCTCGGCAATGATGCGTTCAGCAGGACGCGAGTGGTAGCGACCACGAATGTAGGGAATGGCACAGAAGCTGCACATGCGATCGCAGCCATCGGAGATCTTCACGTAGGCAACCGCACCCTCAACGGTGCGCTTGACCTGCGGAACATGCGCAGGCTCGGTGCGGCTTACCCCAAGCAGGCCGTCAACCACGCTCACAATGCCATCTTCCTCATCCGTCTTTACAAAGGCAGCCACTTCAGGAAGCTCCGGGGGCAGATCGTCGCCATAGCGCGAAGGAACACACCCACACATAACGATGGGCGTAGCGCGCACACCTTCACTCACCTCATCGGCAAGCTCGAGCGTGCACTCGATGCTCTCAGAGGTGGCCGACGCAAGAAACGAACAGGTGTTGATAATGGCGAGGTCCGCCTCAGACGCAGAAGAAGCCTCGGTATAGCCCGACGCAGCAAGCAGCGAGCGCATACGATCGGTATCAACCTCGTTCTTTGCGCAACCGAGCGTAATATAGAGAATCGAGCCTAGGCTCTTATCCATCGATGATCCTTTCGCGATCGCGATTAGCGATAGTTCGTGAACTGCAGCGGCTGTCCGTAATCCTGGTCGCGCAGATAGGCGATAACGCTCTGCAAGGCGTCTTTCGATGCCGAAGAGACACGCAGCTTATCAGCCTCAATCGTAACCTTAACCTTTAATTTCAGGTCCTTGACGTCTTTGTTGATCTTCTTGGCCGTAGGCTGGTCGATACCCTCGACAATATGACCGACTACGCGAACGGTACCGCCCGACGCGGCCTGCGGAGCATCCCAGGACAGCGCCTTGATATCGATACCGCGCTTGATGAGCTTGGTGTTGAGGATATCGGTGATCTGCTTCGCCACAAAGTCGGCAGGAGCACAGATGGTCACGGTACGATCGGCCTTCGAGAGCTCAATCGTGGCGCCTGAACCTTTCAGATCGTAGCGCTGGGTAAGCTCGCGCGCGGTCTGTTGGTAGGCGTTATCAACCTCCTGCATATCAACCTGAGAAACAACATCGAAGCTCGATTCCTTAGCCATAGCGTATCCTTTCTGTATCAGCCCTCGGTGGTAGTCGTATCCGCGGAAGCACCCGAGTTGTCGTCAGTTCCCGTGCTATCCCCCGTCTGGGCCTGTGCGTCCGTGCCCGTTGCATTCGCATCATCGGTCGTGGCGGGTGCGGGTTCGGGCGCAGTGATGCTGATGCGCGCGACACCAGAGGTGCTGGTATCCCATCGCACCTTCTCCCCGTTATGCGTGACGGTCACCTTGCTGGGATCGGTCACCGTGATACGAATCGAATCAGTCACGGTAAACGTTTGCTCAAAGGGGCCGATTGCGTCGTCGGCATAGACCGATTTGCCATCCAGCATGATTTCGATCCACGTGGATTCCCCGTCGGCAACAGAGACCGTGACGATGGTCTCTTGAGGCTCAGCGGGCTCGTCCGTGGCGGCAGCATCAGCAGCGGAATCGTCGGTAGCATCGGCATCGGTGCCTGTGGTGTCATCCGTCTGCGCTGCATCCTGATCATCCTCTTGCGATTGGACAACCGTTGCCGAGGGGTTCTGAGTTGTTGGCGTTTCCTCGGCCGAGGAGCAGCCGCGCAACGCGATGACAATGAGTGCAATGAGCAGGATGGCAATGATGCCGAGCCCGGCGAGCAGGATGCGGTTATCGATACCGATCGAAGGGGTCTGCGCGGAGCGATTCGAGTTCTGGCCACGAGCCGGCCGCGAAGCGCCGCGCCGATCGCGTGCAGAACGTGACGCGGCACGTGCATCGCTTGGACGCCGCCCGGTGCCGCGGTCACGTCCGGTGCGCTCTGGCGCCTGACGCGGACGACGATCGAGACGCGTCCGATCGAGCTGCGACGTCACGGCAGGATGATCGTCATACGCGCCACGTCGATCGGGTTGCCGGCGAGGAGCGCCGCGCCGCGCCGCCGCCGACGGTGCCAGCGCAGCAGAGCTTCTCCGCGGAAGGTTAGGACGCTGCGGCTCATGCGGCGATGCCGACTCTGAAACATAGCCCGCCTGTGGAGGACGCTGCCCATAGCGCGAAGGCGGCTTTGGATTGTTCACCATCAAAAAGCGGCCGGTAACCGAAGCTGAGCGCGGGTTGGCGTAGCCGGCGGCATCTTGCAAGCGACCGCCGGGGCGATCGGTGGCTTGCTCATAGGCATAGAGATCATCAAAGTAGGCATTGACCACTTCGCGCGGATTCAAGCCCAAATACCGTGCATAGCTGGAAATCATGCCCTGCGCATAGCCGCGCGGCGGCATGGAGGCGAAGTCCCCCATCTCGAAGAACTCGATAATTTGGGGGCGAATCTTGATGACATTCGCGACCTGCTGAATCGACATACCGAGCTCGCGGCGTCTGTTCAGCAGCATTTCGCCAAAGCGCGCAGCCATCAAATGCCTCCTAACCCATCATCACGAGCTTGCTGTTCGAAGGACTGGAGCTCGGCAAGACCTTCCTCGTCGAGGAGGACCTCACGCGGCTTCGAACCATCGGGCGGACCAACGATGCCCTTTTCCTCAAGCATATCCATGATTCTACCAGCACGAGCATACCCGACCTTCAGGCGGCGCTGCAAACCCGAGGTAGAACCGAGTCCGGTCTCCACAACAATGTGTGCAGCCTCCCACACTAATGGGTCGTCATCTGAAGAGTCGTGCCCTCCCCCGCCGCCTGCCATGGCGGCCGGAGCCACTGCCGAAAGGATCTCCTCATGATAGTCGGCCTCGCCTTGACTCTTTACGAACTCAACGATCTCGTTGATCTCCTCATCGGAGACAAAGCAGCCTTGGATGCGCTTGGGCTTACCCCAATCGACCTTAGAGAACAGCATGTCACCGTAACCCGTAAGCTTCTCGGCTCCCACCTGGTCGATGATGACACGGCTATCGATACCGGTCGCGACATTGAATGCGATGCGGTTCGTGATGTTCGCCTTGATAAGGCCCGTAACGACGTTCGAGCTGGGGCGCTGCGTGGCGACGATAAGGTGAATACCGGCAGCACGGCCAAGTTGGGCGATACGAACAATCGACGCCTCAACATCCTTGCCGGCAACCATCATAAGATCCGACAGCTCGTCGATGATGATGACGAGATAGGGCATCTTCGAGGGCGGGTTATCGTAGTGCTCGAAGGCGCCGGCCTGTTGCTTGGCGTTGAACGTCGCGATATTGCGCACGCCGATGCGCTCAAAGACCTTCAGGCGGCGCTCCATCTCGGACACGCCCCACTGCAGCGCGCTCGCCGCCTGCTTGGGCTCGGTGACCACCGGTACGTAGAGATGAGGTAGACCGTTGTATCCCGCGAGCTCGACGCGCTTGGGGTCCACCATGATCAGCCGCACGTCATCGGGGCGCGTACGCATGAGCAGCGTGGTGACGATGGTGTTGATCATGACCGACTTACCCGAACCAGTGGTACCAGCAATGAGCAGGTGCGGCATCTTGGCGAGATCGGCAACAATAGGCGAGCCCTCGGCGTCGCGGCCGATGGCAAGCTCGAGCGGACCGCCCTTCACATACGGCAGCACATCGCCCAAGTACACGTTTTGGCGCTTGCGATTGGGAATCTCGATACCCACGAGCGATGTCCCGGGAATCGGGGCGAAGATGCGCACCGACTGGGCGGCGAGCGTAAGCGCGATGTCGTCCTCAAGGCTTGAGATGCGGCTCACGCGCTCGCCCTCACCCGGCTGGACCTTAAAGGTGGTAACCGTGGGCCCGGAAATCCACCCCACCACGCGTGAATGCAAGTTGAACTCGGCAAGCGTGGACTGAAGCGACTCGGCCGTCTGAGCAAGCTCGCTATCGGAAGACGCCGACGACGCCGATTGCGGATTATGGCGCAACATCGACACCGGAGGCAGCTCAAGCGCACCCTCGGCCGCGTCTGTTGCATCCGACGTTGCAGCAGGACGCGCCTGCGAATGCTTGGCATCTTCGCTCGCCTCAGGCGGCACAGCGCGCGCAGACTCTTGAGCGCTCTCTTGGGCCGGCTGGGCTGACGCAGCCGCCGATTTTCGCAAGAACGCCGGAATGGGAGGCTCGGAAGAGCGATCGATAAGGGTTGTAGGCGCGGCATCATTGTCGTGCCCAAGCACCGTGGTGGGTGCGGCGGGCTCGGTAGGATAGCGATCCTCGACAGGAATGAGGGTCGTCTTTGCACGCTCCAGCTCCACCTGGTCTGAAACGTCTACGAACGGATCGTCATCCTCATCCTCCTGGTCAAGTTCATCCAGAAGCGTTGTCGGCGCGTTATCGAGCACCGTCGTTTCAAGCGCATCATCGTCACTGCGACCAAACGACAGATGCGGAAGATGGAGCGAGCGAGCGCGGCGCGGCGCCTCCTCGGGCATCTCATCTCCCCAGGGATGCTCGTTGACATCGATATGCCAGCGATCGGACAGGGCCGAGGCACGTTCATATACACCACGCGCGAACCCCGTCAGCGAGAAGCCGATGAGCATCGCGCCAGCAAGCAGTGCGCCAACGAGCAGCACGATCGCAATGGGCTTTCCCACGGCACCGGCAAGCGCGGCAGCAATGAAAAAGCCGATATAACCCCCGCTTGCAGCGATCTGCCCCTCAGAAACCGCCGTGGCAAGCGAAAGCTCGCCGGGAATGAGCAGTAACACCAACAGTGCGATCACAGACAAGAAGATGATGAGCACGCCAACAGATGTCCGGAAGGTCAACGCCGACTCGTGCCGTGCAAACACGAGCGCCGCGACGAGCAACAGCGCCACGGGCAGCACGAAGCCGCCTAAGCCGAAGCCAAGGTGATAAAACGAGGCGATGGCGCTCGTCACCGGTGCAGTCGAAGGCGCCACCACCGCGATAAGCGATGTGACGGCGAATACCGCCAGCGCGAGCCCCGCGATATCGCGTCCAAACGTTGCGTCGACAAGCGGTTGTACCTCGGCCGCTTCCTTAGGCTGCTGTGCGTTGGCACGCAGCTTCTTCGAGGCGGCCGCTCCACCCCGCTTTGCTTGTCCGGAAGCCGTACTCTTGCGCTGCGCCACCCTAGACCTCCATGACAACCGGGATGATCATGGGACGCGTATGCGTGCGGTTCCAGATGAAGTTCGACACCGAATCGCGCACTGCCTTGCGCAGCGCATCGGTACCGCTGCTCGTGAAGTTGAACGAACCCTTGGCAACCATCTTCTGAATGGCTGCCGTCGCATCGGCGGAGAAAGCATCGTCGATGATGAAGGAGACGCCGCGTCCGGAGAACTCGACCGCATCGATTTTCTTGTGCTTCTGGGAAACCGTCGCGACAACGGTGACCATGCCGTCGTTCGCGAGCTTCTGGCGGTCACGCAGCACGATGGGATCGGTGTCGCCGATGCGCAGGCCGTCGACATAGACCACGCCGGACTCTACGGCAGGACCGAGCTTCACCACACCACCGCGCATCTCAAGCGTATCTCCGTTGTCGAGAATAAAGATGTGATCGGCCGGGATCCCCATCTTGCGACCGAGCGCTGCATGCGCGCGAAGATGGACTGCCTCGCCGTGGACGGGCATGAAGTAGGTGGGCTTAGCCATGGCGAGCATGAGCTTGAGCTCCTCCTGGCTGCCATGACCCGAAACATGCACGAGTGTGCGGCTCTTGTCGTACACGTCGCATCCAATCTTGGCGAGGCTGTTAATCACCTGCTGCACGCCCTTCTCGTTGCCAGGAATTGGCGTGGCAGAGATGATGACGGTATCGCCCTCATGCATGGACAGCGTTTTGTGCTCGCCGTTCGCCATGCGCGAAAGGGCTGACAGCGGCTCGCCCTGAGACCCGGTGCACATGACCACGATCTGATCTTCCGGAATGTTATTGATCTCGTAAGCGTCGATGAGGTCCTTCTCGTCGATCATGAGATAGCCCAACTCGCGGGCAACGCGCGTGTTCGTGAGCATCGAGCGCCCCGTGACCACGATCTTGCGACCGCAGCTCTTCGCGGCATCGCAAATCTGCTGGAGACGATGGATGTGGCTCGAGAAGCTCGCAACGAAGACGCGACCGGGAGCGTTTTTGATGGCAGCGTACAGCGAGGGGCCAACCTCGGCCTCGGACTTCGTGAACCCCGGGACCGTTGCGTTGGTGGAATCGGAAAGCAGCAGGTCAACGCCTTGCTTGGCGAACCGGTTGATGGCAGCGTAGTTGGGACGGACGCCGTCGATGGGGGTCTGATCGAGCTTGAAGTCGCCCGTGTGCATGACCGTGCCCTGCGGCGTCTTGATGTAGACACCCAGCGCACCAGGAATGGAGTGCGTCATGGAGAAGAAATCGAGCGAGATCTGCCCCAACGCGATATGCGAGCCATCCTTCACTTCACGGAACTTGGGCGCCTTGATGCGGAATTCGGCGAGTTTGCCCTCGATGAATCCGAGCGTGAGCTTACTCGAGAAGATGGGCACCTTGTTGTTGAGGTCCTGAAGCAGGTAGGGCAACGCACCGGTATGGTCCTCGTGGCCGTGCGTCACCACAATACCGCGGAGCTTGTCCTCATGCTCGAGCACATAGGTGTAATCGGGCAACACCAAATCGATACCGGGCTGAGAGTCATCGGGAAACATGAGACCGGCGTCGATGAGCACCATATCGGGGCCGCACTCGATGACGGTCATGTTCTTGCCGATGCCGTCCAAGCCACCAAGGGGAATAACGCGCAACGGCGGATTCTTTTTTGCCATGTTTTCGCAATATCCTTTCGTTTGATCTACGTTTTGCACACGGTCAATCCCGTGAATCAAGTCATAGGTTGAGCATAGATACATATATTGTATCCAAGTTCACGCACGCAGAACCACCGCGCACCTGTGTACCACAGGATGAGCGCATGGCCCACGCGGCTATGCAAAAAGCAGCCGCACACATCTCTGCATGCGGCTGCCTTCATGACATGTCATGCGGCGTTGCACCGGGTTATGGAGCAGATCTTACCCCTCGTGATGGCGGCGCGGCGCACGGTTGCCGTTGTCGCCCGGACGACGACGCGGGCGATCGCCGTTGCCACGACCATGGCCACGATGTTCGCGATCCTTGGAATCGCGACGCGGGCGGCCACCAAAGCCGCGACCGTCATCATGGCTGCCGCCGTTACCGGAACCAGCAGGCGCAGCAGGCTTATCAAGGCGATCGAGCGAGACCTTGCCGTCATCGTTAACCTCGATGACCTTCACCTTGACTTCGTCGCCAACGTTCAGCACGTCCTCAACGCGATCAACACGGCCCTCGGCAACACGGGAGATGTGCAGCAGGCCGTCCTTATCGCCGAAGAGACGCACGAAGGCACCAAACTTCTCAACCGTGACCACGCGGCCGTCGAAGACCTCGCCCACCTCGGGCTCGCGGACGATCTCCTTGATGCGCGCAATGGCCATATCGGCAGCCTCGCCCACGCCGCCAACGACGACGGTGCCGTCCTGCTCGACGTTGATGGTGGCGCCCGTCTCGTCCTGGATGCTGCGGATGGTGTCGCCGCCCTTGCCAATGATGTCGCGGATCTTGCCCACGGGCACGGTCATGGTCTCGATGCGCGGCGCGCTCGAGCGGAGCTGCTCACGCGGAGCAGGGATGACCTCGAGCATCTTGCCCAAGATGAACGCGCGGCCTTCCTTGGCCTGCTGAAGTGCTGCCTTCAGGATCTCAAACGTAAGACCGGTGGCCTTGTTGTCCATCTGGAGCGCCGTGATGCCGCGCTCGGTACCGGTGACCTTGAAGTCCATATCACCGAGGAAGTCCTCGATACCCTGGATATCGGAGAGCACAACGGTCTTGCCCTCCTCCTGAATGAGGCCCATGGCGATACCGGAAACGGGGCGCTTGATGGGCACGCCGCCGTCCATGAGCGCCAGGCAGCTTGCGCACGTGGACGCCATGGAAGACGAGCCGTTGGACTCCATGACCTCGGAGACCACGCGGATAGCGTACGGGAACTCGTTCTCGTCGGGAAGGACGGGCAGCAGGGCGCGCTCAGCAAGATTGCCGTGGCCAATCTCGCGACGCTTCGGAGCGCCAATGCGACCGGTCTCACCGGTGCAGAACGGCGGGAAGTTGTACTGGTGCATATAGCGCTTGCCATCGACCGGCTCGATGGTGTCGAGGCGCTGGCCTTCGTTCAGCATACCGAGGGAGAGCACCGAGAGCACCTGGGTCTGACCGCGCTGGAAGAGGCCCGAACCATGCACGAGCGGCAGATACGAATCTTTCACCATGATGGGACGAATCTCGTTCGCGGCACGACCGTCAACGCGCTCACCGGTCTCGACGACCATGGTGCGCATGGCCTTCTTTTCGAGCTTCTTAAGGTTCACCGGAATCTCACGCTCCCATGCGAGCTGCTCCTCCTCGGTGAACTCGGCGCGGATGCGCTCTTTGAGCTCCTCGACATGCGCGATGCGGGAGAGTTTGTCGGCATCGGAAAGCGCGGCGTACATCTCGTCGTAGTGAGCGAAGATGCGCTCCTCAACCTCGGGCACCGGCTCATCGAGGATGTACTCCTTGCGCACGATCGGGCCGTTGACGCGCTCCCACTCCTCCACGAAGGCGAGCTGCGCGTCGCAGAAGGCACCGATGGCCTCCTGGCCGAAGCTCATGGCGGCGAGCATGTCGTCCTCGGTCACCTCGTTGGCACCGGCCTCGACCATGGAGATGAAGTCGCGCGTGCCGGCGAGCTCGAGATCGAGATCAGACGCCTCGCGCTCCTCGTAGGTGGGGTTCACGATGAACTCGCCCGTCTCGGTGTTGCGCGCGATGCGGACGCATGCAAGCGGGCCCTCGAAGGGCACGCCGCCCAAGGTGAGCGAGAGCGAAGCGCCCATGGTGCAGATGACATCGATGGGGTTCACCTGATCGGCCACGAGCGAGGTCGCGACGATCTGTACCTCGTTACGGAAGCCATCGGGGAAGCTCGGACGGATGGGGCGGTCGATCATACGAGCGGTCAGCGTCGCCTTCTCGGACGGACGGCCCTCACGCTTGAGATAGCCGCCGGGAATGCGGCCAACAGCGTACATCTTCTCGTTGAAATCGACCGTGAGCGGGAAGAAGTCGTAGTTCTTACGCTCCTTCGAGACCACCACGGTCACGAGCGCGGTGGTGTCGCCCTGCTTAACAAGGGCAGCACCCGTTGCCTGCTTGGCGAGCTCGCCTGCCTCGAGCGTATAGGTCTTGCCGTACAGCTCGAACGTTTTGCTTACAAGTGACATTTCTCTCCTTCATCTCCGTGCACCCCGTTGTGCACGGGCTTCTTCGGGCCCAGCACCATTGCCGGGCGGTGTAGGACCATCTCACTTAGGCCCCTACATGAAAAGGAGCCCCGTGGGGCTCCTGCATGCACGACTTACTGGATGTTGTCGCGGATACCGAGCTTCGCGATGAGTTCACGATACTCGATGATGTCGTTCTTCTTGATGTAGGACAGAAGACGACGACGGCGACCAACGATCATGAGCAGACCGCGGCGTGTGTGGAAGTCCTTCGGGTGGGTCTTCATGTGCTCGGTGAGCTCGCGAATGCGCTCGGTGGCAATAGCAACCTGGACCTTGGGGTTACCGGTGTCCTGGGCGTTCTTACCATACTCGGCGGTGAGCTCCGCCTTGCGCTCCTTGGATACGGTCATCTGTACACCTTTCTCTCATATCCGCCCGTCACTGGGAGGCCGCCGGTGCAGCGAACCTCTAAGTGCGGGTAAACCAACAGCTCGATATGGTACCACAACGCGCGTCGTCCTCGTAACCTGCACAAAATACTAAAAACCAAGGAGAAATTCGAACGCGCGCAGATGCGCATCGAGATGGGTAGCGCACCAGGTGTGCGCAAAGGCGAGCAGCAAGGTTGCCTGCGACGCTTCGATGGCGCATGCAGCGAGCTCGTCGAATCGATAGTTCATGAGGGCGCGCAGCCATGCTACGGTTGCCGCGTCGATCGCTTCGGCGCCGGGGATGCTTGTTGCGCAGGACGCGCACAACAGCCCTCCCGCCGCAGCCGAGAAATAGCTCACCGCCTCATCACCGCAGGCAACACAGCACGAAAGATCGGGTCGATACCCCATATGCGACAGCAGTTTGAAGGCATAGGCAGCAACAAGGAGATCAAGATGCGCGCTATCAAGCTCTCCGCACAGGGTACCTCCCAGCACCTCGAGCGCGCGCGCTGTTATGGGATAGACGAACGGATCCTGTGCATCTTCAAACGAGCAAATGCGCGCGATTTCCAGCACGGCGCTGGCAGCCGAAAGCAGCGCATACGATGGCGCAGCACCCAACGGGGCGGCAACCAGCTCCGCTTGCGAGACGATATCGAGGCTTTTGCCGCGAGCAAAGAGCACATCTGCGGAACATCCCAGCTCAAGTCGGGCCGCCAGGCGGCTTCCCGGCTTGCGCGCCCCCTTGCCCACGGCGCGAATCTGCTCGCCCGAGGCGGCGAGCATCGTGAAGATGACGTCGCTCTCCCCCAACTTCGTCTTGTCGAGGACGAGCGCTTCGCAACGATACGTCCGGCTCGCCATGGTTAATCGTCGGCGCTGTAGCCAAAGCGGCGAATCTCACGGGCATCCTGGCGCCAATCGGGTTTGACGCGTACCTCGAGCTCAAGCGAGACCGTGCAGTTGAAAAGACGCTCAAGATCACGACGGGCATCGATGCCAATGGATTTCAAGACATGTCCGCGCTTGCCGATGATGATGCCCTTCTGCCCCTCACGCTCCACATAGATGGTCGCACGCGCCACGAGCACGCGCCCGCCTTTCTTGAACGAGAGCTCGTCGCAGGCAACGCCAACCGCATGCGGCACCTCCTCCTTCGTACGGAGCAGCACCTTTTCGCGCACAAACTCTGCCACGATGGACTCGTCGGTGGCATCGGTAGACATGCCAACCGGGAACCAATGCGGTCCGTATGGCAGGTACTTTGCAACTACGTCGACAAACGCATCGACGTTGAACCCCGCAACCGACGACGTGGCGATTTCGTCGTCAAATTCCATGAGCTCACGCGCGGCATCAAGCTGGCGGGCCACCATCTCGGGCGTAGCAAGATCGAGCTTCGTGAGCACCAAGACCTTTGCCGCCGGACTCTTTGCCACGCGCTCGGCCACCCACGTGTCGCCACGACCGATAGGCTTAGTTGCATCGATGAGCAGCGCAACCACGTCGACATCGCCAAGTTCGGCAAGGGCGCTGCGGTTGAGCTCGCTTCCAAGCGAGTCTTTGGGCTTATGCAAACCCGGCGTATCCACGAAGACGATCTGGCAGTCGTCGCGGTTGATGACGCCGCGCATGCGCCGACGCGTGGTCTGCGCCACCGGCGAGGTAATGGCAACCTTCTCCCCCAGCAACGCATTCAGCAGGGTGGATTTGCCCGAATTGGGTCTGCCAACCAGCGCAACGAAGCCGCTGCGAAACCCGGAGCCGTCCTGCGGCGCAAAACACGGGGCCTCCGCCTCAGATGCCATGGCATCGATCTCGTCGTCGCTCATACCCTCAAACGGATCAAATTCAATCATCTCGTCCACGTTATGCTCCTCATGTGCTAGCACAGGCCAAGCGCATGGCCAAACACGATCAACCCCACAATCGCCGCCATGATAGCGAGCATGAACACGCTCGCCGCCGCGATATCCTTCGCCCGCTTCGCCAAGGGATGGATCTCCTGCGTTGCCAGGTCGACGATTGCCTCGATCGCGGTGTTCACAAGCTCGGCAAAGAGCACCAAGCCAATGCAGAGCGTTATGAGTGCCCACGACAACGCGTCGATCCTCAGCACGATACCGGCGATGATGGCAAGCGCCCCAACGAGGAGCTGCACCTTGATGTTGCGCTCAGTTGCGACCGCGGTGATAAACCCTTCGAGGGCATAGCGAAACGATTCAAGAAATCCAGGGTGGTCTTTATTCGAACCGGGAATCATGATGCCTCCCTACCTTAATCGTGCGCATGGTTCGTCGTGGGCCCCACGCTCACCGCGTCCGCATCGTCGCCACGCGCCACTGCCAGCGCGCGCAGCAGCTCGTCCTCACGAGCCTCCATGACAACGGCTTCATCATCTGCAATATGGTCGTATCCCAGCAGGTGCAGCAAACCGTGCACGAGCATAAGGCGGCACTCATCGGCAGGCGTGTTGTTAAATCCTGGCGCCTGGCGAGCGATCTGCGCCGGAGCAAGGATGATATCACCCAGCTCAACAAGCTCGTTGTTTGGAATAGCGGGGTCATCTGCAGCGTCGCATTCAAACGACAAGACGTCCGTGACGCGATCAATGCCGCGCCAGGTGCGATTGAGCTCGTGAATGGTATCGTCAACGACAAAGCTCACCGAGATCTCAACGGGACGTGCGACCCCTTCCGCTTCGAGGACCTGGGCACAGATGTCGCGCACCTCGGCGTCTTCCAACAACAGCTCGGTATTTTCATCGCGTGCGATGAGCACGTTCATGACGTTCCTCCTTGGTCGTTGCCTCGAATGCATCATACGCCTCGACAATGCGCCCCACGAGCGCGTGGCGCACCACATCGGCGCGATCGAGATGGATGAAGGCGATATCCCGTACACCATCGAGGATGCGCTCGATATCGGTGAGACCGCCTTTGCGTCCCATGAGGTCGCGCTGCGTTGAATCACCCGTGATTATGAAGGTCGAATTGAAGCCAAGGCGCGTGAGGAACATTTTCATCTGCTCCGGCGTGGTATTCTGCGCTTCGTCAAGCACCACGAACGCGTCGTTCAAGGTGCGGCCACGCATGTACGCGAGCGGTGCAATCTCGATGATGCCCTGCTCGATAAGCTCGCCCGCACGCTCCATATCGGTCATATCGAAAAGCGCATCGAACAGAGGACGCACATAGGGATCGATTTTTTCCTGAAGCGTACCCGGCAGATACCCCAGATTCTCGCCCGCCTCGACAACCGGACGGGTGAGCACAATACGACCCACCTCGTGGCGCTTGAGGGCGGCTACCGCCATGGCCATCGCGAGATAGGTCTTGCCCGTACCCGCCGGACCCATGCAAAACGTGACGGTATTGTTGCGAATCGCATCGATGTAGCGTTGCTGGCCTACAGTTTTAGGCCGAATTGCCTTGCTGCGATAGGTAAGCAAGATGTCGTCGCGCAGCCCGGCTAGGCCCTGCTCGCGCTCACGAAGGGTGTCGAGCAAGCGCATGACATCATCTTCAGACGGGGCGTCTCCAGACGCTGCGGCCTTTATGATATAGGTAAACACACGGGTGAGAAGCTCGACCTCATCAGGAGTACCGCTAATGGAGATAGCATCGCCCCGCACAACAATCGAGGCAGTTGAAGCACGTTCTATGGCACGCAGCAGCACGTCGCCGCTCCCCGTTACATCGACGGCATCAAGATCGGACGGTATGCTCAAACGTACCTTGGCCTGCTCCATCTATCGCCTCTCGCTCATGTTGGCATCGCACATGCGTGCATGCAACAACCCATCATCATCGATACCGATGATAGCAACATCTACGATGCGCGGGCGCACGAACGCAGGCGCATCATCAATCCGCACCTTATGAAAAGACGCCAGCGTGCCGATAGCGTCTTGCTCGATAACCGCCCGTTCGCGGGTGCCCACGCGCTCATGTGCATCGCGCCGTGCAAGCTCGGATGCAAGCGCGCGAAGACGTTGCGAGCGCGCTGCCATCACCTCGGGCGGCACCTGATTTGGCATGATGGCGGCAGGCGTTGCGGGACGGGCGCTATAGCGAAAGACATGAATGCGAGAAAAACGCATCGCGCGAGCCAGCTCGAGCGTAGCCTCAAACTCCTCGTCAGTCTCACCCGGGAACCCCACAATCATGTCAGATGAGATCGAAGCGCAAGGGAGCTTGGCGCGAATACGCGCGGCGAGCTCACGCATATCGTCGGCCGTATAGGGCCGGCCCATGCGCTCGAGCACCGATGAGCTGCCCGACTGCACAGGTAGATGCAAAAATGGCGCCACACGCTCAGGATGAGCCGCCATCTGGTCGAGCAGGCGATCCGTTACATCCATGGGCTCGATCGACGAGAGGCGAACGTGCTCGATGGAGGTCTCCTCGAGGATGATGCGCAGAAGCTCGTCGATCTCGACATGCGTATCAGAATCACTGGTGCCATCATAGGCGCCGAGATTCACGCCCGTAAGGACAACCTCGGGAATACCGGCGGCATGGGCCTCGCGTACCTGCTCGAGTACCGCGTCAACCGGTACCGAGCGCTCGGGGCCGCGCGCCTTCCACACAATGCAGTACGTGCACCGGTTGTTGCAACCGTCTTGAATCTTCACGCCCCAACGCGACCTGCCCAGCAGCGCCGCAACATCCTGTGCATCAAGCTCTGCCTCCTCGCCATCGGAGGTATATCCCAGCAACTCGAGCGCACGCGGTGCGATATCGGTCTTAAGCGGCTCAATGCACACGCGATCAGAAAGCTCACTCAGCATCTCCGGATGCAAGTTCGTCGCACATCCGGTTGCGATCACATACGGCTCGCGCGCACGACCGAGCGCATGGCGAACGGCCTTGCGCGTCTTCGCCTCGGCTTCACCGGTAACCGCGCACGTGTTGACAACAATCAAATCGGCTTCATCGGGATCAACCAAGGTAAGGCCTGCACGTGCGAGCGACTCGGAGATACGGTCGCTTTCCACGCGGTTGACACGGCAACCAAGATTGACGACACAGACAAACGGGCGTGCCACGGGTTAGTCCAAGATGTCATCGAGCGCGTCGCGGATCTTCTCGCCTACGCTGCGCTTGCCCTCGGCAACGCTCTCTCCCGCTGCCTTGGCGTATTTCATGAGCAGTTCGCGCTGCTCGCCAGTCAGCCGCTGCGGAACCACAACCTTGACGCGACCGAGCGCGCGACCGCGCGAGCCGCCGCCACCCATACGAGGCATGCCCAGGCCATCTACGGCAATCGTGTCACCGTATTGCGTGCCAGCGGGAATCGTGAAGACGATGCGCTCATCGGGCATGATGCCCGCGACCTCGATCGTGCAGCCCAGCGCCGCTTGAACCATCGAGATCTCAAGGGTGCAAAGCAAATCGTCTCCCGTGCGCTCAAAGCGCTCATGAGGCTCAACGCTCACCGAGACAATCAGATCACCTGAAGCGGCGCCGCGATATCCTGCCTCGCCATAGCCGCGTACGCGCAGCTGGCGACCTGTTGAGATACCAGCCGGAATCTTAACTTCGACCTTCTCATGCGTAGGCGTGCGACCCTGGCCGTCGCACATCTCACAGGGCTGATCGAGCACCGTGCCCTCGCCACCGCAATCGGGGCACGGAGAAGAGGACTGCACCTGCCCGAAGATGGAGCGCTGGACCGTCGTGACGAATCCGGTGCCGTGACAACGCGGGCACGGCTTCTCGGAAGCGCCTTCGGGGCTTCCCGTCCCATGGCAATCCTCGCACGGGGCAAGGCGATCATAGCTGATGGTCTTGGTGCAGCCGAGTGCCGCCTCCTCAAGCGTGACCGACATGCTGATGGCCATATCGCGCCCCTGACGGCGCGTCTGACGGCTTCGTCCGCCACCTGCGGAGCCTCCGCCGAAGAACGAGGAGAAGATATCGTCCATGCCCATGCCGCCGAAGATATCCCTGAAATCAACATACCCCGAGCCCATGGGGCCGTCTGCGGTGCCATAGCGATCGTAGTTGGCGCGCTTCTGCTCATCGGAGAGCACCGAGTACGCCTCGTTGAGCTCCTTGAACTTCTCCTCTGCATCAGGATCATCCGAAACATCGGGATGAACCGTGCGCGCCTTCTTCAGAAACGCGCGCTTGATGGTACGCTGGTCGGCATCGCGATCGACGCCGAGCACCTCATAGTAATCTCGCTTATCGGGCACCGTTGGAACCTTCCCCCACCTATCACCTTGTTATCGCCCGTACTGTTCACACATGAACCGGACCATCTCAGATGGTACCCCGAGCACGAGCGATAAAACAGCTCATGAAAACTAGAACAAATACGGCCGGTACAGCAAGCCGGAGCTGCAGCTGATGAACCAGACCGCGATAAGCGCATAGAAGAGCGCTTGGCTGAAGCCGTTCAAAAAGCGCGCACCGCCGCGTTTCCACCACAGCGACGTGCGATGACGGATATCAGCCGTAATGACCAGGTATGCGCCGAAGAGAAACGGCACCAGGCAGATGAGCGCCATGATGGAGAAGACGCCCGAGAGCGCGGCGAGCGCGAGAAACGGTGCCATGAATCCCATGATATGGAAGCCCTGCGCCGGCTTGCCCTCAAGGCGCTCGGCCGCCACACGTGCGCGTCCCACAAGATCGCCCGCAGCGGCGCCGTTGGTACCGGCATGCCCCATACCGGCAACGCGCACGGTGTCTCCGTCGTGCGTGCCTGCGGGAAACTCAATCACGGTTTCCGCCATCACCTGGCTGCGACCCGAACCACCGCACGTGGGACACGGGTCGGCGACAACCTTGCCGCTGCCCCCACACTCAGGACAGACCATCTGGAACATGCCGCCTCCGAACAGAAACGACATATCGACACCGATAGCGCCCGTGCCGCCGCAGCTGGGACAGGTGTGTGCGTGCTCGGAGGATACCGATCCCGAGCCGCCGCACTGAGCACAAGGCTCGTAACGACGATATTTTATCCCCTTGCGCACGCCCTCTTTGACTTGCTCGGCCGAAAGCTCGACATCGACGATGATGTCGGAACCCTCCTCCGGGTTGTACGCCGAGCTGCCCTGACGCCCCTGGCGACGCGAAGACCATGCGCCGCCGAAGGGGAACCCGTCAAACGGCATGCCGCCGTAACCTCCCGCATACCCACCACCGTACGGAGCCGTGCTGGGACCAGACGCACCGGCAAAGGGGTTGCCCGAGCGCATCGCATCATAGCGAGCGCGCTTCTGCTCATCCGAGAGTACCGCGTATGCCTCGGAGACCTCTTTAAACTTCTCTTCGGCATCGGGTGCCTTGTTCACATCGGGATGCAGCTTGCGCGCTTTTTGCTGAAACGCCTTCTGAATCTCCTTCGCCGTCGCATCCTTGGACACACCCAAGATGGCGTAATAGTCTTTCTCGTTCATCGTCGCCATACCGCGATGTTCCTCCCGTGGAGTCTCAAAATCAGACGTGGGCTATTGTACCCAACGCGACCACGACCGCATCAATCTCGACTGATTCCCCAGATGATGGCATCACGCGGGATCGGCAAGGTCCCACATAAGACCATAGAGCTCGTTTCCCAAAAGCCATCCTTGCTCTGTTGGCACCAAGCGCGCATCGCACCAGCGTGCAAGGCCGCGCCGGCACGCGATGCGCGCTACCTCATCGACGGCATCCTCACCAATCACATGGGCCGCGTGCGCAATATCAGAGGCGTGCACGCCACATGAGCGCCGCATCCCGAGCATCAGGTCTTCGGCCGCCGCCTCTCGCGCTGTGAGCAGCTCATATGCAACGTGCTCAGCTGCATCATCAAGTTGCACGAAGCGCACGCGCGCTGCATCCCAAGACGCATCGAGCTGCTCGGAAAGGCCGGGCAGCAGCGCTGCGTAGCGAGTAGCTTCTGAGCGGCTGAGCATGCCCGCTGCCGAGCGCCCGATGCCCAGGTAGCTTCGTCCCGTCCAATATGCCTGGTTGTGCATGCATGCATGACCGGGTCGCGCATAGCTTGCCACCTCATAGCGCGCATAGCCGGCACGCCCAAGCCGCCGCTCGGCTGCTTCCATGCAATCGGCTTGAAGATCCTCATCGGGCATAAGCGACCCATCACGTACGGCCCGTTGTGCGAGTGGCGTCCCCGCCTCAAGCGTGAGCGGATACACCGATACATGATCCGGCTCCTCTGCGATGATGCCCTGCAACGTCTCAAGCCAGCTTTCGTACGTCTGGCCGGGAAGCCCGCACATCAGATCGCAGGAAACGTCGAAACCAGCGGCGCGGGCGCAGCGCAGCGCCTCCAGGGCCGTCGCGCGCGTGTGCAGGCGACCTATCTCAGCAAGCTCATCATCATGCAGACTCTGCACACCGCATGAAATCCGCGTCACCCCGGCACGCGCCAAGCCTTCCGCCAGAGGCATGTCAAAGGATTCTGGATTCACCTCGCAGGTCATCTCAACAGGATCACACCATGTGCGCACCCGCGCCACCACATCTACAAGCGAACGACCGAGCACCGAGGGCGTGCCGCCTCCCACATACACGGTCTCAATATGGTCCAACGCGCCCGTGCGCCCAAAGGCATCGATGCGTTCGAACAGTTGAGGAAGATAGGACGCGATGGCACCATCAAGCGCGGCGCCGGTGAGCCCACAAGAATCGAAATCGCAATATGCGCATTTCGCATGACAAAACGGGATGTGCAGATACAGCGCGCTTACTGACATGCCGCGACGTCCGCCTCAATCTCATCGACCAGCGCCATGAACTCCTCATAGGTGCTGCAACGCACAACGCTTCCGCGCCACGAGGCGGCATGCGGCATGCCCTTGAGATACCACGTGGCATACGTGCGCGCACGCGACATGAGGGGTAGGTAGCGATGCGTCAGCCCAAGGTGCTCGCGCAGCGCGTCAAGGCGCTCGACAAAGCTGCGCTCAGCCGGGGCATCGCCCTCACGCGCAAGCTTGAGCGCATCGTCAAACACCCACGGGTTGCCATAGGTGCCGCGCGCTATAAAGACGCCCTCCGCGGCGGTTTCGGCAAGCATACGGGAGGCGTCTGCTGCCGAGAAGACATCGCCCGATCCGATCACGGGGATATCGACCGCGCGCGCAACATCATCGATGACCGTCCAATCAGCCTGGCCGGTATAGAGTTGCTTGGCAGAACGGCCATGAACCGCCACCGCCGCTGCGCCCGCAGCCTCAAGACGCCGCGCGAGCTCCGGCGCGGTGCGCTCCCCTTGGCGAAACGCGGTGCGCATCTTAACGGTGACCGGCACGCTCGCTCGGCTAACGCAGGCACGCACAATCTCTTCGGCGAGCTCAGGCGTCTCCATGAGTGCACAGCCCTCGCCCTTCGTAATCACCTTGCGCGCCGGACACGCCATGTTGATGTCGATGAGCGTCAGGCGCGAGCCCACGCGCTCCGCAACCGCCTCGACGGCGCCAGCAAACTGGTCGGGCTTTGAGCCAAAGAGCTGCACACAGATCTGAGGCTCCTCATCTTCAGGCAAAACCAGCCGCCAGGTCTTGTTGCTCGCATAAGCGAGACCGGCCACGCTGACCATCTCGGAATACGCCAGACGCGCGCCACGTCGGCGGCACATGATGCGGTACGCCGCATCGGTCACGCCCGCCATAGGCGCGAGGAGAAACGGCTGCTCAGCAAGCAGCCCTCGTATGGTATCAGCATATCCCATGAAAACCTCGAATCGAAGGCGTAATCGTCGTCGCTACGTACCGCAGAGCTACTCGTCGACTTTGAGAATGGCGAGGAACGCCTCTTGCGGGACCTCAACCGAGCCAACCGCCTTCATGCGCTTCTTGCCCTCTTTCTGCTTCTCGAGGAGCTTGCGCTTACGCGAGATGTCGCCGCCGTAGCATTTGGCAAGCACATCTTTGCGCACCGCCTTCACCGTCGAACGCGCGATGATCTTGTTACCGATCGCCCCTTGGATGGGAACCTCGAACTGCTGGCGCGGAATGATTTCCTTCAACTTGTCGCACAGACCGCGGGCAAGCGGATAGGCCTTGTCTTTATGCACGATGAAGGAGAGCGCATCAACCTCATCACCCGAAAGCAAAATATCGAGTTTGACCAGCTCGGAAGCACGGTAGTCCGCGAATTCGTAATCGAGGCTCGCATAGCCCTTGGTACGACTTTTCAGCTGGTCGAAGAAGTCGAGAATGAGCTCGGCAAGCGGGATGTCGAAACGCATCTCAACCGATTTCTCGGACAGATGAATCATGTCGGTCATCATGGCGCGATGCTCGATGGCGAGCTGCATCACGGCACCGGTATACGCAGGCGGCACGATGATCTTCGCCTTGAGATACGGCTCCTCGATATGGTCGATACGCGTAACATCAGGGAGATCCTGCGGGCTGCGCACGCATATCATCTCGCCGTCGGTCTTGTAGACGTGGTAGTCCACGGAAGGACTCGTCGCGATAAGGTCGAGATCGAACTCGCGCTCCAAGCGCTCCTTCACAACCTCCATGTGCAATAGGCCCAAAAAGCCCACGCGGAACCCGAAGCCAAGCGCAACGCTCGTCTCGGGGCTCCACACGAGCGAGGGATCGTTCACA
Source organism: uncultured Coriobacteriaceae bacterium (assembly GCA_944320725.1). GTDB lineage: Bacteria > Actinomycetota > Coriobacteriia > Coriobacteriales > Coriobacteriaceae > Coprousia. The sequence continues at coordinate 25,054 of CALUIM010000004.1, read as the reverse complement.
CGAAGCTTCTCGAGGGCGTCGCGCAGGCTCTCGTAGTCCTTGTTGTCGATGGGAAATATGCCCGTATAGACCATGGGCTTTGCCTCGCGATATCCCGGAAGCGCCTCAGCGCAGGGACGATCGCGATAGGTCAAGGTATCGCCCACGCGAACGGCGCCCGGATCTTTGAGCCCGGTGACCACGAAGCCCACCTCACCCACGGTAAGCTCATCGAGCAGTACCTCGGCGGGTCGCTTGACGCCAACGCCGTCCACCAAAAAGGACTGACCGGCCTGCATCATCGTGAGCTGGTCGCCCTTCTTGATAGCACCGTCGAAGATACGCACCGTCGCCACAACGCCACGGTACTCATCGAAGTATGAATCGAGGATGAGCGCTTTGAGCGGAGCGGTAGCGTCACCCTTTGGCGGAGAAACCAAGTAAACGATTGCCTCAAGCAAATCATGGATGCCCTCGCCCGTCTTGCCCGACACACAGACCGCGTCATCGGCGGGGATGGCGAGCTCATCTTCGATCTCGGTCTTGACCTCCTCGGGATGCGCGGAGGGCAGATCGATCTTGTTGATGGCGGGCACGATATCGAGGTTCGCATTCATGGCGAGGTTGGCGTTTGAAACCGTCTGGGCCTCGACGCCCTGCGTGGCGTCAACCACGAGCACCGCGCCCTCGCAGGCAGCGAGCGAACGCGAAACCTCGTAGGTGAAGTCGACATGACCCGGCGTATCAATGAGATTGAATTGATAGGTGTCGCCGTCATCGGCCTCGTACATCACGCGCACGGCATTCGACTTGATCGTGATGCCGCGCTCGCGCTCGATATCCATCGAGTCGAGCAGCTGGGAGGCCATGTCGCGCTCCTCGACCGTATGCGTGAGCTCAAGGATGCGGTCGGAGATGGTCGACTTGCCGTGATCGATGTGCGCAACGATTGAAAAGTTGCGGATATGTGAGGTGTCTTGAGTATTCATAGGGGCAATTGTACCGGATTCAAACGAAAAGAGCCCGCATAAGCGGGCTCTCGCACAACACGTTTTCGTAGACGCTTAGGCGTTCATACCATTGACGAGGTGAGCCACGCCCGACTTACGGTTGGCAGCCTGGTTCTTGTGGATGATGCCCTTGGAAGCAGCCTGATCGAGACGCTTGTAAGCACGGCTGGCAGCAGCCTGAGCAGCCTCGACGTTACCCTCCTCGACAGCCTCGTGCACGCGACGAACGAGCGTCTTGAGCTCAGAGCGGACAGCGCGATTGCGGACGCGAGCCTTCTCGCTGGTGCGGATGCGTTTCTTCTGCGACTTGATGTTTGCCACTTGCGGTGTTCCTTTCATAAGATAGCTATCAACTATCCGGCCTCTGAGACACGGTGAGGTCACGATTGCCTAGTGTAGCACGTTGCACGCGGCAGATAAAGTGCAGATGATGTGAAGAATCACCGCGAACGTATATCGCGCGAGCCGCCGGCAATCTGCGCAATCCATACCGTGAGCGCATTCATGGAATCGCGCGAGCCTTTGAGCGCTTGCTCCACATCGACCGCACGGCGAAGCGCCTCTTCAAGCTCATCAGCCGTGAAACGTCGTGCCCACGTAAGATGGTTGCGTACCTGCCATTGCTGCATGCCGAGATGCGCGGCGAGCTCGCGCCCCCTCCCCCGCGCATCGAGCGCTTTCGCGCACATGAGCTCTCGCACACGTGTGAGCAGAAGCGCGTAGATGCGTACTTCGCTGCGTGCCGGCTGCAGGCGCAGCAGCTCGAGCGCACGCGGCAGGTCGCGAGCGCTTACCGCGTTCAGCAGATCCCACGGCTTAACCTCGGCCGTACGGACCACATGGCGCTCGACATCCGCCTTGCTAATGGTAGGGGCACTCACCATGCTCGCAAGCTTTTTGAGTTCGTTATCGAGCATGCGCGTACCCTCACCCGCGCGCGAGATGAGCTCTTCCGCAGCGTCGAGGGTGATGTCGCGCCCGTGCCGGCGGGCCATGCCCTGCACGAGCACGGGCAGATCGCGGCGCTTCTTGGCAGAGCAGTCGATGATGGCCTTGGCGCCGAGGTTCGCCACCGCCTTATAGAGTTTCGTGCTCTTCGCTAAAGATGTTGCCGCAAGGAGCACCACCGTCGTAGGCGCAGGATTCGCAAGATACGCCACGAGCGCGCTGCGCACGGGTTCTGTGAGCCGGTCGCATCCCTCGAGAATGACAAGTCGGAAGTCGGCCCCCATGGGAAAGGTGTTGAGCGACGAGATGAGCGCATCGACATCCTGATCATGCGTCATATCGCGCACATCGAGGTTGAAATCGGCCATACCGGACGCCTCAAGGCGCTTCACCAGGCGGTCACGCGCCGCTTCGCGCTTCACTTCGTCGGCGCCAAACGCCAGATATGCTGGAAGCAACGCAGGCTGCGCCACAACAACCTCCCCTACGAGAATGACAACTCGATACAACGCTCTATTCTACCGTCTGACCATGCTGTGTCGACACCTCAACGCCTCCGCGCGCAGGCGCGACCGTGATGTCGCCACAGACGATGGTGCACAGGAAATAGGCACCCGATGCACGAACCGCCTCCTCGCACGCGGGATCGGGATGACCATAGGCATTGCCCTCCCCTGCGCTCGCGATGCCGACCGCAGGATCGAGCACGCTCAGCATCTCCTCGTCAACTGAGACAGCAGAGCCATGGTGGCCGAGCTTCAAAACGTCCACCTTTCCCACGTCCTCGGCAAACAGGGCAGCCTCAGGTGCCTCGGCATCCCCGGTGAGCAACATATCGAATGAGCCCGTATCCTCGGCGCAGTGTGCTGCCAACACAAGCGACTCGCTGTTCTCAGTGCCCGCCACCACTTCGCGCGGCCATATCGCACGAAGCTCAATCCCACCCACAGCAAGCATATCGTCATACGCGATCTCCTGTGTTTGCGCGATATCGAGCGCCCGCACCTCTTCTGGCATCGCGTCGGCGGCACCCTCGGCAACGATGAGCGTATCGACCGTAATCGTTTCGCAAATGCTCGGAAGGCCGCCCCAATGATCGCGGTCCCAATGCGTCACGACCACCGCATCGAGCCTGAACACGTTGTTGCGGGCAAGCGCTCGCGCCGCAGCATCATCGACGCCCGCGTCAACGAGCACACACGTAGCGCCACTTCTCACGAGTATCGCATCGGCCTGACCGACATCGAGCACGGTAATTGAGGTAGGAGCGAAGTGCGTCCAACGGACCACATGCGCGCAGCAAAGCACGGCGGCCACGCATACCGCCGCAGCGATCACCCTTGGGGGCGGCGCGCGCCACACGCGGTAAACCACCACCGCAGCCATTCCCGCAGCAAGCATGAGCGGCAGCTGCAAGCTTGAGCCATCTACGGCTATCGAAGCCGCCGGTACGTTCGCGAGTACCTCGACCGTAAACAAACACAGCTGCGAAAGCACATCGATCGCTTCGGGGCGGGCAGAATCAATCAACTTGTTAGCGGTTACTCGACCGCAATGGGAATTGATTCGCCCGACACATCGGAAGGGTAAGAAGCCCCGGGATGAGCGTTGCTCGACGCGCTGAGAGGATGTTGGGCATGAAGGAGCCGCCGCGACAGAAACGGGCGCCCTCGGAAAAGGCGGACGTTCTTAGAGGAAGGAAGTGCGCAGCTGAACTTCGTCCTTGTCTTTCTTCACGAAGAAGCGAAGTCCCCCGAATTCGGATGTGCTTTCCCGACCATGTATCCGAGGAGACGTCCAAGTTGAGAAAGGAGAGGTGGCGATGACTGCAAAGACGGCGAACATCAGCCTCGAGGTCGATTCCGGTATCAAGAGGCGCGCGATGGCGGTCCTCGAGGCTAAGGGGATGACGCTTTCCGGCGCGATCAGGAGGATGGTCACGCTCGGCATTCTCGAGCACAGGATCCCGTTCGAGGTGACGCGCGACCCGGTCTTCGCGGGGGCGGGCATGGCGGACTGCGTCGCCGAGAGGTACGGCATAGACAAGTCCTCGTCGCCACGCACCGGCGTCGTGACGGGGATCGTCGTGAAGATGACGCCGGAGTTCAAGAGGGAGATGAGAAGCTACTGCAGGGAGATGTGCATCACCCCGAACGCGCTGGTTCACCTGTTCCTCGGGCAGGTCGCCTTCGAGCTGCGCATCCCCTTCGACGACTAGGAGGCGTCGATGAAAAAGATGAAAAGCGTGGCGGGACGCGAGGCGAACGGCGCCGGCGCGCGAATAACGCGTCGACCACACGCGATTCGCCGAAACCGCAGATTTGCCCGAGCCCTCTCCCCCGTCGATGCATACGATGAAAATATTGTCCACTATTTTCATCATTTCGAAGGGAAGGGATGCATCGCAAGCGGAGCGAGGGAGATCGCGACGGCGCGCCCCGCGGTGACCGGGAAGGACTTCCGGGTCCGCCGCATGCTCGAGCACATGGCCGGTGGTTCCCGCGCTGCCCTCCATCGAAAGGACCCGTTCGGAGGAGCCGAAACGGCCGTAGTCGCCCGAAGATGGCCGAAATTGGCCGAAAGACAATCCCCTCGCACGCGCAGCGGCAACGGGAGAACCGTGCGACCTATCGCAGGTTCTCGAATACTTACGGATTCAGATGCTAAAGGTAGCTATTTACTACCTTTTGTGCTTAAATCCGTAAGTATGAAGTTCAGCGAGTACATACGCAGCCACCACGTGTTCACCGTCGAGGACCTGCTGGCGGCGTCGGACTCGCCCGCCGCCGCGAAGCAGCAGCTGAAGGAGGCGGCCGCCTCGGGCTCGGTCGAGCGCGTGCGCAGGGGGCTCTACGCCTCCAACTCGGGCAGATTCGAGGGGGCGGGGGTCGATCCCTACGAGGTCGTGGCGGCTCTCGACGCAGGGGCGATCCTCTCCTACCACAGCGCCCTCGAGGCGCACGGCGTCGCACATAACGTCGGCTTCGAGTGCCGCTTCCGCACCGACGCGGCGCGCTCGCCGTTCTCGTTCCGGAGCATGCGCTACGTCCCTCATCCCGCAGGCGCCGACGTCCTGAGCCAGAGGCTGCGCGGCAGGGCGTTCGGGTCGGTTCTCGTCACGACGAGGGAGCAGACGCTCTTCGACTGCCTGAAGCACCCGGAGTGGGCGGGCGGCATCGAGGAGGCGGTGCGGTCCCTCTCGGCGATGCCCTACCTCGACGCCGAGAAAGCGGCCGACCTTGCGCTCGCCGACAGCGCGTCCATGGCTGCGCGCGCGGGCTGGCTGCTGGAGGCGAGGTCCGAGGCGTGGCGCGTGCCCGAGGGCGTGATCGAGCGCCTGCGCGAAGCGAGCGCGGGGACGGTGTCCAAGCTCAACAAGAGGGCTACCGCGACCAGGGGCTGGTCGAGGGAGTGGAACATGAGGCTGCCGGAATCGGAGGAGGAGGTCGCATCGTGGGCGCGGTGAGCATGGAGGGGTTCTCCCCGAGGACGGTCGACAAGGTGGAGCGCCTGCTCGACCTGATGGAGGAGATGGGCCGCCACCCCGACCTCGAGGGCAGGCTCGCGATGCACGGCGGCACGGCGATCAACCTGTTCATGCTCGACGCGCCGAGGCTGTCGGTCGACATCGACGTCTCCTACGTGGGCGCCGTGGACCGCGACGAGACGCTCGCAGAGCGGCCCCGCGTCGAGCGCGGCATCGAGGAGGTGGCCCGCTACCTCGGCTACGACGTGCCGCCCACGAGGTCGGAGCACGCGGGCAGGACGTTCATGCTGCGCTACCGGGGCGACTGGGGCCCGGACCACGTGAAGGTCGACTGCGTGTTCCTCAACCGCTCCCCGCTCGTCCCGCCCGAGCCCAGGCCCTGCGCCGTCAGGCCGGACGCAAATGTCGTGACCTTCTGCGACGCGGAGCTCGCCGGCGGCAAGGTCAAGGCCTTCTTCGACCGGGTCAAGGTGCGCGACCTCTACGATGTCTGCAACCTCGAGGGCGTCCTCGCGAGCGCCGACGCAGACTACGAGGCCCTCGCCCACCGGGCGATGCTCTACTACGCCTCGATCTCGGCGCGGTTCCCGCAGCCCTTCGAGGGCCGGACGAAGAGGTTCGCCGACAGGCAGGGGGAGCTCGAGAGCCAGCTCCTTCCCATGCTGCGGGCGGCGGACGAGCGCCCGAGCCTCCAGGGACTCATGGAGACCGCCGAAAGGTTCATAGAGGCGCACGTCCTGCCGCGCACCGACGCTGAGCGCGAGTATCTCGACCGCCTCGCCGCAGGAGACTACCGCCCCGGTCTGCTCTTCCCCGACGAGAGGATGGCCGCAGCCGCCGAGCGGAGCCCGGCTGCGCTCTGGAAGCTACGGAACCTGAGGCGCATGAATGGATGATCTCGCCGGCAGGCGCAACAGGAAGATCGACGTCGAAATGACGCCGGATCCGCGACCCTGTAAGTGAGGCCGCAAGAGAAAGCGGCATGGAGAGGCGGCGGCAATGCCGCCACGTCGAAGGAGGCAAATATGCCAGAGCCAGAGAGAGACGAGTACGGGCGCGTCTGCACGAGCGACGCGGGGCCAATCCCCGAGGAGGATCGCTTCGAGGAGCCTGACGGAGAAGACGGCGACGACTAACGCCAACGCTGTCATCAAGTAGACGAGGGGGCGGCCATTGCGCCGCCCCCTCGGTCGTTCTCGGCCCGGGCCGCTTCCCTATCCGGGCGCGAAGATCTTCCCCTTCAGCTTCGTGCGTGATCTTGCGCCGAGGCCTCTTAACACCCGCGGCTACTAGCAGGCGGCCCCGCCTTTGCAGAACGGGTTGATTCCGCGCTCGACGGAGCGCTCGATTCCGGACTCGGTGCGCTCGAATCGCTCGAATATCAGGCCATCGTCGAGCGTCATCACCTCGACGAAGCTGCCCGGCTCGCAGGGCTCGAGGAGGGCTCCCAGGGCGTCGCCGTATCCCCAGGACGCGTCGCCGAGCCAGAACCGTTCCCGTGGCCCGACGCGGCGCACGGTACTCGATCCGGGCAGCGCATCGGCGAAGTCGCCCCGCCCCCACTCATAGCCCCACTCCCTCATCGCCGCATCGGCGAATGCGTCGAGCATGTCCTCGTTCACGACCAGGCTGAATCGGCACTCGTCGCCGTACAGGTACGTTCCCATGGGCTTCTCCTATCCCTCGATTCGGCGCCGCCGGAAGCAAGCGCCGCTTGCTTCCGGCATGCCTGCCGGGAGGCGCGCGAGGAGCGCGGCAGTCAAGGGCCGGTTCGCGGAGGCCCCGGTCCGGTTTCCCCACCAACGCGCAGGTCGGGCGGGTTTGTGGGGAAACCGCGAGAGCGCCCTTTACGGCTGCGTCCCGCGCGCCACGAGCCCCGGCGGCGACTGAGCCGGGGGCGCCCGCCCGGCGCGGAGGGCGGGAGCAGGGTGCAGGGGGCTCCCCCTGCCGGGGAGCGCGAGGGGCGGCAGCCCCTCGCAGGGCCGTCGAAATCCCACGCGCCCTCCCGACCCCGTGGGAGAAAGACCACGATCTATCGGGGATGGCGGCGATGGCGGGAAAGAGAGACAAGAGGGGCTCCGAGGCGGCTGACAGGCGGGGCGAGGAGCTGCAGCAGACCCTCGAGCGCCTGGAGAAGGGCGTGAGGGACGTGTTCTCCTCGGGGAGGTACGCGGAGTACCTCGCCGTGATGTCGCGCTTCCACGACTACAGCCTCAACAACTGCCTGCTCATAGCCATGCAGAAGCCCGGGGCGACCCTGGTCGCGGGGTACCGCGCCTGGCAGGACAAGTTCGGAAGGCACGTCCGCAAGGGCGAGCGCGGCATCAGGATCCTCTGCCCCGTCGTCGTGAGGGCGAGGCCCGCCGGGGACTCCCCGAGGGAGGAGGACGACCCGGGCGAGGAGAAGGCCCCCGAGAAGAGGCTCGCCGGCTTCCGGATGGGGACGGTCTTCGACGTGAGCCAGACCGAGGGCAAGGAGCTGCCCTCCCTGGGCATCGACGAGCTGAGGGGCGACGTCGAGGGGTACGAGGCCGTCATGGGGGCCATCCGCAAGGCGAGCAGGTACCCCATCGTCTTCGAGGACATCGAGGGAGGCGCGAAGGGGTACTTCTCCCGCGCCGAGCCCAAGCGCATCGCCGTACAGAAGGGGATGTCGCAGGCCCAGACGCTCAAGACCGCCGTCCACGAGCTCGCCCACAGCGTCATGCACGACGACGGGCCGAGCAGCGAGAGGGCCTCCCTCCCCGACCGCGGCACGCGGGAGGTGCAGGCGGAGAGCGTCGCCTACGTCGTCTCCAGCTGGCTGGGGCTCGACACGAGCGACTACAGCTTCGGCTACATCGCGTCGTGGAGCGACGGGAGGGACGTTGGCGAGCTCAGGGCGTCGCTCGACGAGATACGCAGCGCCTCGCACGGGATAATCGATACTATCGAGAAGGAGGCCTCGAAGGCGCGCGAGCCGGGAGAGCGGGAGCGTGCCAAGGAAATCGAAAGGGAGCCGGGGCGCGGCTCCAGGCGTCTAGCAGAGCGCGTAGGCACGGCCCGGCTCGCCTCAATAGGCGAGCGGACGCATGCGTCACGCGTCGGCGAGCACGAGCGCTAGCGCAACGGCCGCTGTTATCGTGGCGGCGGATGAATCCCCCCGCCGTTCCATTCCCCTGTGGCGCACCATATCTCGAAGTGCACTATCCATTCCATCGCCCATGGTACGTACGTATCGGCGTACAGCTGGTCGGACTTCCAGTCGAACCTGTCTAGGCAAACCTTGATTCTGGGACCATCGTCGTCAATACCGTACTTATGGGGCGCATCCACGGCGTTGCCTGCGTTGATAGCGCCGCCGGACAACCAGACAGATGGTTTCTCCCCGGGCCTGCCCTCGATTTCTATCTTGTATACCCTGGAAATCGGGGATCCTTGGAAGCGGTCGAAGGACCATTTGAGCCTCCCCTTGTCGACTGATCCTGCAGACCCGGGAAACAGCCTTCTCAGGCCCACGAGCTGGATAGCCGATGACAACCTCCTACGCCGCCTGAGGAACGAGGGGATCCTAGGCGCCATAGAACTCATGTCGCGGAACGGCGCGAGCAGAGGGCGAGGCGGCATATGTTAGGCCCGCAGAAGAGGCGAACAGGGAGGACGATCCCCTTGCTTCGCGCAAGCGATCTCCGTACTGGTTCATGGCGCGGGAGGCTACGGCCTTTCCACACGAGTACTCGAGGGAACGGGTGATGGCATCGAGTCCTCGAACGCCAGATAGCCCACGGAAGTCCTTTCTCGCCCTATCGAGCCACGAAAAGAACGCGGCCGCCTTCTCGGGGCTCTCGTTCCACTTCTCGGCGAAGTTCTCCTTCTCGTCGACCGGGTTTGCGATTCGGTACCTCCCAGGGCCTCCGGAGATGTGGGCGTCCATCCTTTCAAGGATTCCGACGAGGGCGTCGTACGTCCCCCGCTCTCCGCCATATGCCCACGCCGCCAGAGTCGAGATGATTATCGAGATGGGGGCGTTGTCCGCTCCCTCGAACATCAGGTTGCGATGGTGCTTCAGTATCTGGATAGCCTTCTGGAGCGGTGTTCTCACGGCAAAGGTGGGGACGTCCTCGACGGAGCAGTACACCCTCCCGGAATATCGACGTTTTGCCTCGGTAAGGCTGTCGCCCATTCGCTCTTCGAACCATTTCGCATATCCTTTGGGGTTGCTGTACCGGTCGGAATACTCGCCGGTTCCAGGATCCTTGTGGGTGAGACGGACCGCCGTCCCTCCTTTCTGGGAATCATCGGCGCACGGGAGCACGTCGACGTGGAAGACGCCGTAGTCGAGCGTCCAGCATCGCTTGCCCTCCGGGCAGAGCTTCTTCGCATAGGTGCCATGCTCTCTGATCCTCTTGCCGACGAACAGCTTAATCTCCTTGGCGGCATTTTCGACCATGCCCGGCAGCTGGCACACCAGATCGATGTCATAGTCCAGGTCCTCCCCGCTCGGCGGTCGAACGACGGTCCCCAGGGCAAAGGAACCCTGGGTGTAGGCCTCGACAGCCTCCCCCTCCGGGTTATCCTCGATCCACTCTCCTAGCGCGGTGTAGGCCCTCTCCGCTTTGTCGCGCATCGTCTCTGATATGTTCAGCGACTCCGCGAGCTCGTCGAAGATGCAGTTCAGACCCTCGTTATTCTCCATATCCATTCGGACCCCCAATCGTCAACACCCTCGAGAAGACGCTGTCGCGTTTCTCGTAAATCACAAGCTCCGGAATGAGCCGCTCGTTCCACGCCATGCCGAACGCCACACAAGCCGAGACGGGCATCGCCGGAAGCACGTGGAGTCTTCGCACCCCGGGATGTCCCTCATGGATCTTAAAGAGAGCTGCGATCGCGGCGCGCTTGAACTCGTACCAGTCGTCCCTCAGAAAAATCGCCGTCGGCCCGGTCCTCGAAGCTCGCAGCTCGTACACCGTTTCGACCGAACTAGGCACTGCCCCGGAATAGGTCTCGCGGCCGATTGGCCCCGAGACGGACACTACAATCGCGCAATCCTCGGATTCTCCCGAGGACAACATTTCGAAAGAAAAGCTGTTTGGCGTGCCGTCGCTTGCCCAGGACCAACCCTCGGTATCGCGGCGCTTCTGGTATACATCGACGTTCCCGTCATCGGCCAGCATGGCCCCAAGCCCTATCAGGACAGGCTGCGGGGCAATCGCGAACACGCTTGTCCGCCTCGATCCGTCCCCGTGAACCAGCTCGCGGTACTTTTCGATGCGCCGCCTGAGCGAGCAAAGCGTTTCTGGACCGCAGCCTTCTGGAACATCGCGGGCGGCGTCAAATGATTGCGTGTCGCCAACGTTAACCCCCGCGTCGACCATCGCCCTCTTCCAGTCCTTCTCCGCAATCTGGAAGTCTTTGCCCCCTATCCGCATGCCCAGGGTGAGCACGTCGGAACGCGTTGGCCCGATTGCGCTCACCGCCGCCTTCACCGATGCCTCGAAGAACCGTTTCCGGTCCCTGAGGAACTCGACTCCGAAGTCGGGCGCGTTGTTGTCGACGAGCGCGTGGCAGGTGGGGCAGAGCAGCATGAGGTTGTCTAGCGAGTTGCGCTCCTTCTCGGACTGACTGGCGTTGTACCGCGCGCCGCCTGGGGAGTAGGCCTCGATATGTGCAACCTGGCCGTACTTCCCCCGTTTTCCTGAGGCCAAGGCGTTGGTCACGTCGGACCCGCAGAGTTCGCAATGGCCTGCGGACAGAGCCCACAGAAGGTCGATGGTCGCGGGCGTCGGACTCTTTCGTCTACTCAATCGCCACCCCTCTCAAGGTACGGGCCAAACTCATCGAGGATGTCGGCGACCCGGGTCGCCGGGTTCATGGCGGAGGGCCTGACGTTGCCGATGGCCTCGTGGTGCCTGAGGAGCCTCGCGGCGTTGGAGACGGCGTCGTCGCGCCTGGGATCGACGGCGCCGAACAGCCCCTCCATGTTCTTGCGGTAGTCGACGCCGCATTCGCGCCTGAGGGCGTCGGCCAGCGCCCGCTGGCACCCCGCGGCGTCCATCGGGGCCGTGGTGTAGCGCAGGTGGAGCAGGGGCCAGATCTCGAAGCAGGGGTTCGACCAGAGCGCGTGGAACGTGCGGGAAGGACCCGACGCGGAGGCGCACCTGCGCTCAACGAGGTCGAACTCTTCCGCGGGGAAGTCGTCCTTGTCGAACACGAGCCACACGTGGTCGAACGCCTCGGGAGCGTACCGGCAGAGGTCCTCAGCGCACTCGAACAGGTCGAGGGTGTGCCTGCCGCTGCCGCGCACGACGACCGCGACCTTCCTCCCGTTAGCCGCGCCAAGCGCCGCCTTCATCCCCTCGAAGTAGCGCGGCTCGGTCTCCGTGCCCTCGCAGACTATCAGGTGGCGCGTCAGCTGGACGGGGCGGGTGGCCACGGCGCGCCTGCCGCTGCGCCACCCGCGCCTTTTGGCGGCCGTCACTGCTCCCACTCCTCGATGCGGGTGAGGTACGGGTCGGCGCCGTAGCGGCCGGCGAGGTACTGCCTGTCGAACGCCGCGTTCTTGCTCACGAGGTTGCCGTTGGGCTCGTGCAGGTCGGAGAGCGACCACAGACGGCTCGCCTCGTCCCCGTCGCGCGCCGCGAACCAGATCTCGTCGCGGCGGAACACGTCGTTGCGCATGGTCGAAACGTCCTGGCTCGTGAACACCAGCTGGGCGCCGCCTTTATTGGCCTCGGGGTCCTTGAACAGAAGGATCACGTAGCGCAGCAGCTTGGGGTGCAGCTTAGCGTCGAGCTCGTCCACGAGCACGGTGCCGCCCTCCTCCAGGGCACTCATGACGACGCGCGCCAGCCCCATGAGCTTCTGCGTGCCGGCGGACTCCTCGGAGAGGCGCAGCTCGTACTCGGAGCCCCCGACCTTGTGCTTGACGTACACGCGCTGGCGGCGCCCGTCGGCGTCGCGCTCGACGCGGAACCCGTCCACGTGGACGTCGACGGCCCTGAGGAACCGGGTGATCTCCGGCGAGTCCTTCTCGTCGAGCATGTTCTCCAGCAGGTGCTCCAGGTAGAAGCTGTTGTAGTCGAGGAATACGCAGTCGAGGAACCAGCTCGCCGCGTCCCGGACGGGCTCGAGGTCGGTGTTCATGTAAAGGTACGAGAGGTACGGGATATCGGGGTTGAACCCGGTGGATACGTTCGCCCGCCGCAGCGAGGGTCCGAGGGAGACCTCGTCCCCCTCACGCTCGAAGAGCATCGCGGTCCTCGAGGCGCCCACCTTGCGCCGCGCCAGGCTCTCGCCGACGATCTCGGACGCGCTGACCGAAAGCGTGTAGCGGTACTCATAGCCCGAGACCCGGTAGTAGACCTCGAACTCGGTCGGCATGGCGCCGTGCTCCCCGTCGAACGCGAACGGCGCGCACCGGGAAAGGCGCAGCGAAGGCTCCTCGCGCGCCTCCGCCCCACGCTTGAGGGAGAGGATGGGGCGCGCGACAGCGGACCAGACGTAGCCGAGAGCCTCGAGGAGGTTCGACTTGCCGCCGGCGTTGGGCCCGTACACTGCGGCGACGGGCAGGAAGCTCTGGCTGTCTCCCCCGGGCAGGAGGGACCGTGAGAACTCCCTCATCGCCGATGCCTGCATCGTGAGCGTCGTCTCGTCACGGTAGGACCGGTAATTGCTGAACGTGAACTGGCAGAGCATCCGATTCCCTTTCCTCCAATTGATGCTACATGAAAGCTATTATCAGATGATAATTCTGATTATAGGCTTCTAATAGCATAAGTCAACGCTCAGGGAAGGAGAGGGCGGGGATTGCAGGTCGATGCTCGACGAATGCATGGGCGCAGAAACCGATGATCTTTCTGCAGTCGCCAAATACTATCCCAGCGGTGCCGTGTCAGCCCTGCCCGAGGCCCCTCAGGTACTCCGACACCGCGTCGGCGTTGCCGTAGAGGCCCTCCTCGGCAGCGACGTCGCGCATCTCGTCGAGGGCGGCGGAGCGCCCCTCCCGGGACCGGCGGTCGAAGTCCATGAGGTCGGAGAGCATAACGTAGCGATGCCCACCTCCCGTGCGCATGCCCTTAAGCCTGCCGGAGTCTATCAGCCGTGCGATCGTCCGCGGGGAGGTCCCCACGATCTGCGCCGCCTGCCCCGTGGTGAGCCGGGCGTCGGCCTCGCCCTCGTCGGTGTAGGCCGCGCCGAGCGCCCGCAGGAACGCCTTCAGCGCGCCGAAGGCCCTCGCGTCGATCGAGGTTGCGTCGCCCGTCCTGTTGTCCACGATGGTCGCGGCGGGTGCCGTCGTCGCTGCCATGCCGGCCTCCCTTCTTTCGCGCCGTCTTATCGGTTGTACTGTAGTTCAAACTGACAAACTGACAACTGCGGACGCCGTCCTCACATGAACCACCTGAACACCGCCCTGAACAGCCATGCGAGGAACGCGACGCACGCGGCCAGGGCCGCCTTGACGATCCCCATGGCCTACTCCTCCTCTTCGTCGGGCTGGGCGGCCTCGGCCCGCCGCGCCTCGGCGAGCGCCTCTGCCGGGTAGCCGAACAGCGCGCAGATAGCCTCCGGGTCGCCGCGCAGGTCGGGGCGGGACGCCTCCAGGTAGTCGTAGATCCTGCACGCCCTGTAGTTCTCGCACGCGTTGGGCGACTCGGAGTACCACAGCCGCTGGGCCCGCTCGAACCTCGCCCCGTCCACGAACCGTCCGGCGCGCTTCCAGGCTACCGCCCTGCCGTCCACGGAGACGCACTCGATGCCGTCGAGCTCGCCCGCGTCGGCGAGGCACACCCTGTAGCCCCTGCAGCGGTCGGCATACGGTACGTCGCCGCCCTCCTCGGAGCCGGAGATGTCGTGGTGGTGTATGTCGAGGCATATCCCCTCGCCCTCGGCGGCGTCGAGCCGCAGCACGAGCTCCGCCGCGACGCACGCCCCTCCGAAGGGCTGGCCGGCGACCAGGTTGGCGGTGTCGAACACGCCGAGCCTCCCGTCCTCGTAGTCGATCTCGACCCTCATGCCTACCTCTCCCTTCCTTCCCTTCCCCTTCCGCCCCCGACGTCGGGGCGCCGGGCATCCTCCCCGCGCCGCCGAGCGGCGCCCGTCCGGGGGCTCCCGTCGTCCGGCGCGGGCCTCCTCCGACGGGTCGCGGCGCGCTCCGGGAGCAGGCCCTTCGCCTCGGCGTAGTCGCGCAGGCCCGCGAGGCGCTCCATCGCCCCGAAGTCGCCCGCGGCCTCCAGCGCCCCGATGCGCGCCTCGCAGTCGGCGAGGCTCCTGATGGCCTCCCGCGAGAACGCGTCGAGGGCGTCGGCCAGCCGCCTCAGGTCGTCCAGGTCGTCGACCGCGACGGCGTTGCGGGCGATCTCGCGGATCGCGTCGGCCCTCCGCGGGGACGAGCGCAGCGCGAGCTCCTGGAGCACTGACCTCCGCCCGAACGAGGTCCCGAGGTTCTCTCCCCTGATCCTGCGCGCGCCCTCTCCCGAGAGCGCGTAGACCCAGTCCGCGGCGCCGTTTCCGGGCGCGGCGCCGGAGACCTCCACGCCGAGCTCGGAGAGCGCAGCGACGAAGTCGGCCTCGTCGCGCGCGACCCGCCTGGCGACCGTCACGCGGGCCCTGATGTCGGCCACCCACGAGTAGGCGCCCCTCTCGGCGAGCTCCCTCTCGGCCCTGCGGAAGTGGACCCGCTCCCTGCCGCGCGTCCCCCTCGCCGCGAGGAGCGGGGCGGCCCCCTCTCCGGGCCCGTCGGCGAAGAAGCTCAGGCCGCGCTCCTCGGCAAGCCTCTGGGCGGAGCGCATGAGCTCCCGCGGCGCCGGGTCCTGCAGGCGCGCCCCGGTCTCGAGGTTGGTGTTGTTCACCACGACGTGGGCGTGCATGACGCCGCCCTCGTTGTCGTCATGGTAGACGACGGCCGCCTGGAACCCCGCGAAGTTCTCGGCGACCCACGCGCGCGCCAGGTCGCGGAGCGCCTCGAGGGAGATGCCGTCCCTCGGGTCGGGGCTCAGGACGTAGTGCTTGTAGGTCCGCGCGGGCCTCCCCTTCCACGGCGTGTGGTTGCCGTAGGCGACTCGCGTGAAGTCCATCTCCTCCGCCCAGTCCCGGAACCCGCAGGGGTGCTCGGGCGACCAGGAGAGGTTCGCGAGGTCCACGGCGAGCGCGCGCCCGCCCCTGGTGAGGTAGCGCATGATGCCGCCGCACCCGGTGTGGCCGCTGATTGGCTTGACGACGGGCACCGCTAGTCCCTCCTCACGGCGATGGAGTCCGCGACCTCGGTGAGCGCCGCCTCGAGGACGCGCCTGCCCGCCTCGACCTCCTCGAGCGCCGAGAGGGCCCGCCCGAGCATCGCCTCGAGCTCCGGCGGCTTGGGCGGGCTCCCCCTGCGGACGAGGAGAGCGATGGTGTTGAGCGCGTGGACCGCCTGGTTGTAGTGGCGGCCCCAGCGGACCAGCTCGGTCGCCATCCTCCCGAGCGTCCTACCGTCGACGGCGTAGACGGTCCTCTGCCGGTCCGCCCCCGGCGGGACGCGCAGCAGCGAGCGGAGGAGCTCCGAGCGCGACAGCCCAGACCTCTCGGACGCCGCCTCCAGGGCGTCCAGGTCGCGGTCGTCGAGCCTCAGGCTGACCATGTTCCGGTAGGGCATGGGCCGCCTCCCTTCCTGGGGCGCGGGGGCCACCCCCGCATCGGCGCCACCGGCGGCCGGCGCCCGGGCGGCCGCGGGGTGGCGCCCCTCCCGCGCGCCCCGTCGGACGGGAGGGGGCCTATTGCGGCCTGAGCGGCGCCCGGGAGGGCGCCGTGATACGCAATAGGCAGCTTGCTAAGACCGGCGCGGGCGCATGGTTACGCGCCCGCGCCGGGTGGCCGCTACGACGCGTCGCGCGTCGCGGCCACCTCCCTTTCGAGCTCGTCGAGCGCGGCGGGGTCGAGCTCAGCCCCCTGCGCCATCGCCGTGCGCGCCTCTCGGACGAGGCCGGCGGCCCTGGAGACGAGCTCCGTGGGGTCGGTGCGCAAACTTTGCGCAGTGGGGCCCGCCTTGCGCCCCCGGCCGCCCTTCGGCTGGCCGCCGCGCATCCTCGCCGCCTCCTTGATGGCCGCCGCCGCGGGCTTCCCGGCCGCCGCGGCGGCGGCCGCCTCGGCCTGGGCGGGCCTGCCCATCTTCGCGAGCCTCTGGATGTCGGCGTCGCTCAGCTCGCCCCTCTCGGCCCGCTCGCGCCACACCGGCTCCAGGCTCCCCTCGACGACGCGGGCGATGCGCTCGTGGTGCTCGATCGTCCTCGGGGCGACGTCGCGGCCCGTCTGAGCCTTGATGATCGCCGCCTTGAGGCTGGAGCTGCGCACGCCCCTGAGCGAGGGGTCCGCCTCGCGCATCCGCCTCACCTCGATGCCGAGCGCCTGGGTAGCCCGGGCACGCTCGATGACGGTGAGCTCGCGCGTGAAGTAGTTCGCGGTGTGCAGCAGCGTGAGGGCCTCATCGTCGCCGATGCCCTCGATGACGCGGCACGGCATCCTCGAGAAGGACGGGTCCTCGCGCGCGAGCAGCTCGTAAGCGGCCTTGCGCCGGTGCCCGCTTATCATCTGGAACGAACCGTCGTCGAGCCTGCGGACGAGGGGGATGTCGGTGAGCCCGTCCCTCCGTATGGACTCGGCGAGGGAGCGTATGGCCCCCTCGTCCATGCTGTAGGCCGCGTTCCCCGGGTGGTCGGCGATGTCGGCGACCTCGATCTCGCTGATGGGGTACCTCTCGCGTGCCCGGGCGTCGTCGTCCAGCACGCCCGCCAGGCTGAAGCGGCGCGCGATCTCCTCTACTCCCGCCACAGCCCCATCTCCCTCCCGAGCTCCTCGTAGTCGAGCGCCGCGCGGTTGCCGGGCATGAACGACACGATGGGCCTCCACTCCCAGCTCCCCTCCATCACCTTCGCCGAGTGGTGGATCACGGTCGCGTACTGGCGGTCGGGGAAGAAGCGGTCGAGCACCGCGGCGCCCGTCGCCTCCGCCCTCGTCATCCGCCCCGGCACGCACGTGCGCAGGATCCTCCAGTCGGGCAGGGGCATCCGCAGCTTCGTCGCCACGCCGCGCACCGCCGCCACCGCCGACGCCGTCCCCCTCATGACCGTCGAATCGAGCTTGACCGGGATGACGACCGTGCCGCGCCCGCTCGTCGCAACGTAGGCGCACATGGCGAGCTGCTTTGCGCTCGGCGCGCAGTCGAGGATGGCGACGTCGTAGGCCCCCTCCGCGTCGTCGAGGGCGAACCTGAGCCGCTGCTCGCGCAGCATGAGCTCGTTCTGGTCGATGAGGTCGAGCGTCGTCGGGACGCAGCTCAGGCGCTCGATGCCCGTCTGGTGCGCTGCCTCCTGCGCGGGCATGTCGCCGTAGAGCAGGGAGACCGCGTTGCGCCCGGACTCCCCCGCCGCGTCGTAGAGGCCGAAGTAGTCGGTCGCCGACGCCTGCGGGTCCAGGTCGACCAGCAGCGTCCTGAGCCCACGCGAGGCGCAGAGCACCGCCAGGTTCACCGCCGTGGTGGTCTTGCCCACCCCTCCCTTGAAGTTGCTTGCCGTTATGACCCTCATTCCTTCCGTCCTTTCCCTCGGGGGCGCGCCACGGTTCCGTGGTCGCGGCGCGCCCCGCGTTTCGACCGCTACGCCGCGCCGGGCTCGGCCCCCCGCACCGGCCCCGCGGCCTCCGTTTCCATGGGTGCCCCGCCGATGCCGAGCAGCCGTGCGACCGCCTCCTCGACGGGCACCTGCCCCGCGAAGCTCAGCCTCACCTCCACCCCGTGCGCCGTGAAGTGGTACGGGTCGCCGATCTGCTCCGCGAACGAGCGGACGCGCTCGTCCACCGGCAGGCTCGCGTCAACCGCGACGTCCGCCAGGTCCCTGACAGCTTCCATATGGCCCTCCTCGCGTCTCATCGGGACCGCCGGATGCAGGCCCCGCCCGCATCCGTTGATTGCCTCCGGGCGCGCAGGCCCGGAGGCGGAGGGCTCCTGCACGAAGCCGTCGGCGCCATCCGCATCCAACGCGCGAGGCGCGTTTGTGGGGATGTCGTGCGGGAGGGCGGAGCCGAGGGGCCCGCGCGCCACAGCCCAGGCGGCGCCTGAGCCGGAAAGTGCGGCCCGACCGGCGCGGAGGTCGGCCGGGGATCCCCAAGGGCTCGCCCTTGGGCGCCCGCGCGGGGGGCGCCCCCCGCCTAGGGGCGTCGGCGCAGCCGCTCGAACAGGTCGGCGTACCTGAGCGTGATGTGCACATCGTCGTCGCCCATGAGCTCGATGCGCTCCACGAGCGCCACGAGCGCCTCGCGCGTGACCCCGCGCCTCCCGAGGCGCCGTACTATCTCAAGCGCCCGGGCCGCCTCCGCGAGGTCCGGCGCCCGGCGCTCCGCCTCGGCCTCGACGAGCTCGAGCGCGCGGCGCACGGAGGCCTCCTTGCGGCGGATCGCCTCGAGCGCCGCGGAGAACGCGTCCGGCCCCGTCCCGCCCGCGCGGTACGCCTCGTAGACCCGAAGCTTCCGCGCGGAGAGGCTCGCGAGCGCGGCCCTCAGCCCCTCGGCCCTCTCTGGCGCCGCCTCGGCGGCGGCGATCGCGTCCGACAGTCCGAGCGCCAGGTCGGCGTGCGCGCGGAGCACGCACCCGACGGCGTCGGAAAGGTCCGCGAGCGAGATGGAGGGCGGCTCCGTGAAGCACCCGCAGTAGGCCGTGTAGCGCTCGACGGGAGCCTGCCTCTCGCTCCTGAAGGACACCGCCGCCCCGCAGTGGGGGCAGAAGACGAGCCCTGAGAACAGGTGGCCGAGAGGCTCCCTCCTCCCGCCGCAGCGCGTGTCGCGCATGGACGCCTGCGCGCGCTCCCACGTGCCGGCGTCCACGACCGCCTCGTGGGCGCCCTCGAAGACCCGACGCTCCGACGGGTCCGTCGGGCGGGACGCCCCGAGGCCCATCTCGACCCTCTTGCTCTTGCCGAGGACGAGGGTCCCCTTGTAGTGGGGGTTGCGCACCACGGTCTTCACCATCGTGCCCGTCCATCGCTGGTTCGGCTTGGGCGCGAGCTTGCCTCCCGGGTTCCTGAGGGCCCTGAGGTTGTGCGGGGTAACGGCGCCCACCTCGTTGAGTGCGGCGGCGATCGCCCCCTGGTCGAGCCCCTCGCACGCGAGCTCGAATATCCTCCGGACCACCGCCGCGCCCTCCTCGTCGACCTCGCAGGCCCGCTCGCCCCTCCCCTTGCGATAGCCGAACGGGACCGTGTTGAGGTTCGTCCCGCCCGCGCGCTCGCTCTCTATGGACTGGGTCACCTTGTGAGAAAGGTCCCTGGAGTACCACGAGTTCATGATCGTCCGGAAGCCGAGCTCGGTGCTGGCGGCGGGGCTCTTGCCGTCGCGCTTGGAGTCGTAGTTGTCCGTGACCGCGATGACGCGGACCCCGAGCGACGGCAGCTCGTCCTCGACGAGGCCCACGCAGTAGAGGCCGTCGCGGCTGAGCCTCGAGAGGTCCTTCACCACGACCGTGCTGATCCGCCCCTCCCGGCACATGGCCAGCATCCTCTGGAGGGCGGGGCGGTTCTCGGCGTGGGTGCCGCTGATGCCGTCGTCCACGAAGAACAGGTGGCCCTCGCCCGCGAGGTCGTCGCGCGAGGCGATGAAGTCCGCGAGGAGCAGCCTCTGGTTCGCTATGGAGTCGGACTCGCCCCCGGTGCCGTCGGCGACGGAGAGCCTGCAGTAGAGCGCGATCATGACAGGGCCTCCCGTATCGTCTCGGCCTTTCGGTAGGCGTCGGTGAACCGCAGGCGCACCGAGAGGGAGCCGTCGCCCTCGAGGGTTACCGACTCGATGGCGGCGTCCGCGAGCTCCTTGCTGAAGCTGCCGAGGAGGCGCCCCGCCTCGCCGAGGACGGCCTCGGCCCCTCCCTCGGAGAGGGACGCGAGCAGTCCGCGGCGCGCCTCCGCCTCTGCCCGATGCGCCCTCGCTGCCTCGAGCCTCGACCAGAGGAGGCGCTCGATGCGCCGGTAGTCGGCCGAGGAGACTTCGCCACGCGAGTGCTCGGCCTTGAGTTGGACGGCCTTCTCCTCGATCTCGCCGATCTCGGCGTCCGCCTCCGCCAGGGACGCGGCCGCCTCGGCGAGCCGCCGCGCGAGCGTGCCGTCGACGGCCCTCGAGGCGACGAGCTCGTCCAGCGCGACGCGCTGCTCGACCTGGCTGCGGATGACGTCCATGCACACGGTCTCCACCAGCGGCACGGCGACGCGGTGCCTGCCGCCGCCCTCGCCGGCGTCGTTCCTGCCGCACATGTACTCGGCGCCCCAGAACACGCCGTCCTCGACCCAGCGGCAGATGTGCATGGAGGCTCCGCAGACGCCGCAGCGCACCTTCCCGGCGAGCCGGTCGGGGTGCAGCTCCCTGATCCTTTCTGTTGCGGCGAGGGCCTCCCTGCGCCTCGCGACCCTCTCCTCGTGCACGCGCTGCAGCCTGTCGAAGTCGCCGGGGTCGACCAGGGGCTCGTGCGCCCCCTCCACGACGAGCCACTCCTCGGGGGAGTTCTTCTCGTGCGGTATGCCGAGGTAGAGCTTCTGGGTCCACTTGCCCATGGCCACCCGCCCCGCGTAGACGGGGTTGGCGAGCATCCGGTTGACGTTGCGGGCGTGCCAGCGCCTGGAATCCCTGCTCGTCGCCTGCTTGCCCGCGCGGTCGTACTTCGCCCTCCCCGCGGTCGGCGCGCCAGCCTCCTCGAGGCGCCGCGCGATCTCGGCGTTGGGCGCGCCGGCGAGCTTCATGCGGAACATCTCGCGCACGTGGGGCGCGGTCTCGGGGTCGGGGACCAGGTGGTGCGCGTCGGCGGGGTCGCGAAGGTACCCGTACGGGACGTTCCCGAGGACGATGGGGCCCCTCCGGCGCGCCGCCTCGAAGGTGGCGTGGATCTTCCTGCTGAGGTCGCGGCTGTACAGGGAGTTCAGGAGGCTCTTGACGTCCATCCCGAACCCGTCGGGGGACGCGCCGTCCTTGCTGTCCACCCCGTCCGCCACGAGGATGAGCCGGGCGCCGAGCGCGGGCAGGGTCTCCCTAATGAAGGTCTGGCACTCGACGTAGTCGCGCCCGAGGCGGCTGGCGTCCTTGGCCGCCACGCCGTCGATCCTGCCGGCACGGAGGTCGCCGACCATGCGCTGGAACGCCTCCCGGTCCTGGTTGGTGCCCGTCGCCCCGTCGTCGACGTAGTACCCGGCCACCACGGCGTCCGGCAGCCTCCCGATGTGGTCGGCGACGATGCGTTTCTGGTTCTCGATGCTGCTTCCGTCGTCGCCGTAGCTCTTGCTGGTGCGTGCGTAGACGCCCATCCGGCACACCTTCGCCCTCGCCGCGGGCGCGGTCGCCGGGGCGTCAGTCCTCCTGCTCTTGCGCGCCATCCTCGGACCTCCTCTCCGCCCGTCTCTCGGCCCTCGACATCCCGCGCAAGTGGAACGCGTACGCCCTCCCGCCCGAGGCCTCCGTGTCCCAGCCCTCCGCCACGTCGACGACGCGGAAGCCCGCCGGCGCGAGGAAGCGCCCGACCAGGAAGAAGGCGGCCCGCTCCGAGGGGCCCAGCCGGTTGCCCCCGCACACGACGAGGCAGTCGAACCTCCGGTTGACGGCGTCCTCGACGAGGCGCCGGTAGTCGCCCGCCTCGCCGTTCGCGTAGCGGTTGCGATAGGTCGCCGCGCGCCTGAGCGTCGGGTCGGCGTCTATCGCCTCCCGGCACCTCCTGGACTGCTCCGCGAGCGGGACGTCGGGGCGCGTCAGCGGCGCCCAGTTCGACGCGCTCGCGTAGATGGCCGCTCTGAGCGCCCTGCCCTCCGCCCTCATCGGGATCCCCCCTCCGCGAACGCGACGCCCGCGCGCTCCATCACGTCCTGGACGCGGAAGCGGACCTCGACCGACTTGTCCTCGTGGATGTCGACGCGCTCGACGAGCTCGACAACCTTGCGCCTGGTGAGCTCGCCGATGCTCCCGCTCGCCGCGAACCGCTCCAGGGCGGCCTCTGCCTCCGTCACGAGGTCCGCGACCCGCTCCCGCTCCGCCTCGAGCTCGAGCACCGCCGAGCGCGCCTCCTCGATCCTCGAGGCGTAGGCGGAGGCGAACAGGCCGTACTCCTCCTTGGTGATGACCCCGGCCTCGAGGTCGTCGACGAGGCCGTGGCGGAAGTGAAGCGCCCGCTCCTGCCTCCTGCGCGCGTCGTCTATGCGGCGGTCGACGTCGGCCGTGCGCTCGCGCACGAGCTCGTCCCTGTGGGACGCCACGAATCGTGAGGTGTCGACACTCACGTCGACCAGGGCCTGGGCGGCCTCCGCGACGATCGCGCGGAGGCGCGCCTCGTTGAACAGGTGAGAGCTGCAGCGGCGCGCGTCTCGCTTGTTGGTCGAGCAGGTGAGGTAGCGGTTGCCGTTGCGGCCCGTCCGGATGAGCATCTGCTGCCCGCAGTCGGCGCAGTACGCGATGCCGCTGAACAGGGCGACGACACGCGACCCGGGGGCGGTCCGCGTGTCCCTCGCCATGAGGTCCTGGACCAGCTCGAACTCGTGGAGGCTCACGATCGCCTCGTGCGCCCCCTCCTTGCGGAACCACTCCTCGGGGGCGCGCGGGAGCGTCTTCCTGCTGCGGAAGCTGGGGGTGTAGGTCCTCCCCTGGACCATCGTGCCCGCGTACACCTCGTTGGAGAGTATCCGCGCCACGGTGACCGGGCGCCACCGAGGGCCGTCGGCGCCGGCGAAGGGCATCGCGAGGCTCACCCCGCGCTCCCGCTTGTACGCGCCCGGGCACGGCTCGCCCAGGCGGTTGAGCTCGTCGGCGATCGCCTGGGGCGACATCCCGTCGAGCTTCATGGCGAATATCCTCCTGACGTTGGAGGCCGCCGGCCCGTCTACGACCAGGCGCCCGCGCCTCTCGGGGTCGTCGGCGTAACCGTACGGCGCGAAGGCACACGCCCTCTCGCCGCGCTGCATCTTCGCGTGGAGGCCCGCGCGGGTCTTGACGGAGGTGTCGCGGCTGACGTTCTCGTTGAGCATCCCGCGGAAGGCGAGCATGATGCTCGAGGTGTAGGGGTCGCTCGAGGCGGAGTCGTAGCCCTCCGAGATCATGATGACGCGCACGCCCCTGCCGCCGTTCATCCTCGGGAACTCCTTCTCCAGGAGCAGCCCGCTCTCGATGGAGTTGCGCCCGAACCGGCTCGAGTCCTTGACGACGAAGCCCTCGATGACGCCGGACTCGAGGTCCGACATGAGCGCCCTCCACCCCTCGCGGTCGTAGGTGGTGCCCGAGACCCCGTCGTCGGCGTACTCGCGGACTATCCTCAGGTCCTCGGGGCTCCTCTCGCAGTACTGCCGGATTATCTGCTGCTGGTTGACGATGCTCCCGGACACGCCGTCCGAGTCGTCACCGCGCGACAGGCGCGCGTAGCTGCCCAGGCGGACAGCCCTTCCCTTGGTTCTTGGCATGAAAAAATCGGCCCTCCTCTGACGGCGCGCGACCAGGCGCGCCCGGAGAGCCGACCAAAAACCGTCGTCCAGTTTTTTCCTCGACGAGATTCTAGCACAGCCCGGGCGCGCAGTGGCCCGGCGCCTCACTCGGTCCCCAGCCCCAGGACTCGGGCGACCGCGTCCTCTATGGGGATCTGTCCCGCGAAGCTGATGCGGACCCTCACGCCGTGGCTCTCGAACTCGTAGGGGCTCCCCACCTGCTCGACGAAGCTGGCGGCGCGCTCCTCCGCGGACAGGCCGGCGGGGATGACGACGTCCGCCAGGTCCCTCGTCCCGCTCGTCTCGCCCATGCCCACGCACCTCCTCTCCCGTTCCGGGGCCCTCCTCGGCCCCGGCCCTCGCCCCGGGGGTCGCGGCGGCGGCCGCGTTTTCGAAAGCTGCGGGCGCTCGCCGCCCGGCGGCGGCCTCGAAAAGGGGCGGCGCGCGACGACCCCTGGGACGCGCGGGAGCGCGACGGAACGGGAGGAGGAGGCCCCATGCCAGAGAAGGAGAGCGGGGCGGCGCCGAGGGTGCCGCCCGAGAGCTTCTACTGCATCTTCGAGTTCATGAGCAGCCGGGACGGCCTCGCCCTGAAGGGGGTCGAGCTGGCGGTCTACGCGCTCGTGTACTCCTACAGCCAGGGGAAGGGCGGCTGCTACTACGGCAGCAACGCGATGACGGCCCACCGCGCCGGCTGCTCGGAGCGGCACGCGATCGACGTCGTGCACGCGCTCGAGAGGAGGGGCCTCATCGACTGCGTCGGCGAGCACAGGTGGCGCGGGAGGACGACGAACATGTACGTCGCCGTGCCGGGCCCGGTCGCGGAGGCGATAGCCCGCTGCGGGGGCGCGGCGACCCCTGAAGCCGCCTCACCCCGCGCAGGAGTCTCCCCTGAAGCCGCCTCACCCCCACCCCTGAAGAGATCTCAGGGGTGCCCTGAGCGCGCCTCACCCAATAGAACAGGGTTAGACACGCATACCAAAGGCGGGGGCACACCGGCAGCGCGCGGCGAGGGGATCGAGGGGGCCTTCCACGAGGTCCTCCGCTGCTACCCGTACACGCGTGTTGATGTGCAATAAGAAATGGTCCGAGTGAGCACCGGCTTCCGAGCGCCTCGTGCATCGAAAAGTGAGCAGTTTGAGCATGAGGGCCGCGCCCCCTGGGACCAGGGGCGCGGCCCCCGTCGTATG
>CALUIM010000003.1 GCA_944320725.1 uncultured Coriobacteriaceae bacterium | reverse complement strand
TCGCGCGGAAAGACGAGCTCGCCCTCGGGCACGGCATCGATATCGACGTGCATGCGGAAATCACGCAGGTAATCGAGGAACGCGGGCTTGAACATCGCACCGCCGGCAGGCGCCTTGAGCGAGGCGAGGTAGTCGATATCCTCGGGCGTGAAGTGTAGATTCTCAACAAGATCGGGGATATCGGAGGTGCCGCACATCACGGCATAGGCGCTGCCGAAGGGATGGTCGCGGTAGAACGCGCAGAAGCAATCCTCTTCGTCGAGCTTGCCGCTCTCCCACAACCCCTGAGCCATCGTGAGCTCGTAGAGGTCGGTGAGCAGCGATACATCGGTGGGGCGCGTAGGGTCTGTCAGAGCCATGGGAACTTCCTTCCGTACATCCTGCGCCTGACTGCCCGAAGGCGGAGAGACCTGGTTGCGCCGCTTCAGCGGGCGACGCGCCGCATATACAAGCTAGCCGATGACACCGGCGTTGCTGAGCACCACGTACAGCGCAAGGCACACGGCGCAGAGCAAACAGATGCCGATGACGATCTTCTGGGCGGGCGGCATCGTGGGGATGCCGTCGTCGTCCTCATCGCTCGAGAGCACCATACGCTGGCCGAAGGTGCGCTCCTCGGGCGAGGTGGGCACCACGGGCTGCGACGCCGCGGCGCGAGCAGCAGGCGCCGGCGCAGCGGATGGCGCCGGTGCGCTCGCGGATGCCTCGGCGCGCGCTGCCCGGAGCTCCTCCAACTCGGCGCGCTCGCGACGCGCTTTCTCGGCACGCAGCTCCTCGAGCTCGGCGCGCTCCTCGTCGGTGAGCGGCGTGGTGTCTAACTGAGCCATCGGTTTGCCGTCCTTTCGTGCGCGAAAACGCCCGCGCAGGTAGGAAACAGGTAGCATATACGTGCGTATCAGTATACCTGTTGCGCGCCCGCACACCTCGATGCAACAGCAAATGTTACCGAGCGTCCACGCGCAGCACGCACGCCGCCGCTGCCGGTACCGGCACTCCCGCTATCGCGCATCAGCGCGCTTGAGGACGCCGGTGGTGTCGAACGGCGGCGTGAAGCTCTCGTCCACCGCGCCGCCCTCCTGCCAGTACATCCGCGTGAAGCCCAGATCGTCGGCATGGTCGAGCACGCGCTCGTACTCCTCCTCGGTTACGGCGCGCGCAAGCTCGCCGCCCGCGGCGCGCATCGTTGCATTAGGTGTGTACTGGTTCATCACCGAGATGGGGATGTCACCCGCGGTCTCCCAGATGGCATCGAGCACCCGGCAGGAATCGTCCGCGTGCCCCGGCAACACCAGATGCCGCACGATTATGCCGCGCGTCCACGTACCATCGACACGCGTCGCGATACCGCCGCGGCGCTCGATATGCGCCGCCATCTCGGCAAGCGCGGCGCGAGCAACCGCCGGATAGTTGACAACATGGCTCAAGCGCTGGCCAAGCGCGGCGTCGGCATACTTAAAATCCGTAAGCCAGATATCGACAAGATCGCCCAGCTCACGCACCGCCTCGACGCGCTCGTAGCCGCTCGTGTTATAGACGATGGGGATGGTGAGTCCGCGCCGCCTGGCGTGCTCGAGCGCCGTGGGCAGCAGGTGCGCGTAGTGTGTCGCGGTCACCAGATTGATGTTGAGCGCACCTTGGTCTTGCAGCTCGAGCATAATCTCCACGAGGCGCTCGGGCGTGACCTCGATGCCGAAATTCCCGGTCGAGATCTCGTGGTTCTGGCAGTAAACGCATTTGAGCGGACAGCCACTGAAAAATACCGTGCCCGACCCCGCCGTACCGGAGATGGGCGGCTCTTCCCAAAAATGCAGCGCCGCGCGGGCTAAACGAAGCGTCCCCGCGGCACCGCAGATGCCGCACTCCCCTGCCAGGCGGTTGACGCCGCAACACCGAGGGCACAGCGCGCAGGAGCTAAGCGCGGCGGGGTCAAGCAGGCGCGCGTCGTCACCCGATGCGCGCTGGGGCTGGGCGTCGGTGCTGCGCATGTCGGCCTCCTCGTCGAGCCGCAGATCGAGTTCCATAAGATGCGAGGGGTGCGTGAGGCCGCCGCCCACGCGGATATCGAACACGCCCAGATCGGCAAATCCGCACGAACGATACAGCTCGATGGCAGGCTCGTTGTTGTCGAACACATCCAGGCGAAGCGCTCGCGCCCCACGACGACGGGCCTCTGCCACAGCAGCAGCTATGAGCACCCTGCCCACCTTGCGGCCGCGCGCCTCGGGGGCAACGCAGAGCAGATGCAGCACCGCGACCTCCCCAGGCGCACATGGCACCCGCCACGGGATGGCGTCGTAATCGGCACCCTGCTCGGCATCGAGGATGAACGCACCGAGCGCCGTCAGGCCGTCATCGAGCATGAAGAGGTTGCCCGCGCGCAACGCGCGAATGAGCGCTGCCTTGCTGGGATGGTACTCCAGATCCCACCAGATATCGTAGGGCGTACCGCGCATCGCGGTGATCGCATCGCGATAGAGCGCCTCGATTGCGCTCAGATACTCAAGCTCGACAGCATGAACGTCTTTGATGCTCAAACCCTGCGCCATGGGCTTGGAACGCCGACGGCGATGACCACCCCGCGACACCTGCGCCCCATCACGGCCATACCCGTCAAAGATCTCCATGAAGCCCCCGCTCGTCGCGTTCGCCACACAAAACAAAACGGGCCCCGACGAAGCGGGGCCCGAAACGATGCTTGTGGTGGAGACGAAGGGAATCGAACCCTCGGCCTCTGCCATGCGACGGCAGCGCTCTCCCAGCTGAGCTACGTCCCCAAGCAGAAGTTAATTCTAGCAACCAAAACCGCGCTGTCAACGGTTAATTCCAGATTGACGCTTCGGGTTTGAGCGCGAGCACCTCGAGCGACCACAAAGGATGCCGCACTCATCAGCGCACCACCCTCCACATCAGATGAGCTCGTTCAAGAAGTGCACAAAGCGCTCGGCATCATCGGCCTTCTTGAAGACGATGTCAACATAGTTCCATCCCCTACCAAAGCGAACGCGCACTTCCTTTGGCTTGCGCCGTTCCGTGGACATGACGCGGGCGAGGTAGTACTCATGGGTGCTGGTCACCTTGCCCCAGCCGTTAACGAGCTCAATTCTGAAGCGGTTCTCGAAGAGCGTGACGCGACAGTGCTTCGCATCAACCTGATAGACGATCTTGTCGTTCATGAATCTGGCCTATGCCGTCACGGCAGTCTTGCGTGGACGCCCGGATTTTGGCGTGTCGGCCAGGCGCGCGTTCACGCTGTCGAGCGTGATGTACGTCCTACGCCCCTTGCGGTACCCACAAGCAACCTACATGCGGAAATAAAAACCGCTCCCCGCTTTGCCATAATGAACCCACCTCTGCAAGGTGGGCGCCCTCATCGCCTCTTCCAGCGTCCTTAACAACGAAGGATACCTGTACTGGCGCGACTGTGTGGGCTCCCTAGAAAAACGCGACGGTTCACCCAGTTGCTCCGCGGGGAGCGGAACATCTTTATCTTATTGCACCCAATCGCCGTTACCAGTCTTGACTTATAGAAAAACCTCGGGGACGATGGATATGCACGCGCTCAAAACGAGCGTTTCTCCACATTACGCCACTTACAGCACCGCTCGAATACCGCAGAATCTGATATGACCGTGATGCTTCATGCCTTACGGGCGCGCAAGCGCAAACTCGGGTATCATGGATGGGATTGCACCTACGCACCCGAACACGACGGCGGTACCCCTTTTATGGATACGATCTTCCCATATATCTGCATCGCGGCTGCCGCCTTCGCGACGACCTATATCTTGGTTCCCGTCGTAAAACGACTTGCCAAGCGACTCGACGCCGTCGACTACCCCTCTAAGCGCCGCATCAACACCGAGCCCATCCCCCGCATGGGAGGCCTTGCCGTTTTTGGCGGCCTTGCCGTGGCACTTGCCCTGCAGATCATGGGCACCTGGTATTGGGGCTGGCCGTCGGCGCTCATTCCGCATCCCAGCATGAGCGTCAACTACTACATGCTCGCCGCGGCGTTTCTCGTGATCGTGGCCACGGGCGCTATCGACGATGTCGTATCGCTCCGCCCGCGCATCAAGCTCATCGGGCAGATACTCGCGGCCGCGCTCGCGGCAGCCGGCGGCCTCGTGATCGGCAGCATCGTCAATCCCTTCGTGCCAGGCGAGTACCTCAGCCTCGGCATCTTCGCCTACCCCATCACGGTTGTCTACCTTGTTGCCTACACGAACATCATCAACCTCATCGACGGCCTCGACGGCCTTGCCACGGGCATTTCCGGCATCGCCGCCGTCACCATGTTCAGCTTCGCTGTGCTGGCGGGCCGCGGTGACGCCGCCGCGCTCTCGATCGCGCTGACCGGTGCGTGCCTGGCGTTTCTGCGGTTCAACTTCCATCCGGCGAGCATCTTCCTCGGCGACTCGGGTTCGTTGCTGCTGGGCTTTACGCTTGGCAGCATCTCCCTGCTTTCGGTAAGC
Organism: uncultured Coriobacteriaceae bacterium; assembly: GCA_944320725.1. Classification (GTDB taxonomy): domain Bacteria; phylum Actinomycetota; class Coriobacteriia; order Coriobacteriales; family Coriobacteriaceae; genus Coprousia. The sequence goes on along the minus strand of CALUIM010000003.1, from coordinate 100,546 downwards.
CGTACCGCGGCGCTCACGTCGCTGCTCATTCCGCTCATCGTTGCCGGCGTGCCCATCATCGACACGCTCTCGGCAATCGTGCGGCGCACGCGCGCGCACGTGAGCATCGGGCAGGCCGATACGGGCCACATCCACCATCGCCTGATTCGCGAGGGCTTCGACCAACGTCAGGCCGTGCTGCTCATCTACGCGTGGTGCATCCTGCTTTCCGTGGGCGCGGCAACCATCAACCAGGTGGGCATTGAGCTGCGCATCGTGATCTTCGTGGTGCTCCTCATCGGCTCGGCGGCGTTTGCCATGCGTCTGCATCTCTTCGAGCCGGTGCTGCGTCACCATTACAACCCCAAGACGCATAAAGACGAGATCGTGAGCCCCGAGGACCCCGGGTTCCAAGAAGAGGTGCAAGCCGAGCAGGCTCAGCGCGAGGAGCGCCAAGAGCGCCGCGAGGAACTCATCGACGAGCACCTGCGACACCTCAAGAAGAAGTAACGCCCCGCTGCCCCACACGGGCAGCACATCTACGAACCACCTCGCGAACTATGACCGAAAGGATTTGACATGCCCAACGTACGCAGCTACGAAAGCGCGCTCAAGCGCAGCAACGAGATTCACGCCGACCTCGCCCAGCATCCCGAGAACTACACGATGCTCACCGGCGACCGCCCCACGGGGCGCCTGCATCTGGGCCACTACTTCGGAACGCTGAAAGGCCGCGTCGAGCTGCAGAACATGGGTGTGAACACGAACGTGCTCATTGCCGACTACCAGGTCATCACCGACCGCGACACCACCGAGCACATCCAGGACAACGTCTACAACATGGTGCTCGACTACCTCGCGTGCGGCATCGATCCCGCCAAGACGATGATCTACACGCACTCTGCAGTACCCGCCGCTAACCAGCTCATGCTGCCGTTCCTCTCGCTCGTCTCCGAGGCCGAGCTGCAGCGCAACCCCACGGTCAAGGCCGAGATGGAGGCTTCGGGCCACGAGCTCACGGGGCTGCTCCTCACCTATCCGGTGCACCAGGCGTGCGACATCCTGTTCTGCAAGGGCAACGTCGTGCCGGTGGGCCGCGATCAGCTCCCGCACATCGAGCTCACGCGTCTCATCGCCCGTAAGTTCAACAACCGCTACGGGCATGTGTTCCCCGAGGTCGACGCACTGCTCTCCGACACGCCGTTGCTGCCGGGTCTCGACGGCCGCAAGATGAGCAAGTCCTACGGCAATGCCATCTCGATCTCGATGACCGCCGAGGAGACCGCGAAACTCATCAAGAAGTCCAAGAGCGATTCCGAGCGCATGATCACCTTCGACCCCGAAAACCGCCCCGAGGTTTCGGGCCTCATCTCCACCGCCGCCATCTGCACCGGCCGCGATGAGCATGAGATTGCTGCCGAGATTGGCATGGGCGGCGCCGGCGCACTCAAGCGCTTCGTCACCGATGCCGTGAACACCTACTTCGAGCCCATCCGCGCGCGCCGCGCCGAGCTCGCCCAGGATATGGACTACGTGAAGGACGTCCTCCACGAGGGTAACCGCCGTGCCAACGAGATTGCCGAGACAACGCTGGCCGAAGTCCGCGAAGCGATGGGCATGGTGTACTAACATCCCAAACACGGGTCCTGCATTATTCCTCCGGCGCTTCGAACAGGTCCTCGCTCGCTTTGCTCGCTGCGGAACTCGCGGCGGAAGAATAATGCAGGACCCGCTCAAGCAGTTATTCATCATGCAGGCTGCAAATCATTAAGGAGCATGCCGATGTACAGGCTTGTTGCTTCCGATATGGATGAGACGTTCCTCGACGGCGAGCACAAGATCCCGTCCGCGAACCTCGATGCGCTGCGGCACCTGCGCGAGCTGGGCGTGCTGTTCGTTCCCAGCTCGGGGCGTCCGTATCAGTCGATCATGGAGAATTTCCGCGGCATCGACCAGCGCCTGCTCGAAGACAGCTACGTCATCTCGTACAACGGTGGCTTCATCAACCGCTACGGCGATCCCGAGCCGCTCATCTCGACCACCATCGACCGCGATATCATCGAGCCGCTCTATCGCTACGGCGTCGAGCACCGTGTGCCCATGCATATCTACACCACGAGCGGCAAGATCTTCACGCAGTTCCTCATGCCCTCCGAGCGCGCCTACGTGAGCAATCTCTCGGGTATCATCGAGCTCGACGATACGCAGCGTACGCTCGATTTCGCTGGCGACGAACCGTTCGTCAAGATCCTCTACGTAGGCGAGGACCTCGACGAGGCGAAGGAGCTCGGCGAACGCGTAGCTCCCTTGCTCGATCGCACCCGCACCGACGTCACCTATTCTTCCAACCGCTACGTGGAGTTTGTCCCTGCCGGCATCGATAAGGGAACCGGCCTGGCCCATCTGGCTGAGATGCTCGGCATCGATATCGCCGAGACGATCGGCATGGGCGACTCTGCCAACGATCTCGCTATGATTCGCGCGGCAGGCCTGGGTGTGGGCGTGGCGAATGTGAGCGACGACACGCGTCCATACTGCGACCTGATACTTGCATCCAACGCGGCAGACGGCGCCCTCCCTGAGCTCATCGACCGCGTGATCGCGCCATCGATGCGCGCCGTCTAAGAGCACGTTCGAGACGCCATCACGTGTTCAACATAACGAGGCCGAGGCCCCGCTGCCAACATCTGGTGGCGGGGCCTCGGCCTTGCTGCCGTTGATCGCACAGAGGGGAGGGATGCGATTCCAACGCGGCGCCGAGAGCTTTTTCATCGCCTGCGCTCTCGTCGTCGTTGAGTTCACTATAGTAAACTTTTCACGACCGCGCCACTTCCTTCGCCTCCAGACCTCCGCCTTCACGAGCTCTTCATAAGTTAGCCGTAGGTTACTATCTATGGCATCCTGAGGCGAGCGGTGCCCTCGGTACGTTTGCCCTATACAATGAGTCAGAGCGACACGAACAGGCCGCCGGCCGTATGGGATGGGGCGAACATGGCAGATCAAGGTTTCTTCGATCGCGTATACGAGATGGTCGAGCAGATCCCTGAGGGGATGGTTGCCACCTATGGCCAGATCGCCGCGCTCGCAGGCGCCCCGCGACGGGCGCGCTACGTGGGCTTCGCCCTGCACAGCAACCCACGCCCCGGCGAGATTCCTTGCCACCGCGTGGTGTTCGCCGATGGCCGCCTTGCCACGGGCTTCGCGTTCGGCGGACCCGGCGTGCAGCGCGCGATGCTCGAGGCGGAAGGCGTGGCGTTCACCGATCCCGAGCACGTAGACCTTGCACGGTGCCGGTGGCAGGCGGGGCTATAATAGCTTCCCAAGTCCGTCCGAAACCTTCTACCCGAGCAGGCGCTCGGCCACCCTATCCGGAGGCACATGAACCTCAACCCTCTCGACATGCTGCGCGCAAAACGCACCGAGCAGCGCGGCGCTCCTGCTGCAAGCCCCAGCCAGCGCCGCGAGACATATTCGCCAGCCAACGGCCTCGAATCGCCTGACACGCCGGGTATCGTGCGCACCTCGGTGCCCGAGCGCGGCGCACGTCCAACCGAGAGCACGCGGCGCCGCAACCGCGATCAGCCGTTTCTCGCGCGCATCATCAACCAGTGGTGGACACGTCTGCTGCAGTCGGTATATGCCGGCTCGCTGAGCGAGCAGGAAGAGGAGTACGCCTCGCACAGCACGCATCGCGACTACATCTGGAACACGCTGGGCACATCGATCTGGGGCATGTCGTTCCCGGTCCTCACCATCGTGGCCACGCAGTTCGCGGGCGCCGAGCAGGCGGGCATGTTCTCGATGGCGTTCGTCATGGGAACGCTGCTCATGATTGCGGCGAACTACGGCGTGCGCAACTTCCAGGTCTCCGATATCGACGAGCGCGTCTCGTTCACCTCCTACCAGATCAATCGCTTCATCACGGGTGCGATCGCCTTCGCCGCCGGCATGCTCTACTGCACGATTCGCGGCTACGACGGCTATATGACCACCATCTGCGCGGGCGTCTTCGTCTACAAGCTCATCGACGGTATCGCCGATGTGTACGAGGGGCGCCTCCAGCAAGCCGACAAGCTCTACCTTGCCGGCGTCTCGCAAACGCTGCGTTCGCTGGGCGCGATGCTCATCTTCGGCATTGTTGCCGCAATCACGCGCAACCTAGCCGTGGCATCGGTGGGCATGTCGAGCATCGCTGTCGCCTCGCTCGTGCTGGTAACCGCCCCGCTCGCGCTGCTCGAGACCGAGAAGAGCCGGCCCGCACAGGGACGCGAGGTCATAGGCGTCCTCACGCAGTGCTTCCCGCTCTTCGCGGCGCTCTTCCTCTTCAACCTCATCGAGAGCATCCCCAAGTTCGTCATGGAGGGCGCGCTGCCCTACGAAAACCAGCTCTTCTTCAACGCGCTGTACTTCCCAGCCCAGGGCATCCTGCTCACCATCGGCTTCGTCTACAAGCCGCAGCTCGTGCGCCTCGCGGGTATCTGGGCGAACCCACGTCGCCGCCGCCGGTTCGACCTCATCATCGCTGCGGTCATCGGTGTGGTCGTGGGTATCACCGCGCTCATGGCAGTCTTCATGAACTGGATCGGGCTTTCGCTCATGAGCTTCATGTACGGCGTCGATTTCGAGCAGTTCCGCCTACTGGCGCTCCTCATGGTGCTCGCCGGCGGCGTCACGGCGGCGATCGACTTTCTCTACGCCATCATCACGGTGCTGCGCCGGCAGGAAGCCGTCATGACGCTCTACCTGGTCTCGTTCGCCGCGGCGATCGTGCTCTCGCTCGTGTTCGTGAACCTCTTGGGGCTCTTGGGCGCGGTGCTGAGCTATCTGGGCACCATGACGCTTCTGCTCATCCTGCTCATCCTGGAATACGCGCGCATCCGGCGCGCCATCGCGCGCGAGCGCAACCCGTTCAGCAGCCGTCCGCGCCGAAGCTAAGGGTCGCGTCCGCTACGAGACCTGCGGCGCGCGGCTACTCGCCCTCGCCTACCGGCTCGAACCACATCGCCTGGTCATCGAGGCGCATGAGGCCCACGCATCCCCTACCGTATCCCGCAGCCGCCGAGCAATCGATGTCAAAGCGGTCGGGCATCCCTGCGGTTTTTTCGGTAGCGCCAACGCGCACGATGGTGCCCACGCCCTCTGGCGAGGTGCCATCGCCTTCCATCACGTCAACGTAGTGCGCGAGCATGATCGAGGGCGTATGCCCCGCCACCACGATGGGACCCGAGCCGTCGGCACCCATCAAACCGGTGGGCTCGCCCCAGAACCCTTCGCGTATCCACAAAAGATCGAGCGGGTCTTGGCGGCTCATCATATCGAGCAGCACATCGCGCCCAGCCGAGCGCGCCCCCTTGCCCTCCGAGCAATCGACACCCGCTGTCGCGAGAAACCCGCGCGCCGCCAACGCATCGATACCAGCATGCACGAGGATCCACAGGCGCGCGCCCGCCTCGACCACATCGAAAAGCGGCAGGTCGCGCACCCAGGCAACAGTCTCAGCAAACTCGTCTTCCGGCATGCCGTCAAGGCCCGCCAGCGTCGCAGCGCCGCCGTTGAACGCCCAGGTAATATCGTCGATGTCATCGTGGTTGAGCAGGGCGTCGAGCATCATGCGCTCGTGGTTGCCCATGAGCACACGCGCGCCCGGCACACGGCGCACAAGCCTGATCACCTCCACGGGCTCGGGCCCGCGGTCGATCATGTCGCCCAGCACATAGAGGGTATCCTCGTCTGCCAGACTCACGCGGCTCAGCAGGCGGTCGAGCGGACGCACATGACCGTGCGCATCCGAGGTCACATAGATGGCCATGTCCGCCTCCTTCGCCTGCTCCACGCATGCCGAGCTACACCGACACGCGTCGTGTCCACCTCATTGTACTCCCCCGCCGCCGCGCGCACAGGAGCATGCAACTGCACCGCATCCGGACATGTTACGCCTTCGTTACGGACATCCATGCAGCGAGCGCTTTACCATAGCAAATCGCTCGGGATTGTCGCGGTCGCGTCTGAGCTGGTCCGATGTAGGCGTTGCATATGATAGAGTATGCCGAACACAGCACGGTTGCGTGCATGCAGGCGAAAGGAGCGTGCGATGGCACGCGTACACAATTTCTCAGCAGGGCCGGCGGCGCTTCCCAAATGCGTGCTGGCCGAGATGGCAGACGAGATGCTCGACTACCGAGGGCATGGCATGTCCATCCTCGAGATGAGCCATCGCAGTCCCGCGTTCGACGAGGTCATCGGTGATGCCGAGGCAACGTTGCGGCGGCTGCTGGACATCCCCGAGAACTACCGGGTGCTCTTCCTCCAAGGCGGCGCCACGCTGCAGTTCGCCGGCATTCCGCTTAACCTCATGCGCTCGCGTCGCGCCGGCTACGTGGTGACCGGCCAGTTTGCCAAGCTCGCCTGGAACGAGGCGAAGCGCTATGGCGATGCCGTGGCGCTCGCCTCGAGCGAGGACACCGGCTTCGACCGCATCCCCGACCTCGCGCCGGTCGAGGCGCGCGCGGCGGCCGGCGACCTCGACTACGTCTACATCTGCCAGAACAACACCATCTTCGGCACGATGTTCCACGAACTGCCCGCCTGCGGCGCCACGCCGCTGGTAGCCGATGTCTCGAGCTGCTTCCTCTCGATGCCGCTCGATGTGAAGCGCTACGGCCTCATCTACGCAGGCGCCCAGAAAAACGCCGGCGTGGCGGGCGTCACGGTGGTCATCGTGCGCGACGACCTCATCGGTGAGGGCCCCGCGCTCGACGTGTGCCCCTCGTATATGAGCTACCGCCGCCAAGCGGATGCGAACTCGATGATGAACACACCCAACACGTTCGGCATCTACGTGTGCGGCAAGATCTTCCGCTGGGTCGAGCAGGCCGGCGGACTCGCCGCCATGGAGCAGCGCAATCGCGAAAAGGCCGATCTGCTCTACGGCGTCCTCGATAAGAGCCAGGTGTTCCAAGCGCATGCCGAGCGCGCCTCGCGCTCCCTTGCCAACGTGACGTTCCGCACCGCCTCGCCCGAACTCGACGCCGCCTTCATCGCCGGCGCGCGCGAACGCGGCATCGAGGGCGTCAAGGGCCACCGCGCCACCGGCGGCATGCGCGCCAGCATCTACAACGCCGTTCCCAAAGAATCAGTCCAAGCCCTCGCCGCCTACATGACCGACTTCGAACACGAACACTGTTCTTAGCCCCGCTATGCAGGGTTGGCGCAGGTGGTTGCGTGCGTTGCTCTCCGCGAGTTCCGCACGCAAAGGAGGCGCCAGTGGCGCCTCCGTCTTGCGCAGGACTGCTCGAAGCGGAGAGCAACGCACGCAAAACGACAAGGAGCAACCATGCGATACATCAAAGTCATCGATGACATCATCAAAGACGGCCAGATCACCTTTGGCGACGGCTACGAGTTCGTCGAGCGCGCCGCGGATGCCGACGCCATCATCATGCGTTCGACCGTGCTGCACGGCTACGATCTGCCCGACTCCATCCGCGCCATCGCGCGCTGCGGCGCGGGCGTGAACAACATCCCGGTCGAGGAGTACGCCAAGCGCGGCGTGGTGGTCTTCAACTCGCCCGGCGCCAACGCCAACGCGGTGAAGGAGATCGTCATCTGCATGATGGTGCTCGCCAGCCGCGGCGTGGTGCAGTCGATGGAATGGGTGAACGAGAACGCCGAGGATCCCAACATCCTCGTTAACGCCGAGAAGGTCAAGAAGGCCTTCGTGGGCCGCGAGCTCAAAGACAAGCGCGTGGGTGTTGTGGGCCTTGGCAGCGTGGGTTCGAAGGTGGCCAACGCCTGCGTCCAGCTGGGCATGGACGTCTACGGCTACGACCCCTTCATCTCGGTTGAGCACGCCTGGTCGCTCTCGCAGGACGTGCAGCGCGTAGGCACGCTCGAAGACCTCTGCCGCGGCTGCGACTACCTCACGCTGCATGTGCCCAGCAAAGCCGACACCATCGGCATGATCGGCGCCGAGCAGCTGGAGCTCTTGGCACCCGATGCCGTGCTCATCAACTTCGCGCGCGAGACCATCATAGACGAGGACGCCGTAGACCGCGCGCTCCACGCTGGCAAGCTCTCGTGGTTTGCTACCGACTTCGCCACGCCCAAGACCGTCCTCATGCCCAACACCTTCGTCACCACGCACTCGGGCGCCGGCACGGTCGAGGCCGAGGCGAACTGCGCCGACATGGCCATCTCGGAGCTGCGCGATTATCTCGAGAACGGCAATATCGTGCACTCGGTGAACTACCCCGCCTGCTCCATGGGCAAGGCTCGCGCCGCAAGCCGCATCGCCTGCCTGCATGCCAACGTGCCCAACATGATCGGCCAGATCACCGCCGTGCTCGCCAAAGACAACGCCAACGTGCAGCGCATGGTCAACGAAAGCGCCGGCGAGAACGCCTACACCATGTTCGACACCGACGAGCACCTCGAGCGCAGCACCATCGATGCCCTCAAGCAGATTCCCTCGATGTACCGCGTGCGTGTGATCAAGTAGGCACGTGCAACCCGGGCGCGGCGCCGAGACGGCTGCGGCACCGCGCCCGCGCGCATCCCCCGTGCGCTGCGATTTTTTCGGTAAACGGCACGCGCGCACGCTTGAAGGCGCATGGCGGGGACGGGACGCTACAATAGGGGGACGCGACCACGATGTCCCAGACAGCCGAGGTCCCCGCCGCGACGATACACATCCGCGGCGCCGCCTAATACGAAGGAGCAGCCGATGAAAGCGCTTCCGTTTCCCTGCATCCGCCCGGTTCGCGAGACCGCCTGCCAGGTTGCGGCGCTGCCCTACGATGTCTTCGATCGCGCCGAGGCTGCGGCGTACGTTGCCGAGCGCCCCCTCTCATTCTTGAACATCGATCGCCCGGAAACGCAGTTTCCCCCCGAACAGGACATGTATGCGCCCGAAGTCTACGCGAAAGGTGCCGAGCTCCTGCACGAGCGCATCGACGACGGTACGCTCATGTGCGATCCCTCGCGGAGCTACTACATCTACGAGCTCACCCAAGCGGGCCATACGCAAACCGGCGTAGTTGCGGTCTGTTCGATCGATGAATACGAGCAGGGCATCATCAAGCGCCACGAGAATACGCGCGCCGAGAAGGAGCGCGACCGCATCGAGCACATTCGTGCCCTCGGCGTGCAAACCGGTCCGATCTTCCTTACGTATCGCGATGAGCCGGTGCTTACCGTGATTATCGAGGCGGCCAAGGGCGCCACCCCGCTCTACGATTTCACCGATGATGAGGGTGTGCGCCAGCGCGTCTGGCGCGTGCGCCGACCCGAATCGGTCGAGGCGATCTACGCGATGTTCGAGCACATTCCGTGCGCCTATATTGCCGACGGCCACCATCGCACGGCCTCCGCCGTGAAGGTGGGTCTCGAGCTGCGCGAACAGGCCCAGCAAGCGGGCACGTTCACGGGCAAGGAACCCTTCAACTACTTCCTCTCGGTACTCTTCCCCGCAAGCCAGCTCGCCATCCTGCCCTACAACCGCGTTGTCTCAGACCGCGGCGGTATGAGCGCAGAGCAGCTCGTTGAGCGCGTTCGCGGTGCAGGCTATATTGCCGAGGAAGCCACATCGCCTGTCGAACCCGAGCGCGCGGGCGACGTGGGCATGTATTGCGATGGGCGTTGGTGGCATCTTTCGCTCGATGCAGCCGTTGCCGAGCAGATCGCTCATGGCGGCCCTGTCGAGCGGCTCGATGTTTCGATCCTTCAGGAGCGCCTGCTTGGCCCGGTACTGGGCATCGGCGATGTGCGCCACGACCCGCGCATCTCGTTCGTGGGCGGCATCCGCGGCACGCGCGAGCTCGAAGAGCGTGCCGGAGCCGACGGCGTGGCGTTTACGCTCCATGCGACGAGCATCGATCAGCTGCTCGACGTGGCCGACGCAGGCCTGCTCATGCCGCCCAAATCAACGTGGTTCGAGCCCAAGCTGCGTAGCGGCATCTTCATGCACCGCATCGCCTAACACGATGGGGACAAGTTTTGCCCTGTCTCCAAGTTACTCCCCGAGCGCGACCTTGAGATCGTCCTGCTCGAGTACCTGCGCGAGCTCAAATCGCGTGCCATCGTAGGTAAAGCGCATGATGGAGCAGTTGCCCGGCACGCGCGCACCCTCGAACTCCGGATGCCAGAAATCACGAAACTCCTTGCAAGCAGATGCCGAGGATACGGCCAGCACGCACTCGTGATCGGGACGATTCATGATATCGGTGAGCGTCTCGACCATGCGGTCGCGCAGCTGCTGCTGCGTCTCTCCGCCAAAGGCCACAAAGAAGTCGTTCCAGGGACGCGGTGGCAGGATATCGTAGCGCTCGCCCTCATAGAGACCGAAATACCATTCGCGCAGCCCCGGCTCGCGCCCATAGGGCATGTTGGTGATGAGCTCGAGGGTCGCCTGCGTGCGCGTGAGCGTCGAGGCGTACGCGTGGTCGAAGCTGAGGTGCTCGCGGGCAACATAGCGCCCGATGCGCTCGGCCTGCTCGATGCCCGCCTCGGTGAGCGGTGAATCGACCCAGCCCTGCATGAGCGTCTTCACGTTGAACAGCGTCTGGCCATGACGCACCAGATAAAGCGTCTTTGTCATCACGGTATCCTCTCCTCGTGCCCGCGAAGATTCTACACCTTCCTTAGGCAACGAGGGTGATAACGGCGCCGCAGATAACGGCAACCAGGTAGAGCGCCGCCAAGATGACCACGTTTTCCCGTACGCTGCGATTGGTGCGGAAGAGCACCAAAAAGCCCGCACCAGCCCCTACGAGCGTGCCTGCGAGCATCGCGCCGAAGCCGAGCACGCCTTCGAGATAGAGCTGCGTGACCACCACGCTCGCTGCGCAATTGGGAATGAGGCCCACGAGCGCCGCGGCAAACACCGCGAGCACCTCGTTGCCGCTCAGCAACGCCTCGAGCGCAGGCTCCGCCGCCGTCTCGAGCACCGCTACGAGCACGAGCGTCACCAAGAAGATGAAGATCGTCACCTGTACGGTATGCGACAGGGCGCTGCGCACCACCGACCACGCCAGACCATGCGCCCCCTCATGAGCATGGTCGTGGGCATGGCCGTGCTCGTGGCCGTGGCCGTGGTCGTGCGCAGGGGCCTCGCGCACATCATCGCACCCGCACCGGTCGCGCTCGCACAGGCGATGGATATGCTCGGCGCCCTCGCCCCCTTCGGCGAAATCGTCGATGAGGTCGCGCTCGGCTCCCGCGCGCTCTGCCGGCGCAGGCGCGCCCAGCACGCACCGGCGCACCGCCGCATGCGCGCGCTCGCTTTTCCTCAGCACCTTGAGCACCGCATCGGCAGCCAGCCCCACCACAGCCGCAATGAGCGCTTTAACAATGAGAATCTGAGCCACGAGCCCCGCATCCACGCGCTCGGCCAGCAGCAACGGCAGCATCTCGTCGGAGGTCGAGAGAAACACGGCGACAAGCGTGCCGACGGTGATAACGCGGCCCGCAAACAACGTCGAGGCCATCGCCGAGAACCCGCATTGCGGCACGATGCCGAGCAGTGCCCCCACCACGGGGCCTGCCGCCCCGGCGCGGCGTACGACGGCGTTCACCCGCTCGCCTGCCATATGCTCGAGCAGCTCGAGCACGATATACGTGACCAGCAAAAAGGGAACGATGGGAAGGGTGTCCTCCAGCGCGTGGCCCACGATATGCACGATACCATCCATGAACGTCTATACTCCTTGTAGGCGAATCGCTTGTGAAAGGTTCATACCCTTCTTCCGGCGCCTGGTGTCGTCTCTTCAAGATGCGGTATTGTACCTATCCAAGTTACATAAGGCAAACATCACATAGGCCGTGCACACGGCAAGAAGGGAGCGCCCCCTTGAAGGTCGCAGACGCACTCGAGTACGCCAACTCGTTCTACTTCCCCGAGCTCATCTTTGGCAGCGGCTACGAAATCATGGAATCCGAGCGCGTGAAGGGCGAGGACGCCTGCAAGACGCTCTACACCGAGTGGCATGCGCAGGAGGAGCCCTCATTCAGCTTTGACCTCGTACGCGAGCTGGGCGACCGCAACCGGGCGCTCTGCGACGCCATCGGTGAGCCGCGTCTGCGCAACCTCCCGAGCTCCCTGCTCGCCCGCTCGCTCTCCGACGCCGACCTGTGCGCGGGCATCGCCGCGTTGCAGAAGCGCAGCGCGCAGGCCGTCATGCGCGAGGTCCGCGGCGACCGCGACGCCTATGCCGTGGCCTATGTGCGCAAGCCCATCAAGGGCCGCGTGCTGGGCATCGATATCGAGACCACCGGTCGCGCCCCCGAGCGCGGCTATATCATCAATGTGGGCTGGGAGCTCATGGAGCTCACCTCCGACGCGGTACCCGAGGGCGGCGAGAGCGTCTTTTGCGGCATTCCCGCCGAGCCGTACCAAACCACTGGCGTGCCGCTGGCAGACATCCACCACATCACCTGGACCGATCTTGAGGGCAAGACGCCGTTTCGCGAGGACAAGAAGCTCCAGGCGCGTCTGCTCAAGCTCATGCAGCGCTACCCCATCATGGCGCATAACGCGGCGTTCGAGGACTCCTGGTTCATGCTCCACCTCGACGGCTACGCCGAGGCGCGCCGCGCCGGCAAGATCCGCGTGATCGACTCGCGCGATATCTGCCGCAAGCTCGACAACGAGGTGGCCACGCTGCCGCGAGAATCGAGCCCCGCCAGCCTGGAGAATTGGGCGCGCCGCCGCGGCACGCTCGCGAGCAACGAGGCCGAGCGTCATCTGGGCCTCGACGACACCGACCTCATGCTGCGCACGGTGCAGGCAGAGTTCAACCTTAAGAGCATGTTCGCAAAGTAACGCCGAGCCGACGCCATCCATGCGCGTCGGCGCCGGTCCGTGTTTCACCAGATGTGCCAGCGCGCATCATCTCAAAACGTGCCAAAGGGACCGTTAATGCAAAACGTCCCACTAAAGGGGGTTAAACGGGCTCTTTAGAGGGCGGTTTTGCATTAACGGTCCCTTTGGCAAGCAGCAGATTGCCAGCGCGATTCGCTTCATGCGCAGGCCTCCCGGTGCGCGGCAAGCGGGGACAGCGCAAATTCGATACGATATATGAGACGAATCCGCGCCGGCACGCCATGTTCCACGCGCCAGCGCAACGATCAAGCCGTCCTGCCCGAGGAGCAATCATGGCAGACTATCAGCACTTCAGTCAGCAGCGCCCCCATATGAGGAAAGCGCCCCGCACGCCCGAGCGACAGCACCCACAAGGTGCTACCCGTCAGCATGCAGGCGCGCGACGCCAGCACGCCGCCCCGAACCGTACGGCAACGCCCCGCCCCGCAGCTGCGCGCCGCCCAAAGCAGCGCCGCAGCCTGCTGCCCATCGTCGCAGGCGTCCTCGTTCTCGTGACGCTTGCGGGCGCGGGTTTCGGCATCTACACGCTCCTGAGCAACGTGCTGGGTAACGGCGGCGATGCGCCGGCCGCAGATGCGGGCGATAACGTCATCATCGAAGATGCCGCATCGGCAGGCCCCGGCGATATCGTGATTGGCCTCAACGGCGACGAGGACACCTACGTGCTGGTTGGCGAGGACTACCTCGAGGCAGGCGCGTACGCAACCGAGCCGGTCGACGGCCTGCTCAACAGCCAGATTAAGATCTGCGGCGAGGTGGATACCTCCAAGCCGGGCGACTACACGGTTACCTATACCGTCGATGACTCCCGAGGCCATACCGCCACGGCCGAGCGCCGCGTGCACGTGGTCGATGAGATGGACACGATGGAGGGCGGCATGCCCATCCTCATGTATCACTACATCTATGCCGACGACGCGCCGCCCGAGGACATCAGCACCAACCACATGGCCGCAAGCGACTTCGAGGAGCAGCTTGCCTATCTCGCCGAAAACGATTTCTACTTCCCCTCCTACCCCGAGATCAAGGCCTTTATCGAGGGTACGCACAGCCTGCCCGCCAACAGTATCGCGCTCACGTTCGACGACGGTGAGTACGGCTTCCTCTCGGTGGGAATCCCGCTGCTCGAGAAATATCAGATTCCCGCGACCTCGTTCATCATCTGCGTGGACGCCGACGCCCGCCAGAAGATCATCGATCACCGCAGCCCGTACGTCTCGTTCCAGTCGCACGGCTACGACCTGCATAAGCCCGGTGGTTCGATAGGACACGGCGGCGTTATCAGCGCGCTGAGCAAAGACGAAATCATCGCCGATCTCAAACAGGCACAGGAGGTGCTCGGCACCACCGAGGCCTTCGCCTATCCCTTTGGCGATGTGACCGACGACGCGCGCCAAGCTGTCGATGAGGCGGGCATCCTCTGCGCCTTCACCACCAAGAACAGCTGGGCGCATGTGGGCGATGACGTGCGGTCGCTGCCGCGCGTGCGCATGAGCGGCGGCACCTCGCTCGAGGGGTTCATCGGCTCGATTAGCTAGCGAGCGTCCGCAGGCCCCACGTAGCAGTCATAGCGCACGGCCTTGCCGGCAATCGAGTAGCTCGGGCGCACACCGGCGAGATACGGCCCCTTCACGGGGCGCTTCACCACCACTTTGCGCGGGCGCACCATGCGAGCGGCATCCAGCAACGCCTCCTCGTCCTCGCAAGGCACCTCGAGCCCGTGCAGCAACTGAAACTTCTTCTTCACGGCCGCGCTCTTGCGCCGCTCGGGAAACATGGGGTCGAGATAGACCACATCGGGTCGCGCGCTACAGGACGCCGGGCGCGCCGTCTCTCCGTCGCGCGCGCACGCCGCCATCTCGCGCAGCGCCGCAATGCTATCGCTACCCGCTAGGCGCATGCGGCCTGCCACCTCGACCAGCTCGGGCACCGCGCGCGCACGGCGCAATGCATCCTCCAGCAACGCCGCGATCACGGGGTTGCGCTCGTAGAGATCCACCGTGAAACCCGCCGCGGCAAGCAACAGCGCATCCTCGCCGAGCCCTGCCGTGGCATCCACGGCGTGCACGGGGCCCTCAGCATGCTTGATGCGCGCCGCCCGCACGAGCAGCTCGCGCGCCAGCGCACCCGGACGAAGCCGCCTGAGTTCGCGCGCGATGTCGGCGCGCAGCACCATCTTGTCGCGCGCAAGCGATAAGCCCTCCGCATCGGCCACGAGCACGAGCTCGTGCGCAAGCGCATCCGGTATGCCCGCGGCGCTCGCTACGCACGGAGCCTCCAGCTGCGCCGCCAGCAGCTCGGCGCGCTCACGCGCCACCTCGCCGGCGGCAACAACGGCAGCAAGCCCAGATGCGAACGCCGCCGTCATACCGCACCATCCGCATGCGTATTGCTCACACGATGCTCCTCGACCACCGAGAGCGAGATGCCATCGAGCTCAACGCCAGCCTGCTTGAGTTGGGTGTTGAGCGCCTCGACCGAAGGCGCCTTGCCTGAACCCGATATCTGCACGTAGAGCTCACCGTCGTCGATCGCAAGCTCGGTCACGCGGTAATCGTCGCCATCGAGCCAGTCAGAGGTGACATCTTGCACGAGCCGCTCGTGCTCGGCGTTCTGAACGATGCCCATGCTTGTGCCGAACAGCAGCCCTGCGATGATCACCGCCGCGAGCGCCACGAACGCGTACCAGATGTTGCGCACTTGCTCGGTCACGCTCGAGAAGCGCCGCGCGCCGAGCCCCATGCACAGATACACCACGCTTCCCATCACCTGGATGGCGAAGAAGTTGGTGATGAACAGCAAAAACGCCCCGAACGCAGCATCCCAGGCACCCTCGAAAAGCGCGGCGCCCACCACGCACAGCGGCGGTACGATGGAGGCCGAGATGGCCACGCCCGGCACGGCGTCGGGAATATCGTCGCGCATCGAGGCAAGCGAAGCCATGAAGCTTGCAGCCAGCGCGATGATAAGGTCGACGAGCCGCGGCGAGATGCGCGAAAGCACCTGCGTGTTGGTGTTCATATCGGCCGCGACGGGAATGAGCGCCGTGATGAGCGCGGAGGACGCCACCACGAGCACCATGCCGCCCACGGTGATGCCGAGCGCCCGCAGCGCGCACGCGGGGCGCCCCTGCGCGGTGGCAAGCGCGCAGCCCAGCATGGGCGACATGAGCGGCGCGATGAGCATGGCACCGATGACCGTGGTCGCAGAATCCGCCGCGATGCCGCCGGTCGCCACCACGGTGGCGGCAATGAGCCGCAGCAGAAACGAGGAGTACTGGCGCAGCGGCTGGTCGACCACCATGAGCGTGGCGCGCTCTGCCCGCGCGAGCACCTGCCCGTCGAGCTCACCGCCCAGCAGCACCTTCGAGATATACGACATGACCTCACTCCTCGGATATACGTCATCACGTGCCGTATTGGCTGCTCCCCAGTGTATCCCAACGCGCGCCGTTGCACGCATGCACAGCAAAACCGCGTACGGGGTAGAATCTCAGCAGATGCGCACGTGCGCGAGAGCATCAGACGAAAGGAACGTCCATGGTCAAGACGCTCATCCTCGTCCGGCACGGCAAGCCCCAGCCCGCCGCGCCCGACATCCCCGATTTCGACCGCACGCTCACCGTGGAAGGCATCGCTGCCCTTGCCGCCCCGCACGGGTTTGCCCGCACCTTCTCGCTGCTCAGCGACGACCAGCGCGAAGGTGCGGTGATCTGGTCGAGCCCTGCGGTGCGCGCCATGCAAACCGCCCAACACATCTCAGACGCCCTTGGCGGCAAGCCCATCGTGGAAAAGAGCTGCCTGTGGTACCAGGAGAGCGGCACGTTCTTGAACGAGGTTGAAACGTCGGACGCCACGTGCCTCATCGCCGTGGGCCACATCCCCTTCATGAATGAGATGGCGGCCTACCTCACCGGCAGCGCCATATCGTTCACGCCCGGCGCCGTGGCCGCCATCGAGCTGGCCGACGAGATCGACCTGGGCTCCGGCACGCTCAGCTGGTACGTACAAGGCCCTGCTGCGTAAACGCGCTCGCCGCGATTGTCGCGTCGGTGACGTTAGCGCCAACGGTTGAGGCACGCCGCGAGCTCGAGCGGGCGCGGGAGCGCGAGCCCGCATCCCGGCGCGCCCGTTTCGTCGAGCGCTTGCCATCCGCGTTGCTCAACCTCGCGAAATACCAGCTCGACCACCTGCGGAAGCGAGCGCGTACCGTCAAGCAGGCCTCGCTCGAGCACCAGCCGCACCATACGCGCCAGCGCAGCGGTTTGCTCGCTCTCCACCAGCTGCTCCACCTGGCGCAGATCAACCGCATGCTCCCCCACCGAGAAGCCATCGAGCCCCTGCACCTTGAGCTTCGCGGGACGGCGGTCATCGCGCCCGCGGGATCCGCCCCTGCCGCGTGATGCGCCCGCGCGCCGTCCGCGCTGCGACGAGCCGCTGCGCCCGCAATCGAGCACCAGGCGCCGCGTGCGGACATGCTCCCAGGACACCTGCTCGCCGTCCGTATGCGCTTCGGCCGCCATGCCATGTGCCGCAAGCACCGAGCGCACCCGCTGCGTAATGTCGAACGCGCGGTAGCACTCCATATGCACCACGGCGTCGGCAGCCGGGAAGAACGCGCCCGAGCTACCTACCACGATGACCGAGCTCACGCCCGCCTGCTCCCACAGCGCACGTGCCCGCTCGACAAACGGCGTGATGGGCTCGTGCTCCGCCGCAACAACCTCTTCCATGAGCGCGTCGCGCACCATGAAGTTTGTGGCGGAGGTATCTTCGTCGATAAGCAGCACGCGCGCGGACATCTCGACCGCCTCCATGAGCGACGCCGCCTGCGAGGTGCTGCCGCTCGCGTCCGCCGTGGTAAAGGTGCGCGTGTCACGCCGATCGGGCAAGTTGGTGATGAAGGGCGAGATATCGGTTGCGTGCACCGGGCGGCCGTCCTCCGCACGCAGCTTGATTGCCGAGGCATCGGTGATCACCAACTCACGACCATCGCCGGCAACATGGTTGTACACGCCATCCTGCAATGCCTGCAGCAGCGTTGACTTGCCATGGTAGCCACCGCCCACGACAAGCGTGATGCCCCGGCGAATCGCAAGCCCGCGCACCGCGCCGCGATGTGGCAAATCGAGCGTGAGCGCCATGCTTTCCGGCGCCTGAAAGGGCAGCGCGCCGGCAAGCGGCTTGGACGAAGCGCCCGAGGCGCGCGGCAAAATCGACCCATCGGCCACGAAGGCAACGAGTCCCTGGCGCTTAAGGGCGCAGCGCACAGCATGCTGGTCGTCGGCGAGCTCCACCGCGGCGCGCGCCGCTGCAAGCGCGCCGGTATCTGCCAGCAGCGATCGCTCGGCACAGGCAGGTATGAGCTCGAACAGCATCGTATCGAGCGCGCGGGCGTCAACCGTTCTGCCGTGCGCGGGAAATCCCACCTCGAGGCGCATGGTGATGCCGGCAGACGTCACCTCGCACGCAGAGCGCGCCAGCACCTCGGGACCAGGGCGGCTCGTTGCGATGAGCCCGCTTTTGCCCGATCCGCCCACGTTGAAGCTCACGTGCGCTGCCTCGGCAGCAAACCGACGGCAGAGCGTATCCTCGAGCGCCACGCGCCTATGCGGCTCTGCGCTCAGTTCCCGAGGGAACCCGGCCACCTCGGCAGGGATCATGAGGCTCACACGCGAGGGCGCGGCAAACGGATCGCCCTGGACGTGGTCGATCGACAGCACGAAGTCGCGAAAGTCGTACCGCCCACGGAGCGATTTGTACGCTGGGTACCCACGGCGATCAATCGCTGCGAGCTTACGCTCGAGATCTTGCGAAGTTTGCATAGCAGCACCTATCGTCGTATCTGCAGACGCGTGGCTCGCGCGGGCGCGCCTGCAGGGACTATACTGTCATTCATCTTACGCGAAGAGCGCGCCCGGCACCGCGCATCAAGGAGGCATCATGGCAATCGAGAAGGTCAGGGAGTATTTCCGCACATTGGGCATCGAGGACCGCATCCTCGAATTCGACGTCTCGAGCGCCACGGTCGACCTCGCGGCGCAGGCAATTGGCTGCGAGCCCGCGCGCATCGCCAAGACGCTCTCGTTCTACGCAGGTGACCGCGTGGCGCTCATCGTTGCCGCCGGCGATGCCCGCATCGACAACCCCAAGTTCAAAGCCGTCTTCCATACCAAAGCCAAGATGCTCAAGGCCGAGGATGCCGAGCACCTCATCGGGCACGCCGTAGGCGGCGTGTGCCCCTTCGCCGTGGCCGATACCTGCGATGTGTACCTCGACGAATCGCTCCGCCGCTTCGAGACCGTCTTCCCTGCATGCGGCAGCTCGACGAGCGCCATCGAGCTCACACTCGACGAGCTCGAGCGCGCCGCCGCGCCCGTTGGCTGGGTCGACGTCTGCAAGCTGCCGGCGTAGACGCGCCCGCCCGTAGCGCAGCGGGCACGCGCCGCTCTACCGCGCGAGCAGGTAGCGCACCTCGAAAGGTGCCAGCGGCAAGCGGCCATCCAGGTGAACAACGCCCGCATCCCCGGAAGTCTCGGCAGCATCTGCGAGCAAATCGACAAAGTCGCCGGCAAGCTCGCCTGCGTTGAACTCATACGGCTCATCAACCGCATTCACCGCCACAAGCACGCGCGCGGCGGGATGGGCCCCATCGGCATCGACCGCCCGCTCGAAGAGCAGCTGCTTGTTCTGAATCACCACGTTGCGATAGGTCCCGTAGGCAAGTGCGCGCGCACCCGGCCCCGCCGTGCGCGCCGCGATGAGACGGCGCAGGGAGGCGGTCAGCTCGTTGGGATGCGGCTCATCGAATGCGGGACGCAGATCGTAGTCGTCGTTTTGCCCCTTATGGCCCGTCTGCCCCCACTCGCTGCCATAGTACAAGCAGGGTATACCGGGCATCCCAAAGAGCACCCCGTACGCCGGCTCGATGCACCGGGCGTCCTCGAGGATGCTCGCCAAGCGCGTCACATCGTGGTTATCGGCAAACGAAAGCAGGTGCAGCCCGCGGTAGATGCACCATGGATCGCCGCCAAACTGCCGGTGCAGCGAGTGAGCGATCTCGAACATGTTCTTGCTGTTGAAGCTCGAGTACAATCCCTTGTAGCATTCGTAGTTGGTGCACGAGTCGAGCATCTCGGCATTCACGAGCTGGGAGTAATCGCCGTGGAGCGTCTCGCCAATGAGCACGAACGCACCGTCTGCGCCAAGCGGCTCGGCACCCGCGCCGCACGCGGTAGTCGCCGCGGCGCCCACGAGCGGGTGGGACGCCGAAAGCTCGCCTGCCACGCGGCGCAACGCGCGCAGAAAATCGTGGTCGAGCGAATAGGCGACATCGAGCCTGAGGCCGTCGATAGCAAACTCGCTGCGCCACAGGCGCACGCAGTCGAGCAGGTAGTCCACCACGGCGGGGTTACGCAGGTTGAGCTTCACCAAATCGAAGCAGCCCTCCCAGCCCTCGTACCAAAACCCATCGCCAAACGCGGAATCGCCATCGAAGTTGAGGAAGAACCAATCCTTATACGGCGAGTCCCAGCGCTTCTCGCGCACATCTTGGAAGGCCCAGAACTCGCGGCCCACGTGGTTGAAAACCGCGTCGAGCACAACGCGAATCCCGTGCTCATGAAGCGCTGCCACCACGTTCGCCAGGTCCTCGTTGGTGCCGAGCCGGCAATCGACGCGCCTCAGATCGCGCGTGTCGTACCCGTGCGCACTCGACTCGAACACCGGGTTGAGCAGCACGACGCCCACCCCAAGCTCCTCGAGGTAATCGGCCCATGCGGCAATCTTGGTTATGCGATGCGCACCCACGCCGTCGTTGACGCGCGGCGCGTCGCACAAGCCGATGGGATAGATCTGATAGAACACGCTCTCATATGCCCACATGGCACGCTCCTATCATGCACGGCGCCCCAGGCCCATACACGACGGGCCAGATGGGACACTATTGACGATTTGTCACGCTATCAAGTATACCGCGGGCGTTCATCGATTCCGATCGCGATGGTCGCCACGGCGGCCGCTACGGCCGCCAAATCTCAGCCATCCGCGGCGGCAGAAGAACACGATCTCGAGCACCACGATGGCAACGCAGAGCGCAACGACCGCCGGATAGCCCCAGGGCACATCGAACAGCGCCATATGCGGGAAGTTCATGCCATACCACCCCGTAATGAAGGTGAGCGGCATCGCGATGGTTGCGACGACGGTGAGCCATTGCATGACGTTGTTCTGCTTCACGTCGATGCTCTCTTGGTAGAAGCTCTGCACCTGCAAGCAGTAATCCTGCAGCGCTTCCAAGCGCGTAGAGAGCCGCTCGATTTGGCGCGCCAGATACTGCAAGCGCGCTCGATCGCCGGCAGCAATGAGCCCCGTATCGTCTTCGACGAGTGAGTCGATGATGTCCAAAAGTCCCTGGTAGAACCCATCGAGGCCGAGCATCCTGCGCGTATCCTCCATCATGAGGGCGCGGTTCACGCGCTTGCGGCCATCGAGCACAAGCTCCTCGACAATCTCGAAATCCTCTCGAATGCGGGCGAGTTTGGCAGGATGGTCTTTTACGATCAAGCGGAACATGGCGACGAGCATCCCGTGCGCGCGCTCGATGCGCATATGATCTGTTGCCACCTGCTCGAGCAGCTTGGCGCAAGTGCCGCCGCTATCCACCAGCACCAGATCATCCGCACGCATGATAAACGCGAATCGACGCGCCTCGCGTTGGCGGTGATGGGCCGAGGGAATCACCACGATGCCGGTTGCCATGTCGTCTTCTCGCTCGATAAACGAGACCGCGGCATGGGGCAGAGCGCGCACGATTTCGCAAGCCACCGTGCCGGAACACCGCTCAAGCGCCGCCTCCGGCTCCACGAGCATCACGCGCCCCGGCGCACCATCGCCGTCCGACCGCGTCGATGCAGCGCCGCGATCGACCTCGACGAGCGCGCCGGATTGCACGAGCCATGTTCGTTCCATCACGCCACCTCCCGGGCTACCCTACCCCACTTCATACCCTATCTCAGCGGCAAACGTGCATGCGATCGTCCTGCTTCGCGCGATGACAATCGGACGCGCAATCGCCTCGCTCTACGTGCGACAACATGAGTGCGCAATCGTGCAGCTCCGCGGGCGACGCAATCCCTACCAATCCACCCGCGAACGCGCGGCCTTCTTCTCCGCATGTATACGCTTGTTCTTGAGCCGTCTCTCACGCGAGGCGGCGGTGGGCTTTGTTTTCTTGCGCGGGCGCGGCCTACGAGCGCGCCGCTCCAGCTCGCGGCGCAGCTTCTCCAAGCAGATGGCGCGATTGCGATACTGGCTTCGACTCTCGCGCGCGCTCACGGTGATGCCAGTAGGTATATGAACCATGCGCACGGCAGAATCAGTGGTATTCACACCCTGGCCGCCAGGACCTGTCGCGCGAAACACCTGGACCTCGCACGCTGCAAGCAAGCGCTCATCCGGCAACGCCGCGAACGCAGCATATGCTTCATATGAGAGCGACCCGCCCGCAGCGTGCTGCCAAGTCCCTCGTTTCCGTTCCCGCGTCATCTCGCTCCCATTTCGTATGCAACCGTCGTCCGCACGTCCATCCTCCGGATGCTCCGCAACCAACCACTTCCTCGCAGGAGCCTCTCGTGCACGCCGCAACCACCGCAGCGCGTGCTTCTCACCAGCATCTTGCCACAGATGACGCATCTCTGCCCCACGAGAGCACGATCAGGCGCGCATATGGTCACGAGCAGAGGGTTATGGGTGAGGTCATCGTAGGAAATGCGGCACGTGGTCACATGACGAGACGTATGGGTGATTCGAAACTGTATACATCCGAGTTTTCGTAAATAGCGGATCTCTCAGCGCATCGGCAAAGCGTATTTTGCGATGTTTTAGGGATTCATTTCGCTTGAGCCACGCTTGCGGCCAGTGCTCAAGCTCGTTACACGCCATTCATCCACAAAGCCAACAGAAACGTTACCCATATCCCTGCGCTCATGACCATCGCGCCGAATTCCTAGAAATATCCTGCTGGAAGAAGTGGATAAAATGGGCAACTTTGTGCGAAAAACTGTATAAGCCTTATCACCGCGTCTATATGGACGCGGTGATAAGGCATGGGCGGCGTCGCAAGGGACAAAACGGGGCCCATGATCCAGGTTGAACACGCCCATGAGAGCGTACCGGGAGCGCGCCGCGTGATGTTACACGCCTACCCCCTGACGCGCCAGGAACGCACAGGCCAGGTCGAACCACGGCGCGACCGCCGCCTGGGCATCAGCGTTATCGGCACGCGTGTTGACATTCGCCACCGAGAGCGCATGACCACCGCGATCGAAGACGTGCGCCTCATGCGTCACGCCGGCGCGTGCCATCGCACACGCGAGCTCGTGCACCTGGATGATGGGGCAGGTCTTATCGTCTGCGGTTCCCCACACAAACGTAGGCGGCATATCGCGCGTCACATGGCTCGCCGGAGCAAGCGCCGCAAGACGCTCCTCGGTGGCCTCATCCCCTGCGATCATGGCGAGGTAATCCATCACCAGGTCGCGCCCGGTCTTGCCGCCGGTCTTGGGCACGCGCAGGTCGATCCGAGGGTCGCGCAGCTGCTCGTCGCGCTGAACACGCAGGTCGAGCAGCGGATACGCAAGCACCACGGCATCGGGGCGAATCTGCTCCGGGCGCGCCCGCACCGCCGCGGCAAACGGGCCGCTCTTCCATCCTGCGGCAAGCGACGCGCAGATAAACCCGCCCGCCGAAAAACCTGTCACGGCAACGCGCTCGGGGTCGATCCGCCATGCCGCCGCATTGGCGCGGATCATCGCGATCATACGGGCAAGATCAGCCTCAGGGTTGGGAAACGAGACGTCGCCCGTGCTGCTCGTCACGTAATCGAGCACAAATACCTGATAACCCTGGTTGAGATAGGCCAGTGCCACGGGCTCCTGTTCATGCGCGGCGATGAGTTTGAACGCTCCCCCGCCGCACACAACCATCGCCGGCCGCGGCGCATCCGCCTGCACGGGCACAGGCTCGGTAAGGTAGGCGGTGAAGGTGGCGGGATGCTCGGGCGTTACCTCTTCTCCCCACAGGGCATGGCTCTCGACGATCATGGCTGCTCCGTTTCTGCATGCGCTGAGCGCAGGTGCGATTGGTCCAACGTGCCGACGCGCGGCAGGTGCGTATCCGTAGCATAGTATCGTACCGCAAACCATGCGGCGCACCCTAAACATGCGATGCCATGCATCCCGGGAAGACCGCGGCGCAGCCGCACGCTGCGCCCGCACGCCATGTTTGCGCGCCGCACAGCGCCACAAAGGCCCCGCTCGCCGAGTGGCAAAAAGAGCACGCAAATATCCTTGACATATGAGCATGCGTTCATATAATCAGACATAGCATAAGATATGAATGATTGTTCATATGTTGAAAGGGCAGCAATGAGCAGCGATAGCACCGTACAGCATGGGGCAGAGGAGCCCAGCATGCCCGACGAGGAGCTCCTCTACGACCTCGCCGACCTCTTCAAGGTCTTCAGCGACACGACGCGCATCAAGATTCTCTACGCGCTCTTCGACACGCCGCGCTCGGTGAACGATATCGCCGAGACCATCGGCGCCACGCAAAGCGCCGTAAGCCACCAGCTGCGCATCTTGAAGCAGGCGCGCCTGGTGCGCTTCGACCGCGACGGTCGCAGCCTCATCTACTCGCTTGCCGACGACCACGTGCACACCATGCTCGCGCAGGGCATGACCCACATCTGCGAATAAAGCCAGACGTCGATTTGCATCATACACATGTCAATCAAATCGGTCCCATAACAGAAAGGAACCATCATGCGTAAGTCTTTCAAGCTCGACGAAATCGATTGCGCCAACTGCGCCCTCAAGCTCGAAGATGCCATCAAGAAGGTCGATGGCGTGGACGACGCGAAGGTCAACTTCATGACGCAGAAGCTCACGCTCACCGCCGCCGACGATCGCTTTGCCGACGTTCTCGAGGATGTGGTCGCGCTCGTCGCCAAGATGGAGCCCGATTGCGAGGTCATTCGCTAAGCCCCCGCCTTTCCCCTCTGTCGGGCGCGGCGCACAGCCATCACCGTGCCCGACAGTCAGCCGCCCTGGGCGGCTTTTTGCCAGTCATTATATGAACGTATGTTCATGCATACAAACTGATTGAGATATAGGAGCTTCATGAATAAGAAACAGCGGAAATGGCGCAACCGCATCCTAATCGCCATCGCCATCTTCTTCGCCACGATGATTGCCGAGAAGACCGGCATCATCGAAGCCGCCTTCGGGGCGAGCGCCGTCTATGCCGCCTTCGCGCTCTACGTTGTCGCCTTCCTCATCGCCGGCTACGACGTTCTGCTCAAGGCATGGAACAATATCCGCCGCGGCGACCCCTTCGACGAGGCATTCCTCATGACCGTCGCCACCATCGGCGCCTTCGCGACGATCCTCTTCCCCGAAACCGAGCCGCAGTCGGCCGAGGGCTGCGCGGTGATGCTCTTCTACCAGGTCGGCGAGCTCTTCCAGAGCTATGCCGTGGGCAAGAGCCGCAAGTCCATCGCCGACATGATGGATATCGCCCCCGATTACGCCAATATCGAACAGGCGGGCGAGCTCATAGAGGTCGACCCCGACGAGGTGGCTGTGGGCGACGTCATCGTCGTGAAGCCGGGCGAGCGCATCCCGATCGACGGCGTTGTCATCGAGGGCGTCTCCCAGCTCGATACCGCCGCGCTCACCGGCGAGAGCGTGCCGCGCCATGTGGAACCGGGCGCAGCTGTCATCTCGGGCTGCATCAACATGACGGGGCTTTTGCATGTGCGCACCACGAAGCCCTTTGGCGAATCGACCGTCTCGCGCATTCTGGAGCTCGTGGAGAACGCAAGCGAGAAGAAGGCGAAAACCGAGAGCTTCATCACCCGCTTCGCCCGCGTCTACACGCCCATCGTCACCATCTCCGCCGTCGTCCTCGCCGTGGTACCGCCGCTTCTTGGCTGGGGTCCCTGGACCGACTGGCTGCTGCGCGGCCTCACCTTCCTCGTGGTCTCGTGCCCGTGCGCCCTTGTGATCTCGGTGCCGCTCTCGTTTTTCGGCGGCATCGGCGGGGCGTCGCGTGCCGGCATCCTGGTCAAGGGCTCGAACTACCTGGAGCTCCTCTCCAAGGTGGACACCGTGGTGTTCGATAAGACCGGCACCCTTACCTCCGGCACGTTCAGCGTGGTGGCCGTGCACCCGGAGGCGGGCATCGACCCCGACTACCTCCTCTCCATGGCAGCCCATGCCGAGGCGTTCTCCGACCATCCCATCGCCATCTCCGTGCGCACCGCCTATACCGGCGAGATCGACCGGGCATGCATCGCCGAGGCACGCGAGGAGTCTGGCCACGGCGTGTCTGCCCGCGTGAACGAGCACGTTGTTGTGGTGGGCAACGACAAGCTCATGCGCGAACGCGGCACCGCGTGGCACGACTGCGAGCTCACCGGCACCATCTTGCACGTGACCGTCGATGGCGCGTACGCGGGCCATATCGTCATCGCCGACGCCGTGAAAGACGATGCCGCCGAGACCATCCGCAGCCTCCATGCGGCAGGCGTCACGCGCTGCATCATGCTCACCGGCGACCGTGAGGACGTCGCGCGATCTGTCGCCGAGAAGATCGGGATCGATGAGTTCCATGCGCAGCTACTGCCCGAGGACAAGGTGGCCCGCGTGGAGCAGCTGCTCGCGCGCGAGGCCGATGGCGCCAAGCTCGCCTTCGCGGGCGACGGCATCAACGACGCGCCCGTGCTCATGCGCGCCGATGTGGGCATCGCCATGGGCGCGATGGGGTCGGACGCCGCCATCGAGGCGGCCGACGTGGTCCTCATGGACGACAAGCCCTCCAAGATCGCGAAGGCCATGCGCATCGCGCGCAAGACCATGGCGATCGTATGGCAGAACATCATCTTCGCCATCGGTGTCAAGGTGCTCATCCTCGTGCTCGCGGCGCTCGGCATCGCCAATATGTGGCTCGCCGTCTTTGGCGACGTGGGCGTGGCCATGATCGCGATCTTGAACGCCATGCGCTGCATGCACATCGACGAGTAACGCATGCACCGCTCCGTGCGATAATCAGGTGCGAACAGAACGGCTGCCGGGGCACCATGCTCCGGCAGCTACCGCATCTCGGTTGGCAGGAGCACCCATGTCTCACACCTTTGACACCGCACGCGTCACCCTCATCGACCATCC
Source organism: uncultured Coriobacteriaceae bacterium (assembly GCA_944320725.1). Classification (GTDB taxonomy): domain Bacteria; phylum Actinomycetota; class Coriobacteriia; order Coriobacteriales; family Coriobacteriaceae; genus Coprousia. The sequence goes on along the minus strand of CALUIM010000003.1, from coordinate 73,463 downwards.
GCTCGTGCAGCACAAGCTCACCATCCTGCGCGATGCCGCAACCGGCACCAAACAGTTCCGCGAAATCGTGCGCGAGCTGGCGCTCTTCGAGGGCTACGAGGTGACGCGCGACTTCCCGCTCGAAGACGTCGATGTCGAGACGCCGCTCGCGGTGGCGCACGGCAAGCGCATCGCCGGACGCAAGGTAGCCGTCGTGCCCATCCTGCGCGCCGGCCTTGGCATGGTCGAGGGCATGCTCGACCTCATGCCGTCTGCCCGCGTGGGCCATATCGGCATGGAGCGCGACGAGGTCACGCACGAGCCGCGCGAGTACTACTGCAAGATGCCGCGCGACATCGCCGAACGCACCTGCATCGTGGTCGACCCCATGCTCGCCACCGGCGGCTCGGCCATCGACGCCGTGCACGCGCTGCGCCGCCGCGGCGTGCGCGACCTGAGGCTCGTGTTCATCCTCGCCGCGCCCGAGGGGCTCGAGGCGTTGCTCGCCGCCGACCCGGATATCCGCGTGTACGTGTGTGCCATCGACGATCATCTCAACGAGCAGGCCTATATCGTGCCCGGCCTGGGCGATGCAGGCGACCGCATCTTCGGCACGCTCTAGGGTGCGCGCATGACAGACGCGTCATCTTACACCGACGGCGCCGCGCGGCGGGTCCAGCCTGCTGGCAGTCCGGCGGGCGCAAACCGCAGCACAGGCGCTGCCCGCATTGCGCTCTTCGACAACATCAAAGGCATCCTCATCATCCTCGTGGTGGTGGGCCACTTCATGCACCCGGTGCATAACGACAACCCTGCGCTCAGCTGCGCCTTCGACCTTATCTACCTCTTCCACATGCCGCTTTTTGTGTTCGTTTCGGGGCTCTTTGCCAAGGGCGCGTATCGCGGCGGACACCTCAACGTGAACCGCATCATCTCATTTGTCGTGCTGGGCGTTGTCTACCAAGCGCTCCTACTCGCCATCACGGGCATCCTCACACCCGCGCGCATGATCATGTTCACCTCGGCGCCGTGGTATCTCCTTGGCATGGCGTGGTGGTATCTCGCCACGCCGGTGCTCGCGCGCCTCAAACCCTGGCAAGGTATTGCGCTCTCGTGCGTGCTGGCGCTCGCATGGGGCTGCGTCGATCTGTCGAACGGCCTGCTCGGCATCAGCCGGTCGATTGCCTTCCTCCCCTATTTCGCCCTCGGCTACTACTGCTCCACGAGTTTTGTCGAGCGCATCGCAGGGCGGTGGGAACTCTGGCTCTGCGTTGCCATAGCGGCCATCCTTGCCGTGCTGCGCATGACCAACGAGCACATCTTCGACTGGTTCTTCCCCATGGTCTACGGTGACAACCCCTATGGCGCCAACATGCTGCTCGGCGTCGCCGGTAAACTCGTAACCATCGCAATCGCGCTTGTTTGCTCGCTTGCGCTGCTGAGGGTCATCCCGCGCGGCACCAGCTGGCTCACCGTACTGGGCGAGCGCACGCTCCAGGTATACGTGCTCCATCGCCTCGTCCGTGCATGGCTCACCTTCCACACGGGCTTCTACGATCTGCCCATCGTCCTCGAGCCTGCCGCGGGCCTCATCATCATCTGCGCCATCAGCGCCGCCGTGGTGGGCCTCTGCGCACTACGCTGCCTCGAAGCCCCCTTCAACAAGCTCATGCGCCTGAAGTGGATCCGCGCATAGGACGACGGCTCCACCCAACATGGGGAGGTCCGGTGGAATATACGATGCCCCCGCACCGATGGGCTACACTCATGCAGGCAGTTTTTGGCCACCTGGCCGCCATACGAAGGGAAACGCATGGAAGAGCTCTTCTTCGATTTCATTAACCAGTTCGGCTACTTCGCCGTGGGTGCGCTCATCTTTATCGAGAACGTGTTCCCGCCCATCCCCAGCGAGGTCATCCTGCCCCTCTCGGGCTTCTTCACCACCACGACCGACATGGTGCTTCCGCTTGTCATCATCTCCGCGACCGCGGGCTCGGTGCTTGGCGCCTACATCCTCTACGGCATTGGCTACGTGCTCTCGCGCGAGCGCCTCATGCGTTTCTTCGAGACGCGCCCCATGCGCCTGCTGGGCTTCAAGGGCTCCGATATCGCCAGCGCCGTCGATTGGTTCGACCGCAAGGGCCAGTTTACCGTGCTCATCTGCCGCTGCATCCCCGTGGTGCGCAGCCTCATCTCCATCCCCGCAGGCACCGCGCGCATGAACCCCATCAAGTTCACGCTGTTCACGCTCGTGGGCTCCGCCGTGTGGAACACGATCCTGTGCTCGCTCGGCGCCGCCGCCGGCAGCGCGTGGATGACGGTGAGCGAGCAGGCGGAATGGGTCTCCGATGTTGTGAAGTACGTCATCATCGCGATCGTTGTCATCGTGGCGATCGTCTGGATCGTAAAGCGCATCATCCCCAACCTGAAGAAGGACTCGTAGCGCGCTCGACGCGCCGCGATACACCGCGCATCGAGGCGCGATACCCATCAGCGACGTGCCATCAGCGCCTCTTGCCAAACGTACCGATAATGCAGAACTGCCCTCTAAGAGCCGAAATTTGGCCGCTTAGAGGGCAGTTCTGCATTAAAGGGCAGTTTGGCAAGAGGTGCTATATGATGCCGAAGTGCTTGCAGGCGTTCCAGATGCCGTCGCTATCGACATCGCTGGTCACGTAGTCGGCGCGCTCTTTCACCAGATCCCAGGCGTTGCCCATCGCCACGCTCGTGCCCACCGCATCGAACATGGAGAGATCGTTCTCGCCGTCACCGAAGGCGATGGCCTCATCGGGCGCGATGCCGTAGCGCTCAAGCGCCGAGCGCACGCCGAACACCTTGCCGCCCGCAGCGGGCGTCACGTCGCAAAACACCTCGGTCCAGCGCGTCGTGGTAATGGACGAGGTAGCATCGAGGAACACGTGCTCGTCCTCGGGATCCACGAACGCGCAGAACTGGTAGACCGGCGCATCGAGGGCATGGCGCACATCGTCTTGCTCATACACCAAGCCGGCATGGGTAGCCGCCGAAACCGCGCGCGGCGTGAGCTTGCTTGCAAACGAGCGCTCTTGCTGCAGCACGAGCACCTCGTACATACCGCTCGACACCTGGTCCACGATCACGCGCACGTCGTCCTCGGCAATAGGACAGCTGCGGAACACGCCGTCGCCATCGAAGCAAAGCTGGCCGTTCAGGGTGAGATAGGCGTCGAACCCCGTGACGATGCAGGGCGGCAGCTGGTAGGTGGGCCGCCCTGACGAGATGATGGTGAGGATGCCCTGCTCGCGCATGCGCGCGATGGCCTCTTTGGTGGACTGCGGCATGAGATGGGTCTTGAAGCTCAAGAGTGTACCGTCGATATCGAAAAATGCGGCCTTGATCACGGGTCTCCCCCTGGGTCGTTCGTTGTTGCACATCGGCGTGGCGCGCGTACACCGCGCCACCGGTCAACCATAATAGACAACGAACCACGGAAATCATGGCAGCAGCGCCCGTCAAAACGAAAAAAGCGATATCGAAGCGCAAAACAGCAATGCCGCACGCGTGCTAGGATAGGTTCGTTCAACCCGAAAGGACCTCTATGGCGATTCTGCTTGGCTGCGACTCCGTGCAGCTTGAATACCCCACCAAGCGCGTGCTCGACGGCGTGACGCTCGGCGTGAACGAAGGCGACCGCATTGGCATCGTCGGCAAGAACGGCGATGGCAAGTCGACGTTGCTCTCGGTGCTTGCCGGCGCGCTCGAGCCCGACGGGGGCCGCGTGACGCATCGGCGCGGTCTCACGGTAGGGCTCTTGGGCCAGCGCGACGCGCTCGACGACACCGACACCGTCCATCACGCGGTTGTGGGCGACACTCCCGAGTACGAGTGGGCCTCGAACGCCCGCACCCGCCACATCATCGATGGCCTCATTGCCGACGTCCCCTGGGAGGGCACCGTGGGCGCGCTCTCGGGCGGCCAGCGCCGGCGCGTCGACCTTGCGCGCCTGCTCATTGGCACCTACGACGTCCTCATGCTCGACGAGCCCACCAACCACCTCGATATGCGCACCATCAACTGGCTTGCCGGGCATCTCAAAACGCGCTGGCAGCAGGACCAAGGCTCGCTGCTCGTGGTTACCCACGACCGCTGGTTTCTCGATGAGGTCTGCACCACCATGTGGGAGGTGCACGACGGGCGCGTCGATCCCTTCGAGGGCGGCTACTCCGCCTACATCCTGCAGCGCGTCGAGCGCGATCGCTTGGCGCAGGTTGCCGAGGAACGCCGTCGCAACATGGCCCGCAAGGAACTCGCCTGGCTTTCCCGCGGCGCACAGGCGCGCAGCACGAAGCCGAAATTCCGCGTCGAAGCGGCACGCGAGCTCATCGCCGATGTTCCGCCGCTGCGCAACGAGCTCGAACTCAAGCGCCTTGCCGTGGCACGCCTTGGCAAGCAGGTCATCGATGTGATCGATGTCGATGCGGGCTACGAGCCGGGCGAGGCGGTGCTCGAGGATGTCACCTGGCTCATCGGCGCTGGCGACCGCTACGGCTTGCTGGGCGACAACGGCGCGGGCAAATCGACGCTCATCGACATCATCCAAGGTAAGCTCGCGCCGCTTGCGGGCCGCGTGAAGATTGGACAGACGGTACGCTTTGGCGTGCTCTCCCAGCAGCTCGACGAGCTCAAACCGCTTGAGGGTGACACCATTCGCGAGGTGCTCTCGCGGTATAAACGTGTTTACGTGGTCGACGGCAAGGAAACAAGCCCGGAGAAGCTTCTGGAGCGCCTCGGCTTCACCACGCAGCAGCTCTGGAGCCGCATTGGCGACCTCTCGGGCGGTCAGCGCCGCCGCCTTATGCTTCTGCTCACCATCCTCGAAGAGCCCAACGTCCTCATCTTGGACGAGCCCGGCAACGACCTCGATACCGACATGCTCGCCATCGTCGAAGACCTACTCGACGGCTGGCCGGGCACGCTCATCCTCGTCACGCACGACCGCTACCTCATGGAGCGCGTGACCGACCAGCAGTTTGCCATCATCGACGCTCACCTGCGCCATGTGCCGGGCGGTGTCGACGAATACCTGCGCCTGGCGGCGGAGCGCAACGCGTGCGCCCGCACAACCGCCAGCGACGTTACAGCGAGCGCTCCGGCCAAGCCCGCTGCAAGCGGCCTCTCGAACGCCGAGCGCCAACGCCTGCGCAAGGAGGCCGCATCGCTCGAGCGCCGCATCGAAACGCAGCGCACACGCGCAGAAGCGCTCGAGGCCGAGATGCTCGCCATCGACCCCACCGATTACCAGGCGCTGCAGCGCCAACAGCAGGCGATTGCCGAGGCGCACGCCGCCATTGATGACCTCGAAACGGCCTGGCTTGAGGTCTCAGAGCAACTTGAAGGCAACTAGGCAGGAGCATGCCGTGAAGCTTCCCATCAACACCCTCAGCCGCGCCGAGCGCGAGCGGCTTGCCGCAGGCACCCTGAGCGACGACGCAGTCGAGGCGCTCTTTCATGTCATCGAGCGCAACCATCGTGCTAAGGTACGCGCGTATCGCCGCGTGAGCATCTTCGTCGTTGCGATTTCGGTGGTGCTGCTCGCGATGACGGTCTCGCTCACCGGGCCCACGCCCGCGGCGCTTGCCGCCTGCATCGCCGTTACCCTCTTGGACATCGTGGTGCTCATCTGCGCCTGGTATCTCGGCATCGGCATCTTCCGCCACCAGTTCAACGCCGCGCTTGTCGAGGGCCATCCCGAATTCGCGAGCCGCCACCAGCTCTAGCAGCCACGCACCTCGTGACAACGCGCTCGAACAGCAAGCGGCGGCCCGCACGGACCGCCGCTGTGAAGGGGATATCCGCTGCACGCCCCGCATGGTATGGGCATGCAACAGCAAACCGGAGAGATGCGCCTCGTCTCGCCGATGAGCGGGTGCGCTACGAGAACATGCCCGTCAGGTAGTCGTTCAGGCGCTTGTCCTTGGGGCGCTGGAAGATCTGCTCCGTCTCGCCGTACTCCACCATGTCGCCCATGTAGAAGAACGCGGTGCGGTTGGAGACGCGCGACGCCTGCTCCATGTTGTGCGTCACGATGATGATCGCACGGTCCTTGGCAAGCGACAGCATGAGGTCCTCGATCGCCAGCGTCGAGATGGGATCGAGCGCCGAGCAGGGCTCGTCGAAGAGGATCACATCCGGCTTCATAGCGAGCGTGCGCGCGATGCACAGGCGCTGTTGCTGACCGCCGGAAAGCGCAAAGGCGCTCTTGTCGAGCTTGTCCTTCACCTCGTCCCACAGCGCCGCGCCACGCAGGCTCTCCTCGACCATCTGGTCGAGCACGGCCTTGTCGCGCACGCCGTGGCGCTTCGGTGCGAACGTGATGTTCTCACGAATGGACTTGTGGAAGGGATTGGGCTGCTGGAACACCATGCCAATGGACTTGCGAAGCTCGTAGAGGTTCTCGGTCTTGGTATTGATGTTGTGACCGTCGTAGATGATCTCGCCGGTCACGCGGCACCCCTTGATCTCGCGATTCATGAGGTTCAGGCTGCGCAGAAACGTCGACTTACCGCAGCCGGACGGGCCAATGAGCGCGGTGATCTCGTCCTTGTGAAACGCAAGGCTCGTGTCATGTAGCGCGTGATGGTCACCGTAGTAGACGTTGACGTTGTTCGTCTCGAGCATGACCTCGTCCGAGATCGCCACGCCGGTGACACGCGGGCCACGCTCGCTCGAATCGACGCTTTTGAGGAACTGATCGGTTTCGGTGGTCATTCGGCGGTCATCCTCCTCGCGAGGGCCTTGCCGGCGATGCGGGAAAGCACGTTGAACAGCAGGACGCAGATCATGAGGAGCGCAGCGGTGCCCCACACGATGTGCTGTGCCTCGGGGCTGCCCTCGCCATAGATCTTGTAGATGTGCACGGCGAGCGACTCGCCGGGACGGAAGATGTTCCAGGCGCACGTGGGGCTCGCGAAGTTGAGCGACAGGAAGTTCAGGCGCGCAGGGCTCGACATGCCCGAGGTGAAGAGCAAGGCAGCCGCCTCACCGAACACGCGGCCCGCCGAGAGCACCACACCGGTCACGATGGCAGGCATGGCGGCGGGAATGAGCACGTGCAGCGTGGTCTCCCAACGCGTGAGACCCATGGCCAGGCACGCATCTCGCTGGCTGGACGGCACGTCCTCAAGCGCCTGCTGGATCACGCGCGTCAGGATGGGGATGTTGAACATCGTGAGCGCGATGGCGCCGGAGATGAGCGAGTAGCCCCAGCCAAAGTTCACCGAGAACATGAGGAAGCCGAACATGCCCACCACGATCGACGGCAAACTCGAGAGCGTTTCGATGGCCGTCGAGGCAATCTTGGTGATGGGTCCTTCGGGCGCGTACTCCACGAGGAACACCGCACCGCCCAGGCTAATGGGCAGCGAGATGATGAGTGTCAAGATGAGCAGGTAGAACGAGTCGAACAACTGGTAGGCGATGCCGCCCTCCGTGCCGTTGGAGCGGCTTGCCTCGGTGAGGAAGCCGGGCTGGAACAGCTGACCCACGCCCTGTGCCAGGATGTAGAGCACCATGGACACAACGATAGCCATGACAAGCGCGACGATGGCCGTGAGCACGCCCGTGGCGATGCGGTCGTTGCGCATGGAGCGCGCGATGCGCGCCTCCTGCGCCGCGGTGGTCTGCGAGTTACCCACGCTGCTTCGCCCCCTTCGCACCGATGATGTGGATGATCATGATAAAGATGAGCGACATGCCCATAAGGATGAGGCCGAGCGACCAGAGCACGTCGTTTTGCACCGATCCGGTGGCATAGACCGCCATGGAGGTGGTGAGCGTCGTGGTGATGGTCGAGGCCGACTCGAGAAGCCCCGTGGGCATGACCTCGACGCCGCCGATGACCATGCGCACGGCGAGCGTCTCGCCAAACGCACGCGTCATGCCAAGGATGACGGCAGTCATGAGCGACGGCGTTGCGCTCTTAAGCACCACGTGCCAGATGGTCTGCCAGCGCGTATAGCCCAGCGCAAGCGAGCCCTCGCGATAGGACTGCGGCACCGCGCGCAGCGCGTCGATGGAGAGCGTCGTGATCGTGGGCAGGATCATGCATGCCAGCACGATCGAACCGGGCAGGATGCCCAAGCCCAGATCGACGTTGAAGATCGCGCGCATGGCACCCACGATCACATGGAAGCCAATGAGGCCGAACACAACCGACGGGATACCCGTGAGCAGCTCGACGAGCGGCTGGAACACCTTCTGGCCGAACTTCGGCTGAATCTCAACCGTATAGATCGCCGCCCCAATCGCGATGGGAAGCGCGATTACCGTCGAGAGAATCGTGACAGCGAACGACGTCACGATGAGCGGCAGAGCGCCCGTGTACGGCAACCCGGTCGCCTCGTTGGTTACCGCGAGGTTCCACTCGGTTCCGAAGAAGAACTCCGCGATGTTGACGCCATCCTTGATGAAGGTCGAAATGCCGCGCTGCGCAACCATAAAGATGAGCGCGACAACGACAAGTGTCACGAGCGCGACGCAGGCGCCCGTGACACTCAATCCGACCTTCTCAAGGTTGCGTTTTGGCATCTGCTTTGCCATAGCGCACCTTTCGAAACAGTTCTACGTACAGGGGCGTAAAATCAGCTCTCTGCCGAAATTACTTCTCGGTGACGTTGCCCTCGGCATCCTTGACAACCTTCATGCCGGAAACCGGGATGAAGCCCTGCTCCTCAACGAGCGAACCCTGGACGTCGTCGGAGAGCATGTACTCGAGGAACGCCTTGGTGGCCTCGTCGGCGTCTTCCTTGCAGTACATGTGCTCGGTCGCCCAGATGGGGAAGGAGTTGTCCATGACGTTCTCAGACGTGGGCTCGACGCCACCGACCTTGATGGCCTTGAACTTGGTCTCGTCGAAGTGCGAGAAGTCGAGATAGGAGATGGCGTTGTCGGTGGAGCCCATCTGGGTCTGGACGTCGCCGGACTTGTCGAGCTCAGCGGAACCCTTGAACGCGTTCTCCTCGACGCCAGCGCCGAAGACAGCGGCCTCGAAGGTGGCGCGGGTACCGGAACCGGACTTACGGTTCATGACGTAGATCTCGGCATCCTCACCGCCGACCTCGCTCCAGTTGGTGATCTCACCGGAGAAGATGCCGGCGAGCTGCTCGAGGGTGAGGTCATCGACGGTAACGTTGAGGGAGACCACGGGACCCATGCCCACAACAGCGACCTCATGGTCAACAAGGTCGGCGCACTGCTCGGGCTCGAGCTTGGTCTCGGCGAACACGTCGGAGTTACCGATGGTCACGGTGCCGTCGGCAACCGCGGTGAGGCCGGTGCCGGAACCGTTGCCGGAGCCGGTGATGGAGACATCGGGGTTCTCGTTCATGAACTGCTCGGCAGCAGCCTCAACGAGGGCCTGGAAGGAAGAAGCGCCGTCATAGGTCACGGTACCGGTGAGCGCGGCACCCGCAGCAGCGGAGCCAGCGGAAGCGCCATCGCCGCCACAACCAGCAAGACCGAGGCCGGCGAAGGCCGCGAGGCCACCGGCGAGACCGAGGAACTGACGACGAGAGCAAGCGTAGTCGAACATGGTTCTCCTTTCGCGAACATTCCATTCGCAACAGCGGTGCGGGCGCCGCACAGGACGTCCGCGGTTCGACTACGTACTCTATCGTGCGTCTACCGACCGAATTTGCTCGTTCACCTCTTATTACGATGCTCTTATCAAGCATTACGCAGCAATGGCATGCATCTTACCGGCAGCTTACAATGACCTCGGCACAGTAAAGCAACCATGCAAAAGCCGGTGCCGCCCGAAAGGCGACACCGGCCGTAATGGTTCATCGTTTGTGAGCTACCCGCTAGAGATCAAGCTCCATGATGCGCAGCAGCGCCAGGATGTAGATCTTGAGCGCTTGGCGCAGCTGCGCCTCGCTCGCACCCTCATCGGCACCGTGCATCGGCCCCACCCAGTCGGGCATCTCGAGTGCCGCATCCTCCGGTCCAAACGAGACCGCGCAGGCAAAGTTGCGCGCATAGGTGCCGCCGCCCATCGAGAAGGGCTTCGCCTCGTTACCGGTAACATGCGTATACACGTCGAGCAGCGCCTGCACCGCCGGATGCGACGCGTCCACCGAGAACGGCACCTTGGTGCTGTCGACCTCGAGGGTGGCACCGTAGGCGGCAGCGAGTGCGCCCAGTGTATCGGCCATCTCATCGGCGGTGATGCTGCTGGGATAGCGCGAATCGACCGCCTGGCGAATGCGGCCATCGGCGATATCGATCACGCTTGCGATGATGGTGAGCGGGCCGAACGCCTCGTTGGCGCTTGCAACGCCCATGGCCTCACCGGCGGTGTCGGCATGGACGCGCTCGAGCAGCGCAATGAAGCGCTCCTCCTCAGGCGCCAGCACACCCTCGAGCTGACGGAGATACGCCACGATGAGGCCCACCGCGTTGATGGAGCCCGCGGGCAGCGACGCGTGCCCACCGATGCCATGCGCCGTGATGCGGGTGCGCCCCGGTGCAAACGCCTCGATGGTGATGCGATCGGCATGCGCGGCAGGTGCCGGAAGCTCGGCGACGTCGACGGCAAGCTCGCAGATCGACTCGCCCGGGATGGCATTGGTGACCTCGGCACCGCTCCACGAGAGGATGCGACCGTCCTCGATGGGCGCGCTCACAAACGTCGCGCCAAAGAGGCCCTTCTCGGCATTGCATACGGGGAACTCCGCGTCGGGCGTGAAGAGAAACGCCGGCTGCGCATGGCGCTCAAGATAATGGTGGACATCGCTCATGCCCACCTCCTCATCGCAGCCCAACAGCGCGCGGAAGGTATAGCGCGGGGTGATGCCCTCGTGCACGAGGAAGGCACCGGCGTAGAGCGAGAGCACCGCAGGGCCCTTGTCGTCGATGACGCCGCGGCCCAAAAGCCAGCCGTCGCGCTCGCGCACCGTGAAGGGGTCTCCGGTCCAGCCAGGACCCGCCGGGACCACGTCGACGTGCGCGATGGTTGCGACCTGGCGCTCATCGGCGCCGGGAATATCCGCCCAGCCCAGATAGCCCTCGTCATCACCTGTGCGATACCCCAGGCGATCGGCGATGGCAAGACCGCAATCGAGCGCGGCACGCACCTCGGCGCCAAACGGTGTACCGGGGGCAGCCTTGGATTCATCGGCCACCGAAGCGTGCGCCACAAGCGCCTTGATATCCTCGATTACCTGCGGCCACACCTCATCGATATACGCATCGACGCGCTGCTCCACATCTACCGTCATGCCATCCTCCTCGTTATCTCATCCGTTGTGCACGCGGCATGTAGCCGCCCGCCGGCCACGCGCCCGCCATGCGAGCCATCGGCCGAAGCATGTCTTGCTAGCTGTCTCAAGCATGATAGCGCAACATGCCCGTATGCTCCGTGCTCCCCAGTAGCATGGCTCGCAGCTCCTCCACCGTATGCGCCACCGCAACGGCGCCCGCAGCCATGAGCTCATCTTCGGTCGAGGTTCCACCGTAGGTCACCCCGATGCAGGGAATGCCAAATGCGGCTGCGCCCTCAACATCGAAATGGCTATCCCCCACCATGAGCGCGTTCGTCGCGTCGCCGCCAAGCGCCGCGAGCGTATCGCGTACGGCATCGGCCTTCGTCATGCGCGCGGGCGGATTCAGGCCGTATGCCACATTGAACTGTGTGAACACCAGCTCCTCCATCATGGTCTTCGCGCGCGATTCAAGACGCGAGGTTGCCACGGCGAGCCGCCTACCGCGTGCGACCAGCTCGTCGAGCATGCTATGGAGCCCCTCGAAGGCCGGGTAATCTTTTGCGGTGCACTCGTCGAACGCCGCACGATATTCAGCGGTAACCTGTTGTGCCTCGGTTTGCGAAAAGCCGTAGATATCCCGGAACGCGGCCACAAGCGGCGGTCCCACAAACCGGGAAAGATCGCCCATCTCCTCCTGGGTAAACCCGCGCAGCGCAAGCACGCGGCGCACCGTGCGCATCACGCAGGCCGTGGTGTTTGCAAGTGTGCCATCGAAATCGAACAGCAGCACATCGCGGTTGGCAAGGGTCATGCCCCCAGCATCACGAAGGACACCGGAGGCATGACGCGGCGCGCCAGCAGGCGCGTCATATGAGCACGAAGCATCGTTAGTCGTCGTAGATTCCAAGCGTAAACTCCATCGAATCCTCGGCATAGTCGAGCCGGTCGCTCAGGCGGTCGAGGGCGGTTTCGATCTGGATGTAATCGTTGTACTCGATCGAACCTGTGCGCGCGGCATATTCCTGCTGATCATCATACAGGTCCATCTCGTCATCGAGCAAATCGAGCTGCGCCTTCATTTCGAGATAGGTTTGATAGTTCGCGGCGGCATCGCTGCCGGCGGTTACTGCGGCGCACGATGCTTCAAGCTCTTCGACACGTGTGGTAAACGAGGCGACCTCGGGATAGGCCTCGAGCACGCTCGCATCGGCCTCGGGCGCGATCGACGTCGGTGCCTGAGCAGCTGCGGCGGCATCGTCGTCGGTCGTGGTAGCTGTATCTGCCGCATCATCTGCTTGGCCCTGCAGCTCGGCCACCTGTGCCTCGAGCTCGGCGATACGCTGGGCATCCGCATCGTTCGAGCAGCCCGAAACAGCCAGCATCGCCGCGATCGCAAGTGCGAGGGCACCAATCTTCAGCATCTGAAGCCGTGGGGCATCCGTGTGCATGTAGCGCATGTCCTACTCCTTCATCCGCGCGTACCATACACCATCCGTATACCACGCATAAATTGCTACGTTTCTTGTCACATTTACCAAGACGGCGAGCGGTCATAAACCCGCTGCGAACGGTGACGAATTCGCGATATTCGTCAATATGCAAAAAGCGGCCCCGGCATACACCGGAGCCGCCTTCAATGCGCTTGAAGCGAGGTACTTGCAGCAGATGCTACTCGGCGTCCTCAGCCTTCTCCTCGGGCTTGTCGAGCGGGGTAACCTCGATCTCGACACCCAGGGTCTCGGCAGCAGACTTCATCGAGAGGCTGATGCGACGACGGTCGAGGTCGATCTCCATGACCTTGACCTGCACCTTGGCGCCCACATGGGTAACCTGGATGGGCTGGTCGACGTGCTTGTTGGCCATCTCGGAGATGTGCACGAGGCCCTCGATGCCGTCACCAAGGTCGACGAACGCGCCGAACGGGACGAGCTTCGTAACGGTGCCCTCGACGATGGCGCCCACGGGGTACTTCTTGACGAGCGAACGCCACGGATCCTCGGTGGTCTGCTTGAGACCGAGCGAGATGCGCTCGCGGTTGAGGTCGACGTCGAGCACCTCGACCTCGATCTCCTGGCCAACCTTGACAACCTCGGAAGGATGGTTGACGTGGTTCCAAGAGAGCTCGGAGATGTGCACGAGGCCGTCGATGCCGCCGAGGTCGACGAAGGCGCCGAAGTCGACGATGGAGGAGACGGTGCCCTTGAGGCGCATGCCGCTCTTGAGCTTGGAGAGGATCTCGGTGCGCTCGGCCTTGCGGGACTCCTCGAGCACCACGCGGCGGGACAGCACGACGTTGTTGCGGTTGCGATCCATCTCGATGACGCGGGCCTCGATGCGCGTGCCGAGGTAGGAGCTGAGGTCCTTCACGCGGCGGAGGTCAACCAAGGAGGCGGGCAGGAAGCCACGCAGGCCGATGTCGAGAATGAGACCGCCCTTGACGACCTCGATAACCTCGCCCTCGACGTTCTCGCCAGACTGGAACTTCTCCTCGATGCGGTTCCACGCGCGCTCATACTCAGCACGCTTCTTGGAGAGGACCAGACGACCGTCCTTGTCCTCCTTCTGGAGCACGAGCGCCTCGATGGGATCGCCCAGCGAGACGATGTCGGCAGGATTGGCATCCTTGCGGATGGAAAGCTCGCGAACCGGAATGACGCCCTCAGACTTGAAGCCGATGTCGACGAGGACCTCGTCCTTCTCGATCTTGACAACGGAACCGTTGACCAGATCCCCCTCATCAAAGTCGGTAATCGTACCGTCGATGAGGCTGTTCATCTCCTCTTCGTTTACATCGTCGAGAGAAAAGATGGACGCGTTTTGAATCTCACTCAAAGGTGGACCCCTTTCGATGTACGGGGCCCCGATCGCTTGACCTCAAGATACGCACGGAAAACCGCGCGAACCGTCTGGAACACTCGGGGGCCGACAGATACGTACGTGAGCCATATAGGTTCACGAACTAATAGGTTACGTTGATTCGCCCCCGTTTTCAAGGCAGAGTTGTGTTTTTTCAGGCACGTTTCTGGAATCTGCGGCCTTCGCTCGCCGTACGGTTGCACGCAGACGGCGAGCGGAGAGGCAGATGACATAAGCGTAAGGTGCGCGGGCGGCTTGTGCGTGTGAAAATGGGTACAACAGGATGAACCGAACGCACCCGAGCCGGAAAGGAGGCACCGCATGCTCAAAGCCGTTCTCTTCGACATGGACGATACGCTTGTCGACATCAACCTCAGCGCGTTTATCGCGGTCTGGGCCAAGGACATGGCGGGGCTTCTGGCCGATGTCGCACGGAAAAACCCGCTGGCGACCTTTGCCACGTTCACCGGGGCGGTGCTCAATCTCAACAACAATGCGCGCGAGGATACCGATACCGGCACCAACCGCGCGTTTTTCAACAGCTTCATCGAGCAGCGCTGCGGCGTGCCGCTCGACGACCCCGTGATCGCCGAGGTGTTTCGCTACTACGAGCGCGAGGTGCTCCCCCGCCGCAACGACGGCATCATCGCCGCACGGCCCATGGAGGGTGCACGCGAGGCGCTCGAGGAGGTCGCGTCGCGCGGGCTGCGCTGCGCCTTGCTCACCAACCCGTGTTTTAGCCCCGAATGTATTGGCTGCCGTATGGCATGGGGCGACATCGCCGACGCGCCGTTTGAGCTCATCACAACGCTCGACACCTCGACGCGCTGCAAACCCTCGCCCACCTATTACCTGGAGGCACTCGAGAAGCTCAGGCTTGAGCCTTCCGAGGTGCTCATGGTGGGCAACGATCCCAAGCGCGATTTCCCCACACCCGACTGCGGCATCCAAACCGCGTTCATTGGCGGCAAGCAGCCGGTGCGCGCCACATGGGCGGGCTCCATGGCGGCATTTGCCCGCAGCTTCGACGAGATCGAGGAGCGCTTCTTGGAGCGCCAGGAGCACAACCTGCTCGAGCTCGTGCAAGACGTCCGCAGCTAGCAGTCCACCTCGGTCTTGCCAATCATGATGTTCAGGATCTCTTCGTCGGTAGGTCGCATGCCAACGCGTCCCACATAGCCCATACTCGCGATGGTCTCCTCGACGGTGCGCTGCACCAGGCCCTCGCCCGCGCGGAAACCGCGCCCGGCCATGGCCATATCGTGGCCCAGAATCGCCGCGTCAACCGCCGCCGAGATCTTGGCAGCGCAGCTCGACTTGGCGCCGTCGCACACGATACCGCCCACGTTGCCGAGCGTGTTGACGATGGTCTCCCCCACCTGCTCAGGGCTACCGCCTGCCATCCACGTGATCGCCGCGCCCGCGCCGCACGCCGCACACACCACGCCGCAAAACGCCGAAAGCGCACCGATGTAGCTCTTCACGTGCACGGCCACCAAATCGGACAGCGCAAGCGCCCGGAGCAGCCCCTCGTGCGGAATGCACAGCTTGCGCGCGTATTCCACCACCGGCATGCAGGCCGTGATGCCCTGGTTTCCCGAGCCGCACACAATCACCACCGGCATGGAGCAGCCATTCATGCGCGCATCGCTGCCGGCGGCCGCGCGGGCGCGCGCGCGGCACGCCACATCGTCGTACCTGCTGGCCAGCAGGGTCTTGCCCACCTGCGCACCCCAGGGGTTGGTAAGCCCCTCATCCGAGATAGCGCTGTTGAGCTCGATCTGGCGCTCGAGCGCCACGCGCGCAGCATCGATCGAGCCCGTGCGGGCGAAATCCATGATGGCATCGAGGGTGAGCGCACGCACGGCGCCGCCGGCATGCGCGGCATCCGCATCGTCGCTGGCGTCCATGCAGCCCCGCGCCGCCGAGAGCGACCCGTGACGCGCCACGCCATCGAGCGCGCACAGCACCACGTTGGTATGGTGATCCACCACGACCACCTCGGCCACATGCCCCGCCGCCTGCGCGGACACCTTGATATAGAGGTTGGGCACGTGCTGCGCAAGCGACACCGTGCAGAAACCGTCGCGCGCGAGCAGCTCGCGGGTGCGCGCGATGTCGGCATCGTCGACATGCTCGAGCACCTCGAGCGCGCTCGAGGCATCGCCGCCCACCGCACCGAGCGTCGCGGCTGCCTCGATGCCGGCCATACCGCCCGAATTGGGCACGGTGACGCTCTTCACGTTCTTGATGATGTTGCCCGAGCACGCCACCTCGATATGCTCCGGCTCGCGCTCGAGCGTCTCGCGGGCAAGCGCCGCCGCGAACGCCACGGCAATGGGCTCGGTGCAGCCAAGCGCGCACACGAGCTCGTCGTTCAAGATCGAGCAGAACAGCTCATCGCGTTCGGCCTGTTCCATACCCTTACGCTCCCTGCCCCATCGCGACCACTGGCGAGAGCGCGGCGAGCTGGTCTGCGCTTTCTTGCAGCCCCTGCTCGACGAGCGCCAGCTGTGCCGCAACCGCCTCGGGCGCGGTACCACCTTGCGTGGTGCGCGCGGCCACCACGCCATCGATATCGAGCGCCGCGGTGATATCGGGCTCAAAGAGCTCGCTCGCCGCCTGGAACGCCTCGAAGGGCAGCTCCGCGATATCCACGCCGGCCTTCTCGGCCTCGAGCACCAGCCGCCCCACCACGGCATGGGCCTCGCGGAACGGCATGCCGCGCTTGGCCAGGTAATCCGCAACATCGGTGGCAGCGAGGTGCCC
This sequence comes from uncultured Coriobacteriaceae bacterium, assembly GCA_944320725.1. Classification (GTDB taxonomy): domain Bacteria; phylum Actinomycetota; class Coriobacteriia; order Coriobacteriales; family Coriobacteriaceae; genus Coprousia. Next base: position 56,619 of record CALUIM010000003.1, on the reverse strand, counting down.
GCGATGCATGACCTCGCGCATGCGGGGCGCGTTCACGGTCCAGGTGCCCACCATGCCCGTCATGACACCCAGGCTCGCCAGCAGCGTATGCGCCGCATCGAGCGCGCCCTCCTTGTCCTCTTGCATGTCCTTGTTGTACGCGAGCGGCAGCCCTTTCAACGTAGTGAGCAGCTGCACCAGATCGCCCTCCACGCGGCCGGTCTTGCCGCGGATGAGCTCGGCGAAATCGGGATTCTTCTTCTGCGGCATGATCGACGAGCCAGTCGAGAACGCATCGGAAAGCGTGATGAACCCGAACTCCTGGCTCGACCACAGCACGATCTCCTCGGCAAGGCGCGAAAGATGCACCGCCATCACCGCGCAGGCGTACTCCAGATCGAGCAAGAAGTCGCGGTCGGACACGGCATCCAGGGAGTTCTCGATCACGCGCGAGAAGCCTAAGGCGCGCGCCGTCATCTGGCGGTCGAGCGGATAGCTTGTGCCGGCGAGCGCCGCCGCGCCGAGCGGGTTGGCATCCGCCGCATCGAAGGCGGCGTGCACGCGGTCGAAGTCGCGCGCGAACATCCATGCATACGCAAGCAGATGGTGCGCGAAACGCACCGGCTGCGCGTGCTGCAGGTGCGTCATGCCGGGCAGCACCGTGTCGCCCGCCGCACGCGCGGCATCCACGATCGTGCGACGCAGGCGCAGATTGGCCTCCATGAGGTCGCGCGCGAGCGCCTTCGCGGCAAGGCGCGTATCGGTTGCCACCTGGTCGTTGCGCGAGCGGCCGGTATGCAGGCGCGCGCCCGCCTCACCGATACGCCGCGTAAGCTCGCTCTCGATCGCCATGTGGATGTCCTCGTCGTTGATGTCGAAGACGAAGCGGCCCGCATCGATATCGGCCTCGATGCCCTCGAGACCGGCGCGGATCGCCTGCTCGTCGTCGGCCGAGATGATGCCCTGCGCGGCGAGCATGGCGGCATGCGCCTTGGAGCCGGCGATATCCTGCTTGTAGAGCGTTCTATCAACCGGCAGCGATGCCCCGAACTCCTGCGTCGCCTCGGCGACGTTCTCCTCGAACCTGCCACCCCAAAGCGCCATGGCAAACCTCCTCGATAACGCGGAAACACCGCGGAATAGCTCCTGTTGCACACGCGTGCGCCGAGCGGGCGCCGCACAACCTGTGCAGCGACCATTCCCGACTCTCGCACAACGATACCATGCCCGCGCACCCGCCACGCACGGCAACGGGCGCGCCGGGCGGTGTGCGCACAAAACGCGGCCCGCAGACCACCTGGACCTGCGGGCCGCGCCGTCATGCCATCTATGCCGCGCCCGGCACTAGACCTCCATGAGGCCCGAGCCCGGACCCTGCATGCGCGACCAGGTGCGATGCTGCAGGCTGTGCAGCTCGATGAAGCCCGGCGCCGCCTCATGCGGGAAGGTGTCGCCCTCGTCATAGGTGGCGAGGTTCTTGTCGTAGAGGCTGTAGGGGCTGCGCACGCCGTCGACGAACAGGCCGCCGCGGCAGAGGTTGATGCGCACCTCGCCGGTCACGAACTTCTGGGTGTAGGCGTTGTACGCGTCGAGCGCATAGCGGTTCTGGCTGAACCACAGGCCGCGGTAGACCGCGCTCGCCCACTCGACGTCGAGCTTCGCCTTCTCCTTCAAGGTCTCGTAATCCAGGCAGAGCGTCTCGAGATTGTGATGCGCCTCAATGAGCAGCAGCGCGCCCGGGCACTCGTAGCACTCGCGGCTCTTGATGCCCACCACGCGGTCCTCGATCATGTCGAGACGACCGTAGCCGTTGCGGCCGGCGATCTCGTTCGCCTTGATGATGAGGTCCAGAAGCTCCATCTGCTCACCGTTGATGGAGGTGGGGATGCCGCCCTCGAAGCCGATGACCACGGTCTCGGGCTCGGCCGGACAATCCTTGGGATCGGCCGTCATCGTCCAGATGTCCGCCGGCGGGGTGTTCCAGGTGTCCTCGAGCACGCCGCACTCGATCGCGCGACCCCACAGGTTGTCGTCGATGGAGTAGGGCTTCTTCTTGGTGGTGGGCACCGGCACGTCGTGCGCCGCGGCCCACTCCATCTCGGACTCACGCGTGGTGAGGTCCCACACGCGCACCGGCGCGATGATCTCGAGATCGGGGTCGAGCGAGCGGATCGAGGTCTCGAAACGCACCTGGTCGTTGCCCTTGCCGGTGCAGCCGTGCGCCACGTACTTGGCGCCGTACTTGTGCGCGATATCGACGAGATGCTTGGAGATGAGCGGGCGGGACAGCGCCGAAAGCAGCGGGTAGACGCCCTCGTACTTGCCGTTGGCCCAGATGGCCTTGGAGAGGAAGTCGCGCGCGTACTCGGCACGCATGTCCACAGCCTCGGAAGCGATCGCGCCCATGTCGAGCGCCTTCTGGCGGATCCACTCGAGATCCTTCTCGTCCTGGCCCACGTTGCCGCAGATGGCGATGACGTCGAGGTTGCGCTCGACCTGCAGCCACTTGATGCACACCGAGGTATCCAGGCCGCCGGAATATGCGAGTACTACCTTTTCCCTGCTCATGACAGATCCTTTCATCATGGTTGGTCTACAGCGATGGCGAGCGCCGCATCGGCGCCGCAACCGATGCCCGCATCGCGCGCGAAGCATCGGGTACGCCTGCGCCGCGATGGCGCGCACGCAGACGCGAGACAACATGCCCGCAGCTACACCCCACCGGACAGCGCTCCGGTGCCGGGGAAGCGGGCTATCGTCGTCGGGGAAGCGCGCAGATGCGCGGTGCGGCATCCGAGCAGCGCGGGAGCATGGCGGCAGCGAGCGCAGCGCTCGTCTGTGCAGCTTGATCGGTACCCACCGAATACTCCCATCGTTCGCGTCGAAGCGCCTGCTTGCAAGCTGGCGCAAGTTGCATGTAACTATACGCCAAAGATAGGCAGGGCGCGCCGGCAACCAACCGGTCATGCACGAAATTAATCCTGCCGAAACGCAATGAGGCGAGTGCACGGGCCGCGCCCGCCCCGCTATCCCCGCCGCGCCTCGCCCACGCATTCCGCCGCAACAAGTCGCTCGATCTGCGCATGCCGCAGCACCATGCAGGCCACGGGGACCACGAACACCGCGATGCTCGCCCCCACCATAACCTGCTGCACGCCAAACATCGCCGCCAGCGCGGGCGCCGCCAGGAGTGGCAGCACGCCCGCCCCGTTGAAACCTGCGTTCATCACCGAGTTGACGCGCCCCAAGACATGCAACGGCGCATGCATCTGGACGAGCGTGTTCGTGAGGGGCGTGACCATACCGAACGCCGCACCCAGCAACAGCTGCCCCGTGAGCGCGCACGCAACGTAGGGCGTTCCCACATACAGCCAGCATGCGAGCCCTTCGAAGGCGATGAGGATCAGCAGCGTGCGCACGTTCACCACGCGGCGCGGCAGGCGCATCGCGATCACGGCGCCCGTTACGCTGCCCACGCCCGCAGCGCTCGAAAGCCATCCCATCCAGGAGATATCGACGGCGAGCACATCGCGGTAGTAGAGCGACTCGAGCGGATCGAGCGCGCCGTAGCCCGCATAGGCCAGCACGCCCACCCAGAACAAGAGCGCAAGCGAAGGATGCGCCAGCACCGTGCGTGCCGACTCGGCAAAGCTGCCGCGCGGCGCTACCGGTGCGGCTTCGTCTGCCGCAGCAGCGCGCCCGCGCCGCCCCCGCGCGTGCGCAAGCAAACGGATGGCAGGAATCACCGCAGCGGCGGCGCAGCATGCCGAGAAGAGAAACACCCGCTGCGCGGACAGCACCGCAGCGATGATGCCGCCCACGGCGGGGCCCAGCACCACCGCGCCGTTCGAGACCACCGAGAGCAGCGCGTTCACACGTTTGAGCTCATCGGCATCGGCAGAAAGGTAGGCAGGGTACGAACTGAGATAGGCAAAGCCCACACCCGTGGCAAATCCGAAGGCCGCCCCCATAACGAGCACCGCGCCCACATCAACCTCCACCAACTGAAAGGCAAGGCACGACGCAAACGCCACGAACAGGGCAACGACGGTATGCATGCGCGGGCCACGCACGTCGAGCAGCGAGCCACCCGCGGCGTTGCCGGCAATGATAAACAGGTTGAACACGCCCACCGCACACGCCAGATCGACCGTGGTGGCATCGGTCTGATAGGCAAGCGCGCCGATGATTCCAATGAAATACGACGCCTGAACGCCCAGGTACAGCAAGAAGCGGACGGCAATGAGCGCCACCGTGCCGCGGGGCAGCCCCGCGTGCGCTTCGGCGCGCGCTATCCAGCCGCCCGCACCCGCCATGTTATGCCCAGCTCGGCGTCACACCGTGCGCCGCGAGCACGGCATCGATCACCTGTGCCACGCCGCGCTCGTTGTTGGACGGCGCCTGGAAGTTCGCATGCGCCTGCATGTGATCCTCGGAGTTGGCCACGATATAGCCATGCCCCGCCGCCTTGAGCATCGGGATGTCGTTGTAGGTGTCACCCAGCGCAAGCGCATCGTCCATCGACACACCCAGGTACTCGCAAAGATGCGCAAGGCCCTGGCCCTTGTCGACATGCTTGTTCATGATGTCGATCCACTGCTTACCGGCATTGGTCACCGTGAAATCGGCGCCCCAGCGGTCCCGGTAGGTCTCGGCGTAGATGTCCTCGCCGTCGTTGTTGGGGAAGAACACCGTGTACTTGTTCACCTCGGCCGTGAGCGTGTCGAAACTGTCAACGTACTCGATGCGCTTATAGAACTTGTGCAGCGTCGTGTCCCACTGGTCGCGATACTTGCGCTCCACATAGCACGCCTCGATGCCGCAGACCGTGGGAAACCCGCGGCCGTCGGCGAGCGAGAAGTCGATGAGCTCGTGATAGGTGGGCACGTCGATGAGGTCCTTGAAGATGAGCTCGCCGCGGCAGGCGATCGCCGCGCCGTTGTCGGAGAGGTAGGCCGCATGGTCGAGCACGGGCTCGAACATGTCATGCAGGGTATAGCTCGGCCGGCCGCTTGCCGCACAGAAGATAACGCCCACCTCGTCGAGCGCGGCGATGCGCTCGAACATATGCGGCGGCATCGAGCCATCGTCGGCCAGCAGCGTGCAATCCATATCGCTCGCGATAACCTTCACGCGAGAAAGGTCGTCGTCATGCAACGTGGGAAGAGTGATCATGTATCGTATCCTCCATGGTTACGCAGGTAAAGCCCAATATATCCATATGCCCCCCGCTTACGCGGGCCTTCGAAATTATACGTCATGTGCGACACTGGCGCATGACACCGCGCGCTACTTCGCCTCGGCCCACGTGACGCCATAGGAAACCTCGGCCACCAGCGGCACGCGAAGCGCCGCGACGCCCTCCATCTCCTCGCGCACCATCGCCGAAAGCCACTCGATCTCGGCCTCGGGGCACTCAAAATCGAGTTCGTCGTGCACCTGCAAGATCATGCGGGCGGCAAAGCCCTCCTCGCGCAGGCGGCGTGCGACGCGCACCATGGCGATCTTGATGATATCGGCGGCGCTGCCCTGCATGGGGTGGTTCATGGCCGTGCGCTCACCGAAGGCGCGCTGCGCGGGATTGCGCATCTTGAGCTCCGGGATGGGACGGCGCCGGCCGTACATGGTCTCGGCATAGCCCGTGCGCTTGGCGTCGGCGACCGTCTGGTCGAGATAGCGGCGCACGCCGGGATACGCCTCGAAATACGCCTCGATCATCTCGCGCGCCTCGGCCATGGGGATATCGAGCGACTGCGAGAGGCCGTATGCCTGTTGGCCGTACACGATGCCAAAGTTCACCGCCTTGGCACGGCTGCGCAGCGCCGGCGTAACCTCCTCGACGGGAACGCCGAAGACGCGGGCCGCGGTCTCGGCATGGAAATCCTCGCCCTCGTTGAAGGCAGCAACCAGGTGCTCGTCGCCCGAAAGGTGCGCCAGGAGCCTGAGCTCGATCTGGCTGTAGTCCACCGCCAGAAAGACGCTGCCCTCACCCGCCGAGAAGGCCGTCTTTACGGTGTGGCCCAGCTCGGAGCGCGTGGGGATGTTCTGGAGGTTGGGGTTCGAACTCGAGAGACGGCCCGTGGCGGTAATGGTCTGGTTGTAGGTGGTGTGCACCCGGCCGTCGCCGCGACGCAGCGGCCCCAGCGTATCGAGGTACGTGCTCTTGATCTTGGTTTTCTCGCGCCAATCGAGAATGAGGCGCACGATCTCGTGGTCGCGAGCAAGCTCCTCGAGCACGCGGGCGTTTGTTGAATAGTAGCCGCGCTGCGTCTTCTTGAGGCCGCGCGTGGGCAGGCGCAGCACGTCGAACAGGACATGCGAGAGCTGCATGGGGCTGCCGATGTTGAAATCGCCATCGCCAGCCAGCTCGCGAATGCGGGCGGCCAGCTCGTCGATCTCGCCGGAGAGTTTCTCCGACATCGCAGCGAGGCGCGCAGGGTCGACAAGCATGCCGGTGCGCTCCATCGCCGCAAGCACCAACACGAGCGGCATCTCGATCTGCTCGAAGATCTCGACAGCGCCGTCGCGCTGAAGCGCCGCTGCCAAGGGCTCGACCGCGCGGCGCGCCACCGTGGCGGTGCGGGCCGCCGGCGCGGGAGCATCGTCTGGCGCGCCTTCGTCGCCGCGGACCAGCGGCACGGGAACGCCCAAGTAGGTATCGGCAATATACGCGTCATCGAAGCTCGAACGCACGGAATCGAGCAGGTACGCAGCGATGCTGGTATCGAAGATGCGTGACGCATCCACCGCGAGCGGGTCGAGCAGCTCGGGCTCGCTCGAATCGACCGGTGAGAGCTCGTGCAGCAACGCCTTGCTATCGGGCGACGCAACATGCCCGCACGCAAGCAGGTACGTGAGCACCCCAGCGATCACACCGTGAGAGCAATCGATACCTGCCAGCTGTGCCGTCGGGGCCAGCGCACCCTCGGGCTCTTCGATCGCAATGAGCACCTCGGGCAGCGCGAGCCACAGCGTGCGGGTAAGCCCAAAGAGTGCGTCGGGCTCTTTGTCGTCATCCACCACAGCGGCGATCCAAGCGCCCTCCTCAACAGCGGCACGCACCTGTGCGAGCGCGGCCTCAAGCGCTTCGGCTTCCTCTGCGCGCACCACGGTGACCTCGGGCAACTCGAGCTCGGCCGGCGCAGCCGCGCCCTCGCCGGCGTCGATAAGCGCCAGGAAGCGATTCTGCATCGACATGATGCCCAGCGCGCCGAGCGCCTCGCCCACCGCCTGGGCATCGAACGCCGGGAACTGCACGGTGTCGAAATCAAGCTCGATCGGGGCATTCGTCTGAATCGTCGCGACCTTGCGCGAGAGCAGCGCATCGTCGATGTGTGCGCGCAGATTCTCGCCCATCTTGCCCTTCACCTCGTCGGCATGCGCGATGACCTCGTCGAGCGAGCCATACTGTGCAATGAGCGCGCTCGCCTTCTTGGGGCCAATGCCCGGGACGCCGGGGATGTTATCGGAGCTGTCGCCCTTGAGGCCGTAGAAATCGGGGACGAGCGCGGGCGTGATGCCGTGGTAGAGATCCTCCACCGTCTCGGGCGTCATGATCTGAACGTCGGAGAGACCCTTTTTAGTGCCCACGATCTTCACGTGCTCGGTGGAAAGCTGATACATGTCGCGGTCACCGGTGATGAGGTACATGTCGCAACCTGCCGCCTCGCCGATACGGGCGAGCGTGCCCAGAATGTCGTCGCCCTCCCAGCCCTCGGCCTCCAGAATGGGAATCGAGAGGCCGGCGAGCAGCTCCTTGATCATGGGAAACTGCTGGCGCAGGTCGGGATCGGTGGGCGGACGCTGGGCCTTGTATTGCGGCAGCATCTCCATGCGCACGCGCGGACGGCCCTTGTCGAACGCCACGGCCACGCCGTCCGGATGAAAGGCGTCGACCATCTTGAGGAACATGTTCAGAAAGCCGAAGACGGCGTTGGTGGGCCGGCCATCCGGCGCGTTCATGGTGGGCGGCACGGCATGGAAAGCACGGTGCATGAGCGAGTTGCCATCGACGACGGCAAAGATGCGGCGGGGCGCGACTGCGGGGCTATCTGACATAGGAGGTTTCCTCTCTCGAATTCACTCCCCTCAGTCTACCCGCCCATGTGGACACGCGCCACACGCGCTGCGAAGCTCGCCCAAACACCTCAATCGGCACCATCCGCATGAAGGCACGCGGACGGGGTATTATATGTTTAACGCGTTAAACATATAAAGGAAGGCTTGCGATGGTAACCGCATCACTTACGAAAGTAGGGAACAGCGCCGCAGCGTTCATCCCCAGTGTCCTGCGCAAAAAGGCCAGTGCGAACGTGGGAGATGCCTACGATATGGACTCGCCGCGCGAAGGCGTTATCGTCATTCGTTTCAAAAAACCGTACACACACTCAAAACTTGAAACATGGCTGCGCGCGCAAGCCAACATCCAAGCCCTGAAGTCCTCCCTACCCGCCTGGCAGCAGGACACTACGGCAGACGATCTAATCCAAGCAGGAAAGGAAGCACGCAGCCATGAAATCCTTTCTGCTTGATTCCAACGCCCTTGTCTACTGGCTTCATCCAAACTCGCCCAAAAACGCCGAGGTCAGCACCTTTTTACAAACAGTATTCGAATGCGACTACAGCGTGTTTATTCTTTCTTCATGCCTTAATGAGGTGTATTACGCGCTGCACGTGCACTATATGGACGAGAAGACCGCGCGATCCTGTATCGCAACTGCCGCCGAAGTCTTTGAATTGGTTGATCTCACAGACGGCCTTATTACAAGTGCGCTTGCATCAGACGAGCCCGATTATGAAGACGGTCTTGTTCGGGCCGCAGCTGAAGCACTCGAAGTCGACGCGATCATAACGTACGACAAAATGGCGTTTCGACATTCCCACATTCCCAAACAAACTGCCTTGGAAGCTTTGGCAACGCTCTCGAATGAGAAATAGCAAAACCTCCGACAGTCACTACACGTAGCAACAGATGCCAAAATGCCCAAGAGACCGGGCGGCAAGAAGTCGTCTGGTCTCGATGATGCGACGCTATCGTCACTCCCTGTTTTCTCTCCCAGCGGTCAAGGGTTCGCAGACTTAAGAAACAAATTGCCTCCTTGGAAGCAACAATTGCCACGATGTAGAAGCAAATTAATGGCGCAAAATCGCCCCGTTGAAGATTTGTTCTATTCAACAGGGGTCCAGCAAAGTAGCCATTTAAATGGCAACCTTTCTACCTGCGATTTCTTTGCAACCAAAGTTGCGTATACTCAGCGCTGGCGCTCTGAACCTTACCCAATCTTTTCTGACGCTCCAAAAAGGCAGAAAAAGCGTTCGATCATGACGCTAACTCCCCTGAACGAACGGCTGGACATCAATTCATACACTCGCGAGAGCCCATTCGCACCCTTCACGGATCCCTATTTAAACATGGAGCACTTTTTTCGCCCTCAGCCAAGTGGACAGACGCCATGCGCAGCGAATCTACCAGCGCTTTCGCGAATCCCATAATCGTTTTCTACTCAGCAACCCACGAAAAAAGTGCTCCACATTTTGCAATTCGTAAGCGTTTCTTGAGCCTGTCTTTCGCAATGCCGGGGTATTGAGGGCTACATCCCCTTTCCAGGCCCGCGCTGGCAGCAGTCCGCCGGCGCGGGCAGAATCGAGGCGACATGTCGCATTCCAACCGTTCTTTCCTGCGCTTCCGCACCCCCGCACTTGCCCTACTCGCGCTCGCGCTCACCTTATGCGCGCTTGCGTTCCCCCATGCAGCGCCCGCGCAGGCCGCAACGCAATCAGACACGCAAGCTATAACCGGCGTTGAAAAGATGGCCGACCCCGATACCTCTGGAAGCTGGCGCAGCGCTCTTGCCAGCGGCGGAAACTCAGACACCTATAGCACCGATCAAGCGGGGCGCATCTGGGTTGATAAATCGGTCTGGGCAACGGACGACGAGCTCGCGCAAGCCGGGATGGGCGACCTTGCACTCAACGACCCCGAAAACGACTTCATGGTGGGCATCTCGGCGATCGCATCTGCCGCCTCGATACGTCAGGAGAGCGACACCGCTCACGATGTGGTCTTCGTCGTGAGCCTCAACCGCATGCTCGCCGACATGCGCTACGCCGACCAGGCGCATGCCGCCTACCTGGTCTCCGCGCTCAATGAGGCGATTGGGCGCGTGCTCACCCAGGGCGGCGGCGCAAGCGAGGCACGTGTTGCGGTCGTGGGATACACGGCTAACGCCACGGTGCTCATGCCGCTTGCCTCATACGATCCCGCCAGCGACGGGACGTATCTTGCCTATGATCCGGATGCAGCAACGATGCGCGTCACGGCCACGGCGCGCGACGACGGCGCGGGCGGCGCGACCACGCAGGACGGCCAACTCGGCGGTGGCTCGTACCTGCAGCGCGCACTCTATCTCGCCGGCGAGCAACTTGTGCAGGGCTCCGCGAAAGGGACAGACAACCGCACGCCCAGCCTCGTTATCATGGGCATCGAGACCCCGCCCATGGCAAACACCGCTATCGCCGCGCCGCCCGCCTACACCGGCGAAGCAACCAACTTCATGGGCCCGCTTCCCAATAGCCACGACACAGGCTATGGAACCGACGCGTTGTTTGCGACCATGTTGACCATGCGCAGTGTTGAGCAGCGCATCGAAGCTGCGTATGGTGCCGAGCATCCGCTCACAATCTACACTACCGGCATCGACACTACCGATGCCGGCGCCTATCTGCTCGAGACCGCCGAGCAGCAAGCGGCGCATCAGCTCACAGCCAACGTGGGCGGGAGCACCGTCGATCTAAGCCAGAACATCTCGGATGCTGCCGAGGGGTACGCAGCGGCTGAGGCGAACGGCGAGCACAGCGTCGAGCTCGCGCTCTACGGATCCGGCAAGCGCGGCCTCGAGTCAAAAAACGTCACCTTGCCCGTCGTCGATGGACTGCTCGACAGCCAAGACCCCACCGCGATAAGCTGCGTCGACCGTTACTACCCCGCCCGCAGCGCCTCGGCCATCAACTGGGCGTTTGCCGCCGCAACCGACGCGATGCTCGGCATCTCCTACATCTCGCCGGTCAACGCGCAGGCAACGCTTGCCGGCGGAACCCGCATCGAGGCGAGCGATGTGATTGGCGCGGGCATGTCGGTGGAAAGCGTGCGCGGCATTCGCTACGGCACCACGATGCTCGACGGCTCGCTTGCGGCGGCCGCGGTCACCATGAGCCTCGACGATCCCAGCGACCTCTCCGGCGCCACCCACGAGTTCGACTACCTCGTGCGCAGCATCAACGCGCGCTACAACTTGGGTTATGCGGCATATGACCTCTTTTATCAGGCAAAACTCGATGGTCAAATGGCATACGAGAATTCCTCCTCGTACTCCAACCGCGTGGCCTACTACGTTGATAGCGACCACCAGATGGTGCCCGACGGGAGCACGCCCTACAGCTTCGCCTCGCAGGCAGAGCTCGACGCGGCGGTTGCCGGTGCCGCATCGGGCGAGGAGGCCGAGAACATCCAGGCGGCGCGCGACCGCGGTGCCACGGCGATCTGCGACACATATTTCTACATTGGCAACCTGCCCAACCCCTATACCGGCGGCGATGTGGCACTCTACGACTTCTACGTCATGGTCGAAACCGATCTTGCCACCGCGCAGCAAACCGTGCTGCTCTCCATTCCCGCCGATGCCGTGCCGGCGCTTCGCGCGAGCGTGACCATCGCGCGCGACGGATCGGCGAGCATGGCGCTCGACGCTACCGAGAACCTTGCTCCTGTGCGGCTGATGTACGAAGTCGCGCCGCGCCCTGAAGTGCGAGCGGTGCTCGACCGGATCCGCGCGGGCGAGGAGCTCGATTTCAACGCGCTCGAGCAGGAGCTTGGCGGCGCACTGGTCGCGGGCGCCGATGGCAGCCCCATCGTGCCCGCAGGCGCGGTTGAGGGATCGGGCGGTGTCCTGAACGCACGAGCAGCCGCAAACGGACGCGCAGCTACCACGGGCAGCGCATACACGCTTACCGCCGATACGCCGCTGTTCGAGTTCGCGCCGGGCACCTCACGTGGCGACGGCGAGCTTCCCGCCCCCAATCAGCTCGCGCCCCTCACGAGCGAACCCGTCGCCGGAGCAACCTATTACTACGTGCAGGATGCCTACGAGGTGCGCTTCTCGTCTATCGATGAGCCCGCGGTGGCAGAGCAGGTGCAAATCGTTAGGGCATACACCACCCCAACCGACGGCGGCGCCTCATGGCACGTGGGCGAACGTGGGCAATACGAGCTGAATGCAGGCACGCCCCTTGCACCGAGCGCATCTTCGAGCGTGGTTGCCAAGCAGGAAAATGCCACGCAAACAGCACCGTATGCGCGGACCTTCTCGGTGTCGGCCTCCGATAACGGCGTCGCGCTGGCAGCGCGACTGGGCAACAACGGCGCCTTCGTGTTTACCCGCGCCAGCGAAGAGCCGGACCACGGTGAAGACGGCGGCACCAACCAGCCCGACCAAGGCGGCGATGAGCCCGGAGGCGACAGCTCATCCGATACCGGCAACGCCACCAATCCCACGCCCCCAGCCAACCAGCCCGACGACAACGAATCCAGTGCGGCAGACAACGAGAACAGTGCTCCCCATGCAAACACCTCGAACACACCCGCACAACGCCCCGATGCGGGCACGCTCGCCGCAACCAGCGACATCGAGATTGACGCCCTCGCAGCGACAGTAGGCTCCATCGGCCTAGCGCTCCTCGGCGGTGGCATCGCGCTCGCCCTCAAAACGTGGCGGCGCGCACGCTAGGCTCATGTGGATACATGCGCGCCACGAGCCGCCTTGCGCCCCGCCGTGCTACCATGCCGGATGGAACTATTCGCACGCAAGAAAGGACTCACCTATGGAGCGTCCGAACGCCTGGAAAGCTTACGACGCGGCTGCCATCGCCGAGCTCGAGGAGCTCTGCGGCGACTACCGCGCCTTCATCTCCGAGAACAAGACCGAGCGCGAGTGCGTAACCGCCAGCGTCGCCGCCGCGCGCGAGGCGGGCTACATGTCGCTCGACGAGGCCGCCGCCCTCGGCCGCGAGCTCACCGCCGGCGATAAGATCTATGCCACCTGCCACAACAAGACCATCATGCTCGTGAATCTGGGCACCCAGCCCATCGAGCAGGGTATGAACATCCTCGGCGCGCATATCGACTCCCCGCGCCTCGACCTCAAGCAAAACCCGCTCTACGAGGCCGGCGATATGGCCTACCTCGACACGCACTACTACGGCGGCGTGAAGGCCTACCACTGGGTCGCCACCCCGCTGGCGCTCCACGGCGTGGTGTGCAAGAAGGACGGCACCACCGTCGAGGTCCGCGTGGGCGAAGACGCGAACGATCCGGTCTTCTGCATCTCCGACCTGCTCATCCACCTTGCCTCCGACCAGCTAAAGAAGCCCGCCGCTGAGGCCGTTGACCACGAAAACCTCGACGTGATCGTGGGTGGCCGCCCGGTTGTCATCGAGGGCGACGAGGAAGAGAAGGAGCCTGTGAAGCGTTTCTTCCTCGACCTCCTTACCGAGAAATACGGCATCGACGAGGAGGACTTCCTCTCCGCCGAGCTCGAGGTCGTGCCCGCCGGCGCTGCCCGCGAGATGGGCCTCGACCGCTCGATGATCCTGGGCTATGGCCAGGACGACCGCGTGTGCGCCTACACCTCGCTCGCCGCGCAGCTCGCTGTGACCGAAGTCGAGCGCACGAGCGTGTGTTTGCTCGTCGACAAGGAGGAGATCGGTTCGGTGGGCGCATCCGGCATGACGAGCCGTTTCTTCGAGAACACCGTGGCCGAGATCATGGCGCTCGCCGGTGAGGGCAGCTCGCTGGCGCTCCGCCGCGCACTCGCCAACTCGCGCATGCTCAGCTCCGATGTCTCCGCCGGCTTCGATACGCTCTACGCCGATCGCTTCGAGAAGAAGAACGCCGCCTTCATGGGCCACGGCCTGTGCTTCAACAAGTACACGGGCTCCCGCGGCAAGGGCGGCTCGAACGACGCCGACGCCGAGTACATGGCGCTGGTGCGCGACATCATGGACGAGGCGGGCGTTGCCTTCCAGACCTGCGAGCTTGGCCGCATTGGCGCGGGCGGCGGCGGCACGATCGCCTATATCCTCGCCGAGTACGGCATGGACGTGATCGACGCCGGCGTAGCCGTGCTCTCCATGCACTCGCTGTGGGAGATCTCGAACAAGGCCGACGTCTACGAGGCCTATAAGGGCTACAAGGCGTTCATCGAGCGCGCGTAAGGAGCCACACGCCCTACGAACATGAGGGCCCGTCCGCTTTCAACAGGCGAAGCGCTTCGCGGATTCGCCTTTATGAAAGCGGACGGGCCCTTTGCTGTAGAACGTGCTCGGATGCTATAAATGAGTACACGGTTTTGGCGTCTTGCAGCTTCACCAAGGAGGAGGCGTGCTCCAGGTCATCATTTCACCCGCTAAGCAGATGCGCGTGGCACGCGATGCGTTTGAGCCGCGCGGAGTTCCGCCCCACCTTGAGAAAACGCGCCGCCTCTATGATGCGCTGCGCGCCATCGAGCGCGAGCAGGGCGCCGCGGGCCTCAAGGCGCTCTGGCGTGTGAACGATAAGCTCCTTGCCGAGAATATCGAACGGCTGCACGACTTTTGCGTGGTTTCCGATGAGCGCCAACTGGACGACCCTGCAAAAGCACTCCTTATTTCCCCCGCCGTCTTTTCCTACGTGGGCATCCAGTACCGCAGCATGGCGCCTGAAGTCATGGGCTTTGAAGAGCTCGAATGGCTGCAGGAACACCTATGGGTGGTCTCGGGTCTCTACGGGTGCGTGCGCCCCTTTGACGCCGTGGAGCCCTACCGGCTCGAGATGGGCGCGAAGCTCGCCGTAGACGGTGCACGCGATCTGTACGCGTTCTGGGGGCCCGACATCGCTTGCACAATCTGCAACGGCCAGCCAACCACGTTGGTGAATCTCGCGAGCGTGGAGTACGCCAAGGCCGTCCTGCCACACATGCCTGCCGCCTCAGCTGTCGTCACCTGCATCTTTGGCGAGGAGCTGCGCGCAGGCAAGCCGGTGCAGCGCGCCACGGCGAGCAAGATCGCCCGCGGATCGATGGTCCGTTGGATGGCTGAGCGCGGCATCGAGGACGCCGCGGACCTTATCCGCTTCGACGTGGGCTATCGTTACAGCCCCGAGCTCTCAACACAGGGCGCCACGCGCGAGACGCTCGTATTCATGGCAAACAACAAGATCTGACCCGCCGCCACGTTGTTGGCAGCGCGGGGTATAATGGCGGCAACTCGAACCGCATATCACGGGGAGCTTGCAGGCCGCGGCAGGCTGAGAGGGGGCGCGCCCGCCCCGACCCGTCGAACCTGACATGGGTAATGCCAACGAAGGGAGTCGCATCATGGATGCACCGCAGAACCCAACCACCCAGACCACCCAGGCCACGCGCCCCGATGGCACGCCGTGCGTGACCCAGCTCGATTTCGCGCGCGCCGGCGTCATCACGCCCGCCATGCGCGCCGTGGCCGAGCAGGAGCACCGCGATCCCGAGTTCATCCGCGCGGGCGTCGCTGCCGGGCGCATCGCCATCCCGGCGAACATCCGCCACCTCGCCGGCTCGCTCAAACCCGCAGGCGTGGGCGAGGGCCTCTCCACCAAGGTGAACGTGAACCTGGGCATCTCGGGCGACGTCGCCGACGCCGACGTCGAGTGGGAGAAGGTGCACACGGCCGAGCAGTTTGGCGCCGATGCCATCATGGACCTCTCCAACTCCGGCAAGACCCGCTTCTTCCGCCAGGAGCTCGTGGAGAAAACGCCGCTCATGGTGGGCACCGTGCCCATGTACGACGCCATTGGCTACATGGAGAAGCCGCTCGTCAAGCTCACCGCCGAGGATCTGCTCGAGACCGTGCGCGCGCATGCCGAAGACGGCGTGGACTTCCTCACCATCCACTGCGGCATCAACCGCTCGGTCATCAAAACCTTCAAAGAGACCGGCCGCCTTATGAACATCGTTTCCCGCGGCGGATCGCTCCTGTTTGGCTGGATGGAGGTCACCGGCAACGAGAACCCGTTCTTCGAGTACTACGACGAGGTCTTGAAGATTTGCCACGAGTTCGACGTCACCATCTCGCTCGGCGACTCCTGCCGTCCGGGTTGCCTCTTCGACTCCAACGATGCTGCCGAGACCGCCGAGATGATCGAGCTCGGCAAGCTCACGAAGCGCGCGTGGGACGCCGGCGTGCAGGTCATGATCGAGGGCCCCGGCCATATGGCCATCAACGAGATCGCCGCTAACGTGGCGCTCGAGAAGCGTCTGTGCCACGGCGCGCCCTACTACGTGCTGGGCCCGCTCGTGACCGACATTGGCGTGGGCTACGACCACATTACCGCCGCGATTGGCGGCGCCATCTCCGCGAGCTCGGGCGCAGACTTCCTGTGCTACGTGACGCCCGCCGAGCACCTGTGCTTGCCCAACGCGAAGGACGTGCTGGACGGCCTCATCGCCACGAAGATCGCCGCGCACGCCGCCGACATCGCCAAGGGCGTGCCCGGCGCGCAGGATGCCGACAATCGCATGGGCGATGCCCGCCGGCGTCTTGCCTGGGACGAGATGTGGCAGTACGCCCTCGACCCCGTAACCTCGAAGGCGCGCTACGAGGCCTCGCCCGCCTCCACCGAGGGCACCTGCACCATGTGCGGCAAGATGTGCGCCGTGCGTACGGTGAACAAGGTGTTTGAAGGCACGACGATCGACCTGGACGCCGAGTAACCCAATGAGCGCGGGGCTGCCATTGCCCCGTGCTCAGACAGTCCTCGGCTGCGCTTCGCTTGCCTGCGGAACTGCGCGCGCGGCAATGGCAGCCCTGCGCTCCGCACACTTCACCTTGTCGATGCACGCGAGAAGAGAAATGAGGTCCACCATGCAGAGTAAGACCATACCCGCCGTGCTGTCCATTGCTGGGTCCGATTCGTCGGGCGGTGCGGGAATCCAGGCTGATATCAAGACCATCGCAGCGCACCGCCTCTTCGCCGAGACCGCTATCACCGCGCTCACGGCGCAAAACACAACAGGCGTGCGCGCCGTGCTCGACGCCACACCGGAGTTTGTCGCGGCGGAAATCGACGCTGTGTTCGAGGATATCCCGCCCGCGGCGGTGAAGATCGGCATGGTGTCGCAGGCGGCCATCATCGAGGTGATCGCCGAGCGGCTCGCGCACTGGGGTGCCGAGAACATCGTGCTCGATCCGGTCATGGTGGCAACCTCGGGCGCGAAGCTCATCTCAGACGACGCCATCGAAGCGCTCACGGGAACCCTCATGCCGCTTGCGCGCGTTATCACCCCCAACATCCCTGAGGCAGAAGCGCTCTCTGGCATCGAGATTCATACCTCACACGATCAGCAGCGCGTTGCCTGCGAGCTTGCGCGCCGACTGGGCTGCGCCGTGCTCGTAAAAGGCGGCCACAGCTTGAACGACGCCAACGACGTACTTGCCGAGCCCGCCTTGAACCCCGATGACGAGCCGCGCACCACGTGGTTCCGCCACACCCGTGTTGCAACCGACAACACGCATGGCACGGGCTGCACGCTTTCCTCGGCCATCGCATGCGGACTCGCGCAAGGGCGCACGCTTGTCGAAGCGGTCGACCAGGCCAAGTCCTATCTCACGGGCGCACTTGCCGCCGGTCTCAACCTGGGCCAGGGCTCCGGCCCCGTTGACCATATGTGGGCGTACTAGGCCGCGACCGGATACCTCGGCACCATTCCTTACGGATGGCTTATGTTTTTGACTTCGCGGCGATGCCGGCTTATGTGCGGCGAGCGCGGGTAGAACAGCTCTAACAACAGCTTGGCTCCCCAGCCGGTGTGCTGGGGAGCCTTTTTAGCAAGGAGCTTCACTATGCAGTGGTATGACTCAAATCGCGACTACATCAACGAATACATCGAGCAATGGAATCGCACCGCGCACAAGGCCAAGGTTGGCCTCATCGCGTTGGGCATCGTACTTGCGCTCTCCGGCATCGCCGCGCTTGTCGCGCCGCTTGGGGCGTATGTGTTCATCCAGTCGCTCATCGCCGCGCTGCTCATCGTGCACGGCATCGGGCAGATTGCGACCTATGTCCAAACGCCCGAGTTCTTCCGCAACGGCGTGCAGCTCGCCACGGGCATCTTGAATGCCCTGCTCGGCGCGCTGCTGCTCATGCTGCCCGCGTCGTTCATGGCCGGCGCCATCGTGTATTTGCTCTCGTTTTTGCTCATCATGACCGGCATCGAGCGCATCTCGTTCGCACGGCAGATGCGCTACTATCAGATTCCCACCTCATCGATGGGCACCGCGACCGGCGTGCTCAACATCATCTTGGGCATCGCGTTTCTCTTCATGCCGCTCATCTCGAGCCTCGTGCTGAGCTACCTGCTGGGCGCATACCTTATCGTGGGCGGCATCACGCTTGTGGTCGAGGGCATCGCCATCAAGAAAATCGAACGCTAAAGGTACTTCCGCCAATCATCGTCGTCTTCATCCTCGGTTGCCGCACGATCGCGCTCGGCTTGCTCTGCCTGGGCGCGGCGCGCGGCAACTTCTGCATAGGTCGCCACGGGGGCCTCGGGGAACGCGGAGAACGCGTGCTCGAACTTCGCGAGGTTCTCATCGTAGCGCGTGCGCGGAATGGCAAAGACAACCAGCTTCACCCCGTGCGTACCAGCAGCGAGCTCCTGGCGGAATAGCTCAGCTACCTGCGTGGTGTCCCACCCAAAGACGCCGCATCCGTATGCGCCAAGGACCGCCTTCTCGCGACCGAGCTCATCGATGATATCCAGTACGAACCGAATGCGGTTGCGCATGGCGGCTTCCAGTGTCTCGTCGTTGACCTTGTAGTCTTCGCGAGCACGGCGGGCGTTGGGCGCCGCCGCCACGATGACATCGGCGTAGGCGTGCATCTTGCCCCGCTCGAAGCGCACCGCGGGCACCACGAGCGCGCGATCGCGGTAGAGCTCGCAGTTAATGTTGTGACGGCGATTCTCGCCGTACCAATCCTTTTGCTCGGCCAACACGTTATAGAGGTAGGACTCGGCGCACAGCGCCTCCTCCTGTGCCCACGCACCGCGAATGTAGCCGCCACCCGGGTTTACGAAGCTCGCGAAATCGAGCAGCGCTAGATCGCAGAACTGCGCATAGCCGCGGCCGTGCTCGAGCACGGCCGCCACGGAATCCATGTCTGCAACCGTCACGTCTGGCACGCACGGTTCTGCCATCTCGACGTTACGGGCGCCCTCGAGACGCATCAGGGCCGTGCGCGAGCGCTCGATATCTTTCGCCAGGCGCTGCTCAACATCTTTCGTATGCTGCTCGGCGGCACGTGCCCGCGCCTCGCGTCGCGGATTACTCCGCCTGGTGTCATTTCGCTTACCGTCCTGTCTACGAGCTCGCTCTGCCATGATGCCGCCTTCCGCGTGAATTATCTGTTGGCTTCATCCTAGCCCATTCACCCAAAAATGCCCAGAACGACGTGCTCGCACAGCGTCGCCTCCCCCACATGCGGCGCCCGACGACCACCGCGCTTACCCGAAAAGATGGCCCTCCCCCTATAAAGTTGTCGTATCATCCTGTCATGAAGTGCATTCTTTCACATACCGCCGCCTATGTATGGTTCATGCGTCATGCGTGCCCCGAGCTGGGCGCGCAGGCGCGCTGCCGCATCGATTGCTCCGATGCCGCCATCCCCTGCGACGCCGACGTGCACAAGATGCGCTGGTTTCTCGATCTCGAAGACATCCCGCTCGATTTTCTTGTGGGCACGCGCTCGGCGCGACGGCAATCACACGTTGTGCGGCCGCATCTCTGCATGCTCCAGCTTCCCGCTCGTTCCTTTATTCCCATTGCATGCGGCGTAGACGGCATCGATCTGTATTGCTCCTGCCCCGAGCTCTGCTTTTTGGAACTATGCCAGCAAGGAGACATACTCGATGCGATCTTTCGGGGCATGGCGCTCTGCTCCGAATATCGGCTCGATTCGGTTGCCGTAAGCGGTGTTGTCCATCGCGAAGGGAGCGACCATCAGCTCACGACGGTTCAACGGCTCGAACACTATCTCAACACCGCAGCCCCGATGCCGGGTAGCAAGCTCGCCCGGCGCGCACTGCCCTATATCCTCGAGCGATCGCGTTCGCCGAAAGAATCTGCCGTCGCCATGTTCTACGGCCTTCCGCAACGGCTGGGCGGCATGGCACTTGGCGCGATGAGCATGAATCCCAAACTCACTGTCTTTGATGGCAGAAACCCCGATGGAAGCAACCGGACATCCGAGCGCTATCCCGACGTTCTCGTGGTGGCGACGCTTCCCGACGGGTCAAAGCGCATGGCGACATTTGACTACGATAGCCACGCGGAGCATCAAAGCAGCTGGAAGGTGCTCATGGATTCACGCAGGCGCAACGCGCTCGCAACCGTCGAGCGCCTAACGCACTACGCCATACGCAAAGAAGACGCCCAAGACTACGAATATATGGTGCTTCTTGGTGACCGAACTCGCAAAGCGCTTGGCCTCAGGCCATGGCCGCAGGTGCGCGGGCTATCCAGCAGCGAGGACGCGAAGCTCAAGGCGCGCCGCCTCGACATGCTTCGTTTCGAGCTGTGGGAGCGCTTTGTCCGCTCCGGCACCATCTAGCGGTAGGGAGTGCCACGCGCAACGCTCAAAAATGTGCAAGATTTGCGGTAGTGCACGCCTAAAAAACGGTATACATTTTTAACCTATATTTATACACACAAAACCCCTGGATTCAGCAGCTCGAAGGCCCTATGCAATCTATGTTCGTCCATCAGGTCGTGCACTACCGCAAATTTTGCACAGTATGACGGGACAAACGTGGCACTGACGGCGAACTGCGCCCTAATTCGAGCTTTCATTGTGCATATTTGCGTGCATTCCACCCACTGCGTAGCAACCGGCGTGGAGGACCCTCGTGCTAGCAACGCCGAGAGAGTCGGCGATCAGCAGGCCTATCGTGAAATCGCGCTCGTGGCGAGGCGCACCGCCTCTTCCACGTCGTCGGTGATGTGCACGAGCTTGGGGTCGAGATCCGAAATCATGCCCTCGCCTCGCAGCACGTCGTCAATCCATTCAAAGAGCCCGCGCCAATAGTCGCAACCCATAAGCACCACGGGCGTGCGAGCAACCTTGTGCGTTTGCACCAGCGTAAGCAGCTCGAACAGCTCATCGAGCGTGCCAAAGCCGCCGGGAAACACGATGGCGCCGTCCGAATACTTCACGAACATGGTCTTGCGCACGAAGAAATACCTGAACGTCATGCCGAGGTTTACCCAGCGATTCAGCTCTTGCTCATGCGGCAGCTCGATGCCAAGGCCGATCGAGGTGCCGTCGCGATCCGCTGCACCGCGGTT
This sequence comes from uncultured Coriobacteriaceae bacterium, assembly GCA_944320725.1. Classification (GTDB taxonomy): domain Bacteria; phylum Actinomycetota; class Coriobacteriia; order Coriobacteriales; family Coriobacteriaceae; genus Coprousia. The sequence continues at coordinate 35,232 of CALUIM010000003.1, read as the reverse complement.
CGCCGCCTCCATAATCCCTGGTCCGCCGCCTGTAATTACCGCGATCCCGCGCTCGGCGATCAGCTGGCCCGCCTCGCGCGCGGCGCGATACATGGGGTCCGTTCGCTTGGTGCGCGCCGAACCGAAGATGGCAACCGCCGGGCCCACCTCCGCGAGCGCGCCGAATCCGTCTACGAACTCCGCTTGGATGCGAAGCACGCGCCACGGATCCATATGCAACCAGTCGGTCGACTTCTCTGGCGCAAGGAGGTTGGCGTAGGTGTTGTCGGCGGGAATCATGCGCCCGCGCATCATCACCGGCCCACGATAGTATGTGCGCTCTCCTTCTTCCTCAGAAAGGGCCCTCTCGTCGACATCGGAGTTGCTGCGCTCGTTCGCCATGACCTCTCCTCACTCAGCCCCAGTGCCGAAGGACGACGCACGCTTTTCAGGGATCCGATAAACGGATTCGAAACGTCCTAGACAATGAGAATCAAAATGACATGGTGTAAGTTATACCCTCATCAGTTTAGCCCTATGAGCTGGACAAACGCATCCGAGGGGGTAAAGTTTTCGTCATCGAAAAATCTGTCAACGGTCAAGTTGCGTCGGTAGGCGGAGCAAAGATCGGGCCTTACAGAATGCTTACACATGTGAGGAGCTGGCCGGCGCGCGATTCGTGATACATACTTGCTTGGCTACCCCTTGGCAGGGCGACCGACTCCTGAACGAGGGGAGCCGATCATCGGGGCGAAGCTCCGGCGCAAGAGACCCGCTAAGCGACCAAGGGGTGAACAACATGACGAACAAACACCTGACCATCGTGCTCGCCACGCTGCTCGCTTTGATCGTGGGCGGCGGTGCACTCTACGCACTCGCACAGGTTTTCCCAGGAGCTCCCGTGCAAACGGTGCAAGAACAGCAGGCAACGCCGGCCCCCGAGCCGGAACTTCCCTATCCCGAGGGCGGGGGCACGCTCATTTTGCGCGTAAATCCGGAATTCGCCATTCACTACGATGCCCAGGGCATGGTGGTCGGCGTTGAGGAGCGCAACGACGACGCGCGCGCTATGGGTCTCGACCTCACAGGATATGAAGGCCAGGAATGCCGTGCCGCGATATCCGGCCTCGTTGCAAAGATTCGCGAAGCGGGATATCTGATTGAAGAGGTCGAGGGTGAAGGCAACGTTATTGACCTCGAAGTCGAGGAAGGCTCTTCGCTTCCCGCCAACGACTTCCTGCGCAACATCGTGCTCGACACTCAAACGTATATGAAAGGCCAGCAGGCGTCTGCCTCCATGCAGGTCGTAGGCGCGAGCAATTACGGTTGGACCGACTACGCCGATTCGGACTATGGCCCCGACAACGATGGCGTCACCGATTACAACGACTCCGACTATGGCCCGCTGAACGACGGCGTTACGGATTACGAGCAACCCGCAGCAACCGGCAGTTCAGGTTCTACGAACTACACCGATTACGGAACCAGCTCGAATTCCAACTCGGGCTATAGCAACCATGCAGGCTCCGGCGGCTCGGGATCCACCGGCTCATCAAGCGGTGGCTCGTCGAGCGGCTCCGCAGCATCGACACCCGCACCGGCACCGGCACCCGAGCCCACGCCGGCACCGGCACCCACGCCGAGCAACAGCGATTACGACTCGGGTCATGATTCGGGCAACTCGGGTTATAACTCAGGCTACGATTCAGGTAACTCCGGTCACGACGATTCTGGCTACGACGACTAATGCATGCATCACCGGCACCCCGCTTTCGTCATGAGCTGAAGTACCTCGTCTCGGATGGTGATGCCCTCGCGCTCTCCCGCCGGCTCGGCCTGCTGCTCGCACGCGACGGCAACGCCGGGTCGGATGGCCGCTATACCGTACGAAGCCTCTACTTCGACACGCTCGCAGACGACGCCCTTCGCCAAAAGACCGAGGGCTACAGCAAGCGCGCCAAATGGCGTATTCGCACCTACGGTGACGGTTCGGGAGATTATTTCAAACTTGAATGCAAGGCGAAAACCGATGGCGTTGGCCGCAAGCGCGCAGCCCGGATATCGCGAGTCGAAGCGCAGACGCTTGAGGCCGGTCATTTCCGCAAGCCCGCCCGAAACGACCCGCCGCTGCTCGCCGAGTTTCTGAACCTCGCGGCAACCATGCGTATGCGCCCGGTAACCGTCGTCGTTTATGAGCGAGAACCGTTTCGCTATGAAGCTGGCAACGTGCGCGTCACCATCGATTCTCGGATGAGGTCGGCTCCTTGTGCCCGTGCCCTTACGGACTCCGCGATGCCGCTCGTCCCCGTCCAGCCCGGCGAGGTGGTACTCGAAGTGAAATACGACGCCTACCTCCCTGATATCGTACGCGCCGCCATCCAGGTACCCGGAGCCGTTCGTTGCGCATGGTCGAAATACGCGCTTGCCAGACGACTCGAGTAGCTACTCAACCCCCATTCGTCCAACCGTCAAGACCGCCGGTACATCGCCAGACAGGAAACACCATGACCTTCAACGACATCTTCAAATCATCGTTTCTCGACCGCTTTGATGCCGTCCCCTTGGTGGACGCCGTTCTCGCCCTTGTTCTCGCATGCGTACTGGGCCTCTTCATCCTACTCATCTACAAGCGCACCTACACAGGCGTTATGTACTCGGCAAGCTTTGGCGTGTGCCTCGTGGCGATCACGCTCATTACCACACTCGTAATCCTCGCGGTATCGAGCAACGTGCTCCTGTCGCTCGGCATGGTGGGAGCGCTCTCGATAGTTCGCTTCCGCACGCCGGTAAAAGAACCGCTCGACATCGTATACCTCTTTTGGTGCATCGGAACGGGCATCGTGCTGGCAGCCGGCCTCATTGTCCTCGCCATCCTCGGCTGCATCTTTATCGGACTGATCATGCTGGTGCTCTCGTCGAAAAAAGATCGTGAGCAACCCTACATGCTCGCTGTACGCGTTGAGAACGACGCCGCCGAGCAGCGTATGGCAGAGACACTCGAGGCAGCGGTACAGGCAAGCGCCCTCAAGGCGAAAACGGTGACCGGTGAAGGAACGGAGCTCACCTACGAGGTTCGCCTCCGTAACGGCGCGTCCGATTTCGTGGGCACGCTTTGCGCACTCGAGGGCGTCGAGCACGCGGCACTCGTCTCCTACAACGGTGACTACCAAGGTTAGCGTCGATGATCCGGAATCGATGCTTCGATATTGCGTGCTTGTTGCTCCTCGCGCTCGGAATCGCGCTCACCTTCGCGTTGTCCGCGCTCGGCCGCGCCGGCATCGTGACGCTTGCACGCAACGACGCCTATCTCGGCAGGCTTTTTCAGTCTGGCACGGTGCACACGATCGATATCGAGCACGACGATTGGAACGGCTTCATCGCGCGCGCTCCCGAAGAGGAGTACATCCGCGTCGATATAACGATTGACGGCGAGCGCTTCTCCGGGGTGGGCTTACGCGCCAAGGGCAATAACTCGCTAGGACATGTAGCACGGCGCGGCCTTGCCCGCTATAGCCTCAAAATCGAGTTCGACCATTATGAGGACTCGCTGTCCTACCATGGGCTTGACAAGCTCTCGCTCGATGCCGCGTTCCAAGATAACAGCTATCTCAAAAACTATCTCGCTCTCGACATGATGCGCTTCATGGGCGTTCCGACGCCCGCGACGAGCTTTGTATTTGTAACGGTGAACGGAGAGGCCTGGGGTCTTTTTCTTGCCATTGAGGAGGCGGAGGATGCATTCGCCGAGCGCATCTGGGGTGAGGGGCACGGCATGCTCTACAAGCCGGATTATCGGTCGCTCGAAGACGAGAATGCCGATGTCGCCCTGCGCTACATCGGTGATGACCCTGGACTCTATCCCGGTATCTTCGAGACCGCGCGCTTCCCCGCAACGCGGGTTGACGAGCGGCGACTCGTGCGCTCGCTCGAAGTGCTCGCATCGGGCGTCGACCTCGAACGCGCGGTCAACGTCGACGAGGTGCTTCGCTACTTTGCCGTGCAGGTTTTCTGCGCGAACCTCGACAGTTATCTCGGCTCGACAGGCCACAACTATCTGCTGTACGAGGAGCATGGCGTCATGGAGATGGTGCCCTGGGATTACAACCTCGCCTTCGGAACGTACGCCCTGGGCCGAAAGGAACTTCCAGACGACGCCGCGGCCTATGTGAACCTCCCCATCGATGAGCCTGCCGCGTCCGAGGTAATTGCAGAGCGGCCCCTCTTCTCGCAGCTCATGCGAGTCGATGAGTATCGGGAGCGGTATCACGGCTACCTTGATGAGCTCCTTGTGAGCTACGTGGACAGCGGCCGGCTCGCACAGACAATCGCACAGGCGCGCGAGCTCATTGCCCCGTACGTGACAAAGGATCCCACCGCCTTTGTATCCTATGATGAATTCCTGGCGGGCATCGAGGCTATCGAGCAGTTCTGCATGCTACGCGCAGATAGCATTCGCGGCCAGCTCGCAGGAACCATCCCCACGACCCTAGACGGCCAGACGGAGCGCCCTGAGAGCCTAGTCGATGCCTCTGAACTCGACCTCACCGATCTGGGAGAACTCTCGGACCTCGACCAGTAGGCTTCAGCCTGCGTCTCGACGTCGTCTTCACCGCCTTTTTCGCAAGATTTGCGGCAGTGCGCGGCATTATGCGCCCTCCTGAACGCAGGGCAGCTCGCCCGTGGCAATCATTTCACAGAACAGCTGATAGTCGAGTTCGTTTTGGACGGCATAGGCGCTCGCGTAATCGGCAAGCGCGTCAGCAAAAGCGTCGGCCGCGTCATGCGCGTCCTTCTTGGGCAGCCCGTAACCCAGATACGCTGCAATCGCGATGCCATCGCCCGTACGAGCATGCGCATGAGCAAGCGACCAGGCACACAGGCGCGCCGTCGAACGCAGGCCCTCCTCGCCAATCTCCTCGAGGTCAATTGAGCCCTTCCCGTTCCACAGCTGCCGCACGTAGTAGTCGCGTCGCTCGCCAAGCGGATTGCTCACGCTCGTCCACCCCAGCAGGATATCGCTCGTCGACTGGATGAGGCGCTGGCCCTGCACCACGCGCTCACCGGCATGATCGAAGCCACTCGGCCGCCAGTAGCGCTCCACCACCGACTGCTGCGCCTCCTTGACCTGCATCACAAGCGGATCGTTGGCGTCTTTGCCCGCAAGCAGCACCGCCCACGCACGGGTGCCCACGCTGCCCACGCCCACCACCTTCTGTGCGGCATCCTGATACCGGTAGCGGTTCAGCAAGAAACGCCGATCATAGGGCAGGCTGTCGAAATAGCGCCGCATGAGCTCCATGAGCGCGTGAGAGAGCTCGACGGCGTCGCGATAGCCGTGGTGCTCGGAAAGCGGCACGAGCTCGGGCGGGCGCATCTCGAAGCGCAGACGCCCGTCTTCCACACGTGCAAGCTTCTCGACCGCGCGGCCGGAATCCTTCGCGCGCGCTTTCTTCATCGCACGGCGGAGCGTCCGGCTCTCCTTGCCGCTCATCTCATCCTCGAAGCGCGAAACCACCTCATCGAGGTCGAGATGCGCATGCCACACATCGAGCTCGCCCATCGCGGCGAACTCGGCCATCGTGCGAACATAGGCCTTCGCACAGGCGCGCACGGCCGCACGACGGTCATGCTGGGAAAAACCGCGCTCGCGCCCGCAAAGTTCCACACTTGCGGCAAGGCGGCACACGTCCCACTCCCAAGGCCCGGGCGCGCACTCATCGAAATCGTTGATGTCGAACACCAAATGGCGCGTAGGACTCAAGAACATACCGAAATTTGCGATATGCGCATCGCCAACGGCCTGTACCTCGATGCCTGTCACAGGACGCCGGGCAAGATCGTGCGCCTGGATGATGGCCGACCCGCGAAAGAACGCGAACGGAGAGGCACTCATACGGCCATATCGTATGGGAATGAGCTCCGCCACGCGCGAGGCAGACTGCTCGGTGAGCAGCGCGATCACGTCCGCTCGACGGGCGGCAGGCGTGCAGCCGGCGAGCGTCTTTACCGGACAGGCCGCAGCCGCCTCGCGCCCGCGCGCCATACGCTCCTCGCGCGTGCCTCGCTCACGACGGTCGGGCGACACCTTGGGCCGAACCTGCGCTTGAACTCCCACCTTAGAGCCCTTCCCTAGTAATCGGCCGCAGCGGGCGAGTCCATCCACGCACGCACGAACGCGCCGTAGCGACCCTCGATAATGGCCTCGCGCGCCTCATGCATGAGGTTGAGCAGGAAGTAGATGTTGTGCATCGAGAGTAGGATGCCGCCGAGCATCTCGTGCTGCGTCACCATGTGACGGATGTGCGCACGGGTGTAGCCGCCCGTGCAAACCGGGCAGGTGCAATGCGCATCGATGGGGCCGAGATCACGCGCAAAGCGGGCGTTGCGGAAGTTCAGGCGCCCCTCGTGGCTAAACGCCGAGCCCATGCGCCCGGTGCGCGTGGGCAGCACGCAGTCGAACATGTCGATGCCGCAGGCCACACCGCGCACGAGCGTGGTGGGATTGCCCACACCCATGAGGTAGCGGGGCTTGGTGCGCGGCATGTACTCGGCCGCGAGCGGCTCGAGCGACTCGAACATGGTCTCGTGGTCCTCGCCCACCGAATAGCCACCGATGCCGTAGCCCGGGAAGTCGCCCATCTCCTCCAAGCGCTCCAGCGAACGACGACGCAAATCGAGATGCATGCCGCCCTGCACGATACCGAAAAGCGCCTGGTCGGGGCGGGTATGCGCCTTGTAGCAGCGCTCGGCCCAGCGGCTCGAGAGATCCATCGCGCGCTCCACATCGCGGCGCTCCGCGGGATAGCCGATGCACTGGTCGAGCTGCATGCAGATGTCGCTTCCCAGCTTCTGGGCGATCGCCATGTTGTCCTCGGGCGTCCAGAACACGTGGGACCCATCGTAATCGGTGGCGATGAAGCGCACGCCCTCGTTCGAGAGCTTCACGGCGTCGCCGTGAGAAAACACCTGGAAGCCGCCGGAATCGGTGAGGATGGGATGGTGCCAGTTCATGAACGTATGCAGCCCGCCCGCCTCGGCGATGAGGTCGGCGCCGGGGCGCATCGCGAGATGATACGTGTTGGAAAGCACGATTTGCGCGCCCAGGTCGTGCACCGTCTCCCACGGAACGCCCTTGACCGTGGCCTTCGTGCCCACCGGCATGAAGATGGGCGTTTCGATGTCGCCGTGCGGCGTGTGCAGCACGCCCGCGCGCGCATGCGTCTCGGGATCCTCGGCAATGATGTCGTAGCGAAAGAGCGTCTGGTCCATGATGTCCTCTCAAATGCAGCGGCTGGGGGCTATCCGCCCGCCGACGCCGCAGGTTTATCGGCATCCCAGTATAGCGAGGTGGGTACCATAAGCGAATACGTACGCACACTTACCACAGGGAGGCACGCCATGACCCAGCGCGCAGACACCGTCCTCGCCTCTTGGGCAAAAACCGCCGCATCGACCATCCAAAGGCTCGAGCGCCACAATATCGAGGGGTACTGGGCTCCCAGCTCGGCAGATGCCGTCGAGCTCGTGCGTTCGTGGATGAGCGACGGCGACTCGGTTACCTGGGGCGGCAGCGAGACCTTCAAAGAAACCGGCATGAAGGCGGCGCTCGAGGACGCCGGCTGCTACCGCATGCTCGACCGCACCCGTGTTGTCACGCCCGAGGAGCAGCGCCAGATGTGGTGCGACCGCACCACGGCAACCTGGTTCTTCATGAGCGCCAACGCCCTCACCCTCGACGGTGAGCTCGTGAACATCGACGGCAACTCCGACCGCTGCTCGCTTCTGCTTCATGGCCCCGAGCACGTGGTTGTGCTCTGCGGCATGAACAAGCTCGTAGCCGATGTCGATGCAGGCATCAAGCGCATCCGCACCACCGTGTGCCCGCTCAACGCCGAGCGCCTGCACACCGAGACCCCCTGCGAGCTTACGGGCGTCTGCGCCGCCTGCCATGCGCCGAAGTGCATGTGCTGCAACGTCGTCGTCACGCGCCACAGCCGCCATGCCGGGCGCATCAAGGTTGTGCTCATCGGCGAGGAGTTGGGATACTAAGCGCGTCTTCGTCCGCGTTGGGTCGTATCATGGTGCAGAGCACATCTAGCCGCGCGCATACCACGCGTACGTACGATGGGAGTGAACATGGATAGCAAGCAGCCTATGCAGCATGCAGACGATATCAACGAGAACACCCAGCCCGCCGCCGAGGCGACGCCCGCGCCCGCCGCAACACCCGCGCCGGAGTCATCCGGCGTCCTGCCGGCGTTTCTTGCCAACGCCGCCAATACCGCACTCAACGAGCCCATCGCCGACGACGAGACAGCCCCCGTCATGCCGGCAGAAGACGTAGAGCATGTCGAGCACAGCGTGGCGGAAACCGCTCAGGAAGCGGCGAACGCGGTTGGCGCCTTCTTTTCCGAGGGCGCGGCGGCCGTGCGCGAGATGAGCGCTGCCCGCAAGGCCCATGCCGAGGCGCGCGACCACCTCAAGCTGCTCGAGAAGACCATCTCAGAGCAGGAGAACGAGCTCGCACACCGGCAGGACATCGCATCGCGCTACACCGAGATCATCACCGAGCAGCAGGCACTGCTCAGTGCGGCAAACGAGGCCAAGAGCGCCGCGCAAGAGCAGCAGACCCAGATTCAGCAGCACATCGATGCCCTGAAAGAGCAGCTCCAGCAGATGAAAGACGCCGACGCCCAAACGGAAAAACGGCTCAAGTCGGCGCTTGAGGCCGCCGAGGCGCAGGAGGCGTCGGCACGCGAATCGGGCGCGCGACTCCAGCGCCGTCTCGACGATGCAACGGCAGCGCTTGAGCAGGCACACAAAGACCGCGACGATGGTATCGCTGCCGCGCGTGAGGCCATCGAGAGCACGCAGGCACACCTCGAGGCGCTGCGTGAGGAATATGCCGAGATTCAGCGCAATCCTTCGGCAAATTCTGCCGCCTACAGCATCCGCGCCGACGAGCTGGGCGGCGAGATCTCGAACGCCGCAGACGACGCACGCCGTGCGCAGGAAGATCTCCCACGCATCACTGCCGAGGTTGAAGACGCGGTCACGCGCGCCGAGCAGGCCGTCGCCGCCGCACAGGAGCCCATCGATGCCGCGAAGCAGAGCTTCAAGGAGATATCGGATGCGGCCGATGCCGCCCGCGATGCCCATCAACGTGCAAAAGACGATGCCGCGAGCCGTCAGCGCGCCCTCAAAGAGCAGATCTCTGAGCAGGAGAAAGCCAAACGTGCGCAGGCAGATGCCGAGGAGCAGGCAGACGAAGATGCCCGCGCCGCGAGCGCGCTCATTGCCGAAGCGGAAGACATCCACGCCCACCCCGAGGTCACCGAGACCATTGCCGCGCGGCTCGAGGCAGATCGCGCCGAGCGCACCGAGCAGCTGCACGAGGTGGAGCAGCTCGCCGCCACCGAACGCACGGTACGCGACCGCACGCGCAGCTCGCGCCTGCGCTTCGGCGTTGCCATCGCTGGCATCATCGCCGTCATCCTCATCATCGCAGTGCTCTGGTTTGTGCTGAGCTAACGCATCGTGCCCGGGTTCTGCTCCAGAGCCCGGGCATGTTTTTTGTACCGGCACAACGAAGGGCGGCATCTCGAGTCGAATCTAAGATGCCGCCCTCTAATGAGCTATTATGGTGGACTCGCCCCATCTCACATATCGTCGTGGATAGAAGCTATTTCCCTTTGGCTCGTCTCCGCGTGGCTTCTAACGGTCCTCTCCGATGCCTGCTCGGTCTACATCGGGCTGCCGCTTGCCCTAAAACTCATCGAACCTACGCCGCGCCCCTGGCGAATCCAAAGGTTTCCACTATGTCTTCTGTGCCCATTGGACTCACCTCCTTCTCCGGTCGCTCCCTGGAAGCGACTTCTCTGTTCATAGCTGTATGTTCCCTGCACGCAGGGGTTTTATTCCCGCAACAACATATTTTTTTGCCGAGATTTATGCGAGCTATATGCCGAGATGCCCGCACGGCACCGTGCCGCGCGGCACAGCAGCCTACTCGATAAACATGGCATCGCCGAAAGAGAAGAACCGGTAGCGCTCGGCTACCGCCTGCGCGTACGCATCCATGATCTGCTCGCGCGTCGCCAACGCCGAGACAAGCATCATAAGCGTGGAGCGCGGCACGTGGAAGTTGGTGATGAGCGCATCCACCACGTGGTAGGTCGACCCCGGCATAAGGTAGAGGTTGGTGGTGGCGTCTTCGCGCGCAACCACGTCTCCGCGCCCGAGGATATCGGCACCATCGGCGCGACCCTCGAAGCGGCGGGCGACCACCGGCGGCTCAGATGCGCTCGCGGCGGCATCGAAGGCGCTCTCGAGCGAGCGCACCGCCGTGGTGCCCACTGCGATCACGCGGTGGCCTGCGGCCTTCGTGGCGTGCACGGCGTCCACGACCTCCTGCGGCACGTGGTAGCGCTCGGTGTGCATCACGTGCTCGGTGGGATCGTCCTCCTCCACCAGGCGGAACGTGTCGATACCAACCTCGAGCTCAACGGTTGCCCAGCCAATGCCCTTCGCCTTGATGCGCTCGATCAGCTCGGGCGTGAAGTGCAGGCCCGCCGTGGGCGCGGCGGCGGAGTGCTCCTCGCGCATGGCATAGACGGTCTGGTACTTCTCGGCGTCGCCCTCATAATCGGTGATATACGGCGGCAGCGGCACATGGCCGGCGGCATGGATCGCCTCGTCGAGCGTGGCAGGCGCACCCGAAGCGTTCTCGCCCTGCGGGGTGAAGCGCACCAAGCGCCCTCCCCTGCTCTCGGGTACGAAATCGATCACCTCGCCCACCAGCACAACCGGCGCCGTCTCGGGAGCATGGAGCCCGCCGGCGCGATACTCAATCACGGCACCCGGCTTTAAGCGCTTACCCGGGTTCACGAGGCACTCCCACACATGCCCCAAGGGGTCAACGTCCTCGCGGCGATTGAGCAGCAGCGTCTCGGCCACGCCGCCCGTCTTGGCCTTACGGCCCACCAGACGCGCCGGCATGACACGCGTCTCGTTTGCAACAAGCAAATCGCCCGGCTCGAGGTAGTCGATGATGTCATAGAAGTGGCGGTGCTCCACACTGCCACCGTGCTCAAGCGGCACCACCTCGCCCGTGGTTGCCAGCGGCTCGCCGCGGTGCAGCACAAGCAGACGGCACGAGTCGCGCGGCTCGGCAGGCGCTTGGGCAATAAGCTCCTCGGGCAGGTTGTAATCAAAATCATCGGTTCGCATGAATTGCTCCCTTGGTGTTGCTGATGTCAAGTTGTTCGCGGGGCATTATGCCACAGGGCATGCGCCATCGCCTGCCGGCACGCCCTGCTCACCACGCGCGGCGAACTTTGCCGCTTTACGTTCATCGCGCAGGCGGGCGCGGTCGAGGGCTGCCTCGGCCGCCGAGAAACGGCAGCCGCAGTAGTTCTGCCGGTACATGCCCAGCTCGCGCGAGCGGCGCGTGGCCTCGGGATACCACGGGCGAAAATCGCGCACCACCGGGGTAAGCCCGTGGGCGCGGGCGAGCTTGCCCAGCACGTCGTTGCAGATGTCGAACAGCTGATAGGGTGAGACGGCGAGCGTTGTGGCGATATAGGTGAACTCCTCGCGCACGGCAACGCGGCACGCCTCCTCGAGACGCAGTGCATAGCAGGCGCGACAGCGGTTCTCGCGTCTGAGCGCACCGATGGGGGCAACGGTTGCCTCCCAGCGATCCCAGTCTTCCTCCGCCTCGATAAGTGGGATGCCCGCCGCCTCCGTCCAGCACTCGAGCTCCTCGAAGCGCCGCCGGTGCTCATCGCGCGGCTGGATGTTGGGGTTCGTCCAGCAGATGGTAGGCTCGAACCCCTCCTGCTCGAGCAGACGCACGGGCTCGAGCGAGCAGGGCGCGCAGCATGCGTGGAGCAGCAAGCGGGTCATGGGCATGCCTCCCTATTCGGTGCGATGGTTTGCATCCATATCCGCCGCGCAGGACGCAGGCGCATCCTCACGCGCAGCGGAAACCTCTTCATCTTCCACCCTCGACGGGCCATTCTCATCGTAAAATGCAACACCCCACGAAGTATCCTCGCAAAAGGCGATGCGTGGGTTGGCATGGATGGCACGCAGATACTCCCAGTCGCCCGTACAGCCCGTAAGATGGATCACCGCGACCGAGCACCCACCCACCGGATTCCCGCTTGCCCAACCCACCGCAAGCGCCACCACACTCACCGCGATGCTGGGCGCGACCGCGATAGCAATGTAGCGCCGGCGCGGATACACGATGCCCTCGGCACATGCGTAGAGCATGCCGAGCTTCCAGTTGGCGCCAAACGTCACGCGCGCGCCGCGCGGCGCAAACGCCTTGAAGAAGATGGCGTGCACCGCCTCGTGCGGCACAAGTGACGCAAGCGAGGCCGCGCCTATGCCTAAAAGCCATAGCACCTCAGACGCATCGGTGCTGCTACCTGGTATCCATAAACCCCGAAACGCCGGGTCGAGCGCGGTGGGTGCCAGCATCCCTAGCGCTACAAACAGCGCCACAACAAGCACGGCACCTCCTGCGAACACCACGCCCGACATGCGGGCCGTACGCAAAAGAAAGCGCTTGTCCTCAAATGTGTGTATGCCGCCGATTCGACTCATGCACCTAAGCATACCTGCTTTTGCAGCCAGGTGTGCGATAATGGTTTATCCGCGTGCCGCTATGCTGCGCGCGCCGAAGCAAGCAACCTCTCACCAGGGAGATGACCATGGCATCACAGCCCACCCCCGCACACCGCCCCGCATGGCCCCGCCGCGCCGTTGTTACGGCCGGCATGCCCTATGGCAACAAGAACCTGCACTTTGGGCATGTGGGCGGCGTATTCATCCCCGCCGACTTCTTTGCCCGGTTCCTGCGCGATGTGCTGGGCCGCGAGAACGTGCTCTTCGTCTCGGGCACCGACTGCTATGGCTCGCCCATCATGGAGAGCTACCGCAAGCTGCGCGACGAGGCGGGGTGCGATCTGAGCATCCTCGACTACGTGCAAAAAAATCACGACAAGCAGGCGGCAACGCTTGACGCCTACGACGTGGCGTGCGACTTCTTTGGCGGCAGCGCGCTTGAGCCCGCCGCACACGTGCACGCGCAGACCACTGCCGAGATTATCGACCGGCTGCGCGAGGCCGGCGTGCTTGAGAAGCGCTCGACCCTGCAGTTTTACGATGCCACAGCCGGCCAGTTCTTGAACGGCCGCCAGGTGATTGGCCGCTGCCCCATCCAGGGCTGCAAGTCTGAGAAGGCCTATGCCGATGAATGCGATCTGGGCCATCAGTTCGAACCCGAGGAGCTCATCGCGCCTGTCTCGGCGCTCACCGGCGAGCGCCCCGAGCTGCGCCCGGTCGATAACATCTACTTCGACCTGCCCGCCTATCTCGACTACCTCAAGCAGCACACCGCCGCGCTCGCCGAAGACGGCATCACGCGCTCGGTCGTTGTGAAGACCATGGAGGAGTGGCTCGGCGAGCCGGTGCTCTTCATCCAGAACAAGTTCCGCGAGGCGTTCGAAGCCATCGAGGCCGAGCTGCCCGCGCACACCGTGATCGAGCCCGAGGGCAACAAGAGCTCTTTCACCGTCCAGTTCCCCTCGTGGCGTGAGCGCGACGCCGCGCACGAGGTGCTCAACCGCGGCGGCGTGCGCTTCCGCTCCGGCAAGGCGCTCGTGCCGTTCCGCATCTCCGGCAACATCGACTGGGGCGTGCCGGTGCCCGATTCCTGCGGCTGCTCTGGGCTCACCTGCTGGGTGTGGCCCGAGAGCCTCTGGGCGCCCATCAGCTTCACGCGCACCGCACTTGCCGAGGCCGAGCGCACCGGGCACGCCGCGCGCTACGCAAGCCTCGACTGGCACGACTGGTGGTGCAGCGAGGATGCGCATGCCTACCAGTTCATTGGCCAGGACAACATCTACTTCTACGGCATCGCGCAGACGGCGCTGTGGGAAGCGCTCGGCTGCAACATGCAGCAGTCGACGCTCGTGGCAAACTACCACGTGCTCTACATGGGCAAGAAGGCCAGCTCGAGCTCCAAGACGCCGCCCCCGCCGGCAAGCGAGCTGCTCGATCACTACAAGCCCGAGCAGCTGCGCGCGCACTTTTTGTCGCTTGGCCTGGGCGAGAAGCCAGTGAGCTTCTCCCCGAAGGCCTACGACCTGCGCGAGACGGGCAAGAACCCCGATGGCACGCCGCTTCTGGCGCGCGACGACAAGCGCGTGATCGACCCCGTCCTGAAGGAGGGGACGCTGCTCACGGGTGTGTTCAACCGCCTGGCACGCTCGTGCTTCTATGGCGTCGCCGAAAAGGAAGGCGACCCCAGCTCCGTGCGCACCGGTTGCATCCCCGCCGGCACGCCGCACGAGCATGTGCTCGCCGCCTCCCGCGAGGCGATCTGCTCGTTCGAGCAGGCCATGTACCGCTTCGAGTTCCACCATGCGCTTGGCATCTGCGATGCGTATCTCCGCGCCGCCAACAAGCGCTGGAGCGACGCGAGCAAGGCTGCCAAGGCGGCGCAGAAGGACGACCTGGCTGCGGGCGACGAACTCATGCGCCAGGCGCTCATCGATGCCTTCCACGAGCTGCGTGTGGCAACCGTGCTCATGCATGGCATCGTGCCCGAGGGCTGCGAGACCATCTGCGAGCACTTTGCGATAGCGCCCGAGGTCTTCTTCTCGTGGGACCACATCTTCAAGACGAACGACGAGCTTGTCGAGATGCTCGGTGAAAAGCCGGGCGCGCACCGCGTCCTGGCGCTGCCGCCGCGTTTCGACTTCTTCTCGTACTAGGATCTCCATGGCGCACGCGATCCATATTCGTCCCACACGCATGGCAGATGCCGCCGCCGTTGCCGCGGTGCTCGCCGATGGCAAAGCTGCCCTTGCCAAGTTGGGCATCTCGCAATGGCAAAACGGCCCCTACCCCAGCTACCGGGATGTGGTACGCGATATCGAGCAAGGTATCTCGTATCTCGCCGAAGACAACGGCACGGTGCTGGGCACCATGGCGCTCTCATTTGATGGTGATAGCACCTACGATGTCATCGAGGGCGCCTGGCTCACAGCCTCGACCACCGCGCACCCGCGCTACGCCACGCTCCACCGCACCGCCGTGGCCCGTGCCGCGCGGCGCCGCGGCGTCATGCGCGCCCTCATGGATGAGGCGGCGTGCATCGCGCGGGAGCAAGGTGCCGAGAGCCTGCGCATCGATACGCACCCGGGCAACACGCCGATGCGCGCATTGCTCGAGCGCTGCGGCTTTACCGCGTGCGGCACCATCTACCTCGCCAAAGACGATCCCGAACCGGAGCGCATCGCCTACGAGAAGCTCGTGTAGCTGCGCCATCTCGTCCACGAAGGAGTCACCACCGCCATGCCTCGCCTGTACCTCATGCGCCATGGGCAAACGGAATTCAACGTGCAGCAGCTCGTGCAGGGGCGCTGCGATTCCCCGCTTACCGCGCTCGGCATCGCGCAGGCGCGCCAGGCATCTGCGTGGTATCGCGAGCACGGTATTCGGCCCGCGCTGCTCGCCTCGTCGCCCCTTGCGCGTGCGAAGCGCACGCTCGATATCGTGATCGAGGAAAACCCGGGGTTCGAGCTGCTCCCTCGCAGCGATGAGGATGGACTCATCGAGCGGTGCTACGGCAGCTTCGAGGGCAAGCCCATGAGCGAGTTTCCCGTCAACCCGTGGAACCCCGGTGATGCGCTCGTGGCATGCGGCGGCGACTCCGAAGCAAGCGCCCGCGAGCGCTCGGTTGCCGCGCTCACGCACCTCATGGCGCGCGCGGCAGGCGGCGATGTGCTCGCAGTTGCCCATGGCTCGATCATCAACCTGTTCAAACGCACCATGGCCGCGCACGCGCGCTGCGACCAAGACGTTCAGCTTGCCAATTGCTGCATCCTCGTGTTCGATTACGACGAAGCCGCCGGCACCTTCGCCAACACCGCCATCGTCAACATTGCCCAGCCCACGGCATTCGACAAGCAGGAGTAGACCGCGCGGTGGCGAGCGCAGCGGCTACCGGCGCTTGCCGTGGGAGTTGCGCCAAATCTCGCGTCCCAACATGAGCGCAAGCACGAGCGCGAAGAAATAACCCAAGAAGCCAATAACCGGGATGCCGAAGATAACCGGCTCAATCTTGGCGTAGTAGACCACCGAGGAACCAATGAAGAGGCCCGCGATCACGATGGCCATGGAAAGACGGTCCACGATACCACCGATGCGCGAAAGCACCTGCTCGGACCCAAGCAGCTCGGCGTTGATCTTGAGCTGGCCGCGCGTGAGCATGCGCGACGCAAGTCCCATGTACTCGGCTGCCTGCAGCTGCCCCTTGATAGCGCGCTGCGTCGACGACGCCAGATCGCCCAGCGCCTCCTGCGCCCGCTCGAAGCCGCTCTTCTCGTGCTGGATGTGCAGCGAGATGATCTCGATCATGTTCACGTTGGGCATGTACTCCGAGAGCAGCCCCTCGAGCGTCACCATGCCGCGTGCGAACATCGTGATGACGCTCGGCAGCTCGACATCGTTTTTGCGCGCGAGGTTCACCAGCGAGGTAAGGAAGCGACCGATATCAAGATCGCGCAGGTCAAGTCCGGCAAAATCGTCGACGATGTAGTCGAGATCGGTGAGAAACGCCGTATGGTCGATCGCCGCCGTATCGCCGCGCGAAACCGCGAAGCGCATGAGCGCGTCTTTGAGCTTGGGCACGTCGTTTTCGGCAACGGCGAAAATCATGTCTTTGAGCACGCCGCGGTCGTGGCTCGACATGCGCCCCACCATGCCGAGGTCGATGAAGTAGATGACGCCCTCGGAATAGATGATGTTGCCGGCATGCGGGTCGGCATGGAAGAAGCCGTCGTCGAGCACCTGGGTGGCGTAGTCTTCGACAATCTCCTCGCCCACCTTCTCGAGCGAGCAGCCCTGGCGCAAAAGCTCAGCCGGCTCTGCCACCGAGGTGCCCTCGATATAGTCCATCACCACGATGTGCTCGGTGCACAGCTCGAGGTACGACCGCGGGCAGGAGATGCCCGGCACGTGTTCGTGGTTATGGTAGAACTCGTCGAGGTTGCGCGCCTCCATGAGGAAGTTCGTCTCCTCGCGGAACGACTGCCACAGCTCCTCGACCACGTCGCGGATATCGACGAACTGATCGGTCTTGATAAAGCGCGAGATGTGCCGCGCAAGCGAGCGCATGATGTCGATGTCCTGCGCCATGACCTGCTGGGCGCCGGGGCGCTGCACTTTGACGGCAACGTCTTCTCCTGTGATGAGACGCGCGCGGTGCACCTGTGCAAGTGAAGCGCTGCCGAGCGGGTTGGGGTCGATGGCGTCGAACAGGTCGCCGAGCTTCTTGCCGTACTCCGCCTCGAGGCAGTCGAGCACCACCGGATACGGCACCGGATCGACCTCGGTACGCAGGCGACGCAGCTCGTCGCAGAAACGCTGTGGCAGAATCTCCGAGCGATTGGCGAGAATCTGGCCCATCTTGACGAACATGGGGCCCAGTTCCTCGAGCAGGCAGCGCAGCTTGACTGGCGTGATGTTGTTCCAGATCTCATACTTGCGCACCAGGGCGAAAATCTCGGCGATGCGCCGGCGGCGACCGGTGAAGCTCAGCTGATACTTCTCGGTATCGGCCATGACCTCCGGTTCCTCGGGCACCGCATCGACCGCGCGGCGGCGACGCGCCGTGCGCGACGGAACCTCGGGCACCTCCGGCTCATAGGTGGGCTCCTGCGCCTCAACGTCCTCGCGCTCGAGCGCGTCGTGCGATGTGTTGTCGTTCGCCTTGTGCGCCATATGCGTACGCGGGCCTAGGCGCCCTGCTCCTCATCGGCCTCGACAGGAGCGTCCTCGGCGTCCGCCTCCTCGGCAGCCTCAGCCTCGACGGTCTCGACCTCGATATGCACGGTGCCTTCATCGGCCGAGTCAACCAGGTCACGCACGTGCGCGAGAAACTCGATGCGCTCGGTCGAGGTCAAACCGCGCACCCGCGCCAAGATCAGCTCATCTAAAATGCGCTCGGCAACCGAAGCGCCCGAGCTCGACAGGCGTTCGGTGACATCGGAGAAGACACCGCCCGCCTGCTGGAAGATATCGGCCATCGAGCGGGAGAAGTCGGTCTTCGCCGCCTGGTCGCGCACCTCGGCACGGGCATCGGCGCCCTTTGCGCTCAGATCGTCGAGCACTTCCTTGCCCTTCTCGGCAGCGGTCGCCGCGACGCCGAACCCAATGTTGACCATATCGTTGATCAGGTCCTCGAACTTAGGTGCCATGATGTCTCCTTATCTCGCGGGCGGCATGCGGCCGCACTGACGATGTCCCTCTTCTACCCGTGATGGCGCTCACGCATGCGCGCGACAAAAGCCCGCCCCCATCGTGCGCCTGATCCTCGCTAATCAGAGAGCGCGAACGCATTGCGCATCGCGAGGCTCGTGGTGCGGAGCACCTGCCCCAGCAGCGTCTCGGTCTCGCGCTTGAGATCCTCGGCCATCTGCTCGTTTGCCTGCTCGAGCACCGCAGGCACGTCCTTATCGGGCAGCTCAGCCACACACGCGTCCGTAGCATGCAGCATCGCATGGCCCATCCAACCGATCTTCTCGGCATACTGCTCGATGTGCGTTGCGTTGTCGTTGAAGCGGGCGTCGGCGAGCGCCGCGATGATGCGGTTGGCCCAATAGAAGCTCTCGCTGGTCACGCGCTCCGTCGTGTTCTCGAGATACGCCGGCGCCGCCTCGACGTTGGTGTAGAGCGGCACGAGCGCGTTGAACACATTGGAGCCAAACGCCATCCACTGCACCGAACGCGAGCTCTCAGGGCAGGAGGGGCGAATCTGCAGCACGGCGAGCTGACCGTTGCGGTTGATGCCGATGGGCCGGTACATCCCGCGCGTCGCGGTGGTGCCGGCCTTGCCGTACGGGTCATAGGGCGTGCCCTGGTAGTGTGCCGAGAGTACGTACTTCACGTCCTCGATGGTGAGCTTGCGCTCGGGCACGCGCGACCAGGGGATGTCATCCGATTCGGGACCATAGGTGGCACCCGGCCCGTCCCAGCGGTCGCTTGGGTTCAGGCAGCGCTGCATGTACCAGGCGCGCGGCGTATTGTACACATGATCACTATCGGAGTGCGAACCGAAGGCGTGCCGTGGATTGAACACATCCGCAACATCGGTGCGCTCGGCGCGCGAGAAGCCCACGGCCGAGGTTGCCAAGGTAAGGTCGAGATGGCGCTCGGCCATCCAGGTGCGCAGATCCGCGCTGGCCATGTGCTCGCGCTGCGCCCCTTCGGCATCCGTCAGATCAAATGAGTCGATGCCAAGCTGGTTGGGCATCGTGACGTAGACGTCGTCGGGCACGCGCTTGGCAATCCAGTGATGCCCGCCCACGGTCTCGAGCCACCAAATCTCGTCGACATCGGAAAAGGCGATGCCGTTCATTTCGTAGGTGCCATAGCGCTCGAGCAGCGCGCCGAGGCGCTTTACGCCCTCGCGGGCAGAGCGGATGTAGGGCAGCACGAGCGTGACCATGTCCTCCTCGCCGATGCCGCCGGGCCGCTCGGGCTCATAGCCCTCCTCGCCCTGCACACCACGTGCAGGTCGATAGACCACGAGCGGATCGGCCCCGAGTACGCGTTCGTTCGAGGTGATGGTCTCGGTCGCTGTCATGGCAACGTTAGCGGCGTTGATGCCCGCCGCGGCCCAGATGCCATGGCCGGCAAGCGCATCGGGCACCGAGGTGTAGCGCATGGGCTCCTCAGGCAACTCGATGGTGAGATGCGAGGCTGTTGCCGTGTAGGTGCGCGGCTGCTCGGTGGGCATAACAACGTGCATCTTCTTCGGTTCGAACACGCCGCCCGGCGAGTCCTCGTTGCGCGCAATGATGGTCGAGCCGTCATAGCTCGCTGCTTTGCCGATGAGAATCGTGGTGCACCCCATGGGTCCTCCTTGATAGCCGTGGCACGTATGACCATGGTGATGAGATCCGGCGCTCGGACAGTCCTCGCGCTTCGCGCTGCGGAACTCGCGGCGAATCTCATCGCCAAGGTCCTTTCGCAAGTCTACACTTCGCAAATCGTTTTGTCGCTAAAGCTCGTGGCGGACCCTACAGGAATCTCCTGCAACTCCAATCTACACTCCGCAGTACTTCATTGCAAAATACGCACCTTTACCCGCCACAGCCTTGTACGCAGCGCATAGCGTGCCTGAAAGCAGCACTTCGCAACGGCCGAGGAACTCTTCTCCTCGCTGGGAATTTAGCCGCACTTCGAGCGCGGTCTGCGTCATGCGGGGAAAACCATCGGGGCATAGCTCATTCAAGGAAGCAAATGGCGTTTCCCTTCTTTTGCTTTCTTTCCCTTCTTTTCCCGATTGCCCTTCTGAAACGCCATCGATACGGTCAATGTAGCTAACCTATTGGTTGCCTTGGCGATGAGATCCGCCGCGAGTTCCGCAGCGCGAAGCGCGAGGACCTGCCCGAGCGCCGGATCTCATCGCCAAGGCCTACGGCGGCTAATGCGCAGGCGGCTCCATGCCGAGATGTTCGAAGGCGGCAAACGTTGCCTGGCGACCTTGTGGCGTGCGAACGATAAGCCCGCGCTGCAAAAGATACGGCTCGTACACGTCTTCGAGTGTGGCGGGGTCCTCGCCAACGGCGCTTGCCAAGGTGGAAAGTCCCACCGCGCGGCCGCGGTACGTCTTGGCGAGCGTCTCTAAGATGCGGATATCCATCCAGTCGAGCCCGAGCTCGTCGATCTCGAAGAAGGAGAGCGCCTCGCGCGCGATGGCAAGATCCACCGAGCCGGTGCCGCGCACCTGGGCATAGTCGCGCACGCGCTTCAAGATGCGGTTTGCCAGACGCGGCGTGCCACGCGAGCGCGAGGCAACCTCGACCGCCGATTCATGGTCGACCTCCACACCGAGAATCGACGCAGAGCGCAGCACGATCTGTGCCAGGTCCTCGATACCGTAGTAATCGAGCCTGAACGAAATGCCAAAGCGATCACGCAGCGGCCCGGTAAGCATACCCGAGCGCGTGGTGGCGCCGATAAGCGTGAACTTGGGGATATCCAAGCGAATGGAGCGCGCCGCCGGCCCCTTGCCAATAACGATATCGAGCGCGAAATCTTCCATCGCGGGATAAAGAATCTCCTCAACCGAGCGGTTGAGACGATGGATCTCGTCGATGAACAGCACATCACCGGGCTGGAGGTTGGTGAGGATGGCCGCAAGATCGCCCGTCCGCTCGATCGCAGGACCCGAGGTCGTTTTAATCTGGGCACCGAGCTCGTTGGCAACCACGGCGGCAAGCGTTGTCTTGCCCAAGCCCGGAGGACCCGAGAAAATCACGTGATCGAGGCACTCGCCGCGGCTTTGCGCCGCCTCGATGAGGATGCGCAGCGACTGCTTGATATGGTCTTGCCCGCAATAATCATCCAGACGCTGGGGACGCAGTGAGCGCTCGACATCCAGATCATCCGAGGTGAGATTGCCGGTGACGAAGCGGTCTGAAGCGGCATGAGAGGCATGCGCGGCAGGCACATCGGCCCACAGGTCCTGCGATTCATCGGCTTCCCACATCATGCATCCATTCCAAGTCGCTTCAAGGCGGCGGCGAGCAGATCCTCGACCCGCATATCACGTCCATCATACCCGTTGAGCGCCAGCTCGACCTCCTGAGGGCTGAAGCCCATGGAGAGCAGCGCCTGCGTTGCGTCGTCGAGCGGCGTGGAGGCAGCCGGGGCTGCCAGCGGCAGCTGGCCTGATGCGAGCGTCACCGCCTGTGCCAGGCCGCGATCGCGCGCGAGCGTGCTCTTGAGCTCGAGGATGAGGCGCTGCGCGGTCTTCTTGCCCACGCCGGGCACGGTTGCCATGCCCTTGGTGTCCTCTGCCATAACCACCGAATACAGCTGCGCAACATCGAACTTGGAGAGCACCGCCAACGCAAGACGCGGACCCACGCCCGACACGGTTATGAGCCGGTCGAACATCGTGCGTTCCTCGGTGGTGGCGAATCCAAAGAGCGCCATGGCATCATTTGCCGCCCTAAAGCGCGTGAAGAGCCGGACCTCTTCGCCCGGGGCAGGCAGGCTCGCTGCCGTGGTCCCGGAGATGCCGAGCTCGAACCCCACGCCCGAAACATCAACGATGGCCTGCGACATCGTGGCTTCTACCAAAACGCCGTGCACCATGGCGATCATGCCTATCGCCCGCCTTTCTCATACGGATTGCTTTGATATCGAATATAGACGCCGCCGGTGAGCGCGGCCGTGCGGCTGAGATTTGCATGACAGATAGCGCACGCCAGCGCATCCGCCGCGTGGTCGGGGCGCGGATCGTGATCGAGGTGCAGCAGGCTGCGCACCATATAGGCCACCTGATGCTTATCGGCCGCGCCGGTGCCCACCACCGCCTGCTTGATCTGCATGGGCGTGTACTCGCCCACCTCGATGCCCACAAGCGAGCACGCCACCAACGCCGCGCCGCGCGCATGCGCCGTAGGAATGGCCGAGCGCACGTTGGCGCCGAAGTAGATGCCCTCGATAGCCGCACACGCCGGCCGGTAGCGCTCGACCACACGGGCGAGATCGTCCACGATGGCGCGCAACCGATGGCTGAGCGCTTCGTCTGCGGCGGTATGGATGCACCCGTAGGCACGGCAACGGCATTCGCCGCGCCGCTCCTCGATCACGCCCCATCCGGTATTCGCCAAACCGGGATCGATACCCAGGATGACCATGCCGCCTCCTTTAGCGCGCAACGCGCCCCATGACTTCGAACACGTGTTCTACTATACCATGGAATCAGTTTGGTGAAAAGAAGGGGAATCCATGATGCGGCGTGCCAGGCCGATGCGGGCGCTCGCCCGGAACACTGCCTTCGGAGGCGCCCGCCTCGAGCATGCCGCTGATCGCCTCTTGCACCTGGTTCTCGAAGTGCTCGAAGTTCTCGCGCAGCCGACGCTGCCCCTCCTCGCTTCTCAGCTCCTCCATCTGCTCGGGCGTAATGCCCAGCAGATTGCCGATAAGCCCCATCACCTCGTTGCGCACGAGCTCGCTGTGCTCGGCGCCCTCGACAGCAAAACGCTCGAGCTCTGTTTGCACCAGCGCCGAGCAGGTGTTGCGCTCCGCACCATGCCGGCCCATATCGGACCAGGCGAGCATCGCCGGCCAAGCGCGCTCCATGAACGACCCACCCGAAACCACGGGTGCGGGCGGCAGCATGCGGCGGTCGGCCTCGGCACGCCGCGCAAGCATCATGATGAGCGCAACTGCCTCTGGGTTGGTTGACGCAAGCGGAATGTCTTCGAACACCGCGCCGCGATCGACATACGCCTCGAGCACGCCATCGATCTGGCTGGGCTCGAGCGCCAGCAACAGCTTGGCGATGCGCTCGGCATAGCCCTCCTGCGTGCGCACATGGGCAATCGATGCCGCGATCACCGCCTGCATGCGATCCTCAACCGCGTTGAGCGTCACGAGCGATGCTGGCAGCGCCGCTCCCGCGCGGCAGCGCATGCGGGCGAGAAACTCGGTCTCGGTGAGATACACATCGCCCAACGGTGCAATCTGGCCTGCGAAGCCGCCGGTCATAGCGGGTGCGGCGAGTGCGGCATCGGTCTTGGTGAGCGAGCTCACCGCAACTGCGCCCAGCTCGCGGGCCACATCGTCGAGATACACGCCCTCAAGCCGCGCCTCGAGCCGCGCTGCGTCGGCGGCGGCAACATCGCGCTCCATCCAACGTACCGGATCGGTCGCCGCGCGTTCGATAAGGCGAATACCCAGATTGCGACAGAGCGTGCGCACGAGCTCGGCGCGCGTTCGCTCCGCTTCTTCCTGTGCCGGGGTAAACACGCGCTCGCGCTCGACGAAGAGCCCGAGCACGCGGCGCGGGCCCAGTGCATCCACACACAGCGCTGCCGCAAGCGAGCTGGGAAGGTCGCCCGTGAGCGCAAGCACCGCACGCGTTGCGCCACGGGCCGCAACGCTGTCGCGCACATACAGGCGCAGCGCCTCCCACAGCCACTCCTCGCGCTGGAAGTGCGGCCGCGGCGGCAACTCGTGCGCCGGCATGGCCACCCCGCGCCTGATGTCTTGCACAATGAGGGCGTCTTCGAAACACGGCGCCGCCGAGACCACGCGCCCGCAATCGTCCATGAAAAACGAGCCGCCGGTGAACACCGCCTCGTCGAAGGCGCCAACCGGCGCCATGCAGGCGAGCCACACGCTCTTGGCGGCAACCTCCCGCGTGAAGTAGCCGTCTGCAACCGCCGCGACCGCGCAGGACGCCTCGTTCGTGGCGTCGAAGGCGTTGGCCTGGAAGAAGATGATGAGGTCGCAGCCCGCGGGAAGCAGCTCGATATCGCGCAGCACGTCGAAGCTCACCGCAACGCGCGTCCCGTCGACATCGAACACCGGCGGCGCCCACAGCTCGTCGGTCATCTGGCGGCGGCGCGCCAGCAGCGAACGCACCGGTATCACACGGCCCTCTTTGAGCATGAACACCTCAAAGAGCGGCGCGCCCTCGCACGACACCACGGCAGGCACCAGCCCTACCATATCCATGCGCGCAAACGCCTCCGCCAGCTCCTTGAGGCCCTCAATAAGATCGTGTTCGAAGTTGGCGTTGTCGATAATCGTGCCGGGAAGCACCCCGGTAAAGAGCGGGGCAGGTGTGCACAGCACGCGAGCACCCTGCTCGTGCGCAAGCTCCGCCTGGTTGGCGATGCGCGCGCAGATGCCCTCGATATCACCGAGCTGCATATCAATCTGTGCGAGCGCGACCAGCATGGCGCACCCTCCCCTCCCATGAGAAAAAGGGCCGCGCGTAGGCGGCCCTCAGCATCATCCGCGCATAGATTGGCGTGACGCCGCTTAGAACTCCTTCACCCACAGGCCGTGCAGGTTGCAATAAGCATATACCTTACCGCCCTTCACGCCGCCCGAGAAGAAGGTTGCCGGCGTCTGGCCGGGCTTCAGCGCGTGGATCTCCAGGCGGCCGTCTGCCTCGAGCGCAATCCACTCGATATAGTGTTCCTCGGTCATAGGATGCTCGACCTCGCCCACCACCACGTGGATGATATGGCCGTCGCGCTCGAGCGCAACCGACGGCACGTGCTTCTCGACAGCAGCATCGACGGAATTCGCCTCGACAACCTCGAAGCCTTCAGGTACCGCCGCGCCCGGCTTGACCGCGGTGAAAAACGTGCCCTGTGCGTCTTTGAAAAATACTGCCATGATGCTCTCCCTGTCTAAAACAAGAACCGTCGCGTTTCTTACAACGTGGGTATTATGCCCAGCCTGCCGCGCAATAGACATCCTGTCAGGGCTAGGCGGCGCCTGTGGCACAGCACGGGCAGGTAAACCGCGTAACTTTCCATTTCGTTGTCCACAAATGCATGCGCGCCCTATACAATATCTGCATATGACAACCGTATGGGAAAGGACGGATACATGGGCCTTCGCTCATGGCTGCGCGGCATCCTTGTCCGGCAGCCCCGCAAACGGGCTGCACGGCGGGCATCGACGCTCATCACCACGTCTGGCCAAGCAGCCGCACCCTCGAGCGCCTTCGACGACCCCGGTCCCGACTGGGAAGAGCTGCCGCCCTATCTACCGGTCGATCCGCGCGAGCACCGCGAGGCGGTCATCATCGCCTCCGCCATCGCTGCCGGCGACCATCCGGAAAGCAGCGTACAGGTCAAGCGCATCTCGATGGCTAATCCCGAGTATCGCCGCGTGGCATGCATCGCCACGGCGCTCGGAGCAGGGGCTTTGGAGAAGAGCTCCTTCACGGTGAAACGCATCTACCGCAAAAAGACTACGGAGGAAACACATGCTGCGTAAGTTCAAGATCTCGATCGACGGGACCCAGTATCTCGTGGAGATGGAAGAGGTTGGCGCGCCCCAGCCCACGCCCCAGGACGCGACGCCCGCGCCCGCCGCACCGGCACCCGCAGCTGCACCCGCCGCGGCCCCCGCGCCTACGCCGGCACCTGCTGCAGCCCCTGCTGCCGCCGCACCCGCTGGCGCGCATGTCCAGACGGCGCCCATGCCCGGCAAGATCGTCGACATCCGCATTGCCGAGGGCGCCGCGGTAAGCGCCAACCAGTGCGTCATGGTGCTCGAGGCCATGAAGATGGAGAACGAGATCGTTGCCGAGCAGGACGGCACCATCGCCTCGATCAACGTTGCCAAGGGCGATATGGTGAACCCCGGCGACACGCTGTTCTCGATCGCGTAGCGCCGCTTGGCGCACCTCGCGCGGGCATCCGCCCGCACGCCCCGTTCCCCGACACAGATATGAGGTCCCCTGTTGGAGATATTGCTTGAAGGCGTCCTTGCGCTCATCGCCGAGCCGGGACGCATCGCCATGATCGCCATCGGCTGCGTGCTGATGTATTTGGGCATCAAGAAGGAATACGAGCCCACACTGCTCGTCCCCATGGGCCTGGGCACCATCCTCGTGAACATCCCGTTCACCGGCGTGCTCGAGACCGGCGGCCAGCCCGGCCCCTTCCAGGTGCTGTTCGATATGGGCATCGAGACCGAGCTCTTCCCGCTCTTGCTGTTCATTGGCATTGGCGCGATGATCGACTTCGGCCCCTTGCTCTCGAATCCGTTCTTGCTGCTGTTTGGCGCCGCCGCGCAGTTTGGCATCTTCTTCGTGATCATCGTCGCGAGCCTTCTTGGCTTCGACATCAACGACGCCGCCTCGGCCGGCATCATCGCCGCTGCCGATGGCCCCACGTCGATCTTCGTGGCCAACTCGCTCGGCTCGAAGTACATGGGCGCCATCATGGTCGCCGCGTACTCCTACATGGCGCTCGTGCCCATCATCCAGCCCATCGCGGTGAAGGCGGTCACCACCAAGAAGGAGCGCGCCATCCACATGAGCTACAACCCGCGCGCGGTGTCCAAGACGGCCAAGATCCTCTTCCCCGTCACCATCTGCATCATCGCGGGCCTCGTGGCGCCGGCCTCGCTGCCGCTCGTGGGCTTCCTTATGTTCGGTAACCTGCTGCGCGAGTGCGGCGTGCTCGACAACCTGTCCAACTCCGCCCAGAACGAGCTCGTGAACCTCATCTCCATCCTGTTGGGCCTTTGCGTCTCGGTGAAGATGGAGTACCACGACTTCCTGCAGATCGACACGCTCATCATCATGGGTCTCGGTCTTCTGGGCTTTGTGATGGACTCCGTGGGCGGCGTGATGTTCGCGAAGCTTCTGAACCTCTTCCGCAAGGAGAAGATCAACCCCATGGTGGGCGCGGCCGGCATCTCGGCCTTCCCCATGAGCTCGCGCGTCATCCAGAAGCTCGCCACGGAGGAGGATCCCCAGAACTTCATCCTCATGCAGGCGGCAGGCGCTAACGTAGCCGGCCAGATCGCCTCGGTGGTTGCCGGCGGTTTGGTGCTCGGCTTGCTGCTGTAAGGTTAGGAGATTGCGATGACTGAAAACCTCATGCTCGCCCTGCAGATCCTCGGTCTTGGCTGGGGCGGCATCTTCTTGGTGATGTTCATCATCTACCTGGTTTCGCTCGGTCTGGCGCGCATCTTCCCGCCCGAGCAAGCCGGGGAGTAATGCCCCGAGAACCCACACGTTCCACCCGAAAGGGGTGAAAATCCGCTATGGCCAACAAGATTCAATTCATGGAAACCATCCTGCGCGACGGGCAGCAGAGCCAAATTGCCACGCGCATGCCCATCGACGACATGCTGCCCATGCTTGAGGACCTCGATGCTGCAGGCTACTATGCCCTCGAGGTATGGGGCGGAGCCACCTTCGACTCCTGCCTGCGCTATCTTAACGAGGATCCCTGGGAGCGGCTGCGCACCATCCGCGCGCACGTCAAGAACACCAAGCTGCAGATGCTGCTGCGCGGGCAGAACCTCCTGGGATACCGCAACTACGCCGACGACATCGTGCGTGCGTTCGTGAAGAAATCCATCGAGAACGGCATCGACGTGCTGCGCATCTTCGATGCCCTGAACGACACCCGCAACCTCACCACCTCCATCAAGGCGGCCAAAGACGCCGGTGGCGAGGTGCAGGCGGCGATTTGCTATACCACGAGCGACGTGCACACCATCCGCTACTTCGTCTCGCTCGCCACCGAGATGGAGCGCGCCGGCGCCGACTCGATCGCCATCAAGGACATGGCGGGCGTGCTCACGCCCGATGTGGCCTATGACCTCGTGCGCGAGATCAAGCAGGCGTGCGATCTGCCCATCCAGCTGCACACGCACGGTACCGCCGGCATCGCCCAGATGACCTACCTCAAGGCCATCGAGGCGGGTGCGGACATCATCGACACCTGCCTCTCCCCCTTCGCCGAGGGCACGAGCCAGCCGGCCACCGAGTCGATGGCGATCTCGCTTTCCCGCATGGGCTATGAGATCGACCTCGATGTGGACAAGCTCGACCACATTGCCGAGCATTTCGCCCACGTGCGCGACCGCTTTATCGCCGAGGGCGGCCTGAATCCCAAGGTGCTCGAGGTGGAGCCCAAGGCGCTGCTGTACAAGGTGCCCGGCGGCATGCTCTCCAACCTCATCAGCAACCTCGAGGAGCTCGGTGCGAGCGACCGCTACAACGAGGTCCTTGCCGAGGTTCCGCGCGTCCGCGCCGACCTGGGCTATCCGCCGCTCGTGACGCCGCTGTCGCAGATGGTGGGCACGCAGGCACTCATGAACGTGCTCTCCGGTGAGCGCTACAGCGTGGTACCTAAGGAAATCAAGGACTACGTGCGCGGTATGTACGGCCGTCCGCCGGTGAAGATTCGCCATGAGATCCAAGAGCTCATCATTGGCGAGGAGAAGCCCATCACCTGCCGCCCCGCCGACCTCATCCTGCCGCAGCTGGGCGAGCTGCGCAAAGAGATCGCCTGCTATGCCCGCTCTGAGGAGGACGTGCTCTCCTACGCGCTCTTCCCCGAGCAGGCGCGCGATTTCCTCGGGCGTCGCGAGGACCCGTTCTACGACGTCCCCGTGCAAGAGGTCGAGGTATCGATCGACGTGGCGTAGCTGCGCCGCACCGCATGGCTACAAGGGTCGCATCGCGGGATGCGACCCTTTTTTCTTTGCAGCTTGCACTTTAGTTAACTAAAGAGTATCCTATCTGTTCATGCGGTACTTTAGTTAGGTAAAGTGCCTTGGCTGCATCGCGACCTGCTCAAGAAAGGATCTCACCATGATGAACCTCGCCTCCACCACCATGAACCGCCGCTCGTTCGTGGGCCTCGGCCTCGCCGCCTCCACCCTGGCCCTGCTCGCTGGCTGCAGCGGCAACCCCGGCACTGCCGGCTCTGCAGCGGGCGGCGCGGGCGCTGCCGGGTCCGCTGCCGCAGATGCGAGCGACACGAGTGCCAGCGCCACCGGCACGCTTATCGTTGGTTTCGACCAATCGTATCCACCGTACGGCTTCGTAGGCGATGATGGCGAGTTCACCGGCTTCGACCTCGATCTTGCGCAGGCCGTTGCCGAAATCGAGGACTGGGATGTCCAGCTCGAGGCCATCGACTGGGATGCCAAGGACGCGCTGCTCGACTCGGGCGCCATCAACTGCATCTGGAACGGCTTCACCATGGAGGGTCGTGAGGACGACTACACCTTCTCCGAGCCCTATATGCTGAACGGCCAGGTGGTAGTTGTGCGTGCCGACAGCGGCATTGCCTCCCTCGACGACCTCGCCGGCAAGACCGTCATCACCCAGGTTGACTCCGCCGCACTCGACGTGCTCAAGGGCGACCAGGCCGAGCTCGCCGCAACCTTTGCCTCGCTCGATACCATCGGCGAGTACAACACCGCGTTCATGCAGCTCGAAAGCGGCGCCGTCGACGCCGTTGCCTGCGACCTTTCGATCGCTGAATACCAGATGTCGGCAAACCCCGATGCCTACACCCAGCTCCCCGACATGCTCTCCGAGGAGCACTATGCCGTGGGCTTCAAGAAGGGCGACACCGCCACCGCTGAAGCCGTGAACGACGCGTTGCGCGCGCTTGTTGAAGACGGCACGGTACAGGAGCTCTGCGACACATATGCCGAGTACGGCCTCTCGTTTGAAAACTGGGTGCTCGAGTAACGCTGCCCGATTACACCCCCACCATGCGCCCGGCGGTGCTGCGCATCCGAGCACGCCGCCGGGCATCGTGCGTGTATAAGGTGCTCGTCGTTTCGAAAGGTCCGCTATGTCCTTTTCCGTCATGCTCGGCATGCTTACCGAAGGGTTTCTCGTAAGCTTGCAGATCTTTTTCTTCACCATTGCCGGCGCGGTGCCCTTGGGCGTTGTCGTTGCGCTGGGACGCATGAGCCGCGTGGCACCGCTTCGCTGGATCGTGCGCATCTATATCTCGATCATGCGCGGCACCCCGCTCATGCTGCAGATGTTCGCCATCTACTTCGCGCCCTATTACCTCTTTGGTATCCAGCTCACGCCCGACTCCAAGTGGCAGGCAACCATCACCGCCTTCATTGTGAACTACGCCGCGTACTTCGCCGAGATCTACCGCTCGGGCCTGCAATCCATCCCGCGCGGACAATACGAGGCCGCCGAGGTGCTGGGCTACTCGCGTGCGCAGACCTTTTGCTACATCGTGCTGCCGCAAGTTGTGAAGCGCATCCTGCCCGCCATGGGCAACGAGATCATCACGCTCGTCAAAGATACGTCGCTAGCCTTCTCAATTGGTGTTGCCGAGATGTTCTCGACCGCCAAGGCGCTCGTTGCCTCACAGGTGAGCATGGTGCCGTTCGCAATCGCCGCGGTCTTCTACTGGGTGTTCAACTTCCTGGTAGAGCTCGTGCTCGCAGCAGCCGAGAAGAAGCTCTCCTACTATCACGATTAAGAACCCACGCAGGAGTTGAACATGACATCCACCCAACCCATCATGGCGCTCAGAGGCGCACGCAAGGCATTCGGCGAGCACGAGGTGCTGCGCGGCGTTTCGCTCGAGGTTGCACGCGGCGAGGTCGTCGCGATCATCGGTCCCTCGGGCGGCGGCAAGTCGACGCTTCTGCGCTGTGCCACGCTCCTCGAGAAGCTCGATGACGGCTCGCTCGCATTCGGCGACATCACCGCCGCGCGCGACGAGCGCGGACGCACCGTCTACGCTGCGGGCGATGAGCTCAAGCGCGCCCGTAGCCGCTTTGGCCTCGTCTTTCAGAACTACAACCTCTTCCCCCACCGCACCGTGATGCACAACATCGCCGATGCCCCCGTGCGCGTGCAGAAGCGCCCGCGCGCCGAAGCCGAGCACGAAGCGCGCGAGCTTATCCAGAAAATGGGGCTCGCCGGCTGCGAGGATAAGGTGCCCTGCCAGCTCTCGGGAGGCCAGCAGCAACGTGTGAGCATCGCGCGCGCACTCGCGCTTCATCCCGAAATCCTCTTCTTCGACGAGCCCACCTCGGCGCTCGATCCCGAGCTCACCGCCGAGGTGCTCCGCGTGATCAAGACGCTCGCCGCCGAGCGCATGACCATGGTCATCGTGACGCACGAGATGGGATTTGCACGCGAGGTTGCCGATCGCGTGGTCTTTCTCGACGGCGGCATGATCGTCGAGGAGGGCACCGCCGAGCAGGTTATCGATCACCCGCGCGAGGAACGCACGCGCGCATTTCTCTCCAAGATCGCCGAGTAGCAAAAAGGCCGCCGATTGCTCGGCGGCCTTCGTTGTGAACGCTCTGTCATGCCCTTCAGCGAGTCGAGGGCAACGGGTGCGCTGCCTACTTGTCGTCGCGCGGACGGGCGAGGTCCTCGAGCGAGACACCGGGATAGCGCTTCTCGAAGTTCTCCTGGAAGAGCTGCGCCAGGTGCTTAGCCTGCTTGTCGTAGGCATCCTTGTCGTCCCAGGTCTGACGCGGGTCGAGGAGCTGCGAGGGCACGCCCATGCACTCGCGCGGCACGTCGACACCGAAGATCTCGTCGTGGCGATAGCCGGCCTCGTCGATCGAGCCGTCCATGGCGGCACGCACGAGCGCGCGGGTGTGCGAGAGCGCGATGCGGTGGCCGATACCATAGGGGCCGCCGGTCCAACCGGTGTTCACGAGGTACACGCGGGTGTTGTGACGGGTGATCTTCTCGCCCAAGAGATACGCGTAGACCATATGGTCGAGCGGCATGAAGGGCTCGCCGAAGAGCGCGGAGAACGTGGGCTGCGGCTCCACGATGCCCACCTCGGTGCCGGCGACCTTGGCGGTGTAGCCGGTGAGGAAGTGGAACATGGCCTCCTCGCGCGACAGACGCGAGATGGGAGGCAGCACGCCATAGGCGTCGGCGGTAAGGAACAGCACCACGGAAGGCGACTGGCCCACGCCGGCGTCCACCACGCGCTCGATATGCGCGAGGGGGTAGGCGGCGCGGCCGTTCTCGGTGATGGAGCTATCGGAGTAGATGGGCTCGCGGGTCTTGCGGTCGAGCTTCACGTTCTCGGACACGCTACCAAAGCGGATGGCATCGAAGATATCCGGTTCGCGCTCGCGGGTGAGGTCGATGGTCTTAGCGTAGCAGCCGCCCTCGATGTTGAAGATGCCGCGCGGGCTCCAACCGTGCTCGTCGTCGCCGATGAGCAGGCGCTCGGGGTCGGCGGAGAGCGTCGTCTTGCCCGTGCCGGAAAGACCGAAGAGGATGGCGGTCTTGCCGGTCTTGGGGTCGACGTTGGCCGAGCAGTGCATCGGCAGCACGCCATCCTCAAGCGGCAGGATGTAGTTCATCATCGTGAAGATCGCCTTCTTGATCTCACCGCAATAGCCGGTGCCGGCGACCACGATCTTCTTGTGGTTCATGTCGAGGATGACCGTCGCGGGCTCAACGCCGTCGCGGTCGCGTGAGCACACGTAGGTGGGCGCCGCGTAGACGCTGATGTCGGGGCGACCGAAGTTCTCGAGCTCGTCCTCGGTGGGATGCACGAGCATCTGCTTGATGAACAGCGCCTGATGCGCGCGCTCGCAGACCACCATGACCTTGCGCGCGTACTTGCGGTCGGCGCCGGCGAAGCCGCGGACCACGAACAGATGACGGCGCTGCGACATGTAGCGAGCCACGTTCTTGCGCACGTGCTTGTAGGTTGCCTCGTCGATGGGCTTGTTGGTCGAGCTGTTCCAGTTGACGTTCTTCTCGGCGTCTGCCACATCAACGATGTAGCGGAGCTCGGGGCTGCGGCCGGTGAAGGCGCCCGTGCTCACCGAGAGGGAGCCTTTCGAGGTGAGATATGCCTCGTGGTGCGAGATCGAGTGCTCGATCAGCTTCGCCGCGCTCCAATCTACATGGACGCGGTCCTGATCGATGTCGATTCCCATACCCATCAGGATAGATTCGATCATGGTCAACTCCTCAACATTGCCAACAAACGTCACACCGTTGTTCATTATAGCTGGATGCCGCCGAAAAATGCGACCCCCAGAACGACGAGCGCGCCTATATCACCGTCACGCGGCCCTTGTTGCCCACAATCACCTTTGCCTCGGCAATGAGCGGAACCGAGCGCGCATTCACGCGCGTAGGAATCTCCGCGCGCATGGTCTGCCCATCGCCCTGCTCGATGAAGAGCTCAACGCGGTCACCGCCGGGGTTGGTCGAGAAGAGCGTGGCCAAGCGCACCATGTTGCCCTGCGAGAAGCGCGAGCTGGGAACCATGACCTCGAACACGCGCGGGCGGTTCGACTCCTCGTTGAGCTCGAGCGGCAACACCTCCTGCGCGATGATCTGGTCGCCGCGGTCGGAGCGTTCAAGCTTGCCGCGCACGCGGATGAACGCGTCCGAGAGCACGGCGCCCGTCTCGGGATCGGTCTCGCCGTAGAGGAAGCTCTCGCATTCGGCGTAGGCCTTGGGGAAGATCACCACCGTGGCCTCCCCTTCCATGTCCTCGAGCCGCACGATCGCCATGGGGTCGCCCTTCTTGGTGACGCGCTTCGAGACCTCGGCCACCATGCCGGCAAACCAATACGGCTTGCCCTCGGGGATGGCCTTGTTCACGGTGCCGCCGCCGGGCGCGGCAACCTCGAAGCCGGTGTCGATCTGCGAGAGCGTGTACTCGCGCGCCTTGCCGAGCGCGTACTCGAAGGGACGCAGCGGGTGGTCGGAGACGTAGATGCCCAGCACCTCGCGCTCGGCGGAGAGCTTGGTGTGGCGGTCCCATTCCTGACCGTCGGGCTCGGGTACGGAGACCTCGAAACCAGACCCCTCGATATCGCCGAACATATCGAAGAACGAGGTCTGGCCGCTCGCGCGGTCCTTCTGGCGGCGCGTGGCGGCGTCGATGATGTTCTCGGGGTTCGCCTTATCAACAAAGCTCATGAGCTGACGGCGCGGATAGCCGCTCGCATCGAACGCACCTGCCTTGATGAGCGCCTCGACCACGCGGCGGTTAGCCTGGCTCGAATCCACGCGGTCCACGAAGTCGTGCAGGTTCTTGAAGGCACCGCCGCGCTCGCGCTCGGCGATGATGGCGTCTGCCACGCCCTCGCCCACGCCGCGGATGCCCGCGAGACCGAAGCGGATGCCCTCCTTGACCGCGGTGAACTCGCGGCCCGACTCGTTGACGTCAGGCGGCAGCACCTGGATGCCGTCGTGACGGCAGGCAGAGACGTAGTGCACGATCTTGTCGGTCTTGCCCGTGTAGGAGGTGAGCACGGCCGCCATGAACTCGTTGGGGTAATGCGCCTTCAGCCACGCGGTCTGCATAACGAGGATGGCGTAGCCGGCCGAGTGCGACTTGTTGAAGGCGTAGGAGGCGAACTCGAGCACGTCGTCCCAGATGCGCTGGGCGGTCTCGCGCTTGTAGTCGTTGCGCTCCGCACCGTTCATCCAGTGGTCGTAGATGGTCTCCTCGTGGCCGTCCTCCCAGGTGAAGACCTGCTCGGTGAGCATCTTGATCTTCTTTTTGGCCACGGGCTTGCGGATACGGCTGTCCGACTCGCCCTTGGAGAAGCCGCACATCTCGACCGAGATGTTCATAACCTGTTCCTGGTAGACCATGGTGCCGTAGGTTTCGCCGAGGATGTCGTCCAGACGCGGGTCGTAGGAGACGGCGGGCTCCTTGCCGTTCATGCGATTGATGTAGGAAGACACCATGCCCGCGCCCAGCGGGCCCGGGCGGTACAGGGCGATCAATGCGACGACGTGCTTGTACTCGGTGGGTTTCATGTTCTTGATGGTCGCCGTCATGCCGGCGGACTCGATCTGGAACACGCCCGCCGTGTGGCCGGCCTGCATCAGCTCGAAGATCTTGGGGTCGTCGAAGGGGATCTTGTCCACATCGATGTCGA
>CALUIM010000002.1 GCA_944320725.1 uncultured Coriobacteriaceae bacterium | reverse complement strand
AGCATCCATCACAGATCGCCCTTGGCGCTCATCGCGCCACCTTCGGTCATTGGCTTAACCTTTTCCATGGCGGTTCCCGCGACCACAGAAGCGCACGCTGCTACCGTCAGTCCAAATGCACCTCACTCCGGCAGCCTTGCGCCCCCACAGCCATCGGTGAGGGAGGTTTTTGCAGTGGATTGTTTATAACCCACTTACTTCTGCTCGGTAATCAAACCGCGCATTTCCATGTTCTCTCGTCTGCGTGGTGTACCGTCGTCTCACCATTAAACGATGTCGAGCGCATTTCGCGTGTCCGAATTGAACTCAAAATGAACTCAACGCCCCTCTGCCAGACGGCATTTTCCGACGGCAACCCGCATGCCGCGGAAAAACAGGCGTCTCTAGCAAGATAGCGCTCAGCAATCGCCACCGAGGCTGTCGGCCGAGTTGCCGCTCCGATAGGTCGTAGACCTGCCGCGTGGGGCACAAACAAGCTTGCCCTCCTTCACCATGTCGGAAAGATAGCGCCTCACCGTCCTCTCGCCCACACTCGTGACCTGCTCGCTAACGGCCGATGCGGGGAAAGACCCGTAGCGGGCAATGAGGTTATCGACCGCGCTCTCGACCTCCGCGCGCGTGCGGCTCCTTCTTGACCCACCAACGGCTCCGCTTCTCTCGGTCCCCTTCGCGGCTTCGCGATCGCCCCCGCTCCCCACCATGCTCGCCATGACAGGCGGCACCGGCACGAACGCGGTAAACCGATCGCCGTCCTCCAAGACAGGGTCCTTCCCTGTGTAGAGCCTCGAGAACTTGTAGAGGTTCCTCGTCCCGCTCCCCAGCTCCTCAGAACGTCCCATCTGGGTGAAGAAGTTGGCAATGATGGGGTTCTTGGGCGTTGGGTCGAGGCTCTCGAGCGTCACGGGACCGGCGAAGAGCGCGCGGCTCGCGTTGCTCGTGCGGATGCCCTCCCTATCGATGGTGATGCGGGCGATGTGCGGGCTGATGAACTCCCGGTGGATGAGGCAGTTGCACACGAGCTCGCGGACGATGACGTCGCGCGCGCTCTTGCGCTGCCCCCCGTCGAGCACAAAGGAATCCGGTAGCCACTTCTCGCAGAAGACGACGAGCTCGTCGTATGCCCTAACGAGGTTGCTCTTGCAGACGAGCCGGTCGTCGTAGCGGTCGGTCTCGACTCGCCGAAGGACCGCGTCGGTCCGATAGAGTGGCATGACGTCGAGGATCGTGTCCTCCTTCCCCAGCAGCGCGACGGCGGCTAGGTTGAAACCCCGCTCCCCCGTCAGCTGGTCACGTCCGTAGAGACGGGCGGCACGGAGGAGCTCGCCGTCAGAGAGGGAGAGCCACGGGTGGTCGGCGTCGTTCGCACGCAGCGCGTCTCGGACTGCGTCGAGAAGGTCCGTCTCCAGATCTTCCTCGGTCACCCAGGGGTACACGGTTCGTTCTGAGTAGTAGCTCTGCTTGCGGGCCATCATCGAGGTGATCTGGGTATCGCTTTTCACGCGCACGTCGGCATCCGCCACGCGGTCGTACACCGCCCCCTTGAACGTGTAGAGGGACGGCCCCATGGGGACCCAGACACGTATGACGAGCTTGCCCTCAGGATCGTGCAGCCTTTCGAACTCGATCAGCGGCGATACGTTGAACAGGCTCGGGTTACTCGTGACGTTGGATATATTCCGCTCGATGTTGAGCGCCGAGGCCTCGGGGACACCCTCCACGGCGCCGTCGTCGCGGACGCCGAGGAGTATGCTGCCGCCCTGCCGGTTGGCGAACGAGCAGATGGTCTCGAACGTGTCCTTGCCCGGCTGGGACCCGCAGCGCTTGAACTCGACGCTTATGCCCTCGCCTGCCTGGATGTATCTGTCAAGCGCGCCGTCCATCGGTTCCTCCGCCCTATTCTGGACACTATTCTGGACATGTTATCAATAGTGTCCAGAATATGTCCAGAACAGCGTCCAGATAGACACGTGGAGACGGCACGCGACAACAGATTTGGGCCTGCTACTCCTGCTCGATGGCCGGTACGTTACTATCCTGTCAAAGCGAAGAGTAGAATTAACTCATGTTCATAAATACATCGATTAGCCGGTCATTTACGCACGCTACGATCGAAGCGAAAAACGCTGGCGCGAGCATCTGCTCGAGTAAAACGCATCGAACAACGCCGTCTGTATTTCGTGACACCTCACCAGCAAGAAAGCTACGGTCAATCGCTATATTACTGGATGATTTCGCGAAATCCTCTACTCGTCCAATCCCTTGTACAAAAATAACTTCTTCAATTTTACTCCTCATGTCATCACTGATAAATCCTAGGGGTAACGGTGCTTTAGTGACCTGCATATTTCCATTAAAGCCACTATATCTAAAACTAGTACTTTTGATTTTTCGATAATCAGGAACTGAGTCATTATCGCCGTAGCCCTTAAGCTCGTTTTGAATCCATTGTTCGAGAGGCTTTTCGTCTCGCTCTTTCGCTATAACAAGAGCACGGTACAGGGACTGTTCAAGAGAAACATTTCCCTCAATTAGGTCGTTAAGGTTACGATTTTGATCCGCCAATTCGACAGCGGCTATTTCTTCTGAGGAAAGTGGTTGAATTGCGCGACAAGAGTCAAGGAAAGATTCTCTATCGCGCTCCCAAGCGCTTTCATTTATTTGTTGCATGCCGAAAAACAACAGCAATTCGTTCTTCATACTGTTTAATCCGTACTTCGCCTCATTGCTGTCAAGCACGAGAGATAGAGAGTCAGGACCTACGACACCCTGCAGTTTTGAGGGGCTCATCCCTGGCAAAAGAATTGGAATTGTTTTCGTCCCTTGACCCAAGCTGCACCCATCTCATTCAGAGATGCGGGACTTGAGTAATAATTGCTCTCGGATATTACAAAGAGAACATGCAGCTCATAATCTGTAAAGCAATCTTTCAGAAATGAGTAGATGTTCTTTCCAAGAGGTATTCCATAACCCGGATAAGATGAGCAGAAAAGGTTATCTTCGGTAAAGCCAGTTTTTCTAAGTAAATCAACAAGAATCTCCACGTACTGGGAATCCCTTGTTGAGTGGCTAATGAAAATCATTTTCTTTCTATCCCCGGAAAAATGCTCTGGGCTGCTTGCAGGCGCGAAAAACCAGTCAGGGTTTTCTTCAATGGTCTTGATACACTTTGAAAGCTGTTCAATATTGTTTTCGTGCGATTCAACGTTGAAAACAAAAGAGTTATTTCTTATTTTGTCGATGTTCTTCTTATACCAATCGTGCATTTCGTTACAGGCAAAGAGGAGCGAGTCCCTATCCCTCGACTCCAAAGCTTCCTCTAGTAGAGCTCTCGTAGCTGTTATCGGGCCATCACTCGTATATTCGTCGATGCTGGAAGATATACCTTTAAGCTGGGATTTTAAAACAGCGTAATTAGGAATCCTATGTGAGACTCTTTAGTCATTATTATCTACTCTCCAGTCCAACAATCCTTGCCGCCAGGAGCGCTCGTCCGGTGACGGAGATTTTACGTCTGTTCCAGCTTTCATACCCACTATTTATCTTTGCCTCCATCTCATGGGCGGACAAGTGTTGGACGGTGTGCCATGGGCGCTGCCTGTGTCTCTACTACGATTAATTAGCAGATACCTATTTATTGCCCCTTTGACCGCTGACGGAATGAACAGTATCCGAAGAATTATTCCAGCCATACACACGGCGGTGTTTAGAATGGACTGTACGTAGCGGTCGACATTGTTAAGCCTTCTCGAACAGCTCCATGTATATCGCTATTCATAATGCTCTGCCCCACTTCTCCCTTCGGATGAAGTAGGACAGCGTGGACAGGAATAGTTTCCTAGTGGCCCGCCCCCGCTGAAACGCTCCGCTGCGCCAGCCCGAGCATCCGCCCCTCCCCGACCAGCTCCGTCACGTTCTCGTGCACGATGCCGCCACGGTGCTGGATGGGGTCTCCGCGCGTGATGACGAACTTCGGCCAGTTGTCCCGTATCTGCTCGAGAGGGCGGTACTCGCGGTCCTCGGTCTTCCGATCATTCATGATGGTCATCGCCACCTGCACGTAGGCGTACTCCATCGCAGGCGACCTCATGACGAAGTCGCACTCGAGCTTGCCGATACGCCCCACGCTCACCTCGTAGCCCAAACTCCGCGCGTAGCTGTACACGATGTTCTCCAGCACGGGCCCGTAGTTGATGCGGTTGTCCGTGTTGAGCGCGAAGTAGAAGCTCAGGTCGGCGAGATAGTACTTCCGCTCGCCTCGAAGCGACCTGCGCGACTTCATATCAAAGCGCTCGCAACGTCGTATGATCTTGGCGTCCTCGAGAATCTGGAGGTAGCGGTTGAGCGCCTCGCGCTTGATACGAACGCCCTGTCGTTCGAGATCCGAGAGGATGTTCGTGAGCGAGGTCGTCGCGCCGAAGTTGTTGATGACGTAGTCGCGCACCTGGTTGAAGACCGAGACGTTCTTCACCTTCACGCGCCGACGGATGTCCTTCTCGAAGATCTCCCTGATGACGGAGCCCACGTAGGCGCGCTTGTCCGCCATCCTGGGGTAGTCGAGCGCCTTGGGAAAGCCGCCCTCGAGGATATAGCGGTCGAGCTCGGCCACGGGGTTGGGGTCGACCACCTGCCCGAGAAAGCGCTTCATCTCGCGGTACTCCTTGAAGCTGAGCGTCTGCACCTCAAACTCGACGTAGCGCCCCGTCAGCTTGGTGGCCAGCTCGCCGGAGAGCAGGTAGGAGTTCGAGCCGGTGATGAAGATGGAGAATCCGCCCTCGGCGCGGAACTCGTTCACGACCTCCTCGAACCCCTCGATGTTCTGGACCTCGTCGATGAAGAGGTACTTCATGCCCCGAATCTTGGGTGTGGGCTCTATCAGCGCCTCGAGCTGGTCGGGCGTCTTCACCGAGCGGAAGCCGTACCGATCGAGGTCGAGGTAGATGATGTGGTCCCCCTGCACCCCCGTGGCCCTGAGCTCCTCGGCTATGGCCTGCATGAGGCACGACCTGCCGCACCGGCGGACCCCGGTGAGGACCTTGATCACGTCGTCATCATGATAGAACCCGCGGATCTTCTCGAGGTAGCCCTCGCGCTCGAACAAACGCATACTGGCCCCAATCTCCCGACTGGGGCCGGCATAGCGATTATCGCGTTTATTGGAGTATTTTTGTCAAAAGTGACAACTCATACCCCCATAACTGACGAATTTCCTACTCCTCGAACATGGTTTGAAACTCACGTTTCTTGGCGGTGAACAACTTGCTCTTCTGGTGCCGCTTGCCATCCACGTCGCACCAGTAGAGGTTGCCTTGCTACTTCCTCTTGTTGTCACGCCAGACAAGCCCTCTGCCCCTATAGAAGTCCTCAGCCATAGAAAAAGCCCCTTTCAATGGCTTGTGATGTACTCCCACTCGATATTCGGGATTGCACATCATCTGTCCATCAAAAGGGGCTTGATATTTGCCTTTGATGTACCTACGCTGTTGCTAAGCCGCTGGTAGAAGGTGGTGGGGTTCCGGTTGTTTCTATTCCCACTCGATGGTCGCGGGCGGCTTGCTGGTGATGTCGTAGGCCACGCGGTTGACGCCGGGGACCTCGGCAACGATGCGGCCGGAGATGCGCGCGAGCACGTCGTAGGGCAGCTTCGCCCAGTCCGCCGTCATGGCGTCGCTCGACTCCACGGCGCGCAGGATCACCGGGCGCGCGTAGGTGCGCTCGTCGCCCATGACGCCCACGCTCTTGATGTCGGGCAGCACCGCGAAGTATTGCCAGCAGCTGTGCTCGGAGTTGCGCTCGCCGGTCTCCTCGAAGAGGCGCTGATTGTAGGCGTCGAGCTCCTCGCGCACGATGGCGTCGGCGTTCTTCAGAATCTCGAGCTTCTCGGGGCTCACGGAGCCGATGATGCGGATCGCCAGGCCGGGACCCGGGAAGGGCTGACGGTACACGATGTGCTCGGGCAACCCCAACGCCAAGCCAAGCTCGCGCACCTCATCCTTGAAGAAGTGGTCAAGCGGCTCGATGAGATCGAAATGCACGCCCTCGGGGAACGGAATCAGGTTGTGGTGGCTCTTGATGGTCGAGGCCTTACCGCCGGTCTTGCGGGCGCCGCTCTCGATGATGTCCGGGTAGATGGTGCCCTGTGCCAAGAACTGCACCGGACGGCCGTCCTCCTCCAGCTGCTGCGCAACGGCGAAGAACTCCTTCCAGAACTGCGTGCCAATGATGCGGCGCTTCTCCTCCGGCTCGGTCACGCCCGCGAGCAGCTCTGCATAGCGGTCCTCCGCATGCACGTGGATGAAATCGACGTCGAACTGCTTGGTGAAGACCTCCTCCACCTGCTCGGGCTCGCCCTTGCGCAGAAGCCCGTGGTTGATGAACACACAGGCCATCTGACGGCCGATGGCACGAGCGCCGAGCGCAGCCACCACGCTCGAGTCCACACCGCCCGAAAGCGCCAGGATCACGCGAGCATCGCCCACCTGGTCGCGAATCTCGGCGATCTTCTGCTCCACCAGGTTGTCCATGGTCCACGTGGGCTCGATACCGCAGATATCGAAGAGGAAGTTCGAGAGGATCTGCTGGCCGTATTCGGTGTGGCGCACCTCGGGATGGAACTGCGTAGAATACAGCTTGCGCTCGGGGCACTCCATGGAGGCCACCGGGCACACGTTCGTCGCCGAGGTCACCACGAAGCCCTCGGGCACGCGGCTCACCGCATCGCGATGGCTCATCCATACGGTCTGCTCGATGGGCGTGGCATTAAAGAGCGCGCTCTCGCGATCACGCTCGATCGTAGCCGGACCGTACTCGCCCACCTCGGAATGCGCCACCTCGCCACCGAGTGCCACCGCCATGGTCTGGTGCCCGTAGCAAAAGCCGAGCACGGGAATGCCAAGCTTGAGCACCTCGGGATCGATGGTAGGCGCATCCTCGGCATACACGCTCGCCGGGCCGCCCGAGAGAATGAGTGCCGCCGGCTCCATCGCACGAACCTCATCGGCGGTGATGTCACACGGGACAATCTCGGAATAGACATGCAGGTCGCGCACGCGGCGAGCGATGAGCTGGCCGTACTGCGCACCAAAATCGAAAACGAGCACCTTGCTTGCAGCGGTGTTCTGCGGCATGAGTTCCTCCCTTGGCGAAGGCAACGCGTTGATAACCCGTCTATCATACACACTGGTCTTGCGTAACGCAGCGGCAAGCAGCCATATGCACGAGAGCTTCAGCACACGGACCGGCAGCGTTCCTGCGCATGCCGTACAATAAGTGGGCGGCAACGAGCCGCGCAGCGCCGAGCAACTCGAGAGATACGGAACGCAGCATGAAGAACATCCTCCTCATCGCCACCGGCGGCACCATTGCATCCACCGAAGACGGCCACGGGCTCTCCCCCGAGCTCTCGGGCGAAGAGCTCGCCGCATGCGTTCCCGAAATCGAGGGCCTGTGCCACCTCGACGTCGTTCAGCCCATGAACATCGACAGCACAAATATGCGCCCGAGCGACTGGATGCGCATACGCGATGTGATCGTCGAAGGTTACGACGACCACGATGGCTTCCTCATCCTTCACGGCACCGACACCATGGCCTACACCGCCGCCGCGCTCTCCTACCTCATCCAGGACAGCCCCAAGCCCATCGTCCTCACCGGCTCGCAGCGCCCCATGACGAACCCCTTCACCGACGCCAAGCTCAATCTCTATCAGAGCCTGTTGTGGGCGGTCGATGACCGCGCGCATGATGTCGCCATCGTCTTCGGCGGCCTCGCCATCGCCGGCACGCGCGCCCGCAAGCAGCGCACCATGAGCGCCAACGCCTTCATCAGCGTGAACTATCCGCCGCTTGCCTACATCCGCAACGACCGCATTGTGCGCAGCGGCACGATGGTGAGCCTTCCACCTGTTCAGCGCACCCCACGCTTCTACCATCATCTCGATAGCCGTGTTACGGTCTTGAAGCTCACACCCGGCCTTACACCGCACGTATTCGAACTCCTGAAGCCCGATTACGACGGCATCATCCTCGAGACATTCGGCCTCGGCGGCATTCCCGAATACGCAGACGGTCCCTCATTTAAAGATGCCATCTTTGACTGGGTCGATTCCGGACGCACGCTCGTCATGACCACGCAGGTCCCCGAAGAGGGGCTCGATCTAGGCGTCTACGAGGTTGGGCGCGCCTATGCCGAGCATCCAGGCATCCTTCGCGGCGACGACATGACCACCGAGGCGCTGGTCGCCAAAACGATGTGGGCACTTGGGCAATCGCGCGATGCCTCAACGATAGAACATCTCTTCTACCAGCTTATTCATCATGATCGCCTGACGGCGGAGTAGCACATCTGCGCTACGCGCGCTCATCCCGCGCATGGGGCGCAAGCAACTCAGCGGGCTCAACGTTCAGGGCCGCTGCCAAGCGTGCCAGCTGCTTCACGGTGATATTCGCCTCACCCGCCTCGATGCGGTTGAGATATGGTCGGCTTACATCGGTCATCAGGCAAAAGTCAATCTTCGACAGGTGCTGCCGTTCCCGCAGCGCCTGCACGCGTCGACCGATAACTTGTTCTATGCGCTCACTCATAAGGCGAGTGTGCTGAAAATACGCGCGCGTAACGTAAACT
Source organism: uncultured Coriobacteriaceae bacterium (assembly GCA_944320725.1). Taxonomy (GTDB): domain Bacteria; phylum Actinomycetota; class Coriobacteriia; order Coriobacteriales; family Coriobacteriaceae; genus Coprousia. The sequence goes on along the minus strand of CALUIM010000002.1, from coordinate 291,961 downwards.
ATAGTTTACGTTTCAGGCAAAGTGCACAGGCAAACCACTGTCTGCTGCGCGCGAAGGGACGCCCATGGGCCATGCCGCCTCCCCACCCCACACCGCACGCCACACGTTCACCCCGAGCGTCGCACTCGTGGTGGTCGACCTCGACACGCCAAACGGCACGGTCGAAGCCACGCCGTCCGAGTTGGACGCGCTGCGCGCGCTCGCAGCACACGGTTTTGCGCTCGCCATTGCATCCGCTTGCTCTCGCGAAACCATCCAGCAGGGTATCGCACGCTTGCTGGCGCCCACGGCCATCCATATGCTGTGCGATGCCGCCGCACATGCTGCCTCTCGTCCCAGCCGAGCAGACGGGCTCGCCCGTCTTTGCCAGGAGCTCAACACTTCGTTCGAGCACATCGCCGTTATCGCAACGTCACCGCGTGATGCGCCCCTCGCCTTAGAAGCAGGACTCGTGCTCGCCGTCGCCGATGCCGGACCCGCGTGCCTCGCGGTAGCAGATGCGCTCTTCCCCGCTCGCGGCGCGGACGGCATACAGCAATGCGCCCGGTTCCTGCTATGCAAGCAACCGAGCGCATAACGTTCGAGAGATGGTATGCGGCGCGCACATTTAAGGCGTTTAGATGGGAAGGCCCGTTCCCGTCATCGCAGCATACAGCAGATAGAAACCAGCAACCGCAAGCACCACAGCGCTTACCAGGCCGTTTCTCAGATACCGCTCGCAGGTAAGCGCCGCGATTGTCGCGGAATCATCAACGAGCGCCGCCTGGCGCCGCGCGCTCAAGAAGGTCGCAAGGCTCAACAGTGCGCACAACGCCGGCACGAGAAACAGCTCGTACTTACTCGCCCAACGCGTTACCTCGCCGGTCGACGAGAAGCGCGTCGCCACGGTGTCGGCCATCTGCGGCATGCAGATCAACGTGGCGATGAGCGGTGCAACGCCGAGTACGATAAGCGCGATCGACATGTAGCCGCATTTCTTGCCATACCGAAACATCGCAGTTCTCCTTAGACGTTGAAGCGGAAGTGGACGACGTCACCGTCGGCCATGACGTAATCTTTGCCCTCCATGCGGAGCTTGCCAGCCGCGCGGGCGCCCTGCTCCCCACCAAGCTCGATATAGTCGTCGTAACTGATGACCTCGGCTTTGATGAAGCCGCGCTCAAAATCGGAATGGATGACGCCGGCGGCCTGCGGCGCAGTTGCGCCCTGACGCACCGTCCAAGCCTTGACCTCCATCTCGCCTGCGGTGAAGAAGCTCTGCAGGCCCAACAGCTTATAGGCTGCCTGCGCGAGCACATCGAGACCAGGCCGTTCGAGACCCAGCGACTCGAGATACTCCGCCGCGTCCTCAGGATCGAGCTCTGAGAGCTCAGCCTCAACCTTTGCGCAGATGGGGATGGGCGTCACGCCGTCGATGGGCTCAAAGGTCTCACCCAGCATGTCCTCATCAACATTTGCCACATACAGAATTGGCTTCATGGTGAGCAGGAACAAGCTCTTGGCTGCCGCGCGCTCCTCGTCGGTCATATCGAGCGATGCGGCGCGGTTGCCCTCATTCAGCCAGGCAACCAACCGCTGCGCAATTGCCAGCTTGGGCGCGAGCTCACGGTCACGCTTGGCCTCTTTCTCGAGCTTGGGCAGCTGCTTCTCAAGCGTCTGTAGGTCGGCCAGGATGAGCTCGGTCATGATGGTTTCGGCGTCGCCGGCGGGGTCCACGAAATCGGCAGTACGACCCACCTCGCGCATGACGTTGGGATCTTTGAAGTAGCGCACGACCTCGCAGATGGCATCCGTCTCACGAATGTTGGCCAAGAACTGGTTGCCCAGACCCTCGCCCTCGTTGGCGCCCTTCACCAAGCCGGCGATATCCACGAACTCAACCGTTGCCGGCACGATACGCCCCGGATTCACGATGTCCGCCAGCTTCTGCAGGCGATCATCGGGTACGTTGACGATACCGATGTTGGGATCGATGGTGGCGAATGGGTAGTTGGCGGCCAGCCCGCCCTTCTTCGTGAGCGCGGTGAACAGCGTCGACTTGCCAACGTTTGGCAAGCCCACGATGCCTATGGAAAGAGCCACGGTACGCTTCCTCTCAGATATGCAATGCTGTCAATCTTGTCTATTGTACGAAAACGATGGCTAGTCGGCGAGTTTCTCCACCTTGTCGAGGGCGGCATTGAGCTTTCTCTTCGCCTCGGCCTTCATCTTCTCGGCATCGCGCTTCGCCTGCGCCGCCTGCGCGGCCTTCTTCTCGGCCTCGGGATCGGGCACAACCAGCTCGCTGCCGTCGTGCTCGACCATCGTGAGGGCATGCTCGGGACACACCTCGACACAGAGGTTGCACCCCACGCAGTACGCCGACTCAAGCGCGAAACGGCCCGCGCCAACCAGATCGCACGCATAGGTGGGGCACGCGCGCACGCAATCGCCGCACATCGTGCACTTGGAAAAGTCACATTCGGGGATGCTCACGCGCACGTTCTCGGCGAGCTCTGGCTTCGATTGCAAGGTCGAGAGCACGAGCTGCCGACCCTGCGTGAGAATACGGCGACGCTTCTGACTTGTGGTGCCAGTAGCCTGGGCCAACGTGCGCTCCAGCGCCGAGAGCTTCTTATTGTGCTCCTTTAACCGCTGCGTCACCGTGGCCACTGCGGCGGCGGCAGGATTGAGCTTGGAGACCGTGAGGCCCGTGGTGCGCATGATATTGTCCATGAACTCTTTGCGCTCATACTCACGACGCTTTTCGCACACAAGTGCCCGCTGCTCGACCTCGAGCCCCATGCCTGCGCCGGCCCATTCCTCCGCGCCGGCGATCGCCTCGCCCAGCACGTCCTCGCCGCCCTTGGTGCGGCACTTATCACATACCCCGAGCGGCAGGTAGACGCTCACATTGGGGAAGTCGGAAAGCACGGCGAACCACGTTTCGCGCGTGATATCGCCCACGCAGGCAACAACCACCTCGTTTTCGCGCGGCACGCGCTTGAGCGCACGCGTGCACGTTACATACGCAGTTGTATGCGCCGTTGCCGCCGTAGCGATGGCATCATAGAGCTTCTTGGGCTTGAGCCGCGGGGAGATAAACGATTCGGTAGGACAAACCGCTACGCACAGACCACATTTCCGGCAGTTGTCGTGAATATCAATCTCGCCGTCGTCAATCTCGATTGCATCTACCGGGCACACCTCGGCACACAGCTTGCACGAGCTCTTTTCCGAACGGCATGCGAGGCAGGGCACCGTATTGATGCGGGGCCGTTCCTTGTAATCCGCCGGATTCCACACCGGGGCCTCGGGGTCCGCGGTGCCCAAAAACGCATCGGTAAGACTGCCTACCGGATCTTTGAGCGTATCGAGGCTCTTGCTGATATCGATAATGTCGTCAAACAGATCGTGCTTCTGCGCCATATGCGGCATCCCTCCTCAACGCCCGCGCGACGCGCGGCGCGGCGCGCGGCAAAGCGTTGCGCGCTGCAATGCGCCCTATTGTACGCCATGCGCACCCCTGCCGCGATGCCGCCCGGCAATTCGCGACTACCCCACCTCTATATATCTATGAGCTCGACGGTCGATTTTGTGTACGAAACTGCTTTGGCCTAGGGTAATCGCTAGCCAGCTGCGCCCTTGGCGCGCTTTCGTGGGCACCCACCGACACAGTGCCACAGAAACGCCGTAAAAATGTGCAAAAATGACGGTAGTGCACGCCTATTTTCCTATATGCAAAAGCAACTTAATTTTATGCACACGTTTTCCCATGATCCGCACGTGTGCTAGCGCCCCAAACGTGCCGAATCAGAATCAGGTCGTGCACTACCGAAAATCTTGCACATTTTTTGCACGCTCAGTTGGCGCTGTCGGCGCAATGGAAGCTGTTGGCGCACATCAAATTGCATAAATGCGCCGAATCGTGCGCGGCATCGAAAAACGCAAGGAGGCCCCGGAGGAATTCCAGAGCAAACATTTCGCAGGCGCGAAGCGCCGAGAACGTTTGCGAAGAATCCTCCGGGGCCTTCCGGTGAGAACCTGAGCCGTTAGGACCTGAGCCGTTAGGGCTTAGTACATGCCGCCACCCTGAGCGTTCGCAGTTGCAGCAGCGATAGCATCCTCAAGCTGGGTGTTCTTGGGCACATCGGTAACGGTGGCCTCGGTGATGAGGATGAGCGACGCCACGGAAGCAGCGTTCTGGAGCGTGGTGCGGGTGACCTTGACCGGGTCGAGCACGCCCATCTCGATCATGTTGCCCCACTCGCCGTTCGCGGAGTTGAGGCCCTCGCCCGCCGGCAGGCCAGCGACCTTGTCGACCACAACAGCACCCTCATAGCCAGCATTCTTGGCAATCGTGGCAACCGGAGCAGTCAGCGCCTTCTTCACGATGTCGATACCAATCTGCTCCTCGGGGTCATCGACCGCGATGTTCTCGAGCGCAGGAGCAGCGTCCATGAAGGCCACGCCGCCGCCGGCAACAATGCCCTCCTCGACGGCCGCGCGCGTAGCCTGCAGCGCGTCCTCGACACGATGCTTAATCTCCTTGAGCTCGGTCTCGGTCGCAGCGCCAACCTTGATGACAGCCACGCCGCCGGAAAGCTTAGCAAGACGCTCCTGGAGCTTCTCGCGATCGAACTCGGAGTCGGTGTGCTCGAGCTCCGCCTTGATCTGAGCAACGCGATTCTCGATGGCGTCCTTGGAACCAGCGCCACCAACGATGGTGGTGTTGTCCTTGGTAACGGTCACGGTCTTAGCGGTGCCGAGCATATCAGCGGTGATGTCGGCGATCTTGATGCCGAGCTCATCGAGCGCAGCCTGGCCGCCGGTGAGCACAGCGATATCCTCGAGCATGCGCTTGCGACGGTCGCCGTAGCCGGGAGCCTTGACGGCGCAAACGGAGAGCGCGCCGCGGATCTTGTTGAGCACGAGCGTGGGCAACGCCTCGCCCTCGATGTCCTCGGCGATGATGAGCAGGCTCTTGCCGGCACGAGAAACAGCCTCGAGCACGGGCATGATGTCCTGAACATTGGAGATCTTCTGATCGGTGATGAGGATGTAGGGGTCCTTGAGCGAGCACTCCATGCGATCATTGTCGGTCACGAAGTACGCGGAGACATAGCCCTTGTCGAACTGCATGCCCTCGACGGTGTCGATCTCGATATCGAAGGTCTGGCCGTCCTCGACGGTGATGACGCCGTCCTTGCCCACAACATCCATAGCGTCGGAGATCTTGTTGCCGACGTTGGGGTCGCCAGCAGAGATGGTGCCAACGGACGCGATCTGCTCCTTGGTCTCGACGGGCTGCGCCTGCTCCTTCATGGACTCGACAGCGGCGCGAACAGCCTTGTCGATACCACGACGGATAGCCAGCGGATTGGCGCCAGCGGCGACGTTCTTGAGACCATCGTTCACGATGACCTGAGCGAGCAGGGTCGCGGTGGTGGTGCCGTCACCCACGGTGTCGTTGGTCTTGGTGGCAACCTCCTTCACCAGCTGGGCACCCATGTTCTCGATCTTGTCCTCGAGCTCGATCTCCTTGGCAACGGAGACGCCGTCGTTGGTGATCGTAGGAGCACCATAGGAGCGCTCGAGGGCCACATAACGGCCCTTGGGGCCCATGGTAACGGTCACAGCGTCGGCGAGCTTGTTCACGCCGCGGGCGAGCTTGGCGCGCGCCGAAGTGTCAAACGTAATGTCTTTAGCCATTGTTGGTTTCCTCCAAAGGGATTGCGGTTGCTATCGAATCTGTGAGCGAGCTTGCGCGATGCGCGCTACTCGATCACCGCGTAGATGTCGTCGGCGCGAAGCAGCAGGTAATCCTCGCCGTCGACCTTAACCTCGTTGCCACCGAACTTACCGTAGATCACGTGGTCACCGGGCTTGACGTCCATCGGCATGCGCTCGCCGGCGTCGTTGAGCTTACCAGCGCCCACCGCGACAACCTCGCCGCGCTGCGGCTTCTCCTGCGCGTTGCTTGCGATGTAGAGGCCCGAAGCGGTCTTCTGCTCGGCTGCATCGGGCTTGACGAGAACGCGATCTCCAAGCGGCTTGAGACTCATGTGTGATTCCTCCTTCGTTGGTTGCGCACGGCAGCTATGCTCCGCGCACATCCATCATTTCAGTACGCAGAGAATAGTACCCATGAATCAGAACTTATACAACGATGAAGCAAAAAATCTTATCAATTGACACTTAGATTTTGTGATGTTCCTGAACGCAGGGAAGCTTGCTGAGGAGCTCATCGCGAAGCCGCCTGGCACGCGGCGTTAGCGGCTCCAGCAGGTTCTCATCAAGATATGCCCGCGCCCGTGCTGCATCGCCATGCAATAACTCGTATTCTGCAAGACGCAAACACCAACCCACACGGTTGAAGTGAAGCTGCGCCGCAGCCAAACCGTCGCGCATGAACGCCGCATCGTCTGGCGACCATGCTTGATGATCCATGAACGCAATATCGAGCGCCCGTAGCAGCCGAGATACCTCCGTGGCAAGCTTTTTGCTGCGGAGGCCGCCCGCTGCGAGCACGCGAAGCTCGGACACGGCGGCATCGCGTCCAGCGCTATCTCCCAGATCATTGCAGCAAAGCGCGCGGACATTGAGCGCACGAACCTGCTGGATGACAACGCGGCGCTTCCCATCCAAGCGTGATAGCGCCTCGAGTGCCGCCGCCGCATCATCCGCCTCGAACGCGCAGAACGCAAGCTCGAGCGCCACGACCGCTTGCGTGGAGCGCCGCTTCCACTGCGCACCAAAGCGCTCCATGACCTGCCGATATTTCTCAACATCGCAGTCGTTGTACAGGATGCCCTGAAGCTCGCGGAACCGCCCGTTCATCACAACGTTGAACAGCACGAACAGCACGCCGATAAGAAGCAAGCAGAACAGATACGCCGCCAGCTCATGCGCACCAAGCGCAGCAATAGCAGCGATGCCGCACAACACGATGAGCGTGATGTAACCCGCCTGCAGCTTTCGATACCGCGACCGATAGAGCAGAAACGCCTCATGAGCGCTCATCTGCGCATATGCCGACGCTTTGGTAAGCGGCGATCGCGGTGTACCCGAGACAGAGGTAGCGCCGCTCACATCGCACGCACCGCCATCTCTGGGCTGCCCATCGCCATGGTGTTGCATATCGTTATCGCCACATGCCATGATGCCTCCCGCTCGCACACCGGAAACATGCTCCGCTGCCATCGCACTATCACTAGTATAGATGGTAGCCAGCACCTACTTGACGCACCAACACGCCTGCACCGGAGGGAATGAGGAAGTCCGCCATGAATCACGATACGCAGCACACACGCGACGTCACCGCCCTGATTCGGCGTCTGGCGCACGACATTGAGCCCTATATTATCGAGCAGCGCCGTCATTTCCATGCGCATCCCGAGCTGAGCCTGCAGGAATTCCAGACCACTGCCGACATCGCGCACGAGCTCGATGCGATGAACATACCGTATGAGCGCCCGCTCGAGACCGGCCTCGTGGCGACGCTGCGCGGAACGGCGGAGGGCGCTTACCTTCCAGACGGCACGCCCCGGCGGCGTTTGCTCATGCGCGCTGACATCGATGCGCTCGCCGTTACCGAGCAAACCGGTGTGCCCTACGCAAGCCAAAACGAAGGCGTCATGCACGCTTGCGGTCACGACTGCCATATCGCCATGATACTCGGTGCCCTGCGCATCCTCTCGCGCATGACCGACCAGCTTGCCGGTGAGATTCGCGTGGTGTTTCAGCCATCTGAAGAAAACGGCCGCGGTGCCCAGATGATGATCGACGCTGGCGTGTGCGATGGCGTCGATGAGGCGTTTGCGATGCACATCTGGAGCGAGGTCGATGCCGGCACCATCTCCTGTGAGGCTGGCCCGCGCATGGCGAGCACCGATTGGTTCCGCATCGACATCCATGGCTCATCTGCCCACGGCGCCATGCCGCAACGCGGCGCCGACGCCCTCGTTGCGGCTGCCGAGATGGTCAATGCCCTCCAAACCATCGTGAGCCGCAACCTCTCGCCCTATGAGCCAGCGGTCATCACGATCGGCGAGCTCCATGCCGGATCTGCCCGCAACGTCATCGCCGGCTCGGCCTACCTCACCGGTACCGTGCGCACCTACAGCGAGCATGCCCACGAGCTCACGCATCGCCTCATGGAGCGCGTCGTGCACCATACCGCCGAGGCGCTCGGTGTTACCGCTGAGCTTTCGCTCACCTGCGCGCATGGCGCCGTCATTAACGATGAAGCCGCCTCTGCACGGTGCCGCCGGGCAGTGGAGCGCGTGCTGGGGCAAGACGCGGTTGGCAGCTACCGCGGCACGCTCTCGGGTGAGGACTTCTCGCAGTTCTTGCATCGCGTACCCGGCGTACTCGCCTTCGTGGGCACACGCAACCCCGCAACGGGGGCGACCTTCCCTCAGCATTCGTGCTTCTACACGGTCGACGAGCACGTGCTCGTCACAGGCTCGATGCTCGCCGCGCAGTATGCTGTGGATGTCCTTGCACCATAAGGTGGCCGAGAACCACGCACCGTGGGCAACCGCAGCCGTGAAAAAACGAATGCCTGCCGTTCTCGACCCCTGCACGGGCTAAAACGGCAGACATTCACGTATGCGCCCCATACAGGCGGCGCGCCAGATATAATCGAGCGACCTCTTAGAACGCTGCCTGCACGGCACCGCCGAAGGTCTCGTCGAGATAGGCCTTAAAGTCGTCGGTCATCAGCACGTCGACCAGCGCCTTGATGCGCGCATCATCTTCCAGGTCGGGCGTGGTGCAGATGACGTTGGCGTACTCGTCGCGAATGATCTCGGAGTCGGCACTTTCCTGGGCCACGGCGTCCTCGAGTGCAAGGTCGGCGTCGATGGCGTAGTTGCCGTTGATGACCGCGAAGTCGACATCCTGGATGGTGCGCGGCAGCGCGGCAGCCTCCTGCTCGGAGAACTGCAGGTTGTGCGGGTTCTCGGTGATGTCGTTGGGCGTGGCCTCCAAACCGGCGTCGGCGGAAAGCGTGATAAGCCCCTGCTCCTCGAGCAGCTTGAGCGCGCGGCCTTCGTTGGTGGGATCGTTGGGAATCGAGATGGTGGCACCGTCGGCAATGGCAGCCAGATCGGAAGACTTGCCCGCGAACACCGCCATAGGCTCAAAGTGGATGGCGCCGGCGTTCACGAGATCAGTTCCGTTCTCGGCGTTGTAGTTGTTGAGATAGTTGATGTGCTGGAAGTAGTTGCAATCAATATCGCCGGTCTCGGTGTCCTTGTTGGGCATGATGTAGTCCGTGTACTCCTTGACCTCGAGCGTGATGCCCTGTTCCTCGAGCAGCGGCGCAGCGAAGTCGTTCAGGATCTCGGCGTGCGGGCTGGGGCTTGCGCCCACAACGAGTGTCTCGGAAGCGGCAGCGGAGCCCGCGGCCTCGGTAGAGGTCTCCCCGCCACAGGCGGCAAGCGGAGCAACCGCGGCAATGCTGGCAGCAGCGGCAAGGAGATTACGACGAGAGATGTTGATGGTGGTGTTCATGTGAGAGTCCCTTCTTTGAGAGCCTATACCACGGGTAGACGAATAAAGACGATAGCTGGTGCGCTCTAGCGGTTTGCCATGCGATGGTCCACCTTGCGCGCAAGCAGGTCGCACACGCTCTGGATAACCTGCACGATCACCACGATGATAACCACCGCCGCGATCATGACCTCGGTCTGATAGCGATAGTAACCATAGCGGATGGCGATATCGCCCAAGCCGCCCGCGCCGAATGCGCCGGCCATGGCAATATAGCCCAACGTCGAAATGAGCGTGAGCGCCGCGCCGCGGATAAGCGACGGCAGCGTCTCCGGCAGCAGCGCATGGAACACGATGCACGGTACGCTGGCACCGCACGATTCGACCGCCTCGACCGACGCGCGGGGAATCTCGGACAGCGACTGCTCCACCGTGCGGGACACGAACGGCGCAATAGAAAACACGAGCGGCGGAATGACGCCGGCGATGCCGGAAATGGTACCCATGAGAATGCGCGTCAGCGGAATGATGGCGATCATGAGCACGATGAACGGGAACGAGCGCAAGATGTTGACGATCCAGCCCAAGATACCGTTGAAAACGGGCTTGGGGCGAAGCGACCCCGGTGCGGTGAGATAGAGCACCACGCCGAGCGCGATGCCGATGACATACGCGATGATGGTAGGCACGACTAACATGACGAGCGTGCTGAGCGTGCCTTCGAACAGGAGCTCGCCGTACTCGGCGACAAATTCCGAGAGGCTAAGCATCCCAATCAACCCTTCCCAACAGCACCTTGGCGGCATGCGTCTGAGGATTGGCGAAGATCTCCGCCACGCTCCCCTGCTCCACCAAGCGACCGTGCTCGAGCACCGCCACGTTCTTGCAAATCTTCTCGACCACGTCCATGGAGTGCGTGATAACGGCAATGGTCACGCCGGTCTCACGATTCACATCGCGCAGAATCTTGAGCACGGTATTGGTGCTCGCCGGGTCGAGGGCCGAGGTCGCCTCATCGCACAAGATGTACTCGGGATCGCAGGCGAGCGCACGAGCGATGGCCACACGCTGCTGCTGACCGCCGGAAAGCTGAGATGGATACGACGATGCCTTCTCCTTGAGACCAACCAAATCGAGCAACTCGAGCGCGCGGGCGCGGTTCTCATCGGTGATTTTGCCCGTTGCGGCACGATACGGGAAGCACACGTTTGCCAGCACGGTCTTTTGCGCAAGCAGCCCAAAGTTCTGGAAAATCATGGCGACGCGGCGACGATACTGACGCAGTTCGGCCCCTGAAAGGCCGGTGACATCTTGCCCGTCAACGATAATCTGGCCCGACGTGGGCTGCTCAAGCAAGTTGATGCAGCGTACAAGCGTCGATTTGCCCGCACCGCTCATGCCGATGATGCCGGTGATGTCGCCGTCGGCAATATCGATTGAGACGTCGTCGAGCGCACGCGGCGCATCGTCTCCAACGCCATAGGTCTTAGTGAGATGTTTTATTTCGATCACGAGTGAAGCTCCGCTCGATGATGTGGTCCAACGAAAGGCGAGCCGCCTCCCGCCGGAAGCGGCTTAACGAAGGCGCCCGGTCTTCCCATGCACGCGACAGGTTTGCGGCATGGCAAAGTGCCCGGGCGAGGGCATCTCCATAACCATCATCATCGTGATATGTGCAGCGGAAGTAAACATACTGGATAGGGTACCAGCGGCGGCAAACCGGCGCAACCCCGCCACGATGCGGGCCCGCTATGTTAGCGATTGGTTACAAGGCAGGCAGCCGCGCTATTCTGCTGCCTCCTGCTGGGCATCGTGCGCGCGCTTTCTGCTCTCGTTGTACTCCTCGCGAGTCACCACGTCCTCGATGCGCAGGTTGATGCCGGCAATCTCGAGACCGGTCATCGACACCAAACGATCGGTGACGCGCTCTTTCACATCCTCGAAAATCGCGGGCGCATAGCAGCCGTACTCGATGATGACCGAGATGTTCACCACGACGCGGTTGTCGTCGGTCACCTCAACCGAAACGCCCTTGGTAAGGTCTTCGGCACCCAGCTGCTCCTGGAAGAAGTGGATGAGGTTGCCCTTCATGCCGAGCACATGCGGCACCTCGCGCGTTGCCATAGCAACGATCTTCTCAATCACGCCGTTTGAGTAGGTGAGGGAGTCCTCGGTGTCCTCAAGCCCGTCCTCGTCGTCCTCGGCATCGGCCACGGGAGCGGTTACACCCTCTTCATCGAGCCGATCAGCGACGTGCTCGACCGTCTCCTCAGCACGCGTGGCCTCCTCGGCCGTATCGATGGCGACATCGGTGGTGGCGGCGTCGATTACCTTATCCATCTGTGGTCCTCTCGCATCGGCGGGCGGATGGCCCTCTCTCTATACACGTCCCGCAGGCGACGGCTAGCGCCTCCCCGCGAACAACCTTCTGAAGAAGTTGACGATTCCATTATCCCCATCGCGAATCTGCCCAATCATGGCACCAACCATGACGAACACCGCGATCACAATCGTGTCCCACAAGCCCAACGTCAAGATGAGCACGGCGAGCACCAGTCCAATGAAGCCGTACGACACCGTAAACGGGTGACCGACGGCATATTTCCATGCAGCTGCACCCAGGCCCTTGATGAACCCGACGGCGTTTTGAAGGTCTTCAGACGTCGATGCCTCCTGCGCCGCATGCTTTGCCGCATGCTCCGCTCCCTTCCACGCCGACGTGAACCGTGCGCGAAAACCACGGGGCTCCTCGGCCGAGGCATCGGACTCGACATCTGCGGGAACCTGCTCGATCGACGGCTTCGGCGCACGAACGCCCTTGTAGCCCGTCTGGTCGTTATGCTCGTTCACGAGAGACCTCCTTGGTCACAACCGTCGTTTTGCTGGGAAGGAACCGAACACTCACGGTAACACCTGTAGCGCCAAGCATGCGCTCACACGCCGCCTGCACGCGTTCCTGGATATAAGCAGCGTAACGCTTGAAATCGCTATCGGTAAACGCAATCGCCTCGATGGTAAAGCGAATCTGCGAGCGATCCTTACCCATCACGCGCGCTTTCACCGACTCCACCATGACACCCTCGGCCTCGGCCGCGGCGCGGGCAATCGAGGTAAGCGCCGCGCACGTCACCTGGATATCGGGGTCCCCCTCGGGATGCACGGCATCGGGCGGGCGACGCGTCACGAAGGTTCTGATCACGGTGATCAGCACGCCGAGCAACAGGATTGCTGCGCATACGGCAAGCGCGATGCGCGCCGGCATAAGCTCGAGCATGAGCTCGAGACGCTTGGTAAACGGCTCGGCAACCGCCCCCATGACAGGCGCGATACCCAAGCCAAGAGCGACACCGCTCACCGCGACCGCTGCCACCAAGTAGAGCAAAGCTCCAATCTTTCCGAGAACGCGCACGCGATCCCCCTCGTGTTCCCCGTGCCCTCGGGCACCAGATGGTATCGGCAAAATTATACGCAAGCCGGGCCCGCGGCAACATGCCACACGGCCCGGCTTAAACACATCGTCATATGTTGACGCGCGGGAGCTACTCCTCCTCGAGCGCCGCCACGATCTCGTCGGTCATATCCATGGTGTGATACACATCCTGAACGTCGTCGAGCTCCTCGAGACGGTCAACCAGGCGCTGAACCTTCTTGGCATCGGCGGCAGAGACGGCCGTAGGCGTGGTGGGAACCATGGTGAGCTCGGAACCCTTAACCTCGACACCCTGCTCCTCGATACCCTTGGAGACGGCCATGAGGTCACCGGGGGCGGTCCACACGATCCACTCGTCGCCCGCATCCTCGTAATCCTCGCCGCCGGCCTCGGCGACGGCCATCATGAACTCGTCCTCGTCGCCCGCGGCGCCGTTGGCCATCATGTTCTCTTTCTTGTCGTTGGGGTCGACGATCTCCTTCGCCACCACGATCTGGCCCTTGCGCTCGAACTGGAACGCCACCGAGCCGGTGGTGCCCAGGCTGCCGCCCGAGTGGGAGAACGCGGAGCGCACGTCGGCGGCGGTGCGGTTGCGGTTATCGGTCAGGCACTCAACGTAGACCGCCACACCCGCGGGGCCATAGCCCTCGTAGGCGATGTTCTCGTACACAGCGGCATCGGCGCCGGCGCCAAAGGCCTTGTCGATTGCGCTCTTGATCTTGTCCTTGGGCATGGACTGCGCCTTGGCCTTGGCAACCGCGGCAGCAAGCGACGCGTTGTTGTCGGGATTGGGGTCGTTGCCCAGACGCGCCGCAACGGTGATGTTGCGGGAGAGCTTGGAGAAGAGCGCGGAGCGCTTAGCGTCCTGCGCGCCCTTGCGGTGCTTGGTGGTTGCCCATTTTGAGTGTCCGGACATGCGAGACTCCTTCTATATCACGCCAACCGAATCGCGCGCGGCAGATTCGGCACATAGAAACATACGGCTAACCATGATATACCGATTATCGGCGGCGATAAAGCCCCCTTAGCGCTTGTCATGCAATGCGCACGCGCAGCCGCCCCAAGCGGAAAACCGGCGTGCAAGGCACACTAATATAAATACCTCCGGATAACAAACCGCCCAGTAAACAGGCAATAATCTTGGTAAAAATCTCTTGTATGCGCCGTAAGACGGGAGTATGATTCCTCGGCAACCACGGGGTCGTGATCCGGACACCCCTCCGCGGCCGTGTTTTCTTTTTCTTTGGATCGGTGGGAGCTGTGCCCACCGGCTAGGGGGAGGTTTTCATGGAAAGCCGCACCGGCGCGGTGCCGAGACAATCGGCGCCAACGCCCACCGAGCTGCATGATGGCTCGGACGCGCGGGTAGCAACCGGCGATAACGCCGACCCGCTTGATGCAATCAGAAGACAATCGATCGACCAGGTGCTGCAGGGACTTGCTTCCAGCCAGGGCGGCATCGCACCCGATGACGTGCAGAGACGCCAAGAGCGCTACGGCAAGAACCTCATCGAGAACGAGAAGAAGCGCTCGCCTATCATCGCGTTCCTCTCGAACTTCACGCACCTCATGGCCATCCTGCTCTGGGTTGCGGGCACCATCGCCTTCGTGGCGGGCATGCCCGAACTCGGCGTGGCGGTATGGCTCGTCAACGTTATCAACGGCGTATTCAGCTTCTGGCAGGAGCATCGCGCCAGCCAGGCAACGGAGGCGCTCAAGAAGATGCTTCCCGCCTATGCCACGGTGATCCGCGGGGGCGAGCAGCAAAAGATCCTGGCCGAGGACCTTGTTCCCGGCGACGTCATGCTGCTTGCTGAAGGCGACAAGATTTCCGCCGACGCCCGCGTAATCATGAGCGCAGACCTGCAGGTTAACCAATCGACGCTCAACGGCGAGTCGACGCCGTCGCGCAAGACCGCCGACGCCGTGCTCGAAGACGGGCTCTCTGCCGCCGAGGTTCCCAACCTCGTCTTCGCCGGCACGAGCGTCTCGGAGGGCAACGGCCGCGCCGTGGTGTTCCGCATCGGCATGGCAACCGAATTCGGCAAGATCGCACGCCTCACGCAGAACATGCAGGCCGCTGAGAGCCCACTCACCCGCGAGCTCAACCGCCTCACCAAGCAGGTGACGATCTTCGCCATGTGCATGGGCATCATCTTCTTCTTGCTCAGCATGTTCGTGGTGCACGAGCCGTTTGCTGCGTCGTTCATCTTCGCGCTCGGTATGGTGGTGGCGTTCATCCCGGAGGGTCTCCTGCCCACGGTCACGCTTTCGCTCGCCATGGCCGTGCAGCGCATGAGCCGGCGCAACGCGCTCGTGAAGAAACTCGATTCGGTCGAGGCGCTGGGATCGACGAGCGTCATCTGCACCGATAAGACCGGCACGCTCACGCAAAACGAGATGACCGTGAAGCACCTCTGGACCGCATCGCGCGAATACGAGGTCGAAGGCGTTGGCTATGCCCCGGAAGGCGCCATCACGGCCGAGGGCCGCAGCTGGCGGGCGGTCGACGACGCCGATCTGGAACTGCTGCTCGAAGGCGGCATGCTCTGCGGCAACGCGCGCCTCGCCGCGCCGACCGAGGAAGGCAAGCGCTACGAGGTGTACGGCGACCCCACCGAGGCATGCCTCATCGTCTCCGCCCAGAAAGGCGGCATCGATGAGGGCGAGCTCGAGCAGCGCATGCCCCGCGTGAAGGAGCTGCCCTTCGAGAGCCGCCGCAAGCGCATGACCACCGTGCATGCGCTCGAGCATCCGCTCGATGGCGCGCGGCGCATCGCGTTCGTCAAGGGCGCGCCCAACGAGGTCGTACGCCTCTCCGACTCCATCCGCCTGAATGGCGCGGTCGTTCCGCTTACCGATGAGCTGCGCGCGCAGATCACCGCCGCCAACGACGCCTACGCCGCCGATGGCCTGCGCGTGCTCGCCGTGGCCTACCGTCCGCTCGACGGCCCGAACGCCTGCCCGGGCATCCCCGCCGCCCTCAGCGACTACACGCCCGATGCCATCGAGCAGCATCTCGTGCTCGTGGGTCTCGAGGTCATGATGGACCCGCCGCGTCCCGAGGTCGCCGCCGCAGTGGCCGAGTGCCGCCGCGCCGGCATCCGCATCGTCATGATCACCGGCGACTACGGCCTCACGGCCGCGAGCATCGCCCGGCGCCTCCATATCGTCGAGGGCGACGACCTCTCGGTTATCTCGGGTTTCGAGCTGTCCCAGATGTCCGACGAAGAGCTCAAGGAAAAGCTCGCCGGCCAAGTGGTCTTCGCCCGCATGGCGCCCGAGCAAAAACTGCGCGTGGTCACCGCCCTGCAGGAAATGGGCGAGATCGTGGCTGTAACCGGCGACGGCGTGAACGATGCGCCCGCGCTCAAGAAGGCCGACATCGGTGTGGCCATGGGCGTCACGGGCACCGATGTGGCCAAGGAAGCGGCCGACATGATCTTGACGGACGACAACTTCGCCTCCATCGTGGCAGCCATCGAGGAAGGGCGCGCCGTCTACAGCAACATCCGCAAGTTCCTGCTCTACATCTTGAACTCCAACGCGCCCGAGGCCGTCCCCAACGCCGTCTACCTGCTCTCCGGAGGCGCCGTGCCGCTGCCGCTCACCACGATGCAGATCCTCACGATCGACCTGGGCACCGACATGCTGCCGGCCCTTGGCCTGGGCACCGAGCCGCCCGAGGAGACCATCATGGACCAGCCGCCGCGCGACCCTCATGAGCGGCTGCTCAACCGCCGCGTGCTGGTCAAGGCCTTCCTGTGGTACGGCCTCATGGGATCGGTTGCCGCCATGCTCGGCTACTTCCTGGTGAACCTGCTCGCCGGCTGGCCGGCAACGCCGCTCGCCGGCCTGGGCAACGATGCCGACCCCGTCTACATCCAAGCAACCACCATGACGCTCGCCGGCATCGTCTTCGCGCAGATCGGCCAGGTTATGAACTGCCGCACCGAGAAGACCTCGGTCTTCAAAATCGGCCTCTTCTCCAATCGCCGCATCGTGGCAGGCATCGTGTTCGAGATCGCGCTCATCGTCTTTCTCACGCTGTTCCCGCCGCTCCAGGGCGTGTTCCACACCGGCCCGCTCGGCGTGCAGGACTACCTCTTCCTCTGCTGCATCCCGCCGATTGTCGTTGCCATCGAGGAGCTTCGCAAAGCGTGGCTGCGCCGCCGGGATGCCGCGCGCGTGCAGACCGAGCGCTAATCCATACGAAAGGATGGAATCATGAACGTTATCATCGTGGGCGTTGGCTTTTTGGGCACCGGCCTTGCCATGCGCCTCTCCAAGCAAGGGTTCAATGTGACGGCTGTCGACCAAGACCAGCGCGCCCTCGACGATCTGGGCGAGAACTTCCCGGGCACCCGCATTCGCGGCGTGGGGTTCGATCGCCACGTGCTCGAGGAAGCCGGCATCGAGCGCACGGACGCCGTGGTTGCGTGCATGCGCTCCGATGATGCCAACATCGTGGTCGCGCACGTTGCGCGCTCGACATTCCGCGTGCCCCGCGTCATCGCGCGCCTGCACGACCTCACGAAGGCCGATACGTACCGCCGCCTCAACATCCAGACCATCTCGCCCAACGCCTGGGGCATCGCCCGTACCGCCGAGCTGCTTACCTACCAGCATCTCGACGATGTGTACGAGGTCGGTTCGGGAGACGTGCGCATCGTGCGTGCCGACGTCCCGGCGCTCCTCGATGGAACGACGGTTCGCGAGCTCACGGCCCTCGGCGAGGTGCAGGTGGTGAGCGTGTCGCGCGACAACGAGACCTTCATCCCCACCCAGGGCACGATACTCGCCAACGGCGACATCATCTACGCCGCGGTCGCGGTCTCGGCAAGCAGGAAATTCAAGCAGATGCTCGGCATCGCTGATTAGGAGGAGCCATGCAGATCATCATCGTCGGTGGCGGCAAGACCGGCACGCATCTCGCATCCACGCTCGTTGCGGATGGAGCATCCGTCACCGTTATCGAATCTCGTCCCGAGGCCGTTGCGCTGCTGCAGCATGCCTGCCCGCGCGCCCGCGTGATCGAGGGCAATGGGTCTGACCCCCAAACACTCGAGACCGCAGGCGTTCGCATCGCCGACGCCGTCGCCGCCGTGACCGGCAAGGATGAGACGAACCTCGTGATCTCGATGCTCGCGAAAATGGAGTTCGCCGCGCCACGCGTGGTCGCCCGCGTGAACGACCCCGCAAACGCCTGGATGTTCACGCCGGCGAACGGCGTCGACGTGGGCGTCAACCAAGCCGAGATCACCGGTCGCTTCGTACTCGAGGGCATCAACGTGCACGATGTCTACACGCTCATGAAGCTCGGCCGTGACGAGCACCGCATCGTACAGGCAACCGTGGGCGCGCACGCGCGCGTAGCGGGCATGGCGCTCTCGGACATCCCCTTCCCCACCCAGACGATCGTCGTCGCCATCGACCACGAAGGCGACCTCACCGTACCCAACGGTGCAACCAAGCTGCAGCCGGGTGATGAAGCGGTGATCTTCACGAGTGATGCCGGCACCGACGAGATCAGAAGGCTGTTCTCGTAGAAACGTAACGCAACGCATTGCCCACGGCCCCGCGCCGCCACCGCAGGCGACGCGGGGCCGCTGCGTTCTCGCTGCGTGCTTAGCCCGCCATGCACGGGCACCTACCGATGTATTGCCCCCACGGGCACCGGCCGCAGCACGAGCGCCATAGCAAACGGCAACGCCACGATGACGGGATAGAGGTAGCGCATGTACGTTGCCCCGTTGCAGGGGCCGATCAAGCACACCGCGACAACGCCCCATAGCGGCAGCAGCAGGGAAAACCCTTGCATGCGGCGACGGCGCACCAGATAGGCGCTCAGCAGCACGAGCAGCCAGACGTAGCTCGCCGAGTTCATGGTAAGCGAGACGAGCGGGATGCGCTGGACCGCGCAACGGTAGAGGTTGACCGCAGCATTGCACCCATCGACCAACGAGCCTGACGCCGGTTCGAAATCGAAGTAAAGAGTGTTTTCCTCCCGGTGCATCATTTCCACGCTCGACGCGGTGTCGTATATCCACACGCTCTTCTCGCTGGGATAGAAGTACCCGTAGTAGTTGTTGATGAACGCCGAGAGATACGACCCCGGGTCTTTGAGCAGCATCTCCGCCCATGCGCGGACATATGCCGCCATATCTTCGGCCGTGGCGTCTTCGTTAAAGCCGTTTTTCACAGCATCGGACTTATCGGGGTTGTAGCGGCTGGCAAGCGTCTCGTAGTCCAGCGCCGCATCGATCGCCGCACGCTCCTCATCGCTTACCAAGCCGTCGTCTGTTCCACCCGGGATGCCGGCATGCGCGCTATCGTGCTTCGCCACAAAGCGCGCCGTCTGCTGAAAGGGAATCGAGAGCACCTCGCGCCGGCTACCCGGCGTGATCTTGAGCACCGGCATCACCACATACGAGAACATGCCATAGAGCGCACAGGCCGCCGCCAGGACCGCAAGCGCTCCAAACGCGCCGCTTCGCCGCGTGCCACCGCCGCGCCACCGACATGCGGCAACAACGAGACAGGCGATAACCGAGAAGACGATGCCGCCGTTCCGCAAAAACGCGCATCCGATCGCACCGAGGGCGAGCAACAACCAGTCGCCCCGCCCGCACCGCGCACGCATACACATCGCAGTCTGGACAACAAGCAGCAAAAACGCATCGGTAAAGAGCACGTCTTTCGTGATGAGTACCGCGTAGTTCGAAAAGAGCGGCATAGCCACGAAGAACCCGAGCACAATGCTTCGCGCGAGCAATCCCACGCCAAGCTTGCGTAACACCGCCAACGCATAGGCAACCGCCAGCGCCGTGAGCACATATTGCAGTGTTGTGTAGATGAGCACGCCCGCGTTCTCGTTGCCAAACAGCCCCATACCGAGCTGCACGCACGATCCAAGCAGTGCGGTATGCGCCACCGGATGATGCCCGTTCAGCAATACCTGAGGATCGATGAGCGACAAGTAGTCGCTCGTGCCGCTGGGCAGGTTGAACCACTGCCGAATCTGTCCGCCGGTATCACCCATGAACAGCCCGGGCATGCTGGCAATGAACGTGGGCACCCAAGCAACCAAGAGCGCACAGCAGGGCACGATAACGGGATGACGGTCGAGCAGCGCATGGCATGCAGCCCAGATTCGGCCAAATCGCGATTCCGAAAAGACGGTGCATCCGCGCACCTCGCCATCGAAGAACTCAAAGAGCAGGCAGATTCCCACGTAGGCGAGCACCGCAAAGCCGGCACCGGAAATGAGCGACATGATGATGCGGCTGATGCCGCCCACGGCAAGCGCGGCGCTGTCGGTGAGATCGTAGCTGCGGCCGAATACCATGCACGCCGCAAACGCGAGCGCCGGAAACACCGTGGAGGCTCGCAAGCGATCATGTCGTCCAAAGCATACGTACCGAATGGGCACAATCAGCATGCAGGCGAGTGCCAAGAACATGATCGCGTGCTCGTTGCCGGGAAACGAGAGCAGCACCTCGTAGCACATGTAGAGCGCGCCGGTGGCATGAGGATCGATCGCCTTGATGGCATGGTAGCTGGGGCTTGTGGGATCGCAGGAGAGTGCGCAGGTGCACAGCAGGGCGAGCGCGCACGAGATAAAGTTCGCTCTCACGGGATAGCTGCCAAACCACAGGCGGCGGGCGCTTGCACCTGCGCGTTCCGTGCACGCCGGCTGCTCGATATGCTCGCGTCGCTTCGTATACATGGCATTCCGTCCTCTCGGTACGGCGCCCCCCGAACGCACGTCACATGGTCTTTCGCGCATGGTGTCGTACCGCAGCAGGGGCAGAGGCTGTGGCAGAGGTCAACGAGCTTACCCCCCCCCCGCGTGGCATGTGTCAAGCTCGCGCAGCAAACGAGCCCAACGCGGCACCCCGGGCTACCGGCTTGGTACCTCGAGGTAATCGCGCTGCGGGCGCTTGGCGTGCAACGCGTAAATGATGAGCCCCGCGCCCACCACCACGAGCGGCAGGCTCAGCAGCTGGCCCATCGTGATGACATCGCCGATGATATAGCCAAGCTGGGCATCGGGCAGGCGCACAAACTCAACAAGGAAGCGCACGATGCCGTAGCCCATCACGAACACGCCCATAAACGTGCCCTGCGGCAGCAGCGGGCGCTTGCGGCTGAGAATCTGCAAGATGATGAACAGCACCACGCCCTCGAGCAGCGCCTCATAGAGCTGCGAGGGATGGCGCGGCACGTCGCCGGCGGCTCCGCCGAACACGACGCCCCAGGGAAGATCGGTCTCCTTGCCCCACAGCTCGCCGTTTACGAAATTGGCGCAGCGCCCCAAGCACAGCGCGAGCGGCACGCCAATGGCAGCGAGATCGGCCACGGTCCACGCGGAGAGACGCATCATGCGGCATGCAATAACGCCGCCAATGACGCCGCCCACCAAGCCGCCGTGGAAGCTCATCCCACCATGGTTGGTCATGAAGATCTCGAGCGGGTGCGCGAAGTAATACCCGTCACCGTAAAACACGACGTAGAACAGGCGCGCACCGATGATGAGGCCGAACACGACACCGAAGACGACCATCATGAGATCGTCGCTCGTGATGTTGAGCCCCCAGCGCTTCTGGGTGCGGTACATCACGATACCCGCCAGCAGCGCTCCCACGATATACGAGATGCCATACCAATAGATGGTGATGGGCCCGGCCGAAAACGCGACCGGGTCCAAGCTGTGATACAGATCGTTGAGCACGGGTGCCCCTATCGCTTAGAACGGCGCGTACTCGTCGTAGAGGTCGCCCATGCCGCCTTCGCCGCCGAGCTCGTTCACGGCAACAACGCGCGTCACGCCCGGAACGTGCTCTTTCAGGATGCGCTCGATGCCCATGGAGAGGGTGAGCTGGCTCATGGGGCAACCGGCGCAGTGCCCGAGCAGCTCAAGCGAGACCACGCCCTCGTCGTCAACGCCCACATAGGACATGTCGCCGCCATCGGCCTGCAGGTTCGGGCGAATCTGCTCGAGGACCTGCTTGAGAAGTTCTTCGTTTACCGCCACGGAGGGCTCCTTTCATATGTGCGCACGGGCTGGTATGCCCGCCTGCGATCAGATACATGCAGCCATATGGTACTACAGTACCCATAGCCGCTTCTCGCCATCGCGCCCATCCTACCCCGAAAGACCGGAAATCACGCTTGCGAACGCAATGATCACGCCAATGATGGATTCGCCGCCGAGCACGCCCGATGCCACCACAACGCCCGTCTCGCTGGAATCATCGACGTCCATGCCGCGCGCAGCGCACACGCGATCGTACACCCAGCGCATCACCGCGCCGAGCACGGTGGAGATCGACATATAGAACGGCAGGTATACACCAAGCCCCAGCGTCATGGACGGGATGCCGGCGACATAGAGCACCGTACCGCCGATGAGGCCGAGTGCGAAGGCGGGAACACTCGGAATACCCGAGACCATCGTGGCGACCACATTGGCCTGTGCGGCAACGAACAGCGCATCGGTGCCGAACGCATCGGGTCCATAGGCGGTTACGAGTGCGATCATGACGGCAACGGCCACGAACGTGCCCAGCACGGCGCCGATCGCTTGGCCAAACCACATGGAACGCGGACTCGTGCCGATGATCTGGCCCGTCTTGAAATCGCTCATGACGTCGCCCGCCAGGCCACACGCCACGGCGATAACACCCGCGACAAAGAAGAGCTGCACCTGCGTTGCCTCGGAACACGCCGCGACGAACAACAGCACAATGAGGCCGAAGATCTCCATAGGATCAATGCCCGACTGGCCCACCGACTGCGCGCTCATGACGGCCGTCACAAACGCCAGCAGCACCACGACAACTGCCACAACGGGCCCGAGCCCCAGCGCAAAGCACACCACGAGCGCCGCCGCAGCCGCCATGAGCGCGAGCACGCCCGCATCGTAGCGAGAGATGAGCTTCGAGATAAATCCGCTACCAGCAGGCCGCTCACCCTGGCTCCGCGCACGGTCGAACAGCGGCAATACGATGTCTTTGATAACCACACCGGCACCTGAGCCCATCATGAGCCCCATGCCAAGGCTCGACACGATGCCCTGCGCCGTAGCGATGTCCGTGAGCCCCAGCGTGCTTCCAAGCGCTACGATGCCAAACCAACCCAGCACCGCGCCGAATGCCCAGTAGATAATCGAGCGCCTGCCAGCAAGAAATCCCACGGCCCAGCGCATCGGCGACATCTGGATGCCAAATGCCACGCCCGGCACGGGCAGCTGCGCCACAAGCGCCGGCATGAGCCCCGCGATGTCGCGAGCCACGCACCACGCACCGGCCAACGCCATCGAACCAAAGAGCTTTTTGCCCGTCGAGGCGCCCGCGCGACTGGCGAGCAGCGTCTCTGCCGCTGCCGTGCCAATGGGGTATTCCAGATCGGATTCCTCGACAAAATGGCGCTGGATGAGCGCGGTGCACACAAGCCCCAAAAGCGTTCCGGCAAGCGCCACGGCAAACATCTCGCCCCAACCGACCTCGTCGGTGAGTCCCAGCATCCAGATACCGGGAATGGTGAATGCCAGACCGCCCGCCACCATAGAGCCGGCAGACATGACGACCTGGGTGATATTTGCTTCGTTAAGGCTGGTGCGTCCCACCGCGCGCAGAAGCACGAGCGCAGTGATGGAGGTGAAGATGGTCGGCCAGGGCAGCGAGCCCATCTTAAGGGCGGTGTAGACCGACGACGCTGTGATGATAACGCAGCCCACACAGCCAATGAGAACACCGGCACCCGAGAGCTGCCCGCGCAATCCCGCGCGGCGGCTGATAGCTTCCATGTTGTATGCTCCCTCGTATATCCGCTTCCCCATGCGGGAAGTCGGGTTACGGCCTGAGACGGCACGTATAATACTGCACAGCACGGCAAGCGTCCACCGTCCCTCGTGGCAACCGCCCTGCCACTCGCTACCTACCAAGGAGACAACCATGAGCATCGCGCGCGACCTGCATGTCCTCACTGTCGACGCTGGCAATACAACCACTCGCCTCGGCATGTTCAAGATCACGCCAAACGAAACTCCCGTCCTGGTCGACGCCTGCGAACTCACCACGAAGACGCCGCTCACAGCAGACGAGGCGCGCGTTGAACTAGGACATGCGCTGGGGCTGCTTCCGCAGGCTACCATCGACGGGGCGATTCTCTCATGCGTGGTACCCACACTCAGCGCAGCCTGGCGCAACGCACTCGAGCGCGTCCTCGGCTGCCGCGTGCTTGTAGTGGGGCCGGGCCTCAAATCCGGCATCAAGCTTGCATTCGACAATCCTGCCGAGGTGGGCTCCGATCGCATTGCCGACGCCGTCGCCACACGAGCGCGCTATGGCGCCCCTGCCATCGTCATCGACCTGGGCACCACCACGAACTTTGAGGTTATCGATCAAGCAGGAGCGTTTGCAGGCGGCATCATCGCACCCGGTATCTCACTCAGCGCTCGCGCCCTCGCCCAAGCGGCCGCGCGTTTGCCGCTCGTAGAGCTCACGGCGCCGGAACGCGTGACGGGGCGCAACACCGCCGATGCCATGCGCTCGGGCGTGGTACGTGGCTCTGCCGCCATGATTGACGGGCTCATCGACGCGATCGCCACCGAACAGCACATCTCGACCGATTCCTCGTCTGACGCCGCAGACGCCGACGCGCCCCATGCCGCCCTCGTCATCACCGGAGAAGGTGCACATGCCCTCGCCGCGCTACTGCACCATGAGGTCATCGTAGACGAGCAGCTTACCCTCACGGGCCTCGCGCTCATCTGGCAGGCCAACCAGCGCTCACGTGCCTGATGCATCATCATGCTGTAGCAACATATGCCGATAATCTCTTGCCAAACAGCCCGTTAATGCAAAAGTGACCGCTAAGCTCCCTGTTTTGCCCCGTTTAGCGGGCAGTTTTGCATTAACGGTACGTTTGGCAAGAACCCGATAACGCGGCTACCCATGCAATGACATCAGCCTCGACACACGGCATTTCGATAATCTCGTCCAGCAATTGTACTCGGCGTTACGCCTGCAGCGGCTAGCAGCGCTACCAGCCTGCCAGGAGTCCAAACGTCTTTCATGGTGAAGCGCACGATCGGCATACCCAGAAGCGTCAACCTCGATTCACGCTGACGTTCGTTAATCAACGCATCAAACGTGTCTTTTCCGGCGAGCATCTTCTCGTCGCGATATTTCTCCTTGCCATCCAGCTCGCCTATAACGGTCGAGCCGCTACGCAAACGAAAGAGAAAATCGGCTCTATACATGCACATGGTATCAACCGGATCGACAAGAATGGTTTGGAGATCGCTGGGAGGAATTCCCGCCTCGATCATAACGGCGCGCGCAATAGACTCGCCGCCGCTTTCCGCTCGTGCGTCAGCGTATGTCGCGACACGCCGTGCCGCATCAACACCCTTGCGCCCCGTAAGAAAGCGGTCGACCAACTGTCCGAAAACCGCGCGATCAATGTCGAGCTTACGCATAAGAGCATCAGCAATCGCAAGCCCATCGGCAAACGAAGCGTAACGCACACAATCGATAGCGGTATGAACAAGCGGTGTCACACGCACCCCATCTATACGCACATCATCGGCAGTAACAGACAGTAGTCGTGCAATATGTCTGCTCCCTCTCGATGGTGACGATGTTTTTGTACGTATGTGCAACACGTCGAGCAAGCCGTACGTGACAGGCAGCCCATGCAGTAGCGCTGCGCTAAACGCGCAGAACACCGTTTCTGGAGCATGATGCGCATGGGCCTTAATAATGTACCGTGCCTGCTCGTTGCGCGCGAGGCCCCGCCAATATACAGCGTTCGCAAACTGCTTTGGAAACACCTCCACGAGCTCGCCAGTTTTCACGCGCCGACGCAATGCGCGGAGCTCATTTCGATCGTGCGATTCGTAACTTGCGCCATGCAATTGAGCCGTCGCCACCACACGCGCAATCGTTTCCGCACGCCGGGTACACCGATGCCCCATCTTCACCCCTCCGACAAGAATGCCCTGTTCTGCGGACTCTAGCAAATCGCATCCAACAGAACTAGATACCTGCGTCTAACAGCCATCTAACAACGCAGCTCAATAACGTCATTCCAGAGCAATTTGCCTCTTCGAGATAATCGGCGAACGGCAATCTCCTTCCCAACACGCCAGCAACCGCCCGTACACCAGCTATCCAGATATGTGCTGACGGCCCATCTGCCTGCGTCTCCTGCCGTTTTGCCAAACAGCCCGTTAATGCAAAAGTGACCGCTAAGCCCCCTGTTTTGTCCCGTTTAGCGGGCAGTTTTGCATTAACGGTACGTTTGGCAAGCACGAGATATGGCAGGCATAAGAAAAGCCGCTGATCCATATGGATCAGCGGCTTGGCAACGTTTACCGGAACGATTGGCCTACGCAGAAGAGACGCTATTTGACGCCCTCGCCCAAGCGCTCGGCAACGGCAGCGACAGCATCCTCGGAGACGGCTCCGCAGCCTGTGCATCCACCCGAAGGCGGCACGATATCCGCCGGCGTAATAACGCCCGGCTCACCCTCGAGCGGGTTGCGTTCGTCGGCATCCTCGGCATGATGCGGACGGAAATGCTGATCGACCTCGTCGAACGCAAGCGGCTTGATGCGCTCCATCTTGAAGCCACGACCCTGGCGCAGGTTCTCCTTGGCAACCGAGATCATGAGCTTGATGCGGTTGAGCTGGTTAACCTCCGAGGCACCCGGGTCGTAGTCGACCGCCACGATGTTGCTCTCGGGGTGACGGCGCCTGAGCTCCTTGATGACGCTCTTGCCCACCACGTGGTTGGGCAAGCAGGCAAACGGCTGCGTGCAGATGATGTTCGGCGCACCATGATCGATGAGGTCGAGCATCTCGGCTGTGAGCAGCCAACCCTCGCCCATCGTGTTGCAGAGGCTGAGCACCTGGCTCGCCTTCTCGGCAAGTGCGGAGATGGGCTCGGGGCGCTCGAAGCGCTTAGACTGCTCGAGAATCTCGTCTGCAGGACCGCGCATCCAGTCAATGAGCTTGATGAGGCCCGCCATGGCGGCGCGCTGCGTACCCGAGCTGCCCAGCTCGCCCTTATCGTTTTCCGCACCGCTCATCGCGAACAGGAAGAAGTCGAGCAGGCCCGGCACCACCGCCTCGCAGCCCTCGTGTTCAATAACATCGACCACGTGGTTGTTTGCCGTGGGGTGGAACTTGACGAGAATCTCGCCCACCACGCCCACGCGCGGCTTGGTGCCCTCGTCCTTGAGCGGCATGCTATCGAACGCCGCGACCGACTCGCGCACGAGCTTGGTATAGCTGCGCCGCGTGAACTTGGGTGCGAGCTTGCGTGCCTTCGCCATGAGCTTCTCGTACAGCGCATTCGCCGCACCGGGCTCCACCTCATACGGACGGCAGCGATAGAGCATCTGCATCATGACGTCGCCGTAGAGCACCGCGTACACCGCGGCCTTCAGAATCTGCGGGGTCACCTTGAAGCCGGGGTTATCTTCGTCGAGCTTCACTGCGCTGATGGAGATGACGGGGATCTCGGGATGGCCGGAGTCCTTGAGCGCCTTGCGGATAAGCGCGATGTAGTTGGTGGCGCGGCAGCCGCCGCCGGTCTGGGAGATGATGACGGCCGTCTTCGAGAGATCGTACTTGCCGCTCTCGATAGCCTCCATGATCTGGCCGGTGACAAGAATCGACGGGTAGCAGATGTCGTTGTTCACGTACTTGAGGCCCGCCTCGACGGCGCCACGGTCGGTGGAAGGCAACAGCTCAAGGTTGTAGCCGCCGGCGCGGAAGACCTCCTTCACGAGGTCGAAGTGGATCGGCGCCATCTGGGGGCAGAGGATGGTGTAGCCTTCGCGGCGCATCTCCTCGGTAAACTTGACCTTCTCGAACGCAGCGGAGTTTGCGCGGCGCTGCGCCGAGAGCGCATACTTGCGCGTGGCGAAAACCGGTGCCTCGTCGCTCGGCGCCACCGGAGCAGCATCGCCCTGCTCGTAGGTCTCGCCTGCAGCGGCGGCCTCGGCAGCGCGCTCGGCCTCCTGGTCCTTGAGCGCCGCCATGAGCGAACGGATGCGGATACGCGCGGCGCCCAGATTCGAAACCTCGTCGATCTTGAGCACGGTGTAGATCTTGCCCGAGCCCTCGAGAATCTCCTGCACCTGGTCGGTGGTAAGCGCGTCGAGACCGCAGCCAAAGGAGTTCAGCTGGATGAGATCGAGATCGTTGCGCAGTGTCACGAGCTTGGCGGCGCGGTAGAGACGGCTGTGGTACATCCACTGGTCCACCACGCGGATGGGTCGATCGGGCTTCACGAGATGCGCCACCGAGTCCTCGGTAAGCACCGCAAATCCAAACGACGAGATGAGCTCGGGCAACGCATGGTTGATCTCGGGGTCGTTATGGTAGGGACGCCCGGCGAGCACGATGCCGTGACCGCCGTGCTCCTCGATCCAGTGGATGGTCTCCTCACCCATAGTCTGGATATCCTCGTGGAAACGCGCGTCGACCTCGTACGCGTAGTTCACCGCAGCGTCAATCTCGGAGCGGGTGAGCTTGGGCCCGCGCACGCGCCCGCGCCCTGCCTCGGCATCGGCCACGCGATCCTCGGCCAGAATCTCGTAGAGGCGGCGCTTGAGCTCAACGCGATCGTTATACGGCACGAACGGATACATGAACTCGATGTTCTTCTCGGCCAACTCGTCGATGTTGAGACCCAGCGCCGTCGGGTAGCTCATGACAATCGGGCAGTTGTAGTTGTTGCCCGCCGCCGGATCCTCCTTGCGCTCCTTGCGGATGCAGGGCATCCAGATGAAATCGGGGTCCTTGTCGATGAGGTTCATGATGTGGCCGTGGCTGAGCTTGGCCGGATAGCACACGCTCTCGCTGGGCATGGACTCGATACCTGCATCGTAGGTCTTCTTAGTGGAGTCGTCCGACAGGATGACCGCGAAACCAAGACGCGTAAAGAATGCATGCCAGAAGGGGTAGTCCTCGTAGAGGTTGAGGGCGCGCGGGATGCCCACGGTACCGCGGGGCGCCTCGTCGGGCGAGAGGCACTCGCGGTCAAAGAGCAGGCGATTCTTCTCTTTGAAGAGGTTGGGCGCCTCGGTTTTCTGCTTCTTGTGGCCTGCACCCTTCTCGCAGCGGTTGCCGGTGATGAAACGGCGGCCGCCACCGAAATCGTTCACCGTAAGCTGGCAGTTGTTCGAGCAGCGACCGCAGCGTACGTGCTTCTGCGTCACCGTGAGGCGGGCGATCTCGTCGGCCGAGAGCATCTGCGAGATGCCGTCCTCACCCGCACGGTCGCGGGCCAAGAGGGCCGCGCCGTATGCACCCATGCAGCCGGCGATATCGGGGCGCACCGCGGGCACGCCGGTCAAAAGCTCAAACGCGCGCAGCGTGGCATCGCTCATGAACGTGCCACCCTGGACGATCACCTGATCGCCAATCTCGGACGGGTCGCGCAGCTTGATAACCTTGAAGAGCGCGTTTTTGATGACGGAATAGGACAGGCCGGCGGCGATGTCGCCCACCGTGGCGCCTTCCTTCTGTGCCTGCTTCACGCGGCTGTTCATGAAGACCGTGCAGCGGCTGCCCAAATCAACCGGGCTCTTGGCACGGATGGCCTCCTGAGCAAACTGTTCCACGCCCATATTCATGGAGACAGCGAAGCTCTCGATGAAGCTGCCGCAGCCCGAGGAGCATGCCTCGTTGAGCATGATGTGCTCGATCACGCCGTCACGCACGCGCAGGCACTTCATGTCCTGGCCGCCGATGTCGAGGATGAACTGCACGCCGGGGAGGAATGCGCGGGCGCCACGCAGGTGCGCCACGGTCTCGATCTCGCCGGAGTCGGCTTTGAGTGCCTCGATGAGCAGTGCCTCGCCGTAGCCGGTCGTGGTCACGTGGCCAATCTGGCAACCCGCAGGAATGTGCGCGAAAAAGTCGGCCATGATGGTTTTGGCAGTACCCAGGATGTCGCCGTTGTTGTTGCCGTACCAGGTGTGCAGCAGCTGGCCGTCCTCGCCTACCATCGCAGCCTTCATGGTGGTGGAACCCGCGTCGATGCCAATGAAGACGCGCTTGCCCGCGTAGGTGGCAAGGTCGCCGCGCGGCACCACCTGGGCGTCATGGCGCTCCTTGAACTCGCGGAAATCGTCCTCGGTGGCGAACAGCGGATCGAGGCGCGCAACCTCAGAGCCCTGCGTATCGCCGAGCGCGTCAATCGAGGCGATAAGCTCGGGGAAGGTGGCGAGCTTCTCGGACTCGTGCGCCATGGCAGCGCCGGATGCCACGAACAGATGCGCGTTCTCGGGTACGATGCGGTGCGCCTCGTCGAGATCGAGCGTCACATAGAAGCGATGGCGCAACTCGGAGAGGTACTGGAGCGGACCGCCGAGGAAGGCGACGTTGCCGCGAATGGGGCGTCCGCAGGCAAGGCCGGAGATGGTCTGCGTGACCACGGCCTGGAAAATCGATGCCGCAACATCTTCCTGGCGTGCGCCCTCATTGAGGAGCGGCTGCACGTCCGACTTGGCAAACACGCCGCAGCGGCTCGCGATGGGATAGATCGTGGTGGCATCCTTGGCAAGGTCGTTGAGACCGGAGGCATCGGTATGCAGCAGCGTGGCCATCTGGTCGATAAACGCGCCCGTGCCACCCGCGCATGTACCGTTCATACGCTGCTCGATGCCGTGATCGAAGTAGATGATCTTGGCATCCTCGCCGCCCAGCTCGATGGCAACGTCGGTCTCGGGGATGAGCGTCTCGACGGCGCGTTTGCTTGCGATAACCTCCTGCACGAACTCAAGCCCCAGCCACTGCGAGAGCAAAAGACCGCCCGAACCGGTAATGGCGCAGGTCATCTTCGCCTCGGGCATAAGGCTCGCGGCACCTACGAACAGATCACGCGCGCAGGCGCGCACGTCGGTGTGATGACGCTGGTACTTCGCGTAGACAATCTGGTTATCGTCGTTCAGCACAGCAAGCTTCACCGTGGTGGAGCCCACGTCGATGCCGAGATGAAGATTGCCATGCGCCGCCTGCGGATTGTAGATGGCGCCCTCGGGAACCGCCGCCGCGGTTCCTTCGGCTGCCTGCGCCGCCATGTCGTTTGCAGCGTCAATAACGGGAATGTTAACCATCGATGCCCTTCCCTTTGCTAGATACTGTGCTGTCGGCCCCGCTGAATTTGAGGCCCATAAGCTTTGCGCCGTATGCCGGCACGTTAATGTCGATCGGTTTGCCGTAGAGATCACCAGGACGCACGAACGCCACAACGGTCATGATGCGCGCCATGGTCTCGGGGCTCTCGGTAAGCCCCGTTGCAAACCAGCGCTGCACGATACCCATCTCGGCGGCGACCACATACGCGAGGTAGTACTCGAAAAACGTTCCCACCACGCCCGGGAAGATACCCGTCTTCATGCGCTCGGCAACCGCCTCGCGCGCAATCGCACAGATACGCTGTGAGAACGCCGGGTCGCCGCCCGGCCCCAACAGCGCGCCTATAAGGCGACCGTGCCGCTTGAGGTACCTCAGCAGCTCAACCGACCCCGGCGCCGGCTCCAGCTCGTCGATGTTGCGGTAGAGCGAGGCAAGGTCAGACGCGGCGATTGCCTCGATCCGCTGGCGAATATCGCCGAGGATACTCGACTCGAGCTGCTCCACGAAATCGGGGATGTCTTTGAAATGGGTGTAGAACGTGCGCCGTGTAAGGCCGGCACGATCGGCGAGGCCCGCCACGGTGATGTGCGTGAGGTCCTCGTCCTCGTTGAGCGCATCAGCGAGCGCGCGGCGCAGCAGGTGCTGCGTGCGCAGGCTGCGGCGATCGAGCTTGCCCGGCTCGGTCCGCTCAACGCGGACTCCCTGCCGTGACCCGACGCTCGCGCTTGGCTTGGATGCCGTTGTTTCCACGCATCCCTCCCCCAAAAGTTCTTTCACTACGCGTGCATTATTGCACACAGCGTGAAAGATTATTCACGTGATACGACGTATCAAGAAACCCTTACATACGGTATGCGCATCATGGCTCGCCTCGGCATCTGCACACAGCCGTTCATCGCACCGCATAGTGTCAAAGTGACCATTAAGACCCCCAAAACAAGGCTCTTAATGGTCACTTAGACACGGTGAAGGCTACGGCACGCGTCGGATGCGCCGTTACTCGCTTGCGTCTTCCACCAAATCGAGGAGCTCCTGATGCGAGTGAACCTCGAGCTTGGCGTAAATATGCTTCACGTGCGCCTTCACGGTATTGCGCGAAATAACCAGCTTGCTCTCGATATATTCGCGATTGCGCCCATGCGCGAGCATCTCGAAGACCTCGCGCTCGCGCGGCGTGAGGCCATGGTGCTCGGCAAGTGCAGCCACACGGCTCTCGAGCGTTTCCTGAGGAGCATCGGCTCGAGCGTTCTCGACAGCAGGTACAACGCTCGCAACAGATTTCTCGAAGCTGAAATACCTGAAACCGAACAGCACATATGCCGTCACCACAAGCACGAGCGCCGCGGAGATTACGATAACCGTCACATGATCGACGCCGATACTCGACCCCGCCCATGAACCAAGCGCCGCGCCAACCACCGAGCCGATACTTGCGACGCCGCGCCCCCAGGCAATCGAAGCAACAGCACCCAGCTCGCTGCGCGCTGCAAGCGCCAAGATAATCGACCACGAAACTAGCTCGAACAAGGTGCTACCCGCCGTAAGCGCCGCCGTGCTTGCTCCCGGAGCCCATGCGAGTGGCAGCATCGAGCACAAAAGCCCCGCGACGGCTGCAAGCACAGCGATGCTCACCAGCGTATCCCAAGGGAAGCGACCGCTGTCCGCCTCAACCCGCGCGGAGCCCCAGGCGCGGCGCACCCCCACAATTACAAGAACAACCGCAATAGCCGCCAGTGCAATGAGCCAGTCCGCCACGGGATTTGAATCCACGACATCAAATCGCAAGGCATAGCCAAACAGCACCTTGAACAACAAGATGCTCGTGAACAGCATGCTGGAGAGCGCCAGAAAACTTGCCGGCTGCGTAACCGAGATATCGCGCGGTGACTCCGAGACCTCGGCACGATAGAGCATACGGCCAGCACATGGCCACGAAAGCGCCAACGCAACAAGTGGACCTACGGCAAGTGCCATAAGGCCGATGAACGATGGTAGAAACCAGGTGACCGACGCGCAGGCATACGCAATCGCAAACGCGGCGAGTACGCACAGAGGCACACGTCTCCCTTCAAGGCGCGCCACCATCATCCCGCACGCAAGCGTTGCCCACCCGCGGCCTATCGAAGCCAGCGTCGAAGCCACCACGAGCGCGGGTGCTGAATGAGATACGAGCGCGGGAACAAGAAGCAGCGAGCCTGTAACAAGCGCACCAACGAGTATGCGGTTTGTCCAGCGAACCCGCAGCATACGAGGTCGAAACACCGCTGCGCATGCCAGCAGCATGAGCATCACCGCGCAGGCGAGTACCGAAATATCGCGCGCATAGGTAAAGGTCGCATCAAACAGGGGAAACGCAACAATGTTGAGCAACGGCGTCGCCAGCAAAAGACAGCTGAGCGCCGCAAGCGCCCTTCCAAACGAAATAGAACCCGCCTCTTGCGGCATGATCTCCTCGCTCATCGCACCCCCTCAAATGCAAACTGCCGGCGATTGTACCATGCGACAATCGCCGGCAGCGGCGGTGCGCGTCGAGGGCGCATCAGTGGATTCCAGCGGGTCCCGTGCTGGAGATATCCCTATTCACTTGTGGCGGCAAGCATGCCCGCACGACGTGCAAACGTCATCGTGCGGCCCACGGCAAGTCCCGTGAAGAGATTGGGGTAACTCACCGAGAAGAAGCCACCGGAGTCATTGCCAACCATATAAAGACCCTCGATCTGCGTACCATCCTCGCGGATGGCATGCATATCGGTGTTGATACGGATGCCGTCGAGCGTGCACAGATACCAACAGCCCGTACGGATGCCGTAGTAAGGCGGCGTATTGAGCTCAATGAGACGATACGGCTCTTTGTGATAGTCCTCATCGTTGCCATTACGCGCAAACTCGTTATAGCGTGCAAACGTGGCAGCGGTCTCCTCAACCGGCAAATTCAGCTTCGAGGCGAGCTCCTCGATGGTGTCGGCCTTCATAAGGTAACCGGCTTCCTCGAGCTTCTCGAACTCGGCAGGCATCGACTCGATGGGGCGATTGCAGGGCGCGCCGTTGTCGAACGGGTACAGACGACAGCAGCCCACCTCGTTCATCTGCGCCACATGTGCAGCGTAGTTGGAATCGAAGATATCCACATAGGTGTGATAGGGCTGCATGAACGCCGAATGCAGCATGTAATCGTACGGTCCGGATTCGTTGCAGAAACGCTTGCCGTTGAGATTGACCTTGAGGAACGGCTGCTCGCCAAACCACCACCACTGGCCCTTGACATCTGATCCGGCGGTCTCGTCGGGCTTGCACGCCGCACGGTTAAACGTGACGGCGCAGCCGATGGGGTCGATATCCGCACCACACCACATAGCCGCCTTGATGCCATCACCCGTAGGCGAACCACCGATGGGACAGTTGATCTTGAGACGATTGTTCCACGCCTGACGATCCTCGACCATGGCATCGTTTGCCACATAGCCGCCGGTTGCCAGGATGACGCCCTTCTTGGCGTTCACGCGAATGAGGTTCTGCTCGCGATCATCACGGCAAATGATGCCGGTAACGCGTCCCAGATGGTCCTGCTCACACTTTACCAGCGACGTCTGGAATCTAAACTCAGCACCCAGCTCCTCGGCATAGTGCATGAGATCGGTGCCAAAATCGAGGTCTTCGTCGTCGGTGAGCTTCTCAGGGCTGTGGCCCGTTGCCCATGCGCGGTCACGCGCCTGCCCGTTCTGCGTGCCGATGGAGCCCTCGTGCCACATGCGGAAATCGCCATTGCGCTCGCAGATGGCGGTAAGCCAGTCCACCATAGCACCCGACTCGTTGGCCCAGAGATTCACGAGGTCATAGTCCACGAAACCGTTGGCATAGCGCACGATATCCTCGAGTGCCTCCATCTTGTCGATGTGAAACTCGGGGAATGTCTTCTCCGTCTCGCGCTGCAGCGCAGAATCGATAGCGCCGATGTCCTCGCGCACGTTGCTCACGGTCTCCTGCTGATCAATACCCAGCACATGGGCACCGTTCTCGGCAGCGGAGATGATGGCGGGGATACCACCGGTGCCGCAGCCCACCACGACGACGTCGACGTTCAACGTTTCCGTGATCTCCGCTTCATCGATCTCGGGCGCATCTCCCAGCCATGCCGGCGCTGCAGGGCGCTGCGTGGTGAGGTTTTTCGCGGGCGCTGTCACCTGCTGTCCCTCGCCGCAACCGGTGAGGGTAGAAGCCGCAGCCGTGGCAAGTGCAGCAAGACCCGCGCCCTTAAAAAGACCGCGACGCGTGACCGCGCGCTGAGCGGCACCGGATGCGCCCGTCGCAATGTGATCGTAGTTACTCACTGGTTGCCACCCACCCTTCCGGAAGCTCCATGTTGTGACACTTCGCGCAATACAGCTCGCTTGTGCGGTGCACCTTATGACAATCGCTGCAGGTAATCGCGGCGTCCTGATGACTCGCATGCGGGTTGTACTTCTCGTCGTTGCCCGCAAAGCCCCAGGTACTATCGACGACGTTCTCCCACACATGGCAGCCCTCGCGCGTGCAGAACTCCTTGGTGAGCATGCTCCCGTCCTTTACGAGAAAACCTTCCTCGTCAACCTGGTAGCTATCGGTTGCCCAATGCGCAAACTCGCCAAACTGGCGCGCCGTCGAGCGATCATGGCAATCGAGGCAGCTCATGCCTGCCTTGGCATGCACCGTCACCGCCTTGCCCGCATCGCCCTCGTAGTAGCCAGCCACGTAGTTGTCGAGCGGGCTATGGCACAACGCGCTGCAGAAGCTCGGCGATGTTCCCCAGCTCCACAGTCCGATGCCCAGCACAGCGAGAACCGCTACCGCAATCACGGCGATGGTGAGCTTCTTGTTCTTGCTCAGGCGGCTCAAACCAGCCGGCGCGTCCGCAGAAGCTTCCTCGCCCGCCACGGGCTTCTTATCCTCCTCGGCCATCTCTCCTCCCCTCATTCCGCGATGTGCGCTCGCCGGCCCGACGAGCTCCGTCGAGGCACATTGCAGCCAGTATATGGGTCGGATTCTCGCGCGCGTGCACGCGAGAGACTAGTACCCCACTGGGGTGATTTTGCACTTTTACGAGGTAGATGGCCCGTCGCCGCACCACCGCGGTATGCGGCCACTTCATATGTCAAAACGTCCCTTTAATGTAAAAGTGCCCGCTAAGACCCCCGAAATTCGGGTCTTAGCGGGCACTTTTGCAGTAACGGTACGTTTGGCAAGCCGGGGCACCGCCATGTACGAAAGCGCGACGCGAGCGAGTGCAGACGCTCCATTATGAGCGGCCCGCGCTATCGATGCGCTGGCGGCTCCCAGCGGCTCTCGCCGGGGTGGATGTTATCGCGGAACTTCCCGGTCATATCGAGCACCTTGAGCCGATAGACGCAGGTGACTGGAACGAGCTTGGTGCTCCACGGGAAGTCCTCCGCATGGTAGTGGCGCATAAGCACCTCAAGACCCGCGATCTTCTCATCATCGGGCACCACCTCGATGAGCCCATGACCAATCACGCTGCGATACCCCATGGTGCAGCTCATGCGCTTGTCGTAGAAAATGAACTGATGGTCGCAGTCCATCTCAAACGTCGCTCGATTGTCCTGCGCAATCAACTCGAGCTTCTCGCCTTTCTTGGCGCTGTGAAAGTACAGGTAGATCTCATCCCCCGCAATGTCCACGCCATAATTGAGCGGTACGACATACGGAAAACCCGACGCAGGATCGTTAAGCGCGATGCGGCACACATCGCACGCCTCGATGATGGCCAGCTGCTCTGCACGATCGGTGATCTCTCGGTCTTTGCGAATCATACGCCACGCTCCTTCGCGCACCGCCTGTTCATGTCCTCACCCCTATCGTGGAGAATCGGACGCAGGGACTCCATCGTTTTTTCTGCCACGTAGCTCCTGCACATGTGTTGTCGCGGCCCGCAAACACGTCCGCCCACAGCAGCAATACCGCGAATCATCCGCGCGCGGTGCGGGAACAACTAATGGTAGCGAGGCGGTTTGCTCGGCTGGGCCCGCTCGCTTTGGCAGGCATTCATGCTTTGGGGAGGTTGCCATGCCCGTTATTGCTGCTTTTGCCGTTCCGCATCCGCCGCTCATCATCCCCGAGGTTGGACATGGCCGAGAACGCGGCATCCAAGCCACGATCGACGCCTATGCCGAGGTGGGGCGGCGCATTGCCGCGCTCGAACCGGATGTCATCGTGATCTCGAGCCCACACACCGCTATGTATGCCGACTACCTCCACATCGCACCCGGCGCGGGCGCACGCGGGACGTTCGCGCGATTCGGCGCGCCGCAAACAGGATGTTCGGTTGATTATGACGAGCAGCTTGTTGCTGAGATATGCCGCCGTGCCGACGCCGCCGACATCCCCGCCGGCACGCTGGGCGAGCGCGACCGCGAACTCGACTGGGGCGTGCTCGTGCCGCTCCACTTCATCGAGGCTGGGTATCGCGAACACGCAGAAAACGGGCACGCGAATACCGACGCAACGCCGCGCTTGCGCAAGCTGCCGAACCTCCCCTGCCCCATCGTGCGCCTAGGCATCTCGGGCCTCTCGCCCATCGTGCACTATCGCCTGGGCCAGATCATACGCGACGCCGCAGATGCCTTGGGGCGCCGCATGGTCTATGTTGCCTCAGGCGATCTATCACACAAGCTCGCTGAGGACGGCCCCTATGGCTTCGCACCCGAGGGTCCCGCGTTCGACGCGCTCACATGCGACGCCTTTGCCTCGGGCGATTTTCTCAAGCTGCTCACCTGCGACCCGAGCTTGGCAGAGCGCGCAGCGGAATGCGGCTTGAGATCGTTTTACATCATGGCGGGCGCACTCGACCGCACGCCCGTGCATGCAGAGCTCCTAAGCCACGAGGGACCGTTTGGCGTTGGCTACGGCATTGCGGCATTCACGCCAACAGGCGACGCCGCATCGGATGAGTCCCGTGCCTTCGGCGAGCAGTACATTGCGCATCATGAGCATGAGCTGAAGACGCTGCGAGCCCAGGAAAGCCCGTGGGTTGCACTCGCTCGGTTCTCGCTCGAGCGCTTCATCCTCGAAGGACGCTCCACCGACCCCGCACGTGATCTGCCTGCCGCGCTTGCCGAGCGCCTTCCTCGCGAGCTCTTCTCCACCCGCTCGGGCGCATTCGTTTCCCTCAAAAAGTACGGCCAACTGCGGGGCTGCATCGGCACGATTTTGCCCACACGAGCCACCCTTGCCGAGGAAATCTGCGCCAACGCGATCAGCGCCGGCTGCCATGACCCGCGCTTCGACGCGGTGAGCTCCGATGAGCTCGGCGAGCTTGTCTACGATGTCGATGTGCTCTCGACGCCCGAACGCGTACCAGGGCCCGAAGCACTCGACCCCGCACGGTACGGCGTTATCGTGAGCACACCCGACGGACGGCGCGGCCTGCTGCTCCCCGACCTCGACGGCGTGGATACCGTCGAGGAACAGCTTCGCATCGCCGCGCAGAAAGGACGCATCGACCTTGCCCACGATGAGGTAACGTTCGAGCGCTTCACCGTCACCCGGCACCTGTAGGAGGTGATGCCCATGCCGAGGCACACGACACCGCGCGTTACCTGCCATACCTGTCCCCACCATTGCCAGCTCGCTGCAGGCCAACGTGGCCGCTGCCGTGCGCGGCGCAACGTCGCGGGCACCATCGAAGCCGAGAATTACGGGCGCATCACCTCGCTTGCCCTCGACCCTGTTGAGAAGAAGCCGCTCGCACGTTTCATGCCGGGAAGCTTCGTGCTCTCGGTAGGGAGTTACGGCTGCAATCTCACCTGCCCGTTTTGTCAAAACCACGAGATCGCGCAAGCGGACGCGCACGACGTGCCCTGGCGCGACATCGCGCCCGATAAACTCGTGCGCATGGCCTGCGAGCTGCGCCGTGAGGATGCCCGCGTCGTAGGTCTCGCCTATACCTACAACGAGCCGCTTGTAGGCTGGGAGTACGTTCGCGATTGTGCGGAGGCGGCGCATGAGATGGGACTGGTCAATGTCCTCGTTTCGAACGGCGTTGCGGAAGCGCGTGTTATCGATGAGCTCGCCCCACTCATTGATGCGGCGAACATCGATCTCAAGGGCTTCGATGGATCAGGCGCACGCGGTGCCGAGATATATCGCTCCCTCGGTGCTGGGACATGCGGCTACGCTGCCGCCACGCGCACCATCGCGCTGCTCGCGGCGTGCCCCACCTGCCATCTTGAGGTCACGACCCTCATCGTCCCCGGCATGACCGACCGCGACGACGTCATCGATGCCGCCGCGCGCTGGCTCGCCACGCTCGGCCCCGATATCACCTACCACCTCACGCGGTTCTTCCCGCGCTGGCACATGACCGACCGCGACGCCACGCCCGTGCGCCAGGTCTACCACCTTGCCGGCGTGGCACGCGAGCACCTCGCCCACGTCTACACCGGTAATTGCTAGGGAACTCAACCAACCTGCGTGTGCGAACGCTGGCCTCTCAAAGTTTTGAGCATATGCCGCGGCACCGCATGGAAGGCGCAGCTGCCAATCACGTTGCCGGCAGCGCGCTTGGCATCGTCGCTCGCACCCTTCGTGGCATACGCGTGCTGAAAGCGCTCGAGCATGACGATATCGTTGCCGCCGTCGCCATACACGGCAACCTCGTCCTCGGTGTAGCCATAGTGCGCGGCGAGCCACGCCACGCCCGAGCCTTTGTTCACGCCTTGCGCAGTGATTTCGAACATCACTGGATTAAACGGTGCGTCGACCAGCGTGTCCTGATGCTCGGCGATATACGCGGCCAGCTCGCGGCGGCGGCCCTCATCGGGCACGCGGCAGTTGATCTTACAGATCTCATGCGCAAGCACCTGCGCGGGCGTCTGATCGAACGCAACCTCATGACGCGTCTCGGTGTTACCGCGCATCGTGCGCATGCCGCGCATGGCAATCCGCACAAACAGGTTGTCGCCTTGGAACCCCTTGTTAAGCGCCTCGGGCGTGCCCGTGGCAAACGTACCGTCGGGTGCCACGCACTCAAAGCACACATCGGGAAACGCGCGGAGCAGATCCTCAAGCACCGCTTTATCCATGGGGAATGTCTTGAGCACGCGACCGGTGCTATCGCGAATAATCGAGGCGTTGGAGCCAAGCAGCTCAACCGGAGCGCCCTGGAACCCATGGTCGTGCGACGACACCATGGTCCTGCCGGTTGCAATGGCGATATGCGCACCCGCCGCGGCGATCTCGTGCACCGCGTTTAAGATCACGCGGTCGGTATCGTGGAAGGCATTGAGCAAGGTTCCGTCAAGGTCGCAGGCAAATAGCTTGATCATCTTCATCCCATCCAATCATCCAATCGAAACGGCGTGAACGGGAATCGCGGCCCGCGTGAACCGATTGCCGACAATACCGGCATCTATCAAGCGCATCTATCATACTGAACGCACGCGCCGGTGAGAAGGACTGCGCAGGAATTGCCCAGAAACCCTACCGCGCCAGCACCTTGGAGATGCGCGGGTACACCTCGTCGAGCGTATCGAACATCCTGCCCATCCCCGCGATGCCAAACAGTCCCGCCACCTCGGGCACCATGAAGATGTCGTGCGAGCACACCAGCACGCCACCCTCGTCGATCGAGAACTTCACCCAGCGGTACTCGCTATTGAGCGCATTCACCAGCTCGATTGCCGTCGCGCGCGCCGATGCCGCAATGGCGCCAAGCGACGCCTCGAGGTGCGCGCCGCGGTCGTTGATGCGAAACGCCAGCACACACCGGGGTAGATGCGCGCCCGTCCATCCCACGCGAACCGTATCGATGAGGTTCTCGTCCTCCTCGGGCGTATCGCTACGATACTCGATGCCCGCCTCGCGCATCGCATACATCAATGCAAGCGAGTTGTCATACATAGGGTGGCCTCCTATCCTCCATCGCGTCAGCACGCGCAATGTTCAATTGTTAGTTTATGCACTGTCTTGCAATCTCAGTACCTTTTATTCACCGAATATGGTGATTACGCAGGATAACGCAAGGAACGCACGGCTCGGTACGCTCGCCTAGAGACTAAAACTGCAGTTGAACGCTCATGTGAATACATAACGCCCTCCCATATCCGCTTATTATTGCTATGTATGCTTTTTTGCTCGGGTCAAGATTGCCATACCCGAGAAGGCATGGTCGATTACGTGAAAAAGGTGAGCATGGACATCCGGCAGATTCGCTATTTCGTTTCAGCCGTCAAGGGCGGTTCGCTCTCGGCTGCCGCGAAGGAGCAGTTCGTCACCGTTCAGGCGGTGTCGAAGGCGCTTTCGGAACTCGAACGCGAAGTCGGTCAGTCCCTGCTCGTCCGCGGCAACCATGGCGTACGCCCCACTGTTTTCGGCGAGGTCTTTTACCGCCGCGCCAACACCGCGCTCGGCAGCTTCAACAACCTGCAGGACTTTGTTGATGCCGCCACCGATAGCGCATCCGAGAACTACCTGCTCATCGCCTTGTCCTCTCCACCCTTTAAAGAGTACAAGCGCATCCTCGACAGCCTCTCGGCATTTCTGGGCAAACGCTTGGGCATTACCGTCGATATCGTGTTGGCACCAGCCACCGAGGCCTTCGATGCCTTGCGCGCCGGCTCCGTGGGCGCCGCGTGCGTGCTGGGCGACTACACCGCGCCCGATGTGGACACGGTAAGCATCGGCACGGTTCCTGCAGGCGTCGTTGTTACGACCGACCATCCGCTCGCCAAACGAGCGGCAGTGAGCATCGCCGATATCGAGCAGTATCCCCTGCTTTCCTCGCCGTGGTTCGAGTACATGATCGCGTCGCTCAACAAGTCGTTCCGCGAGCACGGCTACACGCCGCAGGAGCGCCTCATTCGCTGCGACGGCTTCTCGCATGATGCGATGGTGAGAAACCACGGCGTCTGCTTCGCCGCCTATCTACCCTCCCTTGCCGGCATGCATCAGACCATCAACAACATCCCGCTGGTCGAAAAAACGCCGGTCACCATGCCCATCCAGCTCGTCACACTCAAGAGCGCCAAGTCGGATGCGTATCGTGCGCTCGAAAGCTCCATCGGCACCGTGCTGCGCGTCGACTCGCTCTTCCAGTAACGCGCGCGGCGCCGGTGCTCACACGGCGCACCCGCTCTCAACCTATCATTTAAGTACTTGCCCAAATGTCGTAGGGACGGCATGCTATCCCCTCGTGTGTCAACTCACCAAGAGGAGGAAAACCTTGCAAAGCAAGAAGTACATCGCCGAGGCATTCGGCACGTTCGTTCTCACATTCTTCGGCTGCGGCAGCGCTGCCATCGCTGGCGGCGCCCTGGGCAACCTGGGCATTGCCATGGCGTTCGGCCTGTCGATCGTGGCCATGGCGTTCGTGATTGGCGGCGTTTCTGGCTGCCACATTAACCCCGCCGTGTCGCTTGGTCTCTACCTTGACAAGCGCCTCT
The DNA here is from genome assembly GCA_944320725.1 of uncultured Coriobacteriaceae bacterium. Classification (GTDB taxonomy): domain Bacteria; phylum Actinomycetota; class Coriobacteriia; order Coriobacteriales; family Coriobacteriaceae; genus Coprousia. The sequence continues at coordinate 249,458 of CALUIM010000002.1, read as the reverse complement.
CCGCCACCGACCTCATTGGCTACTGGGTCGCGCAGTTCATCGGTGGCTTTGTCGCCGCTGGCGCGCTCGCGCTCGTAATCAGCCTCGCTGACCTGGGCGGTATCGCCGCCACCGGCCTAGGCTGCAACGGCTATGACGCTGCGTCCTCCACGGGCCTCACCGCCGCCGGCGCCGTGATCGTCGAGATCATCCTCACCTGCGTGTTCGTGCTCTCCGTGCTGGGCTCTACCGCCAACGAGCAGACCGCGCCCTTCGCAGGCGGCATCATCGGCCTCACGCTCGCCTTCGTGCACATCATGGGTATCCCCCTCACGGGCACCTCGGTGAACCCCGCCCGCAGCTTTGGCCCTGCCGCGGTTATGGCGCTCAACGGCGACGTCACCGCGCTTTCCCAGGTCTGGGTCTTCATCGTTGCCCCGCTCGTGGGTGCCGCCTTCGCCGCGCTCATCTGGCGCAACCTCTGCGCCGTGAAGGACAACGCGTAAAAAGTCCCGCGCTCACGTCCCGCATTTTGCACACGCCGCTTCGGCCGAGGCTGGAGCGGCGTTTTTCATATGCGCCGCTCGCGCTATACTAGCGAGCGCAGGCAACACAGAGGAGACCCATGGACGCACGCAAGCTCGCTCGTTTTGATGGCGCCGAGCATATGCTCGCCTGTCCGATATGCGGCGGCGCGCTCGCACGCGCAGATCAGCGCCTGTGCTGCCCGGCGGGCCATAGCTTCGACATCGCGCGCCAAGGGTACGCTAATCTGCTGCGCAACCAGGGCTCTCAGCAGCACTATGATCGCGCCTCGTTTGCCATGCGGCGGCGCGTCTTTCAGTCGGGGCTCTACGATGCAATTGCACACACCATCGCCGAGCTCGCATCAAGCGCGGTCGAGCAACTCGAGACACGCGATGCCGAGCAGGCCGGTCGTCTCGCCATCGTCGATGCGGGATGCGGCGAGGGATTCTTCTCCCGCGCGATACGCGCCGCATGCGACGCGCCGCTGTGTGCGTTCGACATCTCACGCGATTCCATCCAGCTTGCCGCCACAACCGACCCCTGCGACAACATCGTCTGGCTCGTCGCCGACCTCGCAACCATCCCCGTGCAAACCGGATGCGCCGCCTGCGTGCTCGACATCTTCTCGCCCGCCAACTACCGAGCATTCGCGCGCGTCCTCGCTCAGGGCGGATGCATCATCAAAGCGATTCCCACCGCCCAGCACCTCAAGGAGATTCGGCAGCTCGCGTCGTCTCGCCTTAAGCACGACACCTATTCCAACCAGCGCATCATCGACCACTTTGCACGGTTCTGCCACATTGAGCACCGCTGCACGGTAAGCACCACGCTCGAGCTCGACGACGACGTACGCGACGCCCTCGTAGCCATGACCCCGATGCTGTTCAACGTCGACACAGCAGGCATGGGCTGGGCCGCGCTCGAGCGCGCGACCGTCGAAGCAGAGATTGTTGTAGGGGTGCCGCGTCGATAGCGCATACCCCCTGTCGCAATTGTGGCAGAACATATGGATTTATTGCTCCTACCAGCGCGTTTGCTCTTGTCGCATAATTACAGAGAGCGTGCAGGACCTTCGCACGCCCATACGATTGCTAAGGAGCTGACGCGATGGCAACCAAGAGGCAGGCGCGCACCGCCGTGCAGACACGCGCGAAGAACACGAACGCTGCGAAGACACCCACCGCTGCACCCGCAACCGGCGCCACGGTATTCGAGCAGCGCCTGGCACGCCATCATGACGAGCTGCGCTGGCTCTATATGGAGCTCTACGGCAACAGCGACATGTTCGCCGAGCTCGTGGGGCAGCTGCGAAACTACTTCGATGCGCGCCCGCGCACCCTCAAAGCGCTCGACGCCCAGCGTGAAGGCCGTGCGTGGTACCGAGATCGCGCCATGCTCGGCATGCAGATGTATATCGACAACTTCGCCGGTACCATCAACGGCGTGGAGCAACAGCTCCCCTACCTCGAACGGTGCCACGTGAACTATCTCCACCTCATGCCGTTTCTCGATACACCCGCCGACAAGAGCCGCTCCGACGGCGGCTATGCCGTCAAGGATTTCCGCCGCGTCAAGCCCGAGCTGGGCACCATGGATGACCTCGCGCATCTGGCCGAGGCGTGCCATAAGCGCGGCATCAGCCTCTGCATGGACTTCGTTATGAACCACACCTCCGACGAGCATGAATGGGCCCGTCGCGCCCGCGCCGGCGAGGGCGAGTACATGAGCCGCTACTTCTTCGAGCGCAACCAGGGCATCATCGACCAGTACACGCGTGACGTACCGCAGGTCTTCCCCACCACCGCGCCCGGACACTTTACCTACCTACCGGAGCTGGGGCAGTCTGTGATGACGCAGTTCTATCCGTATCAATGGGACCTCAACTACCGCAACCCACGCGTCTTCAACGAGATGATGTACAACTTCCTCTACCTGGCCAACCAAGGCATGGACATCATCCGTATCGACGCCGTCCCCTATATCTGGAAGCAGCTGGGCACCACCTGCCGGAACCTCCCGCAGGTCCACACCATCGTGCGCATGATGCGCATGATCTCCGAGATTGTCTGCCCCGGCATCGTACTGTTGGGCGAGGTGGTCATGGCACCGGTGGAGGTCGTCCCATACTTTGGTACGGTCGACAAACCCGAGTGCCACATGCTCTACAACGTCACAACGATGGCCACCACCTGGCACACCGTTGCCACGCACGACGCGCGCCTGCTGCGCCAGCAGCTCAACGCCGTCTGCAGCCTGCCGCATAGCTACACCTTCCTCAACTACCTGCGTTGCCACGACGACATTGGCTGGGGGCTCGACTATCCGGCGCTTGAGGCCTGGGGCATGGCGGAGGTGCCTCACAAGCAGTTCCTGAACGACTACTTCCAGGGCTTCGTACCCGGCAGCACCTCGCGCGGGGAGCTCTACAACGCCGACCCCACGACAGGCGATGCCCGCTTCTGCGCCACCACGGCCTCGATGTGCGGTATCGAGGCAGCAGGGTTCGAGGGCAACGAGGCGGCCATGAGCACCGCCATCGCCAAAGACCTCATGCTGCATGCCTACATGTTGTCGCAATCGGGCCTGCCCATCATCTACAGCGGTGATGAAATTGGCCTGGTCAACGACTACAGCTATCAAGAAGATCCCGAGAAAGCCGAGGATTCTCGCTATATCCATCGCGGGCGCTTCCCATGGGAACTGGTGAGCAACATCGACGACGCCGGGACCGTGCAGGCGCGCATCTTCACCGGGCTCGATCAGCTCGAGCGCATCCGACGCGAGGATCCTGTGTTCGATGCCTCGGCTGAGGTGTATGCCAAGGATTACAGCGACGATGCCATCCTGTGGATCGTACGACGCGCAGGCGATACAACCCTTCATGCGGTGTACAACTTCAGCGACGACGAGAAGCTGCTGTGGATGCCGCAGGAGGGGCGTTATCACAACCTGGTGACCGAGCAGGACAGCACCTTCCAAACGTTCACGCTGCCAGCGTGGGGCTTCGCCTGGCTCGAAGCGCGATAGGGTCGCTGCCGCCCGCGTGCTTTGACCCAGTCCTCGTTTCACCCTATCCTCTGCTGGGAGGGGTGCGGCGACGCACCGAGGAAACACGAGGAGCACCCATGGCAACGCACGGCAACGAGCACGACAACATCTTTGAACTCACCACCCAGGTTCGCTTCAGCGAGGTCGACCATCGCAAGGTGATGACGATTCCCGCCATCATCAACATGTTCCAAGATTGTGTGACCTTCCAGGGAGATGCCGTAGGCCTCAGCCACGATGTTTTGAAGGCCGAGATGCGCGCTTGGGTCCTCACCCATTGGCACATTGTCATCGACCGCGCACCCCGCCTGCACGAGCAGGTTGCGCTGGGCACGTTTGCCAGCAGGTTTCGGGGCATGCTTGCCAACCGCAACTTCTACCTGCGCGACGAAGCGGGCGAGCTTTTGGTGCGCGCCAATTCCAGCTGGGGCTTCATCGACCTCGCCACCGGTACGCTCACCCGCGCTGAAGCGCGCTTCACCGAGCCGTACGGCACGCACGAGGCACTCGCCATGCCGCCGGAGAGCCGAAGCGTGCGCGTGCCCCCAACACTTGCCGCTTGCGACCCCATCCGCGTGATCAGGCACCACATCGACATCAACGAGCATGTCAACAACAGCCAGTATGTGCTTATGGCGCTCGATCTTATCCCCCATGAAGCGCACCCCAGCAGCATTCGCATCGATTACCGCCGACCCGCGGTGCTTGGCGATACCATCTACCCCCAGATGGCTTGCGAAGAGGGGCGCTATGTGGTGGCGCTTTGCGATGCCGCGGGCGTCCCGTATGCCACGGTGGAGCTGGCGTAGCGTCGCGCCCGGGCGACATCTACCCTGCGAAAAACGATTCGTCGGCCGCACGCCACGGGCGCAGCCGCGCCTCGTCGATCGTCACATGCGCCCGTTCGGACACCTCGCGCCACGGCACAGCGTGTCCGGCACCATGGCTGCAAAAGATCGAGTCGGGCGTGTTGGCGGCATCTGCCTCGGGATCGTATGCCGCCGCATCGATAACAGCTTCCGCATCGTGACAAGGCTCATATCCCGAGAACTCAAGCGCCAGATGCCCGCGACCGCCCGAATACGCGCTCACCTCCAGCGCATACGAGCGCATCTCGGACGCTGGCGCGGTACCCGCGAGGCGCGCGGTGTCTCCCTCCATCTCCGGAGGAGCACACGTGGCGCCCATGCGCTGCGCATCTGCCAGTGCACGGCCCACCTTCTCGGCAGGAATGCTCAGCCGGAACCGATACCACGGCTCAAGCAGCACGCACGCCCCCGCCTCGCGCGCCTGCATGAGCCCTTGGCGGATCGCGCGATACGTTGCCTGCCTAAAATCGCCACCCTCGGTATGCTTGAGATGGGCACGACCGCCCATGAGGGTGATGCGCACATCGGTGAGCGGCGCACCCATGAGCACACCGGGGTGCTCGCGCTCGAGCACATGGGTGAGTATGAGGCGCTGCCAGTTGCGATCGAGATCGTCTTCTAGGGCACGCGTGCCCACCTGTATGCCCGTACCGCGCGGCAACGGCTCGAGCAGCAGCTGTGCCTCGGCATAATGGCGCAACGGCTCAAAATGGCCTACGCCCAGCACCGGCTGAGCGATGGTTTCCTTGTACAGGATGCCGCCGGGGCCAAATGACACCGCAAGGCCGTAGCGGGTGGCAAGCAGCTGCTGCACGACCTCGCGCTGAATATCACCCATGAGCTGCACGTGCACTTCATGGAGCTGTTCGAGCCACGCAACCTGCAGCAGGGGGTCCTCATCCGCAAGCTCGCGCAGCGCATGGACCACCGTCGACACATCGTGCTCGCCAGGTATCACCTGATAGGACAGAACCGGTTGAAGCGCCGGCCGGGGCGTCTCGGGTTCTGCGCCCAGCACCGATCCCGGCACCACGTGCGAAAGCCCCGTAACCGCGCAGATGCGCCCGGCGCCCACACGCATGACCGTCTCGAAGCTATCGGCGTCGTAGATGCGCACCTGGTCGATCTTCTCCTCCCAGGCAACGCCCCCATCGACACCCGAGACCACACGCTTCGCCACAAGCTCGCCGCCGGTCACCTTGAGCCACGACAGGCGCTCGCCGCGTGGCGACCTGCTCACCTTGAATACGCGCGCCGCAAACGCATCGGGCCATGTGCGCTCGGTCACCAGCGACACGATGCCGTCGAGCAGCTCGTCGACGCCCTCGAGCTTGAGTGCCGAACCCATGAACACCGGAAAAATCGCACGGGAGGCAACGAGACGCGCGAGCGTGCTCGCCGCGAGCGTACCGGATGCAAGGTACTCATCGAGCGCCGCCTCGTCGGATGCCGCCGCGTCCTCCTGCGACGCGCCGCCCCGCACGAGCCCGCGTGCGTCCAGGCAGCCTGCTGAGAGCCGGCGCTGCAGCTCGCCGAGCAGCTCGCCCGCGCCATCGTGCGCAAGATCGCACTTGTTCACAAACACGAACGTGGGAATCTGATAGCGCTCGAGCAGCTCCCACATGGTCTCGGTATGCCCCTGCACGCCATCGGTGGCGCTCACCACGAGCAGTGCATAATCGAGCGCCTGCAAGGTTCGCTCCGCCTCGGCCGAAAAATCGATATGTCCCGGCGCGTCGAGCAGCATGAGATGCGCGCCCGCGTGGTCGAGCGCGGTCTGCTTGGCAAAGATCGTGATTCCGCGGCTGCGCTCCATGGCGTCGGTATCGAGATGCGCATCGCCATGATCCACGCGGCCAGCCCGGCGTATCGCGCCTGTGCGAAAGAGCAGCGCCTCGGCAAGCGTGGTCTTTCCCGCATCGACATGGGCAACAAGCCCGATAACCGCCTGTTTCATACATTCCCTCAATCGATATGCGCGCGCCCGCCCACCAAACAGCGCCGCTCAAAGGCGGCATGGTCGCTGTGAGCGTAGTATACGGCACGCCGGGTATAAGCGGTATAACGCGTCCAACCCAAGGGAAGGAGCAGGTATGTTCTTCAAGAACGTGTTAGTTCCCTATGACGAGTCCGAGCATGCACGGAGCGCGCTCCATATTGCGCTCGGCATGGTGGGAGCGGATGCCGATGCTACCATCCACCTGGTGACAATCGTGCCCACCGGCGCTCTTTCCACCGCAGCGCTCACCGGCGGCGGGTTCGACGACCCCTTTGCTGCCAGCGATTTCGCAGAGTACGACAGCATCTTGGGCTCGATCTTGCATCGCGCCCGCTCCGACATGGAAGGCCTCATCGAAGACGCCCGCGATGAAGCCGCGTGCACCATCAAGGCGAACGCCATCGTGGCACCTTCCCCGGTCGAGGGCATTGCAGAGTACGTATCCAGCCACGACATCGATCTCGTGGTCATGGGCAGGCGCGGACTTGGCGCGCTGCGCGGCATGCTGGGCAGCGTGAGCTTCGGCGTGCTCCGCTCTGTCGAGGTCCCCGTCCTCACAGTGAAGTAGCACAACACGCATATTCCAGGTACGCAAAGAGGCATGAAGTTCTGAGCGAGAACCCCGTGGTGCAGGGCTACACTTAAGGGTGGGTATGTTTGCACGACACAAGGGGGATGTATGCTCCGAATTGGCCTGCTCACCAGCGGCGGCGATTGCCAGGCGCTCAATGCCACCATGCGCGGCATCGTGAAGACGCTCTACAACAAAAGCAATGAGACGGTCGAGATCTACGGCTTTGAAGATGGCTACCAAGGCATGATCTACGGGCGCTATCGCAAGATGACCAGCCATGATTTCTCGGGCATCCTCACGCGCGGCGGCACCATCCTGGGCACGAGCCGCACGCCGTTCAAACGCATCGACACCCCCGAGGCGGACGGCGTGGAGAAGGTCCCCGCGATGATCAAGACCTACAAGCAGCTCCATCTCGACTGCCTGTTCACCCTTGGCGGCAACGGCTCGCTCAAGACGGCGAACCGCCTCTCGCAGGAGGGCCTGAATGTCATCGGCCTGCCCAAGACCATCGATAACGACACCTGGGGCACCGAGATGACCTTTGGCTTCACGAGCGCTGTGGAAGTTGCCACCGAGTGCATCGACAACATCCACACCACCGCGAGCTCGCACGGCCGCGTCTTCGTCATCGAGATCATGGGTCACAAGGTGGGCTGGATTCCGCTGTATGCGGGCGTGGCTGGCGGCGCCGACGTCATCCTGATCCCCGAGATCCCCTACAGCATGGACAACGTCATCAAGACCATCGAGAAGCGCATGAAGACGGGCAGCCGCTTCACCATCATCGCGGTTGCCGAGGGCGCCATCTCCAAAGAAGATGCCAAGCTCTCCAAGAAGGAGTACAAGAAGAAGGTCGCCGCGCGCACGAGCCCCTCGATTGTGTATGACATCGCCAAGGAGATCGAGGCAACGACGGGCCGCGAGACGCGCGTCGCCATTCCCGGGCACACGCAGCGCGGCGGCGCTCCCGATGCCCAGGACCGCATCTTCGCCACGCAGTGCGGCGTCGAGGCGGCGCTGGGATGCCTGGCAGGCGAGTACGGCTACATGATTGCCCAGAACGGCCGCAAGATGTGCCGTGTGCCGCTGGCAGACATCGCCGGCAAGCTCAAGTACGTCGACCCCGCCTGCGATCTCATTCGCGAGGCCAAGGCACTCGGCATCAGCTTCGGCGACGAGTAGCGCCCGGCACGGTAGAGAGTATGAGCTCGATGAGGCGCGCGATAGGAATATCGTGCGCCTCATTCATCCAGGTGTTGATAGCCGCGAGCAGTCCCGAAAGATAGAACTCGCGCAGCACGTCTTGCTCGGGCTCGCTGAGACCGGTTGCCGGCAAGATAAAGCGATCGAGCAGCGGCGCGATGATCACTTTCAGCTTGTCACCAAAGGAAGGGTCGCCCGCCAGCAAACGAGGCAGAAATCCGTCGAACTGCTGCGCAAGCCCAATGATGAGCCCCATATGCTGGGAGAAGTCGAGCGTATCGCCAGCAAGCAAGCGCTGCTCCACCAACGCGCGCACCTTAGCAAGAATGTCCTCTTCAAGCTGCTCGAACAGATCGTAGACATCGCGAAAGTACAGATAGAACGTCGCACGGTTGTACCCCGCGCGCTCCGTGATCTCGCGCACGGTGATCTTTTCGATGGGCCGCTCGAGATACAGACTCCAAAACGCCTGCGTGAGATTTGCGCGTGTCTGCTCGGTCACCTTGGGCTGCTTATGCATGGCGCCTCCATCGCTCGACAATCGCGCCAGCGGTGTCGAGTACATCTCGAAGCCGGTGTTCGGCCTCACTATAATGGGTAGACAACACGATGTCGAGTAATCGTTGTCGCTCCCGATAACGAGACACCCGATAGCCCCAACCAGCTACGCGCAAGGCTACACACCATGGCATATATCGAGTTCACCAACGTTATCAAAGCCTACGGTTCGGACGAGACCCTCATCCACGCCCTCGACGAGGCAACCTTCACCGTCGAACGCGGCGAGCTCGCCGTGATTCTGGGAGCATCGGGCGCGGGTAAAACCACCGCGCTCAATATTCTCGGCGGCATGGACAGAGCTACCTCGGGTACGGTCACGGTCGACGGCCGCGATATCACGCACGCCAGCGAGCGCGAGTTGGTCGAGTACCGCCGCAGCGACGTGGGCTTCGTCTTCCAGTTCTACAATCTGGTTCCCAATCTCACCGCACTCGAAAACGTCGAGCTCGCCGCACAGGTATGCGAAGGGGCGCTCGACGCCGCGGAGTCCCTCGCCAAGGTTGGCTTGGCCGAGCGCATGGGCAACTTCCCCGCTCAGCTCTCCGGCGGCGAGCAGCAGCGCGTCTCCATCGCACGCGCCATCGCCAAGAACCCTAAGCTCTTGCTCTGCGACGAACCAACCGGTGCGCTTGACTATCAAACCGGCAAGCAGATTCTGCAATTGCTCCAAGACACCTGCCGCCGTGACGGCATCACGGTCGTTATCATCACCCACAACTCGGCGCTCGCCCCCATGGCCGATCGTCTCATCCGCTTCAAAAGCGGCAAGGTGACCGAGATGACGCTCAACGAGCACCCCACGCCTATCGCGCAGATCGAGTGGTAAGCCATGTCCCGCCATTCGGAGACATCCCGTTCTGCACGCGGCCCGCAAGCGTTTACCAAGGATACGCTGCGCACCATCGCGCATAGCAAGAAGCGCTTCGTCTCGCTTGTGGCGATCTGCGCGCTGGGAGCAACCATGCTCACGGGACTCTCGATGGCCTGCATCGACCTGCGCAATGCCGCCGATGCGCTCTATGCCCAACAGCGCCTGTTCGACATTTCGGTGCAATCGACGTTGGGTTTGGTGGAGGAAGATCTTGACGAGCTTGCCGCCGTCGATGGCGTCGAGACGGTCGAGGGCGGCTACGAGCAGGAAACCTATACGCTTGTCGACGGGCTGCGTGCCACCGTCACGGCGAAGGCGGTACTCGACTCGGGCATCAACGAGCCCTATGTGGTGGAAGGCGCGCTGCCCGACAGCGCCAACGAGGTTGCCGTCACCGAAAACTACCTGCATGAAGCAGGTAAATCGATTGGCGACACGCTTGAGCTTGAAAGCACACCGCAGGAGGACCCCACGGGGCTTTCCGATCTTGATGCCGGCAGTGACGATGACGATTCCGATGCTGCCGATGAGGAAGGCGATCCCGTTATCGCCGGCGGCACCTATACCATCGTGGGAACCGTCATCGATCCTACGAACATCACGCAACCCGAGGGACCCATCGCCTTTCGCGCAGCAACCTCATCCGACTACACGTTCTTTGTCGACAAGAGCGCCGTAGTAGACCCCGCAACCTACACGGTTGCCTACCTTGCCGTTTCCGGCACTGAAGGGCTCTCGGCCTATTCGGCGGCGTATGAGGAGCGCGTTGACGAGGTACAGGACCGCGTGGAAGACCTTGCCCCGCAGCGCGAGCGTGCCCGCACCGAGGGCATCAAAGCCGATGCCTACGCCGAGATTGATGAAGCGGAAGACGAAGCCAACGAGCAGATTGCCGATGCCGAGCAGGAACTCGCCGACGGGCAGCATGAGCTTGATGAGAGCCTCGCCGAGGTTCTGAGCGGCCAGCGCGAGCTCGACACCCAGCGCACCGACGCCCTTGCGCAGCTCGCCGATGCGCAGGCAACGATTGATAGCGCATGGGCAGAAGTTGTTAAAGGCGAGGCGGATGCCTACAGTGGCCTCGCAACTATCAAAGACACCCGAAACACCCTGAACGAGCAGGAACAGCAGCTCGATCAGCTCGAAGCTGGCAAGCAGCAGGCAGAAGCGGGTTATGCCCTTGCGAAGGGTTATGTTGAGACCGCACAAAGCGAGGGCCAGCAACTCGTCGATGCCTTCAATGCCGTACCGCAACTTGACGACGGCAGCGTCACCGAAGCATGGAACACGCTCTCCAACTGGTCAAACCAAGAAGAGCCAGTTGATGAGGAGCAAGCATTCGTAGAAGCGGCGAAAACCCGTGCAGAGCAGATTGCCCAAGCGCTCTCCCTCATGAGCATGAACCCACAGGTTTCCAGTGCCCTTGACCAGCGAGAGCAGATAAACGAACGGCTGGCTCAGATCGAAGAGCGGCTCGATGCTATCACTACGCGCCTGCAAGCGATTGACGAACGCACTGCAGCCATTGAAACCGCCCTCTCATCAGACGACCTAAGCGATGCCAACCGCACCGCGCTCCTCTCCGAACAACAAACTCTTGCCGAGGAGAAGTCGTCCCTACAAACGGAGCAATCGAATCTCGCGACTGAACAGGAAACGCTCAACCCAACGCTCGAAGCCCTCAACGCCCAGCTCAAAGACTACGACAGCTTGGCCACGCTCAGCAGCACCCTCAATATCCTGGTAGCCGGCGAGAACAGCCAGGTAGTTCAGCTCGCCGGGGGTATGGGTCAGGCAGCGGCGGGCCTCGCGCAAGCACAAGCCGGTCTCGATACGGTCAATGCCTTGTACGACCAAGCTGGCGGTGCGGCAGGAGTTGCAGCTGCACGATCCCAAATCGCCGCGGCCAAAATCCTTCTCGACACCCAAGAGGCCACGATCAATGATGCCCTTGCGGCACTACCGAGTGCCAAGGAAGAGCTTGTCGCAGGCCAGGCGGAGCTCGATGAGCAGCGCGGAGACGCCTTGGCTCAACTCGCCGACGCGCAGGATCAGCTCGATGACGCGCTTGAGCAAATCGCCGACGGGCAGGCCGAGCTCGACGAGGGCCGTGCCACACTCGAAGAGGAGCGAGCCGACGCCGCCGAGCAGATTGCCGACGCCCGCGCCCAGGTTGATGACGTTGAGCTCGCAACTTGGTATGTACAGGACCGCTCAAGCCTGGGCAGCTTCTCGAGCGTCGACTCAGACGCCTCCTCCATCGAGGCCATCGCCCGCATCATCCCGGTCATCTTCTTCGTGGTTGCTATCCTCGTGAGCCTCACCACCGCCACACGCATGGTCGAGGAAGAGCGCGTGCTCATTGGCCTGTACAAGGCGCTTGGCTACTCCAAAGCGCGCGTGCTTTCCAAGTACCTCGTCTACGCGGTCTCCGCCGCGCTGATTGGCGGTATCATCGGCGATATCGCCGGCTTCGTGGTTATTCCGTACATCCTGCTCTACATCTTCCAAGCGATGTATCTGTTGCCGCTGTTCAGTCTTACCTTCAACCCCTTCTTCGCGGTCCTCGGCATCGCAGCCTTCGTCATCGGGATTGGTGGATCAACGTTCTTGAGCTGCCGCGCCGAGCTTGCTGAGACGCCGGCGATCCTTATGCGCCCCAAGGCACCGCGTGCCGGATCGCGCATCTTCCTCGAACATATCGGCCCCATATGGCGCCGCATGAGCTTCCTCAACAAGGTCACCGCGCGCAACCTTTTCCGCTACAAGAAGCGTCTGTTTATGACCATCTTTGGCATTATGGGTTGCACGGCGCTGCTCATCTGCGGGTTCTCCATCAAGAACACCGTCGAGTCGCTCGCACCGCGCCAATACGAGCAAATCTACCGCTACGACCTCATGGCGGTGGTTATGCCCGAGGATTACGATACCTGCTACACCATGCTTGAAGATGCCCCCGAGGTCACAAGCATCGAGTCGATTGGAGTCGACAACATAACCGTCGAGTACAACGGCAACAAGGAAAGCATGCAGCTCTACATCATCCCTGCAGGCGTCTCGATTGACCCGTACGTATCGCTCGAGATGCTCGATGGCACACCCATCGATCTCGATGAGGCGGGCGTGGTGATTACCAACAACGCCGCCACGGTGCTAGGACTCGATGCTGGTGAAACCGTCCAGATCGCCACCACCGCGCTCGATGAGGCGTCGCCCACCATCTCTGCCATCACCCGTAACTACCTCGGTAACGCCGTCTATATAACCGAAGACGTCTACGAGAAGCTCTTTGGCCCGCTTGAACTCAACGGCTTCTTCGCGCACCTTGATGGATCGAATGACGAGCAGCGTGCGTTTGCCAACACACTCGAAGATGACGAGGAATTCCTATCGATTACCAGCGTCGCCAAGATGCACGACCAGTTTGAGCAGAGCTTCCGACTTATCGACGTGGTGGTGTATGTGGTGATCGCCCTGGCAGCAGGCCTGGCGTTCGTAGTGCTCTTCACCCTCTCAACGGTGAACATCGGTGAGCGCGAGCGCGAAATCGCCACCATCAAGGTGCTTGGCTTCCGCCCGCATGAGGTGCGCACCTATATCAACAAAGAGACCTTTGTCCTCACGGGCCTTGGTATCCTGGTGGGTATTCCAGCAGGCTGGGCACTCTCGATGAGCTTCACCTACATCCTCAAGATGCCTTCGATCTACTTCGATGTCGTTGTAGCACCGTGGTGCTACGCGCTCGCCGCGGCGTTCTCCATCGTGTTCGCCCTTGCCGTAAGCCTCATCACCAACCGCATGCTCGACCGCGTCATCATGGTCGAAGCGCTCAAGAGCCCGGAGTGATTTTCGCTTACCCCTCCTCTCTTTTTAAATTTCGAATATGTGTTCGGTATCTATTGCTGTATAATGATACCGAACACATATTCGTGATACTGAAAGGGGGCTTAATGCGATCATTCAACTATCTGCACGTGCCGCCCGAACTCGAAGCAACCCCCATCACGAATCTTTTGCTTGCAATCAGAGAGTACAAAGGAAAGCAGGAACTTTGGAATGCGGCGAACCCCGAAACGCTCCAAGCGCTTCTCCAGGTCGCACGTGTCGAAAGTGTTGGTGCTTCAAACCGTATTGAAGGAATCGGGACATCTCAAAAACGCCTGCACAACCTTGTTGTTCACAATACCGCACCGAAGAATCGCAACGAAGAGGAGATTGCCGGCTACCGCGACGTCCTCTCGCTCATTCACGAACAGCACAACTATATCCCCGTTTCGCCCGGCGTTATCCTCCAGCTACATCGCGATCTCATGGGGCATGTTCCAGCTTCGTATGGCGGTCGTTGGAAGGATTCCGACAATGAGATTGTCGCAAGGAATTCCGACAGAAGCCTTTCTGTTCGATTTAGGCCAACACCTGCTTTACTCACCCCTGCCGCCGTTGAGGCGCTCTGCGCAACGTATAACGATGCATACACCAATCAGATATGCGATCCTCTGCTGCTCGCCGCGCGCTTTACGTTCGATTTCGTAAGCATCCATCCATTCACCGATGGCAACGGCCGCATGAGTCGCCTCATGACCGTCCTGTTAAGCGAACGAGCAGGTTATGCCGTAGGACGCTACATAAGCATCGAGCGTCTTATCGAACAAAGCAAAGAACAATACTATGAGGCACTCGCCGAAAGCTCAGCGGGATGGGATACCGCGTCCAATAATGAAGCCCCGTTCGTACGTTATCTTTTGGGCGTTGTTCTCGCAGCTTATCGAGAGCTGGAAGCTCGCATGGACATCGCGGATGGCAAGCCTTTGACAAAATCCGAACGTGTTCTCAACGTCTTTAAAGATCATCCCGGCAAAATAACGAAGCAGATGATCATGAATGAGCATCCGGAAATAAGCGAGGTGACCGTCAAGCGCGTCTTGAACAAACTGGTTGAGCAAGGCGTGATTGAGAAGGTCGATGCTGGCAAGAACACGGGATATGTTCTTAGCGAAATGAGTGGGATCTAGGCCGTCGCCGGCCTAGATCCCAAACAAATGCATATGCAAAAAGAGCTTATTCGCAGAGCAGCTTGGCAATCTGGACCGCGTTGGTGGCGGCGCCCTTGCGAATCTGATCGCCCACGCACCAGAACGTGATGCCGCGCGACACATTCGGGTTCGAGATGTCGCGACGCAGGCGACCCACCCATACTAAATCTTGGTCGGAGGTATCAATGGGCATGGGGAAGCGGTCGTGCGCGCTCTCGGCGGCGCGATCATCCACCAGCTTCACGCCCGGCGCTGCAGCAAGCGCTTCGCGCGCCTCGTCGAGTGTGATGTCACGCTCGAACTCAAGCGTGATGCTCTCGGAGTGCGAGCGCAGCACCGGTACGCGTACGCATGTGCAGCACACGGCGAGCTCGGGCAGGTGCATGATCTTGCGGCCCTCGTTTTGCAGCTTCATCTCTTCCGAGGTATAGCCCTCGTCATCGAAACCGCCAATCTGCGGGATGAGGTTGCTTGCCAGCTGAGCAGCAAAGGTGCGCGGCTCAGGCATGGACTCACCGGTGCCCATGGCGTGAATCTGCTGCTCAAGCTCGGCCATACCCGGCGCACCGGCACCAGAGGCCGCCTGATAGGTGGAGACAATCATGCGCTTCACCCCAGCGAGTTGATGCAGCGGCCAGGTGGGCACAAGCGCGATGATGGTTGCGCAATTGGGGTTCGAGATGATGCCGTGGTTCCAAGCAACATCCGCCGCATTGATCTCGGGGATGACGAGCGGCACCTCGGGATCCATGCGGAATGCATGAGAGTTGTCTACCACGGTGGCGCCCGCCTCGACAGCTGCCGGGAGCAGCTGCTTGGCAATGGCGTCGTCGGCAGCGCCGAGCACGATGTCGCAGCCCGCGAACGCCTCGGGGCATGCCTCCTCGATCACCAGGTCCTCACCACGAAACCGCACCGTCTTGCCGGCACTACGCGCGCTAGCGAGCAGCTTGAGCTTCGCGATGGGAAACTCCTGCTCATCTAGGCATTGGAGCATCTGCGTGCCTACCGCACCAGTGGCACCTAGGATGGCGACGGTGTACTCTTTCATGGCGCGTCCTCCTTGCATTCCTTTGGACGGTTGCATCTATCCCATCTTGTTATCGTGCGATACGGGCGGATTCCTCGGCACGTTTGAGGTCCTTGAGCTCAAGCAGGTGATCGCCGTCGGAGAACGCCCGGTAGATTGCGCGAATGGCGCGTTCGAAATCGTCTTTATGCACACCGACGATGATGTTAATCTCGTCGGAGCCCTGCGCGATCATGCGAATGGAAATGCCCTCCTGGCCGAGCGCTGCGAACAGGCTGCCTGACACGCCAGGGCGCCCGATCATGTTGCGGCCCACCGTCGAGATGAGCGCCAGGTCCTCGACCACCTTGATCTTATCGACGGGAATCTCGCTCTTGATATCCGCGACAATCGACCAGATGCAGTCCTTCACATCGTCGCCCTGCACCACCACGGCAAACGAGTCGATACCCGAGGGGATGTGCTCAACCGACACGTGATAGCGCTCGAACACCGAGAGCACGCGGCGAATGATGCCCACCTCGTTGGACATGTGGTCTTTCAAGATGTGCACCGCGACGAAGTTCTGCTTGCCGGTCACGCCCGTGATGATGGGTTCGCCGGAGATGTAGTCCTCACGGTCGGAGATAATCGTGCCCTTATCCTGCGGGCGGTTGGTGTTGAGCACCGCGATGGGGATGCCGGCCTCCATAACCGGGAAGACCGCCTCCTCGTGCAGAACGCTCGCGCCCATGTACGAGAGCTCGCGAAGCTCCTGGTAGGTTACACGCCCGATGGGCTGCGGATGCTCCACCACGCGAGGATCGGCCGAGAGGAAGCCCGAGACGTCCGTCCAATTCTCATAGAGATCGGCGCCCAGGCACTTGGCCAAAATCGAGCCCGAGATGTCGCCGCCGCCACGATCGAGCAGCTTGATCTGCCCTTCGCGCGTGGCACCGTAAAAGCCGGGCATCACAAAGCCGCCGGGGATACCGCGCTCCTGGACGAGCGCCTCGGTCCGCGTCATCGAGAGCGTGCCGTCATGATGGAACGCGACGACATCGGCAGCGTCGAGGAACGGAAGCCCCAGCGTCTCGGCCATAAGGCGCGCCGTGAAATACTCGCCGCGACTCACGAGCTCCTCAGTGGTATAGCGACCCGCCTTGGCGTTCTCGGCAAACGCGGCGAACTCCTCGCGGATAGGATAGGTAAGCCCCAGTTCATCGGCAATGTCGAAATAGCGCTGCCCGATATCCTCGAGCAGATCTTCGCACGACACGTGATAGCGCACGTGAGCGGCCACAAGATACAGCAGGTCGGTGACCTTGGCATCACCCTTGTGACGCCGGCCGCACGCGGAGACCACGATGAAGCGGCGCGCGGGGTCCGCTTCCACGATCGAGCGAATCTGACGGAAATGCTTGGCGTCGGCAACCGAGGAGCCTCCGAATTTGGCAATCTTAATCATGACGAAGCGGTTACCTTTCTTATATCGCGACGGCTGCTGCACCCGCTCTGATACCATGTGCGTACGTGCACCAGGCATTCAGGGAGCTATTCATATGAATTTGTATCATAGTACACGTTCACGCGCTTTATCATGCTCAAGCAAAGATGCCATCCGACGCGGCATTGCGCCCGACGGCGGGCTCTTTGTCTCCGATGGTCTCGGCGCAAAGAAACTCGACGTTAACACCCTTGCCGAGATGGATTACCATGCCATCGCGCGCACGGTGCTCCAATTGTTACTACCTGATTTCACGGCAGACGAGATTGCCTCCTGCGTTGAGGAAGCCTATGGCACCACGTTCTCCTCAGACGAGGTCACGCCACTCGTGAAGCTTGATGCCGCGCCCGGTAACGGCGACGTCCCCACCTACGTGCTCGAGCTGTTTTGCGGACCCACGAGCGCGTTCAAGGATGTCGCGCTCCAGATGCTGCCCCGCCTCATGGCGCGTGCGCAGGCCGCGTCTGCCGCGAACGGCAGTGCTGAGCGCATCATGATCGTAACCGCTACCTCTGGCGACACCGGCAAGGCGGCGCTGGCCGGCTTTGCCGATGCCCCGGGATGCGGCATCACCGTTTTCTATCCCAAGGGCATGGTAAGCCGCGTCCAAGAGCTGCAGATGTCCACACAAGAGGGTTCGAATGTCTCGGTATGCGCCGTCCACGGCAATTTCGACGATGCACAAAGCGCGGTGAAGCGCATCTTTGGCGACGGCGAGCTTGCCGAGCGTCTGCACGAGCGCGGCGTGGTGCTCTCGAGCGCCAACTCCATCAACGTTGGCCGCCTGGTTCCGCAGGTGGTGTACTACTTCGCCGCCTATGCCCAACTGCTGCGCGCCGGCGCGATTGCGGCGGGCGACGCCGTCGAGTTCTGCGTTCCCACGGGCAACTTCGGCGACGTGCTTGCTGGCTACTACGCTAAGCTGCTCGGCCTACCGGTCGCCAAGCTCGTGGTCGCAAGCGACGCAAATAACGTGCTCTACGACTTCCTGACCACGGGCGTATACGATCGCAACCGCCCGTTCTTCAACACCACCTCGCCCTCGATGGACATCCTGATCTCCTCGAATCTCGAGCGCATGCTGTACTACCTCTCGGACGGCGACTGCGAGTTTATCGCCACACTCATGGCAAGCCTTGCCGAGACCGGCCGCTTTGAGGTGACGCCTAAGCTCCTCGCTAAGATCCAAGAGGTCTTTGCCTGTGGCTGGGCAGATGAGCAGCAGGTAAGCGATGCCATCCAAGCGTGCTGGGCCGCGAATGGCTACGTCATCGATCCGCACACCGCGTGCGGCTATCATGTCCAGACCATGCTACCGGCGGCGACCAACGCCGCAGCGCGCGTGCTGCTCTCCACAGCGAGCCCGTATAAGTTCCCGCGCGCGGTGCTCGAGGCGCTGGGCGAGACGGCCCCCGAAGACGACTTTGCATGTATGCGTGCGCTCGAGCAGCTCACCCATACCACGGCGCCCGCGCAGCTGGCCGAACTCGACCAGAAGCCCGTGCTTCATACCGATGCGGTCGACATCGCCGAGATGTCGGCGTACGTAGAGCGTGCGGCAAGCAGCCTGTAGGCTTTGCGAGGGAGGATCGCATGATCAAGATCACTGTTCCGGCAACGAGCGCGAATCTCGGCATTGGCTACGACACGCTCGGTATGGCGGTGTCGCTCTATGCGCACATCACGATGGATCGCGCCGACACGCTCACCATCACCGGGTGCCCCGAGAAGTTCCGCAATGCCGATAACATGGTCTATCAGGCATTCTTGTACGCCCTTGAGGCTTGGGGCGAGAAACCCTTCCCCGTGTCGATTGATATTGCAACCGAGGTGCCCGTCGCGCGCGGCTTAGGCTCCAGCTCAACGCTTGTGGTCGCGGGCATCATGGGTGCCGCAGCGCTCACCAACCACACCGTTACACGCGAGGAGCTCGTAGCACTCGCCACCTTGCTCGAAGGTCACCCCGACAACGTCGCGCCCGCGATTCTCGGTGCCGCCGTATGCTCGTTTACGCCCGAAGGCGAGCTGCCGCGCTGTCTGCGCTACGACGTGAGCCCGCGCCTGCGCTTCATCACCATTATTCCGCCTTACGAGGTCCACACCTCAGACGCGCGCAAGGTGGTGCCAACCGAGGTGCCGCTCAGCACAGCCGTGTGGCAGATGGGTCGCATTGCTGGACTCACGCGTGGACTCGAAACGGGCGACACCGCCCTCATTGCCGCCGCGAACGACGACCGCCTGCAGGAGCCGTACCGCCGCTCCCTCATCCCCGACTACGACGCCATTCGCGCGGCCTGCCTGGCAGGCGGCGCCAAGACGCTCTGGATCTCGGGCTCCGGCTCGACCCTTATGGCCGTGACGGACGACACCATCGTGGCGAAGTTTCTGCAGGTCCGCCTGCGCGAACAATTTCCCACCTGCGAGACACACATCCTCACATGCGACACCGAAGGCGCCCAGATCGAGTACCTGTAAGACGGCCCATCGCACACTCCCTATCACCGCCTCTGTTAGGATGGATGCAAGACCTACAGCAGGAGCATCATGGCCTCATCGCATCGCATGTCCAAAACCACGGGAGCCTCGCCGCGTAAGCAGGCTCGACCGAAGGCGTCTGCCCACCGCGCGCAGCAGCAGCCCCAGCTCGACCCTACCGGACCTACCGCGCTCGGATTCACGCGGGCGGACTTCCCGCCCACCACGCGCGCCGACATGGATGCGCGCGGCTGGGATACATGCGATTTTGTGTACGTCTGCGGGGACGCCTATGTGGATCATCCGAGCTTTGGCGCTGCTATCATCGTGCGACTCCTCGAAGCGCACGGCTACCGCGTGGGGGTGATTGCCCAGCCCAACTGGCGCGACCCTGTAAGCGTGAGCGTGCTCGGCGAGCCGCGGCTCGCCTTCCTGGTCTCCGCCGGCAACATGGACTCCATGGTGAACCACTACAGCGTGAGCAAGCACCGCCGCCGTACCGATGCCTACACGCCGGGCGGCAAAGCCGGGGCGCGCCCCGACCATGCGGCCGCCGTCTATGGCAACCTCATCCGTCGCACGTACAAGGAAACACCCATCGTGCTCGGCGGTATCGAGGCATCGCTCCGTCGCCTCGCCCACTACGACTACTGGTCGGACAAGCTCAAACGCTCCATCTTGCTCGATTCCGGCGCGGACCTCATCTCATACGGTATGGGAGAGCACTCCATCGTGGAGATTGCCGACGCGCTCGCTGCGGGTCTTCCCGTAGAGCAAATCACCTACATCGACGGCACGGTCTACCGCACCCGCTCGCTCGACGAGGTCTACGATTACACGCTGCTACCCAGCTGGAATGAGCTCGAGGCCGACAAGCTCACCTACGCGCGAAGCTTTGCCGTGCAGTACGACAACATGGACCCCATACGCGGCGGGCGTCTGGTAGAACCCTACCCGCACAGCGTCTACGTTGTACAAAACCCGCCGGCAAAGCCGCTCACCCAGGCCGAATTCGACACCGCCTATGACCTCCCCTATACACGCACCTACCATCCCGATTACGAAGCTGCAGGTGGCGTACCCGCGCTCGCCGAGGTTAAGATGTCGCTCATCTCGAACCGCGGATGCTTTGGCGAGTGCTCATTTTGCGCGCTCACGTTTCACCAGGGACGCATCGTGCAGGCACGCAGCCACGAAAGCCTCATCGCCGAGGCTAAAAAGATTTGCGCCGAGCCCGACTTCAAGGGCTACATCAACGACGTGGGCGGCCCTACGGCGAACTTCCGCCAGCCTGCATGCAAAAACCAGCTCAAACACGGCGCGTGCCTGCGCAAGCGGTGCCTTTGGCCGCATGTATGCCGCAGCATGAACGTCGACCACAGCGATTACGTCGCGCTGCTGCGCGAGCTCCGGGCGCTTCCGGATGTCAAGAAGGTCTTTGTGCGCAGTGGCATCCGTTTTGACTATGCCCTTGCCGACACAGACGACACCTTCATCCGCGAGCTCTGTGAGCACCATGTCTCTGGCCAGCTCAAAGTTGCACCGGAGCACGTCTCAGACGCAGTGCTCTCGGTCATGGGCAAGCCCAGCCGCGCTGTGTACGACCGCTTCGTTGAGAAGTATCGCGCCGTCAATCGCGAACTCGGCAAGAAGCAGTATCTCGTCCCCTACCTCATGAGCAGCCATCCGGGCTCGACCATGAAAGAGGCGGTTGAGCTTGCCGAATACGTGCGCGATATGGGTTACATGCCCGAGCAGGTACAGGACTTCTATCCCACGCCGTCGACCATGTCGACCTGCATGTACTACACCGGCGTGGACCCACGGACCATGAAACCCGTCTACGTGCCGCGCTCCGCGCACGAAAAGGCTCTGCAGCGCGCGCTTATCCAGTATCGCAAGCCTGAGAACTACCATCTTGTCGTCGAGGCGCTGCGCAAAGCTGGCAGAACCGATCTCATTGGTTATGGTCCGAAGTGCCTGGTACGGCCGGTTCCGCCATCCAATAAACGGGCCGCCGGAAAAGGTGGGAAGAAGAAGGCTGCCGCACGCGCCATGTCCCCACACAAAACAGGCGACGCAACACGGGCAAAACGCGACACAACGCGATAGCGAGAGGAAACGCGCCGTCAACGCCCCCCGCAACGCGCATCAATTGCGTGCATCATTTTGCTACTGGAACAGTATCATATTGGCTTAGGCAGTTTTACAAAGCACTCGCGCCAAGCCACGCTCTCCTAGACATCGCTTCTACAGGATACGTTGCTCATAATCATGGCTTTTCTCAACGATCTTTGGTAGAAATTGCCTAACCCCATATGATCCTA
Source organism: uncultured Coriobacteriaceae bacterium (assembly GCA_944320725.1). Taxonomy (GTDB): domain Bacteria; phylum Actinomycetota; class Coriobacteriia; order Coriobacteriales; family Coriobacteriaceae; genus Coprousia. Next base: position 227,472 of record CALUIM010000002.1, on the reverse strand, counting down.
TTTGAGTAACATTTCTCCAAGCTCCGTCACGGCGCTCACCTTGCTCAAAATAGCCCGGCCGAGCGCAAGGCTCGGCCGGGCTACGGTTAAGGAGGTGCGCTACAAGGAGCGCTGGTAAACAGATTGGCTACTCGTTGTCGCCCGCAGTTTGCTGCGTAGCGGAGAGCGTCACCGCGTCGGCGCCGCCCTTCTCGAGCACCTCGGGCCAGACCCACTCGGTGAAGGCAGGGTGATCGTAGCCCTCATCCACGGCGAACTGGAACGCTTCCTCACGGAACGCCTCCCACTCCTCGATCTGAGCGGTGAACTTCTCCGTGCCGCGCTGAGCGTCCACGAGACGCAGGGCGTCGGCAGCGAGCTCCCAACGGTCCATATTGTTGAGACGCAGCATGTCGTACGGCGTGGTCGTGGAGCCCTTCTCCTCGTAGCCGTGCACGCGCCACGCATCGTGGCCGGGACGGTTCCACACAAGACGATGAATGGTGCCCGCATACGCGTGGAAGCAGAAAAGCACCGGCTTCGAGCCGTCGCCGAAGAGCTCGACAAAGCGCTCGTCGGAAAGCGCCTGATCGTTCTCGCACACGTTCTGGATCTTGAGCAGATCGACCACGTTCACGAACCAGACCTTAACACCCAGCTTCTTGAGCATGTCGGTAGCGGCAAGCGCCTCAAGCGTGGGGACATCGCCGCAGGTGGCAATCACCAGGTCGGCATCTGACAGCGAGTCCGCGGTGCATGCCCAGCTCCAAACAGCGGCGCCTTCCTCCAGCTCGGCGAGCGCCTCGTCGACCGTCGAGAAGGTCGGCGCAGGCTGCTTGCCGCAGAAGATGGCGTTCACGCAGTTGGTGGACTGGTACACGCGCTGAGCAACGGCAAGCGCCATGTTGGCATCCGCCGGATAGTAGGCGTTCACCACATGGGTGTCGTTCGCCTTGTTAAGCAGCACGTCGATGAAGCCGGGATCCTGATGCGAGAAGCCGTTGTGATCCTGACGCCACACATGGCTGGAGAGCAGGATGTTGAGGCCAGCGATGGGCTTGCGCCACGGAATCTCGCGCACCGTCGCCTCGAGCCACTTGCAGTGCTGGTTGACCATGGAGTCAACGACATGGATGAAGCTCTCGTAGCTCGACCAGACGCCATGGCGACCGGTGAGCAGGTAGGCCTCGAGCATGCCCTCGCACTGATGCTCGGACAGCTGCTCGATCACCTTGCCGGAAGGAGCGAGCAGGAAGTCGTTCGCCTCGTCGGCGTGGTAGCCGCCCTGCCACTGCTTGCGCGTCACATCGTAGGCAGCCTGGAGACGGTTGGATGCGGTCTCGTCGGGACCAAAGATGCGGAATTCGTCCATGTTCCAGGAAAGCACGTCGCGCGTGTAGAGGCCGAAGACGCGCGCCGCCTCGATCTGGCCCCAGCCATGACCGTGCTTGGCAACGGGAACCTCGTGCTTGTGCACGTCGGGCAGCTTGAGGTCGCGGCGCACCACGCCGCCGTTCGCATTGGGGTTCGCGCCGATGCGCAGGTCATCGGTGGGCATGAAGGCGGTAACCTCGGGGCGAATCTGGCCTTCGGGCGTGAAGAGCTCCTCGGGCACGTAGGACTTGAGCCAGCCGCGCAGCACGCGGAAGTGCTCGTGCGTGTCCTTTGCCGAGGTCAGCGGCACCTGGTGAGCGCGCCAAGAATCCTCGGTCTTCTGGCCGTCGATCTCCTTGGGGCAGGTCCAACCCTTGGGCGTGCGGAACACAATCATCGGGTAGATAGGACGCGTGACCTCCATGCCGCCGGCAAGCTGCGCATGCGCCTTGGCCTTGATGTCGCAGATCTCGTTGAAGGTCTGCTCGAGCAGCTCGGCGAAGCGACGGTGAATGGAGAGGTTGCTCTCGTTGTCGAAGCCCGCGGTGAAGAAGTGGGGGTTGTAGCCCATGCCGCGGAAGAACTGCTCCAGTTCGGCATCGGAGATGCGCGCGAGGATGGTGGGGTTGGCGATCTTATAGCCGTTGAGGTGCAGCACCGGCAGCACGATACCGTCGGTGGCAGGGTTCACGAGCTTGTTGGCCTGCCAGCCGGTCGCCAGAGGACCGGTCTCGGCCTCACCGTCGCCCACCACGGCAACGGCCAAAAGGCTCGGGTTGTCGAGCACAGCACCGTAGGCATGGCTGAGGGTGTAACCCAGCTCGCCACCCTCGTGAATGGAGCCCGGAGTCTCGGGCGCGAAGTGGCTGGGAATACCGCCAGGATAGGAGAAGCGGCGGAAGAACTTCTGGAGGCCTGCCTCGTCATCGGTGATCTCGGGATAGTTCTCGCGATAGGTACCGTCAAGCAGCGACTGCGCCGTACCGGCAGGACCACCGTGACCAGGACCCATCAGGAAAAGCGCGTTCTGCTGGTGATCGGCGATGAGGCGGTTGGTGTGGCCCATGAGGAAGTTGATGCCGGGCGTGGTGCCCCAGTGGCCCACAAGGCGATGCTTCACGTCGGCGCGACCAAAGTCACGCGTCTCGCCGGTCTTCTCGTCCACGAAATCCTTGCGCATGAGCGGATTGCTGCGCAGATAGATTTGGCCTACCGAAAGGTAGTTCGTGCAACGCCAGTACTTGTCGACACCCTCGAGCGCTTCGGCGGAAACAGGACCGTCAAGCTTCTTCCAAGGCGTTCCGATTGCGGGTTGAGACATGTGCCCCTCTTTCTATTGCGTCTTAACCGTACTTCAATTATACGAATAACCTAACAAATGCCTATATAAAAATGCTCGCAGCTCCCAATATGTGAAGCTGCGAGCATAATCGCCCGTTATGCGTCGAGTTCGACCTCCAAGTGGTACAGATCGGCTCGATAATATGTCTTCACGAACTCGCGCGGAACGTTGTTTGCGTCATACGAAACGCGCTTGATGTAGAGCAGCGGATCACCAGGCTGCACACCCAAGAACATCGCCTGCTCGGCATCGGCGGCAACGGCGCGAATCTCCTGGGTCGCACGGCTCCACTGAATGCCCAACTCGTCGGCAATGTAGGCACGCAGCGATTCCCGCGAGAAGTCGCGCTCGATCGCATGCGGCAAAAACGACTGCTCGAAATGGTTGATCTCGAGGTAGAACGGCTCATCGCCCGAGAAACGAATGCGGCGCAAACGATACACCGGCACGCCCTCATCAATCTTGAGCACGCGCGCCACATCCGCATCCGCCGGCAGCAGCGTGGCATCGATCAGGCGTTTCTCGGCAACCACGCGATCGTCGACGTTCTTCTTGATAAAGCTCGTCACGTGGCTGAGCGAGGAGCTGGGACGGCTCGCGATAACCTCGGATCCCACGCCGCGGCGCTTGCTGATCATGCCATTGTTGGAAAGCATCTCCATGGCCTTACGCGCCGTGGCACGCGAAACGCCGTACTGGCGCATCAGTTCGCTCTCGGAGGGAATGAGATCGCCCACGGCATAGGCACCGTTCACGATGTCCTGGAACAAGATATCGTACAGCTGCCGGTACAGCTGCTCCTTACCGCTAAAGTCGAGTATGGGAATCAAGTCGTTCTCCTGAGCCATCAGAATATTATGTTCTTTCATTATGCTCCCCTCCCCTCCAAATGCGCAAACTGTTTCGATATGCGGGTCGTTTCTCCATGTTAACGTGCCGCGGCGAGCTCCTGCTGCACCTGCTCATAGGTGGGAATGGATGTAAGTCCCCCCATCGAGCGCACCGAAAGCGACGACGTCATCGAGCACATGCGCAAATTGTCCTCGAGCGACATGTTCTGGTACAAACCGAAGGCAAACGCGCCGTGGAAGATGTCGCCTGCCCCGGTGGTGTCTACCGCATGCGCCGCAAACGCTGGCATATGCTGCGGAGCACCCTCATCATCACGGAAGATGAGGCCGCGATCGCCGAGCGTCACCACCGCTACGCCACCGTTGATGCCCTCGATGCGCCGCAGCAGCTCATCGGTTGCACGGACATCGTCTGGGTCGGCAAGCGGCTCGCCGGTGTACTGACGGGCGAAATCCTCGGAGCACACGAGGTAATCGACCGCGCGCGCCACCTCATAGGTGCTCTCACGATACGTCCCAGCATCTACCACCGAGCGCGCCTCAGGGAAGGCCTCGAGAATCTGCAACGTCACCTGCGGCTCATGGCCGTCTGCCAGCACCACCTCGGGCGCCTCGGGCGGCAGCGGATAGTCGACATCGTGCATGGTCGACGGGAAGTTGAAGATGGTCCGGTCGCCCGTGGCATCATCGACCGCGATGATGCTGTATCCGGTGGTCACCTCGTGATCGGGAATGAGATACGAGATGCCTACGCCGTAGCGCTCAAGATCGGCCCGCACGAGCGTGCCGTATGGATCGTTGCCAATGCGCGCCACGAGCTCTGCAGGTGCACCCCACTTCGAGCACAGGCAGGCGGCGTTGAGCGCAGGCGCGCCCGAGCAACCATGCGATTTCGTGATGCGGTACTTTTGGTTCGCCTGCAAAGGGCCGGTGTAGGGCGCGGTGATGTCATAAACCGCCTGGCCCACGCAAAAGATAGCCATGGCTTCCCCTACTCTCCGTCTTTGGCAAGGAAGGCATCGATCTTATCGAGCAGCGCCGGATAGTCGATCTTCTTGACGTCGGTGGCGTCGACCTCGATGAGCTCGCCCAGCTGGAACTTGTCATATCCCTTGTGCTTGCAGCGGTCGATGAGGATATCCATGGTCACAAGACCATCGGCCTTGCTGCGGTCCTCGAGCACATCGCCACGGTGGTAGCGCGTCACCAGATGCCCCAGGTGACGCGACGGATCGAGATCGCGCGAGAGCGAGCGCTTGTAGATGATCTCGGGATCGCCCACAAGACGAACGGTCAACACGCTGTAGCCATAGCGCTCGGAGAGCTCGATCAGGCTCGCCTTCTGCTTATCCGAGAAGGGATAGTCCGAGATGATGGGGCGCTCGTCTTCCATGTAGATCGCGAGGCCAGAATAGAAGCGCTTCCAGATGAGCAGCTCAACGGCCGCCTTGTCGTCGGCATCGTTGAAACCCACCTCATCCCACACCTGCTCTTTCATATCATCCGGCGTGATGTAGGCAAAGCAGCCAGGATGGCGCTCGATGATCTTGTTCGCCAGATAGGTCTTTCCCGTCGCGGGATACCCGGCAAGCAGGATGAGGGATTTCTTCATGGTATGGTCCTCCTCGATCGTGTGGCGGGTACGCAAGCCGAGCAACTCGGCTGCCAGCGGTACCCTGGCCGACAGCCGATGCGCGAAACAGCAGACGGGTCTTACGCCCTGCCGCGAAGCTGGTCCTTGGACAGCGCGAGCATCTCGTTCACCTTATCCAGGTAGTACTTGATCTTCTCGTCGTCCTTAGCCTCGGCAGCCTGGGCGCGCTTCTTGTTGTAGAGCTTCACGAGCTGCGTGGAGGCCTTGCCCATGGTGTGATTCACCTCGAGGCTCTCCTCATAGGCTGCAATGGCCTCGTCGATCTGATCGATATCGGCATGCAGCTTGCCGAGCTCGTTCAGGGCATTGGACTTCGCGACGCCCTCGGCAGACGCAACCTTTGCCTTGACTTCCTCGATCTTGGCAAGCACGGCCTCGCGATCGAGCACGGGCTCGGGCTCGGGCGCAGCGGCGGGCTTGTCCTTCTTCTTACCGAAACCAAACAGTCCCATGATTACCTCCTTGAAACGATAACGAAAAGGGCCGCCCCCGTGTGCCCGGGGTACCAGGCGGGAGCGGCCCCATGATGCGTTCGTATGCGTGAATGAAACTTACGCGATACCGAACACGCCGAGAATCGACTTGATGGCCATGAAGAAGAAACCGGTGACGACGGTGTCGACGTCGGTGCAGGTCATGTTCACGAAGCCAATCTGGGCAAGCATCGGCGAAAGCAGCGCAGGCAGGATCATGATGAAGATGCCGTGGAAGATGCCGCCGATGATGGCGCCACGACGACCGTCGATGGCGTTGCCGAAGATACCAGCGGTGCCGCCAGCGAAGAAGTTGGACATAACACCGGGGATAACGAGCGTACCCATGAAGCCGGTGATGACCATGCCGATGAGCGAGCCGATGGTGGTGAAGATGAAGCCGATGATGACCGCGTTAGGCGCATAGGTGAACAGCACCGGGCAGTCGAGCGCGGGACGCGCATTGGGGACGAGCTTCATGGAGATGCCCTGGAAGGCGGGAACCAGCTCGGCGAGGAGCAGGCGGACGCCAGCGAGCAGGACGTACAGACCAACGACGAACTGCATAGCCTGGAGGAAGGCGTACACGATGAAGTTCACGTCACCAGCGTACTCAGCGGAGGCCTCGGGGCCAGCGAAGGCAGCGATGATGATGTAGAACGGGATCATGACGACCATAACGGCCAGGTAGGAGTCCTGCATGAAGGACAGGCTCTGGGGAAGCTCGAGCTCCTCAGTGGACTTGGCCTCCTTGCCACCGCCGAGCAGCTTCTTGGTGCCCGTGGCGATGAGGGCGGTGAACATATAGCCGAAGGTGCAGAAGTGACCAAGGGCGATGTCGTCGCTCTCGGTGATCTTACGAACGACCGGCTGCGCGAAGGCAGGCATGAGGGTCGCGAAGGCGCCACCGACGATGGAAGCGATGATGATCAGCGGCACACCGCTGAGACCGCAGAAGTAGGCGAACACGATGCAGAGCGTGGACTCCCACAGAAGGGCCTGACCAGTCAGGAACACATACTTGAACGGGCTGAAGCGCGCAAGGATGATGTTCACGATGAAGATGCCAGCAAGGCAGATGGCGATCTCGGAGCCGAGGCCGAGGTCGGTCATGGCCTGACCGTTGATGCCCTCGATGGAAGCCACGACGGCGGACATGTTGGTGAAGCCGAAGGCCTGGTTGAACATGTCACCGAAGTAGGTGAGGGAGGTCTGCATGACGCTCGAGCCAGCAGAGAGCACCAGGAAGCCGAGCATCGTCTTCAGGGTGCCGGAGATGAGCTCGTTCACGGGCTTCTTCTGAAGCGCAAGACCGAGCAGGGCGACGAGGCCGATGATGACGGAGGCCTGCGTCAGGATGTTTTCAATAATCCAATTCAGAATTTCCATGCTGTGTTCTCACTTCCCTTTCCGAATGAACGTGCGGAGAACGTACGTGCACGTTTTAGAGGAGACCCATCTCCTGGAGCACGGGGGTAATCTTCTCCTCGATCTCCTTCTTGTCGACGAGACGCTTGAGGAAGACGCAAGGAAGGCCCGTGTTAGCGCCCTCGATCTGGGTCTGGAAGTTCTGGGCTGCAACGATCATGTCGAAGTTCCTGGCAGCGCTCGCAACACTCGACACGCTGTCGTGGTCGAGCTTGCAATCGACGCCGAGGCCCTTGAGCACACCCTCGACAGCCATCTGGCACGCGAAGCTGCTGCCCAGGCCGTTTCCGCATACCGTCAGAATCCTAAGTTGCTTTGCCATCCGGTATCACTCCTTTCTTTGTGCACCGTGGGGCGCATGCCCCCTTTTCCGTATCCGGCTATTGCATCCGCTCCCCTCAGCGGATAAAGCCCGAACGTGGTTACTGCTCGGAAGCAGCCGCGACGAACGCGTCGTATACCTGCTGCGGCGTGTCGAGCGCCACGATCTCGTTGATCTTGTCCTGATCGCAGAAGATGCCGGCGAGCACGCGCATCGCGTCGATGTGCGAGTTGGCATCCTGAGCGGCCAAGGTCACGAGCAGGCGAACCTCAAAGCTGTCCTCAGAGAACTTGATGGGCTCGCGCAACAGGGTTACTGCGAACTGCTGCTTGATGACGCCGTCCTCGGGGCGGCCGTGCACCAGCGCGACATCCTCGGTCAGCACGTAGTACGGACCCATCTTCTCGGTCGCAGCGATGATGTTGTCGGCATAGCACGGCTCGACATAGCCACCCTCCTCGAGCGGAGCGCAGGCGAGGCGAATCGCGTTCTGCCAGGTATCGATGGACTGAACGATGCGAACGTTCTCGGGTTTAAGCATCTCGCTAAACTGCATGATGATCAGTGTCCCTTAGCCGATGTTCTTGAAGAGCTGGATCTTGTGCTCAACGATGGACTGAACAACCTCGAGCGCCGGCACAACGTTGTTGCGGTTGGAGGTGTTCTCCTTGTGCTCGTTGTAGGCGTCCTTGGAGGTGATGTTCCAGTTCACGAGGAGCTCGGTGCCCACGTTGAACTTGCGGATGCCGAGGTCGATGACGCGACGGACGTCCTCTTCCTTAACGCCGGTGCCGCCGTGGATAACAAGCGGGAAACCGTTCACAGCGTCGCGGATCTTCTCGAGCTGCTCGAAGGAAATGTTGGTCTTGGACTTGTACTGACCATGGTTGGTACCAATGGCAACGGCCAGAGCGTCGATGCCGGTCTTCTCGATGAACTCGACAGCCTGCTCGGGCTCGGTGTAGTGCACGTCGGCCTGAGCGACAGCGATGCCGTCCTCGGTGCCGCCCACGGTACCAAGCTCGCCCTCGACGGAGGCGTTGGTCTTCGAAGCGTACTCGACAACGCGCTTGGTGCCCAGGATGTTCTCCTTGAAGGGCAGCGAGGAGCCGTCATACATGACCGAGCTGTAACCAGCGTCGAGCGCCTTGCGGATCTCGTCGAAGTTCTTGGCATGGTCGAGATGGAGAACAACATCGACGCCAAACTCGTCTGCCATGGACTTGGCAACGGCAACCAGGTTGCGATGGCCCACGTAGCTCGCGGTGCCCTCGCTGGTCTGGATGATCACCGGAGTCTTCTGGGCAACTGCGGCGCGGATGATGGCGGGCAGCATCTCCAGGTTGTGCGTGTTGAAAGCGCCAACGGCCATGTTGAGCGCGTTCGCCTCAGCCAGTACCTCTCGAAGTGTTACGTACATCGTGTCCTCCTCATCTGGTATCGCCTCGTGCGGGCCAGCCCCTCTGACCCTTCACGAAACATCCTTACTTGGACGATTATTAGATTATCATAATGTACGTACGTTTAACCCATTTTCTGAAAGTTTTGTGCCGTAAGCCGTTTGCCGCCGAATACCAACCGTTTGCCGGTACTCAACGACGATACCAATTATACACAGAGTGAAATCATCGGGAAATAGGTGAGCATCCCGAGCAATCCGAGCGGTTTCGGACGCTGCATGGTCACGACAGGAGACCTATGGGTGCGACATGCGTAGCAACCCCTACCTCGTGGTCAATTCCTTTGACGTATGGGTGAAAATCGAGCGTATACATACGCGAAACTGAACCTCGCTCTGCTATGAGCTCGCATATTGCTATATAAGATAGCAATATGCGAGCAACTGCCAGCTGTCGAGGCAGCCACAGGGCTTCTATTTCGCCCAAATCCGAGTGTTGCTACGTCCCTGCAACCCATAAGTGTCCGCTCGTGACCATCAGCTCGAATTGCTACGAATGCTCTTTGACATGTTGTGTATAAACATGGCTGTATCACGAGGATAATTGTATATTCCTATCTGAGACGCCAAACGCGGCCGCGCCAAGCGTCGCGACGCTTCCCATCGCGTCGTGAGTATGCGCGAACGAAAGGTTACAGGCAGTGCTGGGCGATGCGCTGCTTAAGCTCGTCGATGCCCGTGCCCGTTTGCGAGGACGTCACGATGATGTTCTCCGGCGGGACACTCAGCTGCTTGCGAATAGTGGCGAGTTGCTTGCCCTGCTGATTGCGGCTGAGCTTATCGGCTTTGGTCAGCGCCACCACAAACGGATACTCCCCTTCTTGCAGAAACTCGATCATCTGATGGTCGAGCTTGCTGGGATCATGGCGGATGTCGACAAGCGAAACCACCAAATTAAAGCTGCGCTCGAGCTCGAAGAAGTCACCGATGAGCTTTGCCCACCGGTCGCGCTCCGCCTTGGAGCGGCGTGCGAAACCGTACCCCGGCAGATCGATGAAGTGCACCCCATCGGCCTCGAAGAAGTTGATGTTGGACGTCTTGCCAGGCGTGCTCGAAACCTTGACGAGGCCCTTGCGCCCGAACAGCTTATTCATCAGCGAGGACTTGCCCACGTTCGACCGACCCACAAACGAAACCTCGGGACACGTCGACGGCGGAATCTGCGATGCCGCGCCGTAGCTGGCAACAAAATGGGCAAGCTGGTAGTTGATCTGATCTGCCATGAGATCTCCTATCAGTATTCGTGCTTGGCGACGCCGAGCTTCACGGCAAGGCGGCGCACGATGGCAAGCGTGATGCTGCTTGCTGTTTTGGCGTATCCGTCCAGCGTGAACTCGCGAGCGCATAGTTCATCATAGCTTTCGTCGCAGGTATCCGAGATGGCGCGCAGCACCAGGCAATCCACTCCGTTTTTAGCGGCGATATGTGCAACGGCAGCACCCTCCATCTCGGCGCAATCGGCACCGGTCGCCGCAACAACGGCGGCGCGCATCTCTGCTCCCGAAACGAAGCGATTGCCCGTGGCGATGGTGCCGCGCAGGTAGCGCTGGGGTTCTTCCTGGGTTATATTGCGACGGAACGGAGAGGCATCTGCAATGGCGCGGGCCTCGCTCCCCGGAGCAACCTCGGCATCGGAAAGCGTGGCGTCCACATAGCCAAACGACAGCAGCGTCTCCTCGGCAAGGTCGACAAGGAAATCTGAGGACGCGTACTCCTCGAGCCCAGGCTTAGACTCCGCAATGAGCGCGGTGTCGGTATCGGTATAGCGTAGGCGCTCGCCGATCACGACATCGTTGATGTGCAGCGATGGATTGAGCCCGCCGGCAATGCCGGAAAAGATGACAGCATTGGCACCATATGCCGAGATGAGGTGCTGTGTCGCTGCAGCCGCGTTCACGGTTCCCATGCCCGCCGTTGTGGCAACAAGGTTGAATCCGTGATAGCCGCCACCAATGATGGTGAGGCCTGCTTCCTCGACAACGGTTCCCTTATCCACCGCGCCGTAGATCTGCCGAACCTCTTTATCCAGCGCGCCGATAATCGCTATCGTTGGGGTCATGCCGCTCCCATCTTCAAACATTGTCCTGAGCTGGCATGATAGCATGACGCGCCCGCAGCACTTCGCGGCAGCGGCGCATCGGCCCGACCTCTACAGTCCGCCCACCTGCGGCGGGAACACCTCGCCGGAAACACCCTTGTCCTCACCAAGCGACTTCCACAGCAGGCCGGCCCGTGCCTTCATGTTGGGCACGTCGGAGCAGAGGAGCAAGAAGATGACTTCGAAAATGAAATTAATCGAGTTATGCGAAAACGGGAGGTCGCTATTGAGCATCTTGTCGCGCGTCGCCGTTTGCAGCATGCAGGTAGCGCGCACGGCAAGTGGCGAATCGGGAACGTTGGTGATAACGATTGTGGGCGTCTGAGAATCGATGGCGTTGTCCATCATCTGATTGAGACGCTTCGAATGGCCCGATTTCGACATGAACACCAACACGTCACGCTTGGTGAGTGCCATCGACGAAAGCATCATCGCCTCGGTGGTGGGGGCGCAATACGCGCGAAGGCCCAGCTGAGCAATGAGGAACGACGCTGACTGGGCAGCCGGAATGGTGTTGCCCACCGCGGCGAACACGATGGAGTCGGCGTTCTCGATAAGGTGGACCGCATTCACCAGGTCCTGATCACTCACGAGGCTCAGCGTATCGAGTAGCTCGCGGTTCTTTGCCAGCAGCACGGTTTCCATGGCGGCACGCGGTGCATCGAGCGAGATGACCGTCGAGGGCATGCGCGGGGAATCCTCTCCCCCGTTATCATGCAGCATGGCATCGCGCAGATCGGCGAAGCTCTCATAGCCCAGATGCCGCACAAACCGCGATACGGTAGCAGCGGACGTCTCACTTTTGGTGGCAATCTCGCGCGTGGTCATGGAGGGCACATCGCTTTGATGGGCCATCACGAAGTCGGCAATAAGCTGCTCGCGATCGCTCAGACGATCGTAAAGCGAGCAAATCTCATTTATCACGCTGCCCCTACGCTGCTGCATCGCTAACCTTCCCGCGCTTGATAAACGTCATGATAATACAAAAGAGAGGGTCCGAAGCCGGACCCTCTCCCGAAAGTTGACGGGACATACCGTATGCAATCAGGCAAAACGCCACGTTACTTCGGCATGCCTTGTCATACCCTACGCAAGCTCCTGGCGCCACTGCGGGGTCACGGGGTCACGATAGTACTTGGCAGCACCAACGCACCCGAAGAGCTCCATCTTGTGCTTGATGACCTCTTTGCCGGCCTCGATGCACGCGGGGAACAGGTTGTTGGGGTCCCAGCCCGAGCCCTCCTGCGAGAGGATCTCGCGCGCCTTGATGAAGAAAGCGCTCTTGTAATCGGAGGAGATGTTGACCTTCTGGATGCCGATCTTCACGGCCTCGGCGATCTCGGAATCGGGGTTGCCCGAACCACCGTGAAGCACGAGCGGCAGGTCGACCTTCTCCTTGATGGCCTTGAGCACGTCCATGCGCAACTTCGGGGTCACGCCCTTGGGATACAGGCCGTGGCAGGTGCCGATGGCAACAGCCAGCGTATCGACGCCGGTCTCCTCGACGAACTTCTTGGCGTCATCGGGATCGGTGTAGATGACCTCGGTCATGCCGCCCTCGATGGAGGTGCCAGTGTCGCCGATGGTGCCGAGCTCGCCCTCAACGGAGACGTTGACCATATGAGCATAGCGCACGACCTCGGCGGTCTTGGCAATGTTCTCCTCGAAGGGAAGCGCCGAGCCGTCGATCATGACGGACGTGAAGCCGTCGTGGATGGCGCGCATGATGCTCTCGATGCTGTCGCCGTGATCCATGTGGATGACGAACGGCACCGGGCTGTTGGCGCAACGGGCAACCATGTACTTGACGAAATCGTCCTTGCAGTACGCGAGCTCGGTGGGGTGCACCGCGATGATCGCGGGAGCATCGTTGGCCTCGGCGGCCTCGACAACGGTGCGGAACAGGTTGCTCTCAGACACGTTGTAGGCGCCAACAGCAAAATGCTTCTCCTTGGCAACCTCGAGCATCTGAGACATGTTGATAAGCATGGTTTCTCCCATCTACTTTCATACGAATGAGCAGTGAATATGCTTGAATCCGCAAACGCGGATGTGAAGCCCTCGTAACTAGCGCGCCTTACCGGCAGAACCAGAAATCTCGATGTAGTGCTTAATGGTGTCGATTCCCGCAGTCCAGCTATCCTGCATGAGTGTTGGGAAGTCATAGTCGGGATTCTCGGCGAGCGCATGAGCGACGAACTCGCGCTGCGCGATCATGTAGTCGGTGCCCACGTTGATCTTATTGATGCCCGCCTCAACGGAGCGACGCATGTTGTCGTCGCCAGCGCCCGATCCGCCATGCAGTACGAGCGCAGCGCCCGTGGCCGCCTTGATTTTCTCGACGATGTCGAAATGGAAGGTAGGCACGTACCCTTCGGGATAGTCGCCGTGCGTGGAGCCATAGGACACCGCAAGCGCGTCGATACCGGTCTTCTGAATGAAGTCGATGGCGACATCAGGGTCGGTGTACATCTGGTCATCGGTCAGCACGACGCCCGCATCGTCGATGCGGCCCATGTTACCCACCTCTGCCTCGACAGACGCGTCGTATATCTGGGCGAGCTCGACCACCGAGCGTGTGATGCGAGCGTTTTCCTCGGCATCGTAGGCCGACGCATCACACATCACGCTTGAAAAGCCCTCATGCAGACAGCGCTTGAGATGCGCGATGTCATGACCGTGGTCGAGATTAATGGCCACGGGGACAGGGCTCTGCTCCGCCATCTTCACGATCGGCTTGGTGAGGATATCGCAGTCAAAGAACGACATCACGTGATCCTGCAGCAAATCGATAATGATGGGGGCATCCATCTCCTCTGCCGCCTTGATGACGCCGCGCGCCGTCTCGAGGTTGAAGGCGTTGATGGCCATCACGGCATAGCCCTCGGCATTCGCCTTGGCGAGCATGCCCTTCATCGACTGATACATCGAGTGATCCTTTCACGAATCGTACGTGCAGCTTCGGAGCTCGGCACCGTGCAGCTGCCGCCCTGCGCTAAAAAGAGGAGCGCGCCGCTGAGGGGAGCGAATGCTAGACACGGCGCGCTTACCTTGAATCTGTTCAGCGAGCGTATGCCCGCCGAGCAAACAAACCTACGAGAGGCTGAACCCGGAGAGGTCGACCTCGGCCTCTTCATCGTCCTCGGGGACGTCGAGGTCGTTCATCTGCTCGGGCGTGAGGCGCTTCTTGATGAGCACCAGCAGCACCGCGGTAACGCAGGAGCCCACGAGCAGCGCGACAACCGCCCACAGCGGGTTGGTCATGGCCGGGATAACGAAGACGCCGCCCGAAGGAACCATGGACTCGACGCCCATCGAGAAGGAGATGGCGCCGCAGACACCGCAACCAATGGAGGTGGAGATAACGGTGCGAATCAGGTCGTTCATGGCGATGGGGATAACGCCCTCAGAGATCATGCAGATGCCCATGGGGAAGGCGATCTTGATGTTCTCTTCCTCAGTCTGCTTGAAGATGGGCTTGTTGATGGCCTTGGAGAGGAGCCAGCCGAGGGTCACGCCGATGGGCGGAACCATAGCAGCAAGCACCTTGATGCCCTCGGGGCCATAGATGCCGTCGGCCATGAGGCCGTCGCAGATGAGATTCGGAACCTTGGAGATGGCTCCACCGTAATCGAGACAGCCAATCCAGCCGATGATGAAGCCGTACAGGGCCTTCTGGCTCTGGTCGAGGCCGGTGATGAAGTTGGTGAGCGCAGCGGTGAACATGGTGAGCGGGCCGCCGAGCACAAAGAACATGATGAGTGCACCGAGCATCGCAGACAGCAGCGGGATGATCATCATGGGCATGAGCGCCTGAGCCCACTTCGGAACCTTGAGATAGGTCTCGATAGCAAGCGCGATGTAACCAACAAGCAGACCGCCGATCAGGCCGCCCAAGAAGCCTGCGCCCAGGAAGGACGCAATCTCGCCCATGAGGAAACCGGGGGCGATGCCGGGACGGTCGGCAACCGAGTAGGCGATGTAGCCGCCGATGAAGGCCGGGATGAGGCCCATGCCCATGGAGCCAAGCGTGGTGAACGCGGAGGGCACGGTCATGGAACCAAGGTCGTCGATCGAAGCAATGTTGGTGCCACCGGTCAGGTTGCCGATGGCGATGAGCAGACCAGAAGCAACGATGAGCGGCAGCAAGTAGCTAATCGCGGTAAGCAGGTGCTTCTTGATCTCGGCAATGGTGAACTTGCCTTTCATGTAATCCCCTTTCCTTTTGCCTAACCAGGCATAGCCTCTAGTTCAGGCTCTCCTCGATCTTGTTGATGATCTGCTTGGAAGCCTTGAGGACGACGGAGGTGGGAACCTCCATGACGCGCTTCCCCTCGAAACGCGACTTGTCGATCTTGATGTCGACGGCAAGGATGACAGCATCGGCCTCGGCGATCTGCTCGGGCGTGAGCGGATCCTCCGTGCCGATCGTGCCCTGGGTCTCGACATGAATCTCATGTCCCAGCGCCTCGGCTGCCTTGACGAGCTTCTCCTTAGCCATGTAGGTGTGCGCGATACCAGACGTGCAGGCGCATACTCCAACGAGCTTCATAGAGCTCCTCCTTCTTCGCCTTTCCCCTTTTCCCGCAGCGGGCAGGCGATCCATCCCATCTGCGGCATTGTGAGCACTCAGACCTAGTCGTCGTAGTCGTCGGGGCTGGACTCGAGCAGCGCGAGCATCTCCTCGGGGCTCTTCACCGCATGCAGCTTGTCGACGAAGCTCTCGTGTGCGAGCAGCATGGCGACATGCTGGAGCAGCTTGAGATGCACGACATCCGAATCGCCCATGGTGACCGCGAACAAAATCACGATGCTCACCGGCTCGCCGTCGAGCGACTCCCACTCGATGGGCTGCTTGGACGTGCCGATTGCCAGCGCCGTCTCGTTGACGCCCTCCGATTTGCCGTGCGGGATGGCGACACCCATGCCAATGCCGGTCTGACCCTCGCCTTCGCGCCACATGACATCCTTGAAGAAGGCCTCGCGATCGTTGAGCTTGCCCTGCTCCTCGAACAGATCGGTCAGGCGCTCGAGCATCTCAACCTTGTTGGACACATCCAGATCGAGTGCGATGAGCTTCTGATCGATGACGTTCGATATGTCGAAACCGCGCGTACTTCCCTCTGCCATAACGTTCCTCCCTTCAGCTCCTTGTTACGGCCAGTGTTTCATATATTACAGTTTTATGAAACAACTGAGCAAGTCTGAACGCCTAAGCAGGTTGTTATAGGACGAACGGTAGAAAAATGAGGGCGAGCGGTTTCATGACAGAAAACTCCGTGAAACGATAGCGGGTATGACGGAAGGTTTCAAACGCGCACCTGCCTGTTTATGCCTCTACACGCACCTTTTTGAAATATAGACTGATGCGGTGCGCTCCCCGCTTTTTCGGCTGGCTACGCAAAACCGCAGGCCGATTGATAGCATCCGTATGCGGGTTCCAAAGGCGCATTTCGTTTCATTTCGCTACTATAGTTGAAACAGTCCCTCATCCCCTATGAAAGGATCATCCTATGGATACAACGCTTCTGGGTGCACTTGAGGCCGGCGGCACCAAGATGGTGTGTGCCACCGGATACGGTGATGGCACGGTAGTTGAGCAGATCTCGCTGCCCACCACAACCCCCGAAGAGACCATGACCGAGGTTGCCGCATGGTTTGCCGATAAGGGCGTCGCCGCGATTGGTATTGGCGCCTTTGGCCCCACTGCCGTCAATCCCGCTTCGCCGCGCTACGGCCAGATTCTTGAGACCCCAAAGACCGCGTGGCGTTATTTCGATATGCTCGGATCGGTTATCAGCCGCTTGGATGTCCCCTGCGGCTATGACACCGATGTCAACGTTGCATGCCTGGGCGAGGTAACCTTTGGCTGCGCGAAGGGCCTCACCGACGTTGTCTATCTCACCATCGGCACGGGCATTGGTGCGGGCGTGCTTTCGGGCGGTAAGCTCATGCATGGCATGATGCACCCCGAAGCCGGCCATATCCGCGTACTGCCCGATCCGCGCGATCCCATCGCTCACAACAGTGCCTGCCCGTATCACACCAATTGCTTCGAGGGCCTTGTTGCCGGTCCCGCCATCGCCAAGCGCTGGGACGGTAAGAGCGGCGGCGAGATGGCCGAAGACGCTGAAGCGATGGATCTTCTCGCGGGGTATCTCGGCCAAGCACTCGCTACCTACATCCTGTGTTATTCGCCGCAGAAAATCATCATCGGCGGCGGTGTGGCCGACCACACCCCTATCGTCGAGCTTTCGCGCGCCAAGACCGCCGAGTGGCTCAATAACTACATCGCCACGCCCGAGATGCACGATCTTGACAACTACATCGTGAACAACAGCCTTGAGGGCAAGCAGGGCATCATGGGTTGCCTCGAGCTTGCGCGCCAGGCGCTCGAGGGCTAACGAGGAAGCTGCGCGTTTGCGGCAAACGATACGCCCGAGTGGCTCCGCTGCAAGGCAGCGGAGCCACTTCACTTATCAACATCTAACAGCATCACCGCAGAATCTAACACTGCAGGTAAACGGGGCGGCATCGCATCTTAACGCAGCGCTTCCACACGCCAGCGGTAGCTTTGCGCCCCCAAGCGGTCGCCATGCAGCTGGTTTTCCCACTTTTCCACAAGAGCGAAACGCACACCCCGCGATACGCACCGAGCAGCTTTGCACGCAGCACACCCACGTGGCGCGTCCCGCCTAGGCGCCCGCCCTACCCGCCTTCATGCCACGCAGCACTGCGCGGCGCAGCGCAGGGATACGCGTCTTGCCCATGGGCTCCACGCCCTCGAGCGGATACGCCATGCCCAGCTGCTCGTACTTTGCCACACCCATGGTGTGATAGGGCAGCATCTCAAGACCTACCACGTTGTGCCAGGGCGCAATGAGGCGGCCGAGTTGCTCACATTCCTCCTCGGTATCGGTGTATCCGGGCACCACCACGTGCCGGATGATAACGTCGATGCCCCGGCGGGCCAGCTCATCGCCAAATGCCAGAATGCGCTCGGGCGATCTTCCCGTGAGCGCCTTATGACCGGCCGGATCGGCGTGCTTGATGTCGAGTAACACCAGATCGGTCTCGTCGAGTACCGGGGCGAATCGCTCCGGATGCTCGGGCGTATAGGCATAACCGCAGCTATCGAGGCAGGTATGCACACTGCCATGTGGACGGACGTGCATCTCGCCAAACAGCGCGGCGAGAAACTCGGGCTGCAGCAGCGGCTCACCGCCCGAAACCGTAATGCCGCCGCTCTTGTAGAACTGCCGGTTGCTCTCGAAAAGCTCGACAATATGCTCAACCGAAACCGGCGTGCCCGCGTCCAGCGCCCACGTATCGGGATTGTGGCAATACGCGCAACGCATCGGGCAACCCTGCACAAACACCACGAAGCGAATCCCCGGACCATCGACGGTACCCATCGACTCGAGCGAGTGCACACGCCCCAGCGGAAAGCGCGACGATGCACTGTCTTTGAGCTCTGCAAGATTAACCTTCGCCATACAGGCCCCTTTTGCCACATGGAATGTTTCCAGACCCTTATTCTAGAAGATACCGCACGCCATGCTGCGGCACGGCAAACAAAGACGGCAAACGGAGGGCGTATGCGCATCGAGAAAGCGGCGATTATCGGCAAAGGCGCCGTGGGGCTTCTTTACGGAGACATGATTGCCCAAAACATCGGCCCTCAGGCCGTGCAGTTCGCGATGGACAACGAGCGTTTTGCGCGCCATGCAGGCGAGATTGTTCGCATCAACGGAAAAGCGTGCGATATTGAGACCATCCCCATGAGCGAGGCGCAACCTGTCGATCTGGTGATCCTCGCATGCAAGGCAGGCGGCCTGCAAACTGCCATTGATACGATGTCGCCACTCGTGGGGCCTGGCACCTGCATCGCCTCGCTTATCAATGGCATTACTAGCGAGCAACGCGTTGCCGAGCGTTTTGGCTGGGAACATCTGGTCCTTGGTATTTGCCAGGGCATGGACGCGGTCTTTTTAGATGGCGAGCTCACCTATACTCATACGGGAGAGATTCGCTTTGGAGCGTCGGCGCAAACAGCGCCAGGCGTTGTCGAGGCGATTGACGAGTTTTACACGCGCGCCGGCATCACCCATGTTGTAGAAGCAGATCCGCTGCGTCGCATGTGGGTCAAACTCATGCTCAACGTGGGCATTAACCAAACGTGCATGGCGTACGGTGGCACATACGGCTCCGTAAGCGCACCCGGCGAGCAACAGCGCTGTTTTATCGCGGCGATGCGCGAAGCGCTCGCGGTCGGTCGCGCCGAAGGTATCGACCTCACCGAAGAAGACCTCGCGGGCATGGCCGCGCTTGTTGCGTCACTCGATCCTTCGGGAATGCCCTCGATGGCGCAAGATCGCATCAACAAACGCCGCACCGAAGTCGAGGAGTTTGCAGGAACCATCCGCCGCCTTGCGAGCAAGCACGGCATCCTGGTACCCCACAACGACTGGCTCTACCAGCGAATTCGCAACATCGAGGAGAGCTGGGGTTAGCGTTCTACCCCGGTTTGCAGCGAGCACCACTGCCGCACCGCGCACTGACGTCTAAAATGCTATAGCGTTTGTATCATATGGGGTTAGGGAATTTTATACGCAATCGTCCAGACGACCAGCATCAGGCGTTAACGTTTTCGCAGATAACATGCCGCTCCATCTGAGCGGTTCTCGCAGCACACGCGGAATAATTGCCTAACCCCATATGATACATAGCCACTATCATTTTTGGGCATCGAGCAAAGCAATCAGAGCCTGTCGTTTGGACTCGTAATGAACGCGTCCTTGGCATAGGATGCGGCAAATAGCAGAGGCGCCCGGGTATCCCGGGCGTCTCATCAGGTGCATATGTTGCACCGCGCCATCAACGCGCAGTGCCTTATCGCAACAAGTTTCTTCTACATCCCCTGATGGAAGGTGCGGGAGATAACCTCGTCCTGCTGCTCCTTGGTGAGGTTATGGAAGTTCACCGCATAGCCCGAAACGCGAATGGTGAGCTGCGGATACTTCTCCGGATGCTGCTGCGCGTCGAGCAGCGTGTCGCGATTGAAGACGTTGACGTTGAGATGATGGCCGCCCTTCTCAGCGTACGCATCGATCATGCTCACAAGATTATCGGCCTGGGCCTGGGGGACGTCCTTGACGTTCATGGAACCCGTCCTTTCTCTTCGTAAATGATATAAGCACTATATCATTTTCTTATCCGTACAGAGTCCTAATTATTGAACTCTATGACGGCTCGCCGGGTGGCGGGCAAACACGGTACCCGCCACCCGGCAATTTCATATCCGTGCAACTAGCAGCACGAGCAATCGGGATTCTCAACCTCGATCTCGGCGGTGGAGAAATCGATGCTGTCAAGATCGATGTCACCAAAGAACACCTGGTCCTCCTTACCGAGCGCGCCCGGAATGATGGAGAAGGTGTTGGAGATGCCGTCCTGCGCGTCGCGGAACGGCAGCTTGGAGACGGAGCTCAGCGACGCGATGGCGCCGTGCGTATCACGCTTGTGCATGGGGTTGGCACCGGGCGCAAACGGCACACCAGCCTTGCGGCCGTCGGGCGTAGCGCCGGTCTTCTTGCCGTACACCACGTTCGAGGTGATGGTGAGGACCGACGTGGTAGGCACCGAGTTGCGATAGGTGTCGTTCATGCGGACGTACTCCATGAACTGGTGCACAACATCGTGTGCGAGCTGGTCGACGCGGTCGTCGTCGTTGCCGTACTTGGGGAAGTCGCCCTCGATCTCGAAGTCCACGATAACGCCCTGCTCGTCGCGGACGGGGTGCACCTTGGCGTACTTAATCGCCGAAAGCGAGTCAGCCACAACAGAGAGGCCGGCGATGCCGGTGGCGAACCAACGATGCACGTGCTTGTCATGCAACGCCATCTGGATACGCTCGTAGCAGTACTTATCGTGCATGTAGTGGATGATGTTGAGCGCGTTCACGTACACGCCGGCGAGCCAACGCATCATGTCGTTGAACTTCTCGACCACGTCGTCGTACTCGAGCGTATCGCCCTCCACCGCGCGGAACTTGGGACCAACCTGCTTCTTGGAAATCTCGTCCACGCCACCGTTAAGCGCGTAGAGCAGGCACTTGGCAAGGTTGGCACGAGCACCGAAGAACTGCATCTCCTTGCCGATGCGCATCGACGAGACGCAGCAGGCAATCGCGTAGTCATCGCCGTGGTAGACGCGCATGACGTCGTCGTTCTCGTACTGGATCGAGCTCGACGCGATGGAGGTCTTGGCGCAGAACTCCTTGAACGCCTGCGGCAGATGGGTCGACCAGAGCACCGTAAGGTTGGGCTCGGGCGAGGTGCCCATGTTCTCGAGCGTATGGAGATAGCGGAACGCCGTCTTCGTTACGAGCGTGCGGCCGTCGACGCCCATGCCGCCGATGGACTCGGTGACCCACTGCGGATCGCCGGAGAACAGGTTCTGATACTCGGGCGTACGGGCGAACTTGATCATACGGAGCTTCATGATGAAGTGATCCACAAACTCCTGGATCTGCTCCTCGGTGAAGGTGCCGCGGGCAAGGTCGCGCTCAGCGTAGATATCGATGAAGGTCGAGGTGCGGCCCATGGACATGGCAGCGCCGTTCTGCTCCTTCACGGCGGCGAGATAGGCGAAGTACATCCACTGGATGGCCTCCTGCGTGTTCTTGGCCGGCTGCGAGATGTCGTAGCCGTAGAACTCCGCCATGAGCTTGAGCTCGCCGAGGGCACGAATCTGCTCCTGAAGCTCCTCCCGATCGCGGATGTTGTCCTCAGTCATAACCACGGGCGTCGAGGCCTTCTGGGCCTCCTTGTCCTTGATGAGGTAGTCAACACCGTAGAGGGCCACGCGACGGTAGTCGCCAATAATGCGGCCGCGGCCATAGCCATCGGGCAGGCCGGTGATGATGTGCGCCGAGCGGCAGGCGCGCATCTCGGGGGTGTAGACGTCGAAGACGCCCTGGTTGTGGGTCTTACGGCGGAAGGTGTAGTTCTCCACCACGTCATCGTCGATCTTGTAGCCATGCTGCTCCGCGGCCTGCATGGAAATGCGGATACCGCCGTTCACGTGCAGCGCGCGCTTAAGCGGCTTGTCGGTCTGCAGGCCAACGATGGTCTCGCGCTCGGGATGGGCCGCGTCGATGTAACCAGCCGGATGGCTCACGATGCCGGTCACCGTCTTGGTGTCCATATCGAGCACGCCACCCTGCTCGCGCTCCTTGGTGAGCAGGCTCATCACGTAATCCCAAAGTTCCTTCGTGCGCTCGGTGGGACCGGCGAGGAACGATTCGTCGCCTTCGTAGGGGGTGTAGTTGCGCTGGATGAAGTCGCGAACGTCGACTTCTCCCGTCCAGATACCGGGCTCGAAGCCCTCCCATGCCTCCTGCATTGTAGTAACCACGCTCCTTGCGTGTCGCGCCGGGTTGCCCCGGCTGGGTGTGAGCGGAACTCCCGAAACCGATGGCTGTGCGTGCAGGCGTCTAGACAACGTTCACCGCACAAAACCAACCGTTTGCCGAGAGCATATCCTTGGGCGAAAGGATACCATAGCTAACTCGCCATCCGTTATGGTAGCGAGCTGTTTTTGGGAGTTTTTTTACGCGAGATTTTAGCTCGATGCTCGCCGGTATTCCGCAGGCCGAATGCGACGCATGGAAACCCGCTGGCTGTGGTACATCTTGCTATGAGGCGCGCCGCATCACGGCGGCGTCGCACGCATCGTCCACATCCGATTGGAGCATCATGACCACCGACACGCCCACGATCCGCCCGGCCGAGCTCACCGATCTTGACGGGATCGCCCATATCTATAGCTCCCTGTGGTGCAACTACCTCCGCAACCGCGGCGACGAGGCGGACGCCTTGCTCGCTTCCCGCTTCAACGTATGCATGCAACTTGAGCGCTCGCCCATTACCCTAGTTGCCGAGCATGAGGGCGAGATTGTCGCCGCATGCTTCGTGGGCTTCTTCGACCATGGCGTCCCACAGAGCAACCCGCTGTGGCAGGACTGCTACCACGACCTCCTCGCCCAGGCCACAAAGCGCGCCGAAACTGCTGACGAAGATCTTGAAGGGTCGCTCTTTGGCGATAGCCGCGAGAAAGAAACCGCCGATCGCTTCGCCGCAAGCGGCACCGACTACGCCCAGGCGCAAATCAACCTCATCATCATCCTGCCCGCATGGCAGGGGCACGGCCTGGGACGCCAGCTCATCGAGCGTGCTCGCGCCGCGATGCGCGAGGCGGGACGCACGAAGTTCTTCCTTATGACCGATAACCAATCCGATTACGCGTTCTACGACCACCTTGGCATGGCACGCATCGCCGAAGACCACAGCCAGGATACCGGTGACGGCTTCACCGTCTACATGTACGGCGACGAGGCGTAGCACAAGGCAACGGCACAACAAGAGCCGCACCGACGACATCCCATCATCGGTGCGGCTCTTTGCATGCGTATGAGCGTCAAGCGATGCTAGCCAGCATATTCCTCAAGGAACACGCCGTCCTCGACAAGCGCGGCGCGTAGCGCCTCGACATCGAGCTCGGACACGGGCGTGTTACCAGCGGCGCACATTGCCGCCGCCGTACCCACACCCTGCGCAACCGCCTGCACAATCGGCGTTACGCGAATGGCCGCGCACGCCTCGTGCGTGGCGCTCACGCACCTGCCCGCGATGAGGAGATTCTCGACCTCGGGGGCATAGGTCACACGATACGGAATCGAGTACCAGCTACCCGGCGTAAGGAAACGATGCCGCGTCTCGGCGCCGTCCGGCGAGTGCACATCGATGGGATACCCGCCCATCGCAATCGCATCGGGAAACATCGTGTTGGCGATAAGATCATCTGCCGTGAGCGTATACGCACCCTGGATCTTACGGCTCTCACGCACGCCGATGTTGGGACCGGTTGACACGATATGGCTGTTCTCGAAGCCCGGGATGTGGTGCTTGAGGAACCGCCAGATCTCCCACGCCTGGCGACGCCCTTCGACCTCGGCACGGGTGAGGCCAAAGGGGTCGACCGAGCACTCCTTCACCACGCGCGACATGTTGACGATGTACTCGCCCGGCGTGTTGGTCTCGAAGCAGAGCACCTGGTCGCGGTCGACGGTAAGCTCGCCGCTCTCGCGCGCGGCACGGATTTTCGAGTAGGCGCCCTGCACGCCCGAACGCGGGATCACGCGCAAATCGTCAAAGGGAACGGTTGCAAGCATGTCGTCGCGATGCTCTTGGACATAGGTGATGACCTTATCACGATCCACCCCGCCCACGCGCAGGTTCATCGTCATGGGCTGGGCAAGATGATCGCTCTCGCGCCCATAGCACGACGGCACCCCCGCGTCGGTTGCCACATCTGCATCGGCGCTGCAATCTATGACCACACGGCCGCATGCCGTGAAGAAGCCGCCCTCGGAGAAGAGCTTCACGCCCGTGATTCGGCCATCCTCGACGGTGCAGCCGGTATAGGTCGTGTGATAGAGCAGCTCCACGCCCGCCTCGAGCGCCATCTGCTCCAATGTGACCTTCAAGCCTTCGGCGTCAAACGGCGTAACGCTCGAGGCGTAGCCAACGAAGTCGCGCATATGCCCTGGAGACATTCCCGCCTTGACCATGCGCTCGACAATCTCCTCGGCAATGCCGCGTACTACCTGCGTTTCGCCGGCATGGAAGGTCATCTGGGGGCCCACGCCACCTGCCGTGAGCATACCGCCCAGATACCCGTACTGCTCCACCAACAGCACGCGAGCACCATGGCGCGCCGCAGCGATAGCGGCCACGCTGCCCGCCGGACCGCCACCCACAATGACGACGTCATACTCAAGCACCTTTTCCATCTGAGACCTCCTTCGAGAGACTCCCCGCACACGTGAAGTACGTGTGCACAAACGCATGGGCACCAATCTCGGACAGCGCCTTGATGCCCGTCTTGCCGAGCTTCACCGGCCCCACCTGAAGCATGGGAACCTGATAGCGGCGGCTCGTGAGCCCGAGCTCCGTGCACTCGAGGTGATGAAAGAACTCGTGGCTCAAAATCATGTTCTCGGCATCGGCAACCGTGAGCTTGTTCTCCTTCGCCCACAGCGCAACCGACTTTGTATACAGCGTTACCGTCTTCTTGCCGGAAAGGTAATCGCTAAAGTAGCGCTGACCGCCCACCACATAGTCGACGTCGCGCCTGCGCACGCGGACGCCCGCCTGCTTGAAGACGGCGAAGAAGTTGGTACACCCATCGAAGCGCTCGAAGGCATCGCGGGCCGCCTGGCAGCCAACCTGCCAGGCGTCCTCGACAATGCGGGCGCGATCGGCGGCGGGAATGCGGTCGTAGCACAGGTCGTAGCTGAGCTCGCGATCGGCAAGCTCGCGGCCCGGAAACGGCAAACTGAACTTCTTCGATGCAGCCATCGCGACAAACGCTCCTACTCGGTACGCTTCGTGCCCACCATGATGAGCTGCTCGTCCTGGCCGCAGCCAGCAAGCTCAACATCTCCCAGGCTCTGAATTTGCTCGGGCGTGGGCAGGCCGGAAAGATCGATGATACGGGCACCGAGCACGATGTAGATGTTCGGCAGGTTGGTGCCACCGTCGTTGTACACGGTGAGCTCGTCGAGCAGCCAGGAAAGCACGGCGCGCCAACCGCTCACGCTCGTCTGGCGAACGAGCGCGTTGGACTTCTGCAAGCGAATTACACCCTCGCCGTCGATGAGGCGCAGCTGCTTCACGCTCTTCTTCATGAGGCCGAAGAACTTGCGCTCGAGCGCGGTGTGCTCGATGGCGCGCATCGTACCGTTGTTGGCAACCACGGCAAGATCGGCCTTGGAGCCGCCCACGTTTTCCGCCACGATATCGAGCAGCTCATCCTCGGTAAGCTCGCGGTGCAGGCGATCCTTGCTGCGCATCTCGGTTGCGCCGAGCGCGATCGCGCGCACGATGTTGCGCTGCGTGTCGACCTCTACGCTCACCTCGATGGTGCCAGGGGCAGCACCGTTTTTGATGGCCTTGAGCTCTGCCTCGCGGCGCACGCTGATGATGTCATCCTGCGTAGGGTTGGTTACGCTGCGCTCAACCATATCGCGCACCATCGCGAGCGCCACGCCGATGGTGGAAATGACGGCACCGTTCTTGGCGATGTGGTGCTTGTGGCCCATGGTCTCGGCAAGGTGCGGCACGACGCTCGCAGCGCCGCCGCCACCGCCCACGAACACCGTGGTACGCGGATCCATGTGGTAATCCTTCATGAGGGCCGCGGCCACCTTGGAGTTCTTCTCTGCAGCGAAGGCGAGCACCTGACGCGCTGCCTCCTCGACCGAGCAGCCCATGTTCTTGGCGAGCGGCTCCCACGCCTTGCGCGCCGCCTCGACGTTGCCGTAGGCATAGTCCTCGGGGCGCACGTATCCGGCGATGTTCGCCGCACCCGCCATGGTGAGCGAGACGCGCACGCCGTTCGAACACTCGATGCAAGCGTACTCGGGGTCAGACTCCATGGGGCGCACCGGCACGAGGCGCGGCTCGACAATCTGATTGGGCTCGGTGTAGACCTCATACGGCAAGCCGGCGATGTGCGCAGAACGCGGACCGGTGCTCACGGCGCGACCGTTCTCAATCTGCACCATCGAGCCGCCGCCGATACCCACCGTGCGCACGTCGAGGCTGTTGAGGTAGGTCTTGTGCCCGCCCACCTCGGCGTACTGAATCATGACCTTGCCGTCTTTGACACAGGAGATGTCGGTGGACGTGCCGCCCACCTCGAAGAAGATGCCGTCGGTGAGCTTCTCGTACATGAGCGCACCCGCAACGCCCGCCGCGGGGCCGGAGAGAATCGTGAGGATCGGGCGCTTGCGCACCTCATCCACCGTCATGACGCCGCCGTCGCAGCGCATGACCATGAGCGGGCTCTTGATGTCGGCACCCTTGATGGACTCCTCGGTCATGGTCGCCGCCTCGAGCATCTTGGGCATGATGCTCGCGTTTACCACGGCAGTGCGCGTGCGAATCTTGAGGCCGTAGAGCTTGGAGATATCGTTGGTGGCCGTGCCGGGGATGCCGCGGCGTCCGCACTCCTCCACCACGAGGTTCTCGTTGGTGGGGTCGTCGACGCTAAACGCCTCGGCCGCAACGATGCTCGTGCAGCCGGCAGCCTGGAGCTCGTCGATAGCATGGGAGATCTGGCCCTCGATGTCGCCCGCGGCCACATCGACGTAGACGTTCTCGGAGCGGAGGAACTTACCCGGCGCAAGCTCGATATCGCCCATGTTGGTATCCGACTTGCTCTTGGCGCCCTGCAGGCCGCTGCCCAGCGTTACGATACCCACCTTGGCCACGTCACCCTCAAGCAGGGCGTTGGTGGCCTGCGTGGTGCCGTGGGCGATGAACGTGACATCATCGGGGGCGATGGAGCACTCCTCCATAACACGGTGAAGCGCCTGGACGATACCTGCAGCAACGCCCTCCTTGGCAGTATGGGTGGTGGGAACCTTCACCGAGCCGATGAGCTCGTAGGTGTCGTTGTCGATTGCGACCGCATCGGTAAATGTGCCTCCGACGTCGATGCCAATGCGCACTTTCATGAGGTCTCCTTTGGTGTTTACTCGGCGCATAGCGCCAACAATGTAGTGAGTATGCCTCGGGTACGCCCCAAGGCGAGCCGCAGTCCGCATCTACGGCCGGTGTGATACCGGGACGGCAGATTGACGTGTTGCCCAGACACATGATGCCGACAAGGGGGTTGATACGGTACGCGTCCAGGTAGCCGGCAATCTGCTCTCCCGGTACGGCGGACGCGGCATCATCCACGCCCGCCACACAACAAGCTCAGCACCCGCAGGCTGCGAGCCAACTTAGAAGTACAGCACGGTGCTCAGAACAACGCCGATGATAGCGATGGCCCACAGATACGGGAGCAGACGCTTGGTGATGCCGTTGACATCGACCTCGACGAAGTTGGCCGTCCAGACGTTCTGGGTGTTGGTGGGGTCACCGCAGCCCTGGATGCGCTCGGCAGAAAGGAACGCGCCCATAACAGCCAGCGGCGGCACGGTGCCAAGGCCCATGACGAGGGCAGCGATGCCGGAGCCCAGACCAAAGAGGTTCATGGGGCCGCGGTAGAGCGACAGCGGGGCGAGAACCGCGAAGAAGACGGTGAACATGATGCGATCGGCCGGGATAACGGCGAGCAGGAACGGATTCAGAACCTCGGTGACCATGGGATGGGTCACGGCGAGGTAGAGGATGCCGATGCCAATCATGAGGATGATTGCCGGGCCGCCGTCGGTAATGCCGTCATAGCAGGTCTTGACCATAAGGTTCATGCTCTTCTGGAAGTTGGTAGCCGTGAAGACAAGGATCCAGATGATGCCGGCCATGAAGGCGGGGCACACCGGGACCTTGAAGGCGGCCACGAGGATGATCGAGACGATCGGCGAGAGCATGGCGAGGCCACCGCGGACGCCCGTGAGCTGCTTGGTGGGCTGGGCGTTCTCAACCGGCGCGGAGAAGGCAAACTTCACGCCGTTGCGCTTGAACTCGACGAACACGAGCACGAGCGTAGCGATGAACGTCGCGATGAGCATGTAGATCTCGAAGCTCTGGATGGTTGCAACGTCAACGCTGAAGATGCTCGAGAACGTGGTCCAGTTCGCGATGTTGAACGTAAGGCCCGTGGTGAACGCCATGAGGAAGATGCACGCGGCGCTCATGGCAGGCACGCCCACGGAGATCAGGATGGGGAGCACGATGGAGCCCACCATGATGATCGAGCCGAGGCCGGACAGGGTCGTGAACAGGATTGCGCAGGCAACGACCATGATGAGCGTCACAACGAGCGGGCGATCGCCACCCAGCTCAGCGCTCTTCTTGATGATGGTCTCGGTTACGCCGGTCTTGTTCATGAGCTGGCCGAGCCACGCACCGAAGATGACCGCCATGATGGCGCTGCCCATGCGGACCGTGCCCGACTCGACAACTGCCGAGAGCCAACCAATCTCGGTGCCCTCAGCGTCTTGCCCCACGGCCGGTACACCCGCGATGATGCAGATAACGACGGCCATGAGCGGTAGTGCCAACAGCGTTGGGATCTTCTTGGTCATCATCAGCGCCGCGATAACCACAAACGCCAGGATGATGAGACTGCCCTGTAGCATATGCACTCTCCTTCTCTTCCTGTGCCCAGGGCCCTCCCCTAGGCGACGACTATGTTGCAAAAACACCGGTTGCCTGCGGAATGCAGCTGGTGCGTTCGCCAAAATGAGTGTGAGGATGCGCACGCATGGCGATGCGCGTTACAACATCACTGGTTGTAAAGATTGCGTGGGTGCGTGCCGCCTCGTTCAGCCTCAACTGTCTGGCACAGAACAGTCGAGACGATGTCTCACTCTTGGAGCAAGATGGTTCTGCGTACGTGATCGGCGCAGGTGGCCGACAGAGAACCCGACCCGTTGAGGTGCAGCCATTCGAGCCACGGTGCCTGCGCCCCGTTGAGGCAGCGATGCAACGCACCCTCGGTAGCTGCGATAAAACGCTCGGTCATGGTCTCCTGAGGACCAGAGAACACGACCATGTCCAGCGGGAACAGCGTGCACAAAACGCTCACCACATATGCCAGGCGCTCGGGCGTGACAGATACGTGAGCGGCATCGTGCGGGATAACTTCTGCAGTCTCGGCATCTGCGTCGCAGGATACCGACATGCCCTCGAGCAGCGGGGCGAGATTGGCAAAGGCACCGCTTTTGAGGTGCACCGGGGCACCCTTCACCACAACCGAGGCGAGTACATCGGCACCAAGCGAGATATAAGCGCCGCTGGTCTGGTCTTCCTTCATGCGCTCGAGCGCACGAGCGGCGGTGTAGTCCTGGGTGTATTCCTCGATAACCGGAATGCGTAGCTGTGTGAAGAGCGCCGTCGCAAGTGGAATGTTGGCAGAGGAGATGCCCGTCGAGTACATGACATTGAACTCGCTGGCATCCATATCGCGCTGGAAGAGCAGCCCCATGCCAAGCAGCTTGGGCTGACCCTCCTTGTTGGCGAGCGCGCTGATACCCGCAAGGATCAGGGCGAACAAATCGTTGCCCGAGGCGTAGTCGTGCGAGAGAACCACGGAGTCGAGCTCGCCGAGCGCCACATCGAAGAGCGCCAGGCGCACCTGCGTGCGCGAGATCTCGACCACCGCGATGGATCCCAGGTCTTTGTTCACGGCAAGCGCAACGCGGCTGCGGCCGGCGGTGGCGGCGCGCGCCCCCGTCTCGACAAGGTAGCCCTCGTCGATAAGCCCGCTTACCAGGCCGGACACCGTGCTGGGAGAAAGATTGGTCTCGTGCGCGATCTCGATGCGGGAAAGCGCGTCGTGCTTCAAGATTGCAGAGATGACGTTGATGCGGTTGTTCTTCTTGATGTCCTTCAACCTCATGTCTGCACCTCCTGTCGCATGCGCTTGGCTACACGATACGCGCTCAATGTAACCAACTTATTTCAAGTTGCGAAATAAGTATGTCACGTGCCTCGTCTTGCTTATTTCGAAATGCGAAATAAGCCCGTGAACGGTCGCTTACGTCTGATGAACGGTTGAAATTGAGTGTTGGAGGAGCAATTTCGGTTGCCGATGCAAACCAGAGACCGCTCCCCCGAACATTAGCGCGTCGTGAGCCCGGTGCCCGAAAACGCGTTGAGCGCCACGCCCTCGCGATGTGCGCGGGCACACGCCACGCCGGCGGCATGGCCCATGTCGATGAGCGTAGGCTGAATGCGAATGCTCGCCTGCACCAAAAAGGTTGTTGAGATGCACCGCCCGATGGTCATCATGTTTGCGATACGCTCATTCACCAAGCAGCGATATGGGATCTCGTAGTACTCACCGTGCTCGAACTTGTCCATGTGCACAAGCCCCTTCGTTGCTGAGTGCACATCGATGTACCAGTCGCCCTTGGCAACGGCATCTTCAAAGCGGGCACGGGCGAGATAGTCGTCCTCCGTAAGCTGGTACAGGCCGCGAATCCGCCACGACTCGCGCACGCCAAGCACACTTGCCTCACGCAGCAGATAGGCATGCTCAAAACCGGGCATGTAGCCGGTAAGGAATGCCACGAGTCGCCGAATCATGCGGTGGCCGTCGACGATCGCATGCGAGCGCGCCTCGGGATCCGCATTATTCTTGAGCCGGCTCAAGTGCGGGCAGTTGAATGCCAGGCACCCAGGACGGCTGGGAAGCGAGAAGCACTGGTAGTACACGAGGTCTTCGGGAAGCAGCACGCCGTCTGCCACTGCCTGCTGGAAGAGCGGCTCGAGCTTGAAGTTCTTGCCCACCACCATGGCGGACTCCCAGAAATACCCCTCGACCAGCGGCGAGAACTCATCACCCAAACTCAGGCAGTAGGCGCGGTACGCCTCGACATCGATGCCACCCATCTCGAAGCGCAACGACGACATCTGATTGTTGCCGTCGTCATCGCCGCGATCCACCTCGACACCCGCAAGCCGCGAAAGCCATGCATCGCCCGAGGCGTCGACGAACTGCTCGGCCTCGATAGTGCGGTAGCCATCTGAGGTGAGCACCAGGATGGAGGCAATGTTGCCATCTACAACATCGCAATCCACGAGCGTGGCATCGTAGAGCATCTCGCCGCCCGCCTCGAGGAAGAGATCCTCGAGCACATCGGCCTTCGCCTCGGGCGTGGACCACACGTATTCGGCCATCTCTTGAGAGCGCGTTTCGATACCCTCACGGCGCAGGCGCTCCTCGATGAGATGGAACGTGCGCTCATGGGGAACGTAGGAATCCATCATGGGCGTGACGAGCGCGAGTGTGGCCGCGCCACCGAGCATGAGGCCCTTTTCCACGATGAGTACGCGATTGCCTTCGGTAGCCGCACTGATACCAGCGGCAGAGCCCGCCGTGCCACCACCAACGATGACCGTGTCGTACCGGCCATACAGGGGCGCCTCTGAGCGCCCGATATGATTCATTGACATCTTGGAACCTTTCTCTCCTGCCGGAGCGAATCGTTCCAGACGCATTCCGCAAGCAACCTCGTTTATACCCCTTGCCTCTCGACGCGTGCAAGCCTATTTCGCCTTGCTGCGACACAAGCATCGAAACAGACAATGCTGGCGCTGCCGTTTACCGACGCCGCAATCGGCGAACGGCTGTTGACTTGGTTTCAAAGTGATATCACAATGCAATCAGCAGACGGGACATCCGCCTGTCCGGGGAGCACCCCCCCCCGCCGCCGCAAAATCAGGGGAAGCACCGTCGCGCAGAGGAATGTCGCACGATGGTGCGCGGGCCGCGCGCGGCCATACGCGAGAAAGGAACTCACATGAGTGCCGAGAAGAAACTCCATGCTGCCTCCGGCTGGGCGATGCTTGCCGTTGTCCTCGTGGCGTTTGTCGTTATCATCGCAGCGTTTATCTGGAGCATCATAGGGCTCGCCAGCGCAGAAGATGCCGGCGTAGCCGCAAGCCCCCTCTACGGCTGGGGTCTGGGCATAAGCATTGCAGCGTTCTGCCTCATCTGGATTCCTGTGTGCGGCTTTTTCACGCTACAGCCCGGCCAGGCGCGCGTGTGCATCCTCTTCGGCGACTATAAGGGTACCGTCCGCGACGAAGGCTTCCGCTGGGCGAACCCCTTCTATAGCCGCAGCATGGGCACGAACTCCGCCACCGAAGACGCCGTGGCAAGTGCGGTGGGCAAGAGCGGGCTTTCGCTCTCCAAGTCGATCGAGACCGCAGCCAGCGCCGCTAAAGGTCTTTCGTGCAAGGTCTCCGTCCGTGCCCGTACCTTGAACGGCGACATCCTGAAGGTCAATGACAAGATGGGCAACCCCATCGAGATCGCCAACGTTGTTGTATGGCACGTCAAAGACACCGCGAAGGCCCTCTTTGATGTCGATAACTACGAGCAGTTCGTGGCGACCCAGGCCGAGACGGCGCTTCGCCACGTAGCGAGCATCTACGCCTACGACCACGCCGAGGACTCGAGCGATTCCATGGACGCCATCACGCTGCGCTCCAACATCGAGGAGGTCTCCACGGCGCTCAAGCATGAGCTCACCCAGCGCCTGGCACCGGCCGGCGTGGCCGTCGATGACGCGCGCCTCACGCACCTCGCCTACGCACCCGAAATCGCCCAGGCGATGCTGCGCCGTCAGCAGGCAGAAGCCGTGATCGCCGCCCGTAAGAAGATCGTCGAAGGTGCTGTTACCATGGTGGAGATGGCCGTCGACGAGCTCGGCCAGCATGGCAAGATTGAGCTCGACGAAGAGCGCAAAGCTCAGATGGCCTCGAACCTCATGGTTGTGCTCTGCGGCGAATCTGAGGCGAAGCCCATCGTGAACACCGGCTCGCTCTACTAGTTCCGGGCTCCTCTGGATCTTTCCTTTGCGCGTGGTCCTCGCCGCTTCGCGGCTGCGGGAAACGCGCCTAGGAAAGATCCAGAGGGCACATGGCAGTAGAGCGAATCCGGCCGAGATAATAGTCTTGTAGGTGACCGATATGGCCCGTAAGCAATATCCCCTTCGTATAGATCCCGCCATATGGGAGGCGGTGCAACGCTGGGCCGATGATGAAATGCGCAGCGCCAACGGCCAAGTGGAGTGGATTTTGCGAGACGCTTTGAAACGCGCCGGCCGCCTACCCAAGAAAGGTTCGAACGACAAGCGGCCCGAAGAGGGTTGATGCCGCCCATACATAAACATGCGAACGCCCGCGTGCTCGGAATGTCTCGAGCGCGCGGGCGTTGCCTTGTCATGCCCCCGTAAAACTTCCCACATGCCACGCGCGGCGCACAGCGGGCGCGGTATGGTGGTGGCATGCGCAACCGAGCAACGGAGGCACCATGGCAGAGGAGATACCGACACACACCACGCCCGCCGCGGGCATCGACCGTGTGAAACGACTGGGTCGCTACGTCTTCGTGCGACGCCTCATCACCCTGTGTAGCGTCTTTATCTCCGCCTTACTGCAGGCCTTTGTCATCCAAGCGTTTATCAATCCGGCGGGCCTGCTTTCGTCTGGCTTCACAGGCGTCGCCATCCTCATCGACCGCATCACCTCGCTCGTTGGTTTCTCGTTTCCCACGCAGCTCGGCATGCTGGCCCTCAACATTCCCGTCGCACTTGCGTGCTGGCGCTCCATCAGCAAGCGCTTTGTGATCTTCTCCATGCTGCAGGTGGCCCTCTCTGCCGCCTTCTTGCAGTTCTGCGACTTCGCACCCTTGCTCGACAGCACCGTGCTCATGGTGCTGTTTGGCGGCGTCCTGTATGGCCTCGCCATCTCGATCGCGCTCAAAAGCGGCGCCTCCACCGCCGGCACCGACTTTATCGCCCTCATGGTATCCAACAAAACCGGCCACACCATCTGGGGATATGTGTTCGCCGGCAATTGCTTGGTGCTTGCCATCTTTGGGTTCATCTTTGGATGGGAGCACGCGGCGTACTCGATTGTCTTCCAGTTCATCTCCACCAAGACCATCGACTCGTTCTACCACCGCTACGAGCGCGTGACGCTGCAGATTACCACCGCGTATCCCGATGAGGTCTGTCGCGCCTACACGGGCGCGTTCAAACACGGCGTCTTTCGCGCGGACGGTGTGGGCGGCTACAGCGGCAAACCCATGAGCCTGCTCAACACCGTGGTTTCCTCCTACGAGGCGGGCGAGATCATCAAGCTGATCCGCAGCGTCGATCCGCGCGCGGTCATCAACGTCATGAAGACCGAGAACTTCATTGGCAACTTCCACCGCGAGGCGGTCGATGAACCGCTGCCCACCGAGGTGCCTGAAACGCCCTCAGAGGACCCCGTACTCGACCTCCCCCGCCACGTGCGCCAGCGCATGCCACACGTATAACACGCGCTGCCCGTCCGTGCTGGCATGCACGGACGGGCAGCTGCAAGACCTATGCCGAGCTATCGCACGGCGTTATGAACAAGCCCCACGACAGCTTCCTAGCCTTCGTAGACAATGCGGCCGTCGGACACGGTGTAGAGCACCTTGGCCTCGTTGATCTTCGTCGGCTCAACATCAAGGATGTTCTGATCGAGCACGACGATATCCGCCTTCTTGCCGGCCTCGATGGTACCCACCATATCTTCCAGGAAGTTCTGGTACGCTGAGTTCTTCGTGTAGATCTCCAGCATCTGATAGGCCGTGAGTCCCTGCTCGGGCCACCGCATCATGTCGGTATCCTCTTCGCCTTCGAACGGGCTGTTGCGCGTCACACCGATCTCAATCTCATCGAGCACCACATACGGCGTCACCGGCGTATCGGAAGCGCCTGTGATGTGCACGCCCGCCTCGAGCATGTTCTTAACCGGATACATCGCATCTGCTCGCTCCTTGCCAATGTAGCTCACCTCGAGCTCATAGAGCGGATCACCGTACATCCAGAGGAACTGCAGCGATGCGATGATCTTGTTGTCGGCCATGCGCTGAATGTCATCGTCGGTGATGGCGCAAACGTGCGTGATGGTGTGACGGTGGTCGCGGTCACCGTTCTCGGCAATCGCCTCGGTATAGGCATCAATGGTGCGCTGCACGGCACCGTCGCCGATGGCGTGTACGTGAATCTGCAGACCCTCGGCATCGAAGCCCTTGACCATCTTGAAGAACTCTTCATCCGTCCAAATGGGCTCGCCGTACCAATCGGCCCCCAGCCCCGCGCTCTCGAGATAAGGTTCCAGCATCACCGCGGTGCCCGATTCTGTAACGCCGTCATAGAAGATCTTGGCGAGCTGAGTTTGCAGCATATCGGAATCGTATTCCTTGCTCTTCTTGAGGTCGGCGAGCACGTCGTCATACGAGAGCAACGGGTCGATGGTCGTCGAGTTCTTGAGGCGCAGCGTGAGCTTGCCTTCCTCATCGAGTCGGTGATACAGCTCATTGATGCCAAGACCGCCGCGTGCCATGTTGCACATGCCCGTGATGCCGTAGGAGTTGGCCTCCTTCATGAACTCGTACAGCGCCTCTTCAATCTGCTCAGGCGTGTTGGAGGTATCAATGGCCTCGTCGACGGGATTCATCGCGGCATCCGCCAAGCAACCACTGGGATTGCCCTCGGCATCGCGATAAATCACGCCGCCCTCGGGATCGGGCGTATCTTTGGTGATGCCCGCAATCTCAAGCGCCTTCGAGTTCACCCACATCGCATGGCCAGAGACGTCGGAGATAACGATGGGCTTATCGGCGCAAATCGCGTCAAGATCGCTCGCCAACGGTCCGGAATTCGAACCATCGGGCTGCTCGTAGGCATTGAACATGAACGGACGGCCGGAGTACACCTCTTGATCGGGATGCTCCTCGACAAACGCCTTGACTGCTTCGAGGTACTCCTCGTTCGTGGTCATGTTCTCCAAGCTGATGGCAAACAGCCGGTCGCACCACATACCAGGCGCATGAATATGACTGTCAATGAAGCCGGGAGCGAGAAACGCACCCTTAAGATCGATCACCTGGGTGTCGTCGCCAATGTGATCCTCGACACCAATGGAATCGCCTACGTAGACAATCTCGTTACCGCGAATGGCAACGGCCTCAGCCACGTCGTCTTCAGCGACCATGGTCTGCACATGTGCGTTGGTGAACACAAGCGTCGCCTTGCCGTCGGCAGCTGCCGAACCTGAGCCTGCCTGGCCGGAACCCGCCTGCGACGCATTTGAACAACCTGCGGCGCCCACCGCCGCAGCGGTCCCCAGAGCCGCCGAGCCAATCAAGAATGAACGCCTCGAAACATCGGTGGTTGACATGGGGTGCCCCTTTCTCGTAGATTGCGGCTGCGCTCCGGGCTGTCGTCACGGCCCGGCGTGCAGCGCGTTGCGATGGGCGGCGCGTCGCTTGCCTGTATCCCCAGTATCAATCGAGATACCCGCCTGTCGAGACTCAGCGGGGTTTATCGTGCGGTAGATTTTTCTACACCCATATTTATCTGCTATTTTAATGATATACAATATCGACCCCGTCGAAGGCGGCCTGCGTTTTATGGCATATATCCCGTTCTTCTATAGCTACTTCATCACCATTGCCACGGCAGTCACCCTCTTTGGCTTCTTGGCGCTCAACATCCGCAAGCCCCGAAGGCTCCATGCACTCTGCGCCGTGCTGTTCGCGCTTTATCTCATCGACATCACCATGTTGTGGATGGTTGATTACATCCCCGAATTCAAAGAGTTCTTCGATTACAACCAAACCGAAGTGCGCGCCATGTACTCCCTCTTCAACACGTGCATGGTCTTTGCCTATCGCGGCATCGTGGGCGACTTGCTCGACTGCCCCATATCAACACGCGAAGGCATGATCTGGATCTTGTGCCTCGCCGGCATCCTCACCGAGGGTGCGGTGAAAAGCGACTGGTACAGCTTTGCTGTCGAGTTGGTTGTCCCGTACGCGCTGCGCGTATGGTCGGTCTGTCTTGCGCTGTTTATCTATATACGCCAGCGTGGCCTGGTCGAGCGTGGCAGGCGCATATCGGCCCTCTGCTTCATCATGGTCTACATCCTTATGGAGTTTGCCGAATTCACGCTACCCAACACAGGCGCACGCCGCATCCCCTTCGAGATCATGGGCTTTATCTACACCGCCGCCGGCATGGTCTACCTCTATCTGCAGCTCAAAGCGAGCGACCAGGCACTCAAGGCGATGAACTACCACGGCTTTGCACAGGCCCATAACCTCACGCGGCGCGAAGAGGAGATCTGTCTGCTTGTATTACAAGGTCGCACAAACCGTGAAATTGCCGAAGAGCTACATGTATCGATTGGCACGGTTAAAACCCATGTGCGGCATATCTTTGAGAAAGCCGGCGTTGCGACGCGTGAAGACCTGCGCGATAAAGCACAAGCGCAAACGCAACAATAGCCTAAAACCGCAAGCACGCCGCGATTGCACGCTCTCGCTTAGACGGATTCATACGACGCTTCGCACGGTTGTGTGTGCTGCACTCGACGGTTGTGTGTGGCAAAATCGCATCTCCGGGCGGAAAGATAGCGTTTTGCCACACACAACGCGCCCGGCAACCACACATAACGCGTATCGAGCTACTGCTGGTACACCACCTTACCGCCAACGATGGTCATGAGCACCTCCGCGCTCTTGATGAGCTCGGGATCGGCCGGCGCATCCGGTGTGCCCACGATATCGTGCGCAAGCACCGCGATGTCGGCGTACTTCCCCGCCTCGAGCGTGCCGAGCTCGCGCGCACGCCCGCACGCAATAGCGCTGCCCAACGTGTAGGCGCGCACCGCCTGCGCCGCCGTGATGCACTCCTCTGGATGCCAGCCGCCTTCGGGATATCCTGTCTCGGCAGACCGACGCGTCACGGCGTCGTACAGCACGCTGCGGGAATTGATATCGACCACCGGCGCATCGGTTCCCAACGAATACGGAATCCCCAGGCGCTCATAGGTGGCGAACGGCCACATGTACTTAGCACGCTCAAGCCCAAGATCACGCTCGATGCCATCGGGATCGAGCGTCATGTGCGGCGGCTGCACATTCGCGCACACCCCCACCGAACGCACGCGCTCGATATCCGCTGGCTGGAAATTCTCCAAATGCTCCAGTCCGTTTCTCAATCCATCAGGAAGCGGACCGTACACACGGCGTGCCTCCTCGAAGATATCCAGCGCCTCGTGAATCGCGCGGTCACCAATCGTATGGATGCGCACGGGCAGACCCTCGGCCGCCGCAGCAAGCACCATGCGGCGCATATCTTCTGGCTTCGTCGTGGGAACACCGCAATCTCCCAGATAGCGCGCATTGGCGTAATCTTCGGCAAGCCACGCGGTATGCGTGGAGGAAACACCGTCGAAGAACTGCTTGAGCCCGGGCACGCGAATAAAGTCATGGCTGGCAAACCGGTCGCGCAGCAACAACATGGCCGAAAGATCGTCCGAGAGTACCGGGAAGACATTCATGCGCACATTCAAATCGCCCGCATGCTCGAGCCCCTCGTACAGCCGAATGCGGTCGGGCGCGTTACCGGGAGCAACGTCGCCAACACTCGTAATGCCCTGCGCATTGAGGTCCGCCACAAAAGCACGGATTGCCTCGAGCGACTCTTCCTGCGAGAACTCAGCCTCGACGACATCCAGCAGTGCATCGGCCGCCGCCTCCTGAATGATGCCTGTGAGCTCGCCTGCCGCGTCGCGCTGATAGGCTCCGCCCTCGGGAGCAACGGAGTCGCGCGTGAGGCCAAACTTCTCGAGTGCACACGAGTTGCACCACAGCGTATGCATATCGCCTGAGGTGAGCACCACAGGGCGATCGGGGTATGCCTCGTCTAGGATTTCTTTCGTGGGCAGCACAGGGTCATGCCATAGCGGATGGTACCACCCATAGCCGAGCATGAACTTCTCGCGCGGGCGCGCGTTTTCCACCGTACGTAGCGAATCGACGCAGTCCTGCGCGCAGGTTCCCTCGCAAAACGCCATGAACCGTGAGCGATCGATCGCCGCAGAATAGAAATGCATATGGCTGTCGTGGAAACCAGGGCACACGAACGCATCGCCGAGATCGAGCACCTCGGTATCGGGGCCAATCCAGTATTCGACCTCATCCCACGGCCCTACCGCGCAGATGCGGTCGCCTGCCATGGCAACTCCGCCCGCATAGGGCCAATTATCGGTCGACATGAATAGCTTCGTCGTCTTGAGCACACGGTCCGCAAACATCACGAACCCTTCCACATAATTCCTCGCACCCACGCTAGACGAAAAGCCGAAGAGCCTCCGGGTTTTCCGTAGCTGCAATCCGCAGCCGCAGCGCGGCGAGGACGCAGCAAGGAAAATCCCGGAGGCTCTCCGTGGAGGCTTTACGCCTCGTAGACCACCTTGCCATTGAAGACCGTAAGATCGACCGTGGTCTCCAGAATCTCCTTGGGATCGACCTTAAAGAGGTTCTTCGAAAGCACAATCACATCGGCGAGCTTGCCAGCCTCGAGGGTACCAACCTGATCCTCGACGCCCTCGCAATAGGCCGAACCATAGGTATAGGCCTTGAGTGCCTCGGCCATGGTGATGCGCTGCTCGGGCACCCAACCCTCCTCGGGCGTGCCGTCGAAGAGCTGGCGGGTCACCGCGGCATAAACCTCCTCAAGCGGCTCGATACCCACCACGGGGAAGTCGGTGGAAAGCGCGACGCCGGTACCGGCATCGATGAGCGAGCGCATGGGCCAGCAGTACGGCAGGCGCTCGGGACCAACGGCGTCGTCCTTCGAGCGGAATTCGAGGTCGAGAATCATGTGCATGGGCTGCATGCAGGCAACCACACCAATCTCGGCAAAACGCTTGAGGTCGTCGGGCTGAATGGTCTCGACATGCTCCTGCACGTGACGCAGACCCTTATCACCGCAGCGGCGCTTCGCCTCATCGAACGCATCGAGCGCCCAATGCACCGCGGCATCGCCAATGGTATGAATGCGCACGGGATATCCTGCCTCGCAGGCGCGCAGCAGATCGGAGCGCACCTGGGTGAGGTCCATAGCGGGCATGCCGTTGGTTGTGGCATCGTTCGCATAGGGCCACGCCATCCACGCGGTGTGGTCGGAGCACACGCCGTCGATCAGAATCTTGAAGCCATTGCAGGTGATGAGCGAGCCGGGCTTGTTGTACTTCTCCTGCATGCGCTCGATCTTAGCGATGAGGTCCTCATGCTCGCTGCTCGAGAGCTGCGTGTAATACGGCATGCGGAACGGCAGCTCGCCATCCTGCTCGAACTCATGGAATACCTCGAACGGGTCGTCGTAGGAAACGCCCTCGGGGAAGACCACGCACACGGAGGTGAGGCCCAGGCGCTTCGCCTTCTCGAATCCCTTGCGATACGAGGTCTTCATATCCTCCCACTCGGGATGGAACAGCAGCGCCGTAAAGATGTCCGTAGCGGTGTTGGAGAAGACACCGGTGGGCTCGCCCTGCTCGTCGTGCAGGATCTCGCCGCCGTACGGATCGGGCGTATCGCGCGTGACACCTGCCTTCTCCATAGCACGCGTGTTAGCCGAGAACGTGTGCATGTCGACCTGGGCAAGCACGACCGGACGATCGGGAATCACCGCATCGATCTGCGCTGCGGTGGGCATGAGCGGCGTCTCCCAGTTGAACTGAATGACCTCGTTGCCAAACACCCACTCGTTGTTGGGATGCGCGTCGGCCCACGCTTTCAGGTTGGCGAGCGCCTCCTCGAGCGTATCGGTCCCGCCGATATGAATGCAGAAATCCGGATCATCTACAAGCGCGCCCTGCGTGAAGTGGGTGTGCGAATCGTTGAAACCCGGCATGATGAGCTTGTCGCCATACTCGCGGACCTCGGTGTCCTCGCCAATGTAGGGCGCGATCGTCGCATCATCGCCGCACGCGAGGATCTTGCCGTCGGCAATCGCGACACCGCCGGCGAACGGCTGGCTGCCATCGCCTGTGAAAACCGCGTTGCTCTTCAGAACCAACTCTGCCGTAGCCATGATGTTATGCCTCCTTCTGCTCAAGCGAGGAAAGACGCTTGATCTCATAGACCACAAAGATTGCAACGAGCACGAACGTAATCACGTCGGCGACGGGCTGTGCAACCCAGACGCCCTGGACGCCCATCATGCCACCCAGGATGTAGACCGCCGGAATGGTGAAGAAGATGTAGCGCGCGATACCCAGAATCGTGGCGATAACGATCTTCTCGACGCACTCGAAGTAGCTGGAAATAACCTGAGATGCCCAACCAAGCGCACCGAAGAGGATGACGATGCGGGTTGCGTCGGCAGAAACTGTTGCCAGCTCGGGATCGCCTGCGAAGATGAGGCAGATGGGATACGCGGCGAGCCACACGATCACGGTCACGATGGCAATCACGATGACCTCGGCGGCGAGCGACGTGGTAAGGAGCTGCTTCATGCGGCCATAGGCCTTCGCGCCGGCGTTGTAGGCGGCGATGGGCTGGACGCCGTAGGTGATGGCCTGAACCACCATCATGATGATGTAGACCACATAACCGTTGATGATGGCGAACGCGGCGATATCAAGGCTGGAGCCAAGCATGCCGAGCTGATTGTTCACCACGGTGGTATACACCGAGCTCGTAGCCTGCAGCAAAAACAGCGGGAAGCCAATCTTCACAATCTGGAAGCAGAGACCAAAATCGAGCTTCATGTCCTTGGCGCGAATCTGGAAGATGGAGCGCTCGCCACCAACGAAGTAGTAGATCACCACGAACCAGATGCCAATGGAAGCGGCGTAATACAGGCCGGCACCAGTGACGCCGAAGTTGAGGACGAACGTAGAAAGCGCGAGCCAGATGATGGCGATAACGGCAGACACAATCTGAATGGTCGCAGCCGCATGCGGCTTCTCGTCGATACGGAGCATGCCGCAGAGCATCTGGCCGATTACGCAGAACGGCAGACCAAGCAAGAAGACGCGAATAGCGCCCACGGAGTCATCAAAGATGTCCGGGGTGGCACCCAAGAACGCGACGAGCGGCTCGACGAAGATCTCAGCGAGCACCACGAGCAGGATGATGAGGAACGTGGTGAACCAGAATCCCTGAGAAAACGCCGTCTTAGCGCCCTCGGTATCACCAGCGCCGAGGCGATTGCCCGCAACGGTAGAAACACCAACGGCGAGCGCGCTGCCAAGCGCCACGTTTAGAAGCTCGATGGACATGATGATGGAGACGCAGGCGAGGCCGTGCGCACCCAGTCCGTTGCCCATGATGATGCCCTCGAGCACAACCATGATGATCTGAGCGATCATGCCGGCGAATGCAATCGCCGAATACTTAATGAAGAGCTGCGGGATAGGGAGCGTACCAAGCTCTCGATCCTCCTGGCTCTCTTGCGTGGCCTGGGCCACATCCGTATCTGCCATGACGGTCTCCCTTCGTCGATACGGTAACACCCGCGGATGCGGTGCTTGCACCCGCGCGGTAACTTCTGTAGCTACCATGGTCAAGCATAGGAAGACCTTGTTTCCATTCAGCTTCCGCAAGCGGAAAGCTTAATGCGGATTACAGCGTTTACCTGCAAGGATTACAGCAATTTGCTACCGTTTGCCGAAACCGGGATGACACGGATTCGCAATAGTCTGGCAATCCTAGCTGCTCCAGAAATCGCGAGCCAGCTCCTCGCGACCCGATACGCCCACCTTCTTGTAGATACGCGACAGATGTGCTTTGACCGTACCCACCGAAATCACCAATGAGCTCGCGATGTTGCGCGTGT
Organism: uncultured Coriobacteriaceae bacterium; assembly: GCA_944320725.1. Lineage (GTDB taxonomy): Bacteria > Actinomycetota > Coriobacteriia > Coriobacteriales > Coriobacteriaceae > Coprousia. The sequence goes on along the minus strand of CALUIM010000002.1, from coordinate 184,292 downwards.
CCTTTCCTTGGATGAGTAGATTCAGCACATCGCGCTCACGTACCGAAAGACCGTGCTCGTCGCCGTAGAGCAAAATGCGGCTCTCCAGCTCGTTTGAAATCTGCCGCTCGCGTTCGGCGCGCGCCTCTTCTAGCACGCGGCGGCTTCGAGTCACCGCCGGCGGCGTCGCATTGACCGACTCGCCCTCCTGCGCCGGCTGCTCAACATAGCTCAGCGGCTCGGAGTTCGTCTGGCTTCTGCCCACCGGCGGATGATTGAAGTACATTGAAAGCACCTGCTGGTTCTTGCGCAGTAGCTGGATAGCGCAGGCAACCATCAAAATGTTCTCCGAAATATTGCGCTCCGAGAGATGCCAGAAGAACTGTGCTTCAAGCGTATTGTCGAGCGTGGGACGGTAGAACAAGATCATGTACGTATCCTCGAGGATAATGAATCCTACCAGGACACACGCGAATGTAAAAAACCGTTTTGAGCGCGCCAGGTCCAGCCGTTCGCTTTCGCTCACAGCATGCCGGTAGCACCAAAGCGCATACAGCAAGCTGCCCAGTAACGTAAGGTCGCGCACAAGCCAATATGCCCACTGCTGCAACGTGCTCGACATGCCATCTTTTGGCACAAGCGTCAGGGCGATCACCGCATACACCGCAATCGGCGCCAACACACGGCGCCAATCCATGTGCTTATGCAGCCTCATGAGCATCCAAGTCCAAAGGATGCCGGTGAATATAATGCTCAGCACGGCGCTTTCGATAGGATGCGTGAGCGGGGCATCGAAGTTCTGCGGATAGTCGTACTTGGTGCGTGCGTATTCATCAAAGAAAATGAATGCAAGCTCGAACGCGTACACGATGAAGCCCGCAGCGGAAACCAGGCAGTCGCGCCGGCGGGTTGCCATCCACACGGCAAGAGAAAGTGAGCACGATATAAGCGTTATGGCGAGCAGCGCACAAGTGTAGAGAAACCAAAGGGTGTCCATGCTTGTTTCTCACCATCCAAGCCCGGCAATCGTAATCCCATCTTCCCGGCAACGCGCCGGTATATATGATTATGCGCCCTGTTGCGCAGATTACGTGCCGCAACTCCATAGTTCGACATGTTTTTTGTGCAGTCGGCGCGCCTTGTTTGTGCGCCAAAATGGCATTCCACGCGTTCAAACGTAACTTTGGCGCACAGAACAGGCGTGTCGACTGCACAAACAAGTTCAGCAGGGTGCACAGAAAACGAAATGGGCAATGCGACGAGGGCTCCGGCCGCGCCCCCGCGACGCGCGGCCATGGCGCTGCCCTAGGCTTCGTGCACCACCTTGCCACCAACTATTGTCATGCGCACCGATGCGGTTTTGAGATCTTCGACATCAAGATCAAAGAGGTTGTCGGCGAATATCGTGAGGTCGGCGAGCTTGCCGGCCTCGAGCGTTCCCAGTTCGTGCTCGCGCCCGATCGCCGCCGCCGATTCCAGCGTGTACGCACGCAGCGCCTCCGCAAGGCCAAGGCACTCTTCGGGCACCCACCCGCCCTCAGGTTTGCCCGTCACCGCATCGCGCCTCGTCACTGCGTCATACAGCACCGCGCGGCTATCGATATCCACAACCGGCGCATCGGTGCCAAAGGAGAAACGCACGCCGGAGCGCTCGTACGAGGCGAACGGCCACATGCGTCGTGCGCGCGCAAGACCCATGTCACGCACCGTACCCTCTGGATCAAGCGTTGCATGCGGCGGCTGCACGTTCGCACATACCCCCAGCTCAGCGGGCCGCGGAATATCCTCATCGCGCATGTATTCCAAGTGCTCCAACCCATAGGTACCCACCTGCGGAGCACCATAGCGCTCACGCGCCTCGGCAAAGAAATCAAGCGCCGTGGAAACCGCACGGTCACCGATGGTATGGATACGTGTGGCGTACCCATGCGCCGCAGCATCGAGCACGAGTTCGCGCATGCGCTGAGCAGGAATCGTTGGCCTGCCAACATCGTCGGGAGATAGGGCGTTGCTATAGGGTTTTGAGAGCCAGGCGGTATGCGTTGAGGTGACGCCGTCGAAAAACTGCTTCAAGCCCCCTACTCGCACCAACGCGCTCTCGGAAAAGCGCTGCTCAAGCTCGTACACACGCGTGTAGTCACCCAGCGCGGCAGGAAAAAGACTCACGCGAAGCCCAAGGTGCCCCGCCCGCTCAAGCTGCTCAAACACGCGGTCGCACAGCATATCTGAACCAGGCTGCGGCGTAAGCGCCATATCGCCCACGCCCGTGATGCCGCACGCATGCAGATCGTCGATCAGCGCGGCAACGGCTTCCTCTCCTTCTTCGGGGGTAACACGGTAAATTCGCGACAGCAATGCGAATGCCGCCGCCTCTTGGACAATACCGGTGAGGTGTCCCGACGCATCCCGCTGGTAGATGCCGCCTGCAGGCGGCACGGCGTCATCGGTGATGCCCAGCACCTCGAGTGCCTTGCTGTTGAGCCAGAGCGTATGCACGTCGGCACCCATGAGGCACACGGGACGATCGGGATATTCGCGGTCGATAATCTCTTTTGTGGGCAGATCCGGCGTGTGCCATAGCGGGTGGTACCAGCCATAGGAAAGCAAGAATTCATCATGCGGGCGCGCGTCTTCCACCTGTGCGAGCGCCTCCACGCAATCCTCGGCGCAGGTCCCCTCGCAAAAGACGGCGAAGCGCGAACGGTTAATGGCGGCGGTAAAGAAATGCAGGTGAGCATCAATCAGCCCGGGACACACAAGACCGTCGCCCACATCCACCACGTGTGCTCCAGGCAGATACGGCTCCAGTCCTTCCGCCGGCCCCGCGTACACAATGCGGTCACCCTCAAGAGCAACGCCGCCCGCATGCGGACGATCACCTAAACCGGTAAACACCGCATGACTGCGAATCACCGTGCGCTGCATGACATACCCTCCTTGTGCATGACGCCCTGCAGCCCTGATACCAGAGCATTCATGCAAAAATGATGAATTTTGAAACACGGCAGCAATGCCATGATTTCGCTGTTGCAGTGATGAATCGCGCACGCTAGACTAGCGTCGACCGATTTCGGACTAACGAGTGTGCGCGGTGTACGGCCGCGGGCGTTCGGAGGAACCGAAATTGCCAACAACATTCGCCATCTACCGAAGGGAGACAACCATGACCGTGATCGATTTCATCGCAACGTCCACCGCCAAGGCCATCACCCGCATCGGTGGCCTCTTTACCTACGACCCTATCACGCCCGAGCTCGGCGCCAACGAGTGCCCGTACCTCGGCCATATCCCCTACTTCGCCCCCAAGATGAGCGCGCGCAAGAAGGCGCAGCTCGCTGGGTTCGGCGCTTAAGGCACGCTATCGCAGGCAAGCTACCCGAGTTTGCCAGCCCCATCGACCGCATCGGCCGCCTGCTTTGCCAGGCGGCTTTTTTCTGCCTCGACCCCGGGGTAATCCTCAGCGCGTCCGCGCTTCGAGATCACACGTACCACCTCGCCCAATACAATGAGAATTACCACGCCCAGCAACATGGGGAGTTTGCTGAGCTCTTCGGGCGAGCCATTGAACGGCACGACGGTCGCCACAATGGAAAGCACGAGCTCAACCGCCGGAATGATGAGCATGACCGCAAGAAGCTTGCCCTCAAAGGGCGCACGGAATACGCGGGGCCGATCGCCGTCAAACTTCCGTAGCTTCCAAAACGCTGGAAACATGGGGATGTAGCTCATAAGCAAGAACACGATGTTCATGGAGAAGAGCACCCAGAACACCTCGGAATCCTCGCCCAAGAACAACTGCAGCAACAGCACTGCGCTCGCAATGATGCCGTTCATAATGGCCGAGCCGTTGGGCATGCCGGTCTTCTTGGAGCACAGCGCGAACGGCTTAGGCATGTTGCCGTGACGCGCAGCATAGCTCGCCACCGAGTTCACACCAAACGACCAGCAGGTCATGTTGGCGAACAAGGTGATGAGAAACACGACGCCCACGATAATGGTGAGCGGATGGGTGGTACCCAACATGGCACCCACCGCATCGACGATACCCGAGTCGAGCGACAGCTGGTCGGTGGGCACCGCAGCGCCAATGCCAATACCACAGATGATATACACCGCAGCAATAGCAATGCCACCCACGATGATGGCCTTAGGGATATCGGTTGCGGGGTTCTTCATCGAGCCGGCGAAGGTTGCCACTACCTCGAAGCCCATGAAGTTGAAGAGGATAACCGAGAGATAGGTGAGCGAGTTAAGGTCGCCCAGGTTAGGGAAGAACGTCTGCAGGCTCATGTCGTTCGCAAAGCCGCTTGTGCACGCAAACCAGATACCCACGGCACCCACCACACAGGTGATGAACACCTTGATGATGGCTCCGCCGTTCATGATCCAGTCTGCCTCGGAAACCGGCGAAAATGCCAGAATCGTAACACCCCACACAAAGGCGAGCTCAAGCGCGATTGCCAGCGGCAGCGAAAACTCAAATCCGCTGATCGCGGTAATGATGCTTGGAAACATGCAGGCGAGACTTGCTACCCATAAGGGGAAATTCACCCAGTAGAACCACGAGCAACGGGCAGCCCAGGTGTCACCCAGACCATCGCGAACCCAGTCGTACAGGCCGCCCTCGGAGTCATAGGTGGTACCAAGCTCGGCAACCACAAGGCCATATGGCAGCAAAAACGTAATGATGAGAAAACCCCACCAGAAGAATTGAACGTTGCCCATAGCAGAGGCGGGAGCTGCGGCCTCGATGGTGAATACCACGCAGATAACTGACAGCACCACGTCTATTAGCGAAAACTTCTTACCAGACATACCCCTGGCCTTTCGAAAAAAGAAAGGGCCCCGCGCCGACGGGTAGGCGCGGGGCCCTTTGTATGCACGCAGTGCTTACTTGGTCTGAGCGGAAGGCTCCTGCTGCGTAATGCAGTGGATGTTGCCACCACCGTAGACGACCTGGTCGGACTTGACGCCCACGCACTTGTAGACGCCCTCGCCCCAAACCTCATCGTAGATCTTCTGGAGCGTGTCGACCGCGAGCTGGTCGTTCTCGTCGCCGTACTGCGGCACGATGACGCCGTGGTTGGTGACGAGGTAGTTCATGTAGGAAGCGATCAGCGGCTCGTCGGGAACGCGCGGCTCGGCGTTCTCGTCGATGTCGATGGAGTCGCAGGAAGCCTGATCCATGTAGAGCGGCTTCACAGGCATGCAGAGCTTGTAGACCTTGAGCTTGTTGCCCTTGGCATCGGTGGCGTTGGACAGCGTCTCATAGGCCTCATGGCACTGACGATAGAACGGGTACTCGGGATCGTCGGACCAGATGCAGGCCATAACGCCAGGAGCGATGAAGGTCGCGACGTCGTCGATGTGACCGTTGGTCTCACAGGGGTCGATGCCCTCCTTGACCCAAATGATCTTCTCGACGTTCAGGTACTCCTTGAGGTGCTCGTTCATGTACTCGCGCAGCTCCTCGCTCCAGGGCTGGAACTTGAGCGCGTAGCTCGGCCAGAGGTCATCCTCGTCCTCCTCGACGCGCACAGCGCTGGCGGTGCGGCCGGGGGAAAGCAGGCACTGGTCGGTCACGACAAGGGTGCCCTCGCCGTCGACGGTGATGGAGCCACCCTCGAGAATCATGTCATCGGGGCGATAGCGGTCGCAGCGAGCGAACTCAGCCATCTTGAGGGCGATCTGCTCATCCTTGTCCCACGGGAAGTACAGACCGTCGATCATGCCGCCGTAAGCGTTGAAGTGCCAGTGGTTGGCGCGCTTGTTGCCGTGATCGTCGATCACGAAGGTAGCGCCGGTGTCACGGAACCACGCGTCGTCGGTGGTCATCTCGAGCACGATGATGTTGTCACGGTTCTCATACTTCTCGTCCTCGAAGACCGCCTTGCAGTTAGCATAGTCGGCCTGGTTGACGCACATGACAACCGTGGTGAACTCGGCGATCGCGTTGGCGATGTCGGCATACTGGCTCTGAGCAGGCTTGGCGCCATGGGCCCAAGTGTCGGTGCGGTGGGGCCAACCCATCCACACGCGATCCTGCGGCTCGAACTCGGCAGGCATACGGAAGCCGTCTGCCCTCGGAGTGGACTCAGACTCGGTGATAGTACGCATTGTTTCCTCCAATACGCAGGGACCCTAACCGTTGAGATATGCCTCAGCGGTTCTTACCAGATGAGGTGGCGGGTTTGGGTACCGCACCCGCCGGGCGGCTTGTGGCTTCTGCTGGCACGAGGCACAATGCCGGCAGATGGAGACACCTAGGTGCTACTCCTCGGACTCGGCCTCCTCGGCCAGACGCTGGGCGGCGAGCTCGGGAGTCAGGCCCTTGTACTCCTCCTTGCGGCCGCGGGCACTCCAGACGCGCACGACCTCGCCGATGAGCACAATGACGATGAAGATGATGAGCATCGGAACCTTATCGGCTATCTCGGCCTCGGAAAGCGGGACGATGGTAGCGACGATGGTGAGCACGAGCTCGATGCACGGCACCGCGATGGCGACCTTCATAAGGGCACCCTTGAACGGGAAGGTGAAGATGCGCTCGCGATTCGGATCGTTCTTGCGCAGGTTCAGGAAGGCCGGGAACATCGGGATGTAGGTGAGCAGCAGGAACACGACGGAGGTGCCGAAGAGCATCCAGAAGATGCCGTCGGAGATGGCCTCGACGGGGACGAGCTGCAGGGCCAGGACGAGCGTCGCGACGACGGCATTCACGAGGTTGGCGCCGTTGGGCATATCGTCCTTGGAGATCATGGAAGCGAAGACCTTGGGCATATTGCCGTGCTCAGCAGCATAGCGGGCAACGGAGTTGACGCCGAAGGACCAAGCAGCCATGTTCGCGAAAAGCGTGATGAGGAAGGCGATGCAGATGATCTTGAAGATCGCGGAATCGCCCACCATGGTCTGGACTGCATAGATCATGCCGTAGTCGGGATCGATCTCGGCAGCGGGGATGGCCGCGCCGATGCCAAAGCCGGCGAACAGGTAGATGACTGCAATCGCGGCGCCGCCCATGATGATGGCCTTGGGGATGTCGCGGGCAGGATCGGCCATGTCGTCGGTCATGGTGCAGATGACCTCGAAGCCCATGAAGTTGAAGATGATGATCGAGAGGTAACCAAGCGCGTCAACGTTGGCGATATCGGGCAGGAAGGTCTGCGCGCTCATATCGCTCGCAAAACCGTTCTCCATGGCGTACCAAATGCCCAGGGCGCCAACGGCCACGGCCACGATCACCTTGATGAGGGCGCCACCGTTGAGCACCCACTCAGAGTCGGCTGCCTTGGAGCGACCCATGAGGTAGACGATCCACACGAAGGCGAGCTCGATGGCCATCGCAACGGGAAGATCGAACGACACGCCAAAGACCATGCCCAGGATATCGGGGAACATGGTAGCGAGCGATGCGATCCACAGCGGATAGTTCACCCAGTAGTACCAGGAGATGCGGGCACCCCACTTGTCACCGAGTCCGTCACGAACCCAGTCGTAGATGCCGCCTTCTCCATCGTAGGTGGTGCCAAGCTCGGCGACGATCATGCCATAGGGCAGCAGGAAGGTGATGATCAGGAAGATCCACCAGAAGAACTGCTGGTTACCAATGGCGGCTGCAGGCGCGGCGGCCTCGCAGACGAACACCACGCAGATGACCGTGGAGATGACGGTCAAGAATGAAAGCTTCTTTGCTTTTTCAGCCATAGTTCAGATCCTTTGCTCAGTCGTTAGTAGGACCCCTCACCCGCACTGCCGAGCGCGCGAGCGAGGGTTTCGCGAACGGTTGAGACGAGCATCCACCGTTCGCTCGGTACGGCGACCGCGGGGGCCGCCGTACCTAGAGAGGGCAAACCTTAGGCCTGGAGCTCCTCGATCTTGGCGAGCGCAGCGTGCAGCTCCTCCTTGCCGATGTAGTCGACATCGTCATCGTTGAGCGGGGTGCGGCGGCCAAGCGCGGCCATGATGGCGCGGATGGAGTGCTTGCGGTTCTCGGCCTCGACCCAGCACAGGGAGCGCTCGGGATCGTCCATGACCTCGTCCACGACCTCCTCGCCGCGGGTGGCGGGCAGGCAGTGCATGAACTTGGAGTTGGGGCCGGCGAAGTTCATCATGTCCATGGTGACCTGATACTTGGGATAGAACACGTCCATGTAGTTCTCGCCCTCGACCTCCTCATCGTACAGGCCATACCACACGTCGGTGTAGATGAAGTCAGCGCCCTTGATGCACTCGATGTCATCGGAGATGGTGATGGTGCCACCGGAGACCTTGCAGTTCTCCTCGCCGATGGCCATGAGCTGCTTACCGAACTCAGCGCGCTCCTCGGTGGTGCCCACGTGCAGGGCGCCGTCGCAGATCTGGTGACCCTTGGGTCCGAACTGCACGAAGTTCATGCCGATCTTGGAGCAGATGAACATGAGGGAGAGGCAGACCTGAGTAGCGTCGCCGATGAAGGCGAGGGTGCAGTCCTCGATCTTCTTGCCCTCGGGGAGGTTCTCGAGCATGGTCATGAGGTCGCCCATCTCCTGCGTGGGATGGTTGAACTCGGACATGCCGTTGATCACGGGCACAGCGGAGCCTTCGGCGAGACCAACAACATCCTTATGACGGTCAACGCGGGCCATCATGATGTCGAGCAGAGAGCCCATGACGCGAGCGGTGTCGCCGAGGGACTCATGACCACCGAGCTGGATGGTGCCAGGGCCGTAGAACTGGGCGTGGCCGCCGAGGTCGGTCATAGCGGTCTCGAAGGAGAGACGGGTGCGGGTGGAAACCTGCTGGAAGATCATGCCAAGGCTCTGGTTGCGGAGCAGGTGCGGATAATAGCCGCCCTCCTTGATGGCCTTCTTCATGGCAATGCCGAGATCCTCGATGGCGAGAATCTCTTCCTTGGTGAAGTCATTTGTGTCAATGAAATCCTTAACCATTACTGCCTCCTTTGTCTCCTTTGCCCCGGCTTTCTCTCCGGAGCGCCGAACCAAATAATTGCCTCAGGCGCGAGCTGTGTTGCCGTATCCGTGGCACCCGAACCTGTTAAGCACATCATATGAACCGCCCGATATTTATGGCGAGTTTATGGCGGTTTAAAGACCGACTGCGGAAATATAACCGGCATAAACCAACCATAAACGCGCAGCTACAGCGAGTATTCCCGAAAAGCGGGGCATCTAGGCTTACCGTTCGCCGATTATTTCGATTGGCACCTCTCCGCGAACGGTCGGTTTTGGACGGTGACGGTCGGGGCACCCTCAACGCGCGGTGCAGGCGCTCCTCACGGCGAGATACCTCTTCCGCTCGATGCAACCTGTCTAAACCCCGCTTCTGTGCGCTTCTACCAGCCTGGGAAGCCCTGCGCGGCGCCCCCTCCCCTGCGTCCTACAGTGGAAGCAAACCACCCTGTTATGAGGGCATACGTCAAAAGCATCACAGCGCGCCGCGAAAGTCGAGCCTTTCGACGAACGGTAAACTCGGCTACACTGGCAGCTAGTTGGATGTCGTTACAGTTACATACACGTTCGTTGGTTTCAGGCGGTTGCGCTTATGGATTCAGTGCTGTTCTTTTACACGCTTTTGCTGCTTGTCATCTGCGTCCTGGCCTCGGCCATCTCGATAGCAACCTATCTGTCTTCGCGCAGGCGCGTGTATCTCTATTCCTGCGGCGCATTCGCCCTCTATGGCATCGAAATCGCCGAGATCTTCTTTAATGAGTTCACTTCGCAAAACCTGCCCTTCGACGTGACACTCTATTACGAGATCTCGATGCCCTTTTTACGCACGGCCATCGTCACGGCGCTCAACGCGTGCGTATGGGCCATCATCCTCGACGCGCTCGACAAGCGCTCTAAGCGGCTGTTCTATATTCCGCTCGCGGTTTTTGTGGTAGCCAATGTCATCGTAATTCTCGGCCTGCCCGAGGGTCCTGTGCGCCAGTGGCTGTACTACACCATGCGCCAGGTATTCCTCTTCTATACCTATGGCTATGCGCTCTGCGCCTACTACCGATCCAAAGACCCCACCTACCGGCTGCGTCTTGAGAAGTACAAGAAGGCGATGTTCATCACGATTGCCCTCACCATACTCGTGCTGATTGAGGACACCGTGGTGATCATCGCCTCACCTATGAATGTGTATCCCAGCTGGCTGCAGCTCTATCTCTCCGAGCGCAACTTCTCCGAGAACCTGCTTGTGGTCTTCTTCGCCTTCATCTTGGTGAAAAACGCCATTAACGTACTTTCGATTCGCATTAAAGAGGCACCGGTCAAAGACGAGGTCAACGATCTCGAACGCCACATCGAGGAGCTCATGCCGTTCTTCCGCGAGGAGAACAAGCTCTCGGGCCGCGAGGCCGAGGTGCTTCGGCTCGTGGTGCTCGGCAAGAGCAACCAGGAAATCGCCAGCGAACTCTATCTGGCCGTGGGCACTGTGAAGGCCCATGTGCACAACATCCTCGTGAAAACCGGGCAGAAAAGCCGCGACGAGCTCGTGCTCTTCTTCTGGAAGCACTAATCACGCCGCGGGCGCATCGAGCTCGGCTTGCGCCGCGGCGGGAATCTCGTCCCATGTCACCTCTTCCCAGCGCACCACGCCCCGCAAGGCGAGTGTTTCGAGCTTGAGATAGGCGCCTTCACGCAACTCACGGCTTGTATCGAATCCAAGCTTGGTGGTGTTGCCGTCTTCGGATACCGCAGGCAGCTCATAGTGGTAATCAAACTCGTTGATGCTATCTTCTGCCTTGCTGAGATGCGTGTTGTCAACCTGCGCATAGTAGGTATCAGGAGAAACAAACACGCGATCATAGCCAACCGAAAGGAAATAAACCGCCACCGCGATAAGCACCACTGCCATCGCCACACCAAATGCTCGCTTCATGAACGCACTCCTCATCCATGTAATGCCGTGTTTCGATAGAAAGCGAGCGGGGTCGGCACACACCTCCCCCGCTCGCTTGGCCTTACGCCGCGTGTCGCGCGAGCGTTGCCTCGTGTACCATGCCCCTGCTCATGAGGTAGGTCACACAGAAATAACCGCCGTATGCCACCACGAAAATGAGTGTGGTAAGCCCCACCGTGCCGCCGATGCTCATGCCGCCGAACAGCGCCACAAGCTCGATGATCACCTTCAGTGCCACCATGGCGTGCGCAATGCCAACTACCAGTGGGAAGAGGAAGAAGATCGTCTGCTGCGCAAGCACCGAATGGGCAATCTGGTCGGTCGCGGTACCCAGCTCGGAGAGGATGCGATAGTTGGCACCCGCCTCCGCCACGCCCGAAAGCTGCTGAATGGTGAGAATCGCAGCGCACGCCAGCACGAGCACGAACCCGATGTAGATGGCCAGATAGCTAATGAGACCGTTCATGGAGTCGACGCTCTCGTACGTCACCGTGCGTGATGCCTCCGTGCCCCAGCCGGCGATGCTCTCCCCTGCCTCGTTCAGCACGTCGCTGTAGGTGCGCGGCGCTGCCACGTAGGCGTCGCCTTCCTCCACCGAAACGCCGTCGGCGTAGTTGAGCATGAGATAGCTGTAGTACAGGGGCAGATTGAGCGACGCCACGAGGTCGTCGGGCAGCACGATGGTGCCAGAGTTCATGCCCATCATGGCGTTTTGGAACGTACTCGCATCCTCGGGCACACGATCCTGCACGGGCGTCAGCGCGCGCCCGCCAATCTCGAGCTTGATGCCCTCGCCCAGCACCTTGTTGTACACGTCATTTACCGTGGCGCCCATATCGGAGGTGATGGTGTAGCCGTTCTCGCCAAGCTCGATGGGCTCCATCCCGCGGAAGCGCAGATACTTGTTGTAGGTGCTCTCGTCGATAACCATGAGGCCAAGCGTCGTCATATCGGAGTTCTCGGTGCCAGCCGGCAGCGGCATGTCGACCGCTTCGCAGAGATCCCCCAGCGAGACCACCGGATGGTCGCCATCGCGCGGCGTCGAATCAAAGGCATCCACCTGCACGTAGCTGCCGGCAATCGAGGCGAGATCGAAGGGCTTGGCCTCGGGCGTATCCGGATTCATGATGTCGTTCTTGCCTGCCGCCATCATGTCAACGGGACCCGTTGCCACGGCATAGACCACATCATCCTCGGCATACGCCTTACGTGAGTTCATCTCGGCAACCGAACGCGGGCCCCAATACACCAGGCAACGCGTGTAGTCCACCGGCGTACCGCGCTCCACGGTGTTGTTCATGGTATCGGCGAGCGACATACCCGTGGTCACCGACGTGATGGCCAGAAAGAGGATCATCGCGATCACCGCCATCGACATGCTCACCGTGTTCACCTTCGCGGCAAGCTGGCGCATGGTCACCATGTTGAGGCCGCGCCAGTAGAGCCCGCGCACACCCTGCAGCGCCTTGAGCAGAAAGCCCGAGAGACCATAGAACATAAGAATGGTGCCAACGACCACGGTGACGGTCGTGATGAGGAAATCACGCATGCCCTCGGGTTGCCCGTCGTAGGGCAGACCCTGGTCGAGCAGGCGCACATACGCCACGCCGATCGCCGCAATGCCGGCGATGAAGATCGCCGCCGAGAGCCAGGGGTTGCGTACGCGAATGATCTCGTTTTTGCGTCCCGCCCCCATGAGATCAATCACCTTCGCACGTGCCACCACGCGCAGGTTAAAGATGAGCGTGACCACAAAGATCGCGGCAAGGCACCCCACGGTGGTACAAAACGCCTCGAGCGAGAAGAAGAAATGGAAGTCGGCGATCTGCGTCTTGAAAATCGAAGCGGTGAAGAACACCATAACCTGCGAGAGCGCCAGACCGCAGATGATACCCAGCACGAGTGCTGCTAAGGACACAAAGAGCGTCTCGAGTGTCATGATACGGGCAACCTGGCCGCGGCTCATGCCGAGCACCTGGTAGAGGCCAAACTCCTTTTTGCGCCGCTTCATGATGAAGTTGTTGGCATACACCATGAGAAAGCCCATCACCACGGCGAGAAACACCGTGAGACCGGAGATGACGCCACCAAGCAAATCACCCATACCGGAGTTCTGCTCACTCACGCCCGCAAGGTCAACTTGGATGGAAATGGTGTTGAACGCGTAGAACACGGTAACGGCAAGCGTAAGCGTGAGCAGGTAGATGAGGTAGTCTTTGCCCGCGCGACGCACGTTGCCCCATGCGATCTTACAGAGCATCGCTGCCGTCACCGCCCATCATCGCCACGACTTCCATGATGCGCTCGAAGAACGCCTGGCGCGGTGCATCCCCACGACGAAGCTCGGTGAAGATACGTCCATCGCGAATGAAGAGCACACGATGCGTGTAGCTCGCGGCAAAGCTGTCGTGCGTGACCATGAGCACCGTGGCGCGGTAGCGCTCATTCATGGTCTCGAGGCTCTCGAGCAAAAGGCGCGCGTTTTTGGAATCGAGCGCACCGGTGGGCTCGTCGGCCATGATAATCGCCGGATCGGTCACGAGCGCACGCGCGGCAGCAACGCGCTGCTGCTGGCCGCCCGAGAGCTGGTAGGGATACTTCTCAAGCGTCTCGGCAATGCCCAGACGGCGCGCCACCTCTTCAACGCGAATGAGCACGTCGTGTGCCGGCACGCGGCTGATGGTGAGAGGAAGCGCGATGTTCTCGCGGACCGTAAGCGTATCGAGCAGATTTGAATCCTGGAAGATGAACCCCAGCTGCTCGCGGCGAAACCGTGCGAGCTTCTTTGCCTTGAGACGCGTCACATCGGTGCCGTGCACCAGCACGGTACCGCTCGTCACCGCATCGATGGTCGAGATGCAGTTGAGCAAGGTCGACTTGCCCGAACCCGACGCACCCATGATGCCAATGAAGTCGCCCTCCTCCACCGTGAAGGAAACATCGCGCAGCGCATGCGTTGCGTTGTTGCGCGTGCCGTACACCTTCTCGATATGGCGCACCTCCAGCACGGGCGCGCCGTTCGCGCCTGCGGTCTTCATATGCGCTCCCGCCGTCGCGGAGCTTTGGCTTTGTACCACCATGTTCGTATCCTCTCCTTGTTTGCTCACCATGATATTGCCCTAGCGCGATGCGCTCCAGAGAAGCCAGATCATGCCGATGGCGAGCACCGCCATCACCACGAGCCACGCAATCATCTCGACGACCGACATGCCGGCGCGCACGATGGGATTGCGCTGATCTTGTTCGCGAATGTTGTCGTATGGGTTGTTCTTGACCATGATCGACACCTCCTGACCTTATAGTGGCAGGGGCGAGATTTCGCAGCCATCGATTTGGCTTACAGCTAGCTTGCAGTTCTGTAAGGTATGCTGAAGGAAGGCTTAACGAGGAAGGGACAGCATGAAAACGGTTCGCGTTGCAGCAGGTATCGTGTGCGCTGGTGATGACAGCGACAACGTACTCGCCGTGAAGCGCGGGTATGGCGACATGAAAGGGCTCTGGGAGTTCCCCGGCGGCAAGGTGGAACGCGGGGAGACCCCTGCCGATGCCTGCCGGCGCGAGCTTGCCGAGGAGCTCGACGTGCGCGTATGCAACCTCCGCGACTTCTATACCGTTGAGTACGATTACCCCGAATTCCATCTCTCGATGGAATGCTTTTTATGCGACATCGCATCAGGCGAGCCCACACGCTCCGACCGCCAACTCGACATCCGCTGGATATCGCGACGCAGTCTCGCCGAACTCACCTGGATGCCGGCCGACCGCGACCTCATCCGCGCCCTCGCCGCGGCACATGACCGTGAAGCCGAGGCAAAACTCGTGAAGCGTCGCCGCGACAGCCGTCGCTCCATGCAGGGCAACAAACGCGCTGACACCAAACCCGAGCTGCTGGTTCGCCAGCGCCTGCGCGCGGCTGGTCTCACCGGGTACCGCCTGCAATGGAAGAAAGTCCCGGGCAGGCCCGACATTGCCTTCCCCGGTCGCAAGATCGCCATCTTTGTCAATGGATGTTTCTGGCATCGTTGTCCAAAATGCAAGCCCTCGGTGCCCAAGCGTAACACCGAGTTTTGGGAGGCGAAGTTCCGCCGCAACGTGGAGCGCGATGCGCGCGCTACCGCTGATCTGCAGCAGGCCGGCTGGACACCGATTACCATCTGGGAGTGCGAACTCAAACGCGATACGATCGACGAGACGATGGACCGCGTCATCGAGACGGTCCGCGCCGCTGCGCCGCATCGCACACAGGGGGTTCACCATGGCTGCACAGAAACGGATCACCAGCACGCCTAGTCTCGCCATCTTCGTCCTGCTGCTTATATGCGTCGCTTATGCCCTTGTTGGCTGCTCATCCTCTTCCGACTCCTCGACCACCATCGTCACGGACACCGACCCTGAGCCTGCCGAGGAGTCCTCAGCCGCCGTTCCCACGGGAAGCGCGCAAACGGCGTTTGAAGACATGGCGCTTATCTATATCGTCTCGGGCACGCCCTCGACCACGGGTGCGCAACCGTCCGGTGAAATGCTGCGCGCACCCGGCGCGAATGCCGAAGCAGATGCCAAGCTCATCTACGACATCATCTACCCAAGCATCTACCCCGATCGCGCGAACCTCTCCTGGAACACACCCTCATATGGCCTTGACTATGCCATTCCCAACAGCGGCCCCTATGAGATTTCGCTCGACGTGGGACAGACGATTCTCTCATCCTTCTACGGCTCGTGCCCAAGCGATGTACGCTCGATCACCATGAACGGCGCCAGCTACAACGGTGACGGCTGGACCATCATGCAGGCGGATGGCGGGCTCTCGCGCTCCATCTCAACCTCATCGTGGGTCGCTGCGGGCAGCACCGTTACCTGCGACGCGCAGGTAACCTATATCGATGGCATCTCCAATCCCGTAACGTATACCTACCGTGTGAGCGGCACGCCCGACGCTGCAAGCATCTTTGGATACCACCTGACTTCAGTTGTGTACCTGAGCAGCACCGCAGGCACATCGGGCACAAGCTCCTCTACAAACACCGCTGCACCAGCCGAACCAACGCTTGACCCTGCTACGTACATGTTTGATCAGCTCGCCGCCGCCGGACTCACCCCGGCGGGCACCGGTGCGATCGTTGACAGCCGCACCGACGAGGAGATCATCATCCACGTGTTCGAGAATCACCCCGACCATATTGCCACCTTGGGCTGGTACCGCATGGACCTTGCCACCTGGGACATCTACGACTACATCACAGGCGATCTCATCATCCCGGCATCATAGCTCCTGCCGCAAACAGCGACTCGGGTCGCTTGCGCAAGCGGGTTTTTGGGTCGGGTGCATACTGGGGCCAACGAACAGCAACCCCCAAGGAGGACCCCATGAAACGCACCGCCGCCCAGAACATCGCCCGCATCATCCGTCGCGTCGGCGCCATTGCTGCAAGCATCTGCACCATCGTGATCGCCAGCGCCATCCTCGCCGCGCCCGTCGAAGCACATGCATGCGACAGCGTTCAGCAGGAAACCGGCGTTACCACGACCACGCTGACCTATGACACCGACGGTACACCGTTCGAGCGCTATTGCGAATACATGCGTATGTACTGCCCGCTATACGCTTACGATGCGTTCAGCACCACAAACGCCGCCGAGAACCCCATCGCTTACGGCTTCTTCTACGACACCACCTACGGTTTCCGCGTCTACGAGAACGAGCAGGTTCGCACCACGACAAGCGATGACTACCTCGCCTATCTGCGCGGCGTCCTCTCCGCGCATGGCCTCATGACGTCAAGCCAAAGCCTGCGCGTGACCTGCGAGACCAACACCTCGATCAGCGTTGCGGTAGGCGATAACTTCTCCAACCGGTTCTCGACCTGCGGCACCTACACCCTCGATAAGCTCACCTTCGAGGTTACCGACGACGTCTTCTTCGAGACCGTCTAGCAGGCTAGCTGCTGCATCACGAAGCCTCCACGGCGATGTAAGGGAATCTTAGGCTGCTCATAAGTAACTATCGAGGCGTAACGGACATAATGGACTCAGCGCATGGGACCGCAGCACCCCATGCGCGCAGCAATGGCGGACGAGCAGGGAGGCCGCGATGCAACGCTCCGAAGATGCAGTTTGCACATGGTCACACACGCAGCCATCGCACCATGCAGATCCTTTCTCCTTCCCCCCGATTCAAAGATCTGGCCTCCCTTGCTCCACCGCAGGCAACGAGCGCTCACGTAACCAAGAAACGAATCTGGAAGACTCCAGCCGCCGGCTGCTCGATGCGCTGAGCATCCAGCCGCTCAAGCACGCAGAAGCGCTCTAGCTCGCGCATTGTTCGCGCCGCTTCTCGTCGTCTAGAAATACCCCGCACACCAACGCGCCCAAACCGTATATAGGTACGGCTTAGGCGCGCCCTTGCAGCGACACCGCGATTATTCGCGTAGTGGATGATTCCTCGCCGCGACTACGCGATTTTTCGCGTCGTGGAAACACAGAGGCCGCGACACCGTGCAGAATCGCGGTGTCGCGGCCTCGAAATAGCAGCAAAGCTATAAACGCGTGCTTGCTACATGAGCTCGCAGACGCGCTGGGCAAACGCCACGGGATCCTCGGGCAGGATGCCCTCGACCAGCAGTGCCTGGTCGTACAGCAAGCCGGCGTACAGCGCCACCTTCTCGCTATCGCCATCCTGCTGCGCGGCACTCAGCTTCTCGAACACGGGATGCTGGGCGTTGAGCTCGAGCACACGCTGCGACTTGGGCATGCCCTCGACATCGCCCTCGGGGCCGCGCTGCAAGACCTTCTCCATCTCCAGCGACAGCGGGCCCTCGGTGGTGATGCACGCAGGCGACTCCTCGGCCCCAACAAGGCGCGACGATACCGCAACCTTCTCGACCTTGTCGCCGAGCGCCTCCTTCATGGCCGCGAAGAGGTCACCGTGCTCCTTCGTGGCCTCCTCGGCCTGCTTCTTCTCGTCCTCGGTTGCCAGGTCAAGGTCGCCGGTCGCCACGTTCTTGAGCTCCAGATGGCGATCCTCAAGCTCGGGCTCGGCGCCATCGGCAACGGCTTTCGCCGCTGCCTCGCGGGCAGCATCATCCTCGTAGATCTTGGGCATGTCGCGCGCCACGTACTCGCGCATCGCCTGGAACGTGAACTCGTCTACGTCCTGCGTGAGCAAAAGCACGTCATAGCCACGTGAGAGCACGCCGGTCACCACGGGCATCTTGGCGAGGCGCTCGCGGGAGTCGCCGGCGGCGTAGTAGATAGCCTTCTGGCCCTCGGGCATTGCCTTGGCATACTCGGCAAGCGTGACCATCTTCTGCTCCCTGGCACTCCAGAACAGCAGCAGGTCGGCAAGCTCGGCCGCCTTCATGCCATAGCTCGCATAGATGCCGTACTTGAGTCCGCGGCCAAAGTTCTCGAAGAACGTCTCGTACGCTTCGCGATCGTTGTCGCGCATATCCTCAAGATCGCTCGTGACGCGCTTCTCCACGCGGCGCGCGATGGCTTTGAGCTGACGGTCGTGCTGCAGGGTCTCACGGGAGATGTTGAGCGAGACATCGGCGGAATCCACCACACCGCGGACGAAGTTGTAGTAGTCAGGCAGCAGATCGGCGCACTTCTCCATAATCATGACGTTGGAGCTGTAGAGCGCCAGGCCCTTCTCATAGTCTTTGCTGTAAAGATCGAACGGCGCGCGCCCGGGAATGAACAGCAGCGCGTCGTACTCCAGCGTACCCTCGGCATGGAACGAAATGGTGCGCGCCGGATCCTCGAAATCATGGAAGGTGCTCTTGTAGAACTCGTTGTAGTCGCTCTGCTCGACATCACCGGAACGCTTCTTCCAGATGGGCGTCATGGAGTTGATGGTCTCGAGCTCCTCGTAGCTCTCGTACTCGGGCTTGTAGTCGTCGCCGGCATCCTCGGGCTTGGGCTTCTCGCGACTCTTGGTCACCATCATCTGAATGGGATAGCGCACGTAGTTGCTGTAGCGCTTCACGAGGTCTTTGAGCCCCCACTCGGAGAGGTAGCGGTCGTAGTTCTCGCCTTCCTCGCCGTCCTTGCCCGGTACGTTCTCGCGCAGCGTCAGGATGACATCGGTGCCGTGATCGGCGCGCTCAGCCGGCTCGATGGCATAGCCCTCAAGACCGTCCGACTCCCACACGTGCGCCTCGTCTTCGCCATAGGCGCGGCTCACCACGCGCACCTTCGAGGCAACCATGAAGGCGGAGTAAAAGCCCACGCCAAACTGGCCGATGATATCCACGGCGTCGCCCTGGCTCTCGGCGTTCTGCTCCTTAAACTCCTCGCTGCCGGAGTGCGCGATGGTGCCGAGATTCTTCTCGAGCTCGGCTTCGGTCATGCCGATACCGTTGTCGGAAACGGTGATGGTGCGGGCATCCTTATCGAACGCAAGACGAATCGCAAGGTCACCTTGCTCGACGTGAATGGAATCGTCGGTAAGGCTCTTGAAGTTGAGCTTGTCGACGGCGTCCGAGGCGTTGGAGATGAGCTCACGCAGGAAGATCTCCTTGTTGGTGTAGATCGAGTTGATCATGAGGTCGAGCAGCTTCTTGCTCTCTGTCTTAAACTTGCGCATGACGTGCGGTCCTTCCCTAGCACAGGCGGCTGGCGCTCTCCGGAGCACCAAACCTTATACAGTTAGACTTAGATTTTATATCCCATTGGCGCGCAAGTATGCAAGACAGAACAAGTTTGTCTGCAATCGACAAACGCCCGCACACCTAGGCGACAGGCAGACCGTCCTCGATGGTCCACGCCTGCACCGGGAAGGTCACCGTGATCGTGGTACCGCGCTCGGGCTCGCTTTTGAGATCGATGGTGGCGCGATGAAACGTTGCCGCATGCTTCACGATGGCGAGGCCGAGCCCCGTGCCGCCGCGCGCCTTCGAGCGGCTTTTGTCCACACGGTAGAAGCGCTCGAAAATCTTTGCCTGCTCGTCTTCGGGGATGCCGATGCCGGTGTCCTGCACGCAGATAAACGGCCGGCCCTCATCGTCAACATCGCAGGTAACGGTTACAAATCCATTGGGACGGTTATAGCGAATCGCGTTTGAGACAAGGTTGTAGACGAGCTCGTCGAGCAGCCGCTGCACGCCAATCACCATGGCCGGATATGCATCGAGCTCGACGGCAACCTGCGCCTTCGTTGCAACATGCTCGAGCCGCTGCACCACGTTCTCGAGCATCTGCGGCAAATCAACCGGCTCAACCGACCCCAGCACGCTCGACGACGCCTGCGCATCGGAGCGCTCCGCTTCGTCGAGATTCGAGAGCGTCAAGATGTCGTTCACGAGCGAGGTGAGGCGCCCGGCCTCGCGATAGATGCGGCCCGTGAAGTCCTTAACGTCTGCCTCGTCGGCCACCATACCGGTTGAGATGAGCTCCGCGTACCCGGAGATGGTGGTAAGCGGCGTCTTGAGCTCGTGCGTGATGTTGGCAGTGAACTCGCGGCGCATGCGGTCGTTATCGGCCAGCACCTTCACCTGACGCTTGAGCTCCTGTCGCTGGCTTTCGATACGCTCGAGCATGGGAACCATCTCGGAATACGCCTGTTGCATGTTGTGTTTGGGGTGGTCGAGATCCACCTCGAGCAATGGCGCGATGATCCGCTTCGACTCGCGGCGCGCCGCAAAGTACGATGCCAGAATCACGATTGCCGCGATAATCACCAGCGGCCCCACAAAGCTCAGCAAGATGGAAAGAAAGCCTGCCTGCGCCTGCGCCACGCGAATGACCATGCCATCATCGAGCAACACCGCCTCGTACAGCATGACCTCGCCGAGCGTGGTAGACGAGCGCTGCGACGATCCATGCCCGCTTGAGAGCGCCTCGCGCACCTCTTCGCGGTCGTCATGGTCGTCCATGGCCGACGCCGGCTCCTCGCTGTCGTACACCACCGTACCATCGGGCTGGATGAGCGTCAGACGCTTGTCGCTCAAGTCGAGTCGCTCGAGCATCGCGATATCGTCTTCGGTGGTATTGAGCGCCTCGGCAACGATCTCAACCTCGTCGTAGAGCTCGTTGCGCGTCACACGGCCCAGATTGCTCTGCAAAAAGGCCGTCCCCGCCACCGTGAACACCGCGATGGCGATGATCACGACCACGAAGACGGTCCCAAATACGCGACGGGACAGCGAATGCGAAGATCCAAACGGGCTCACCGGACGCGCTTCACCGCCCCATTACGCCGAACGATCGGCAAAGCGATAGCCAACGCCGCGCACCGTCTCGATGCACGACGCATGATCGCCGAGCTTCTGGCGCAGCGTCTGCACGTGCACGTCGACCGTGCGCGAGCCGCCATCAAAATCCCAGCCCCACACGCTCTGCAGCAGCGCCTCGCGACTAAACACCACCCCGGGCTTGCGCATGAGGTATTCAAGCAGGTCGAACTCGCGCAGCGTGAGCTTAATCTCGGCACCATCCACCGTTACCTCGCGGTGGCTCGGCGACAGCACAATGCCCGATGCCGAAAGCACGTCGCTCGTTGCCTTCTTGGTCATGCCGCCGCGACGCAGCAGCGCACGGCACCGGCTCGTGAGCTCCATGAGGGAGAACGGCTTGGTGAGGTAATCGTCGGCGCCGCCATCGAGCGCAACCACCTTGTCGAGCTCGGTGTCTTTCGCCGTGAGCATCATGATGGGCACCGTCGCCGTCTCCTGGTCTGCACGCAGGCGGCGCAGGATCTCGAGGCCGTCGGTATCGGGCAGCATGATGTCGAGCAGCACCGCATCGGGCACGCGACGAGCAACGGCGGCCTTGAACTCGCTGTCGCACGAGAACCCCTCCGCCTCAATACCTTGCTGGTGAAGCGCATAGAGCGTAAGCCCACGAATGTTGTCGTCGTCCTCAACGTAATAGATCATCGAAGCGTCTCCCGATCGTAGCCGGCTGCCGCACGGGCAACGTCGTAGTTATCATACCGCCCCGCACGCCTCAATGGCAGCACGGGGCGAAGCATATACGCACAAGCTATCAACCAATACCGACATCAGCCAAAGCGGCCGGTGAGGTAGTCTGCGGTGCGCTGATCGCGAGGTGCGCTGAAGAGCTGTGCGGTGGGCGCGTGCTCCACCAGCTCGCCGAGCAGGAAAAACGCCACGGTGTCGGAGATGCGCGACGCCTGCTGCATGTTGTGCGTCACCACCACGAGCGTGTAGTGCTTTTTGAGCTCGATGCACAGCTGCTCCACCATCTGCGTGGAGATGGGGTCGAGTGCCGAGGTGGGCTCGTCCATGAGCAGCACCTGCGGCTTTACCGCGATAGCGCGGGCAATGCACAGACGCTGCTGCTGGCCGCCGGAAAGGCCCAGACCCGGGCTCTTGAGCTTGTCCTTTACCTCGTCCCACAGCGCGGCGCGCTTGAGCGACTCCTCCACGATGCCCTCGAGCTCGGAATGGCTCTTGATGCCCAGCCCGCGCGGGCCGTAGGCAACGTTGTCGAAGATGCTCATGGGGAACGGGTTGGGACGCTGGAACACCATGCCCACCTGCTGGCGCAGGCTCGTCACGTTGTAGTCCTGGTAGATGTCCTCGCCATCGAGCGTGATGATGCCCTCGATACGGCAGTCCTTCACCAGGTCGTTCATGCGGTTGAGACAGCGCAGCAGCGTAGACTTACCGCAGCCAGACGGCCCGATGAACGAGGTGACCTCGCGATCGGGAATGTCGATGTTCACATCTTTGAGCGCCTGATGGTCGCCGTAATAAAGATCGAGATGCTGAACCGAAAGGCGCACCGGATGGCTGGCTTCCGGCGCGGCGTCCTGCGACGCTGCATCCCCCATCTCGCGGGCGGTCGCCTCCCGTACCGCATCCGCCCATGACTGATCGCCTGTAACCAACCTTGGTACCTCCCTTGGGGATAGCTCTATAGCGTAAGAGATGGTACGCGTTGCGTTTTATGCGGCTGAAAGCGCTTTGTCAGGACCCTGTAAAGCAACCTATCGCGGCAGCCTAATGATGAACACCGTGCGCTCGGGCGACGATTCGCATTCGATCATGCCGCCGTGCGCCGTCACAATCTCCTTGGCAATGGCCAGGCCCAGACCCGCACCGCCGCGGTTGGTGGCGCGTGCGGCGTCCAAGCGGTAGAACTTCTCGAAGATTACCTTGAGCTTGGGCTCTGGGATGGGATCGCCCTGGTTCTCGAAACGGATCTCGACGACCTCACCCGTGTCCTCAGCGCTCACACGGATGGTCGACCCCTCATAGCTGTACGCGATGGCGTTCTTCATAACGTTGTTGAAGACGCGCGCCATCTTGTCGCCGTCGATGAGCACCGTGAGCTTGGGCGGCACCTCGACAACCGCCTCTTTGTGCTGGTCGGCCAACGTGGGATAAAACTCATCGGCCACCTGCGCGAGCATGAGGTTGAGGTCCACGTAGCCACGCGTGAGCACGATGTCGTGGAAGTCGAACCGCGTGATGTCGAAGAACTCCTCGATGAGCGCGTCCAAGCGATGCGCCTTGTCGAGCGCGATACCCGTGAAGCGCACACGTTGCTCCTGCGGCAAATCGGGCGCCTCCTCGAGCAGCGACAGATACCCCACCACGCTCGCAAGCGGCGTCTTAAGGTCGTGCGCCAGGTAGGTCACCAGATCGTCCTTACGTCCCGCTTCGTCGGACGCGGCCTTCTCCGTTAAGCGCTCGCGCTCGCGCACGCGGTTGAGCGCGCTTTCCACCTCGAGGAAATCGCCGTCGAGTCGATCCCAATTCGCAGGCCGTGTGATGAGGCGATCAATCATATGCTGCGCGATCACATGATCGGCATGCGCCTGCCCCTGGTCAAAACCGTAGTGGAACATGGCGCGCCCGGCAAAAAACGCCGCGCACACCGCCAACGCGAGCAAAAAGCCGCAGAACATGAAGAGATGGTCGAGCCCAAAGACAATGGGGCCGGTGGTGCTCTCGTCGACCACATGGCCAAGTAGAATCACCAAAAGCCATGCGGTGCCGCCCAGCACGATGCAGCGGCGCACCGAGACAAAGCGATCGAGCAGAATATAGCCTGCGAACAGCAGGATGAGAAAGACGAATAGGCTCTGGATGCCCACCACCACGAACAACAGGATGAAGAGCATCGCAATCGAGAGGATGCGGCTGTCTAAGATCATGCGCGCCCGCTCGAGGAAGCTTCGCGTGGAATCGTAGTCCCACGGCGACGGCGCGCCTGCCACATCGTTGGGATCGAGCGCAGAATCAGCAGCTACGGGCTCGGCAGTCGCAGATGCCGCAGCGAAAGATGCGCTTTGCGCCGGCTGGCCGGAGACGTCCGCCCCGGGCGCAGGGGCGCCGGTTGGCACCGAACTTGTTGCCGGTTGCCCGGCTGCCACGTTGTTCGGCACGCCCGTCGCCGGGTTCACCGGCGCATGAACCGCCTGCTTTGGCATCATATCTCGCAAGCCCATGGGCTCTCCCTCACCTCGCGCCATGCGCGGCGCCTTGCGTTGCTACCCCTCGATGGTATAGCCAACGCCCCAGATGTTCTTGATGAAGCGCGGGTTGGCTGCATCGTCGCCAATCTTCTCGCGCAGGTGCCGAATATGCACCATGACCGTGTTGTTCGAGCTCGCCATGAACTCCTCTTTCCACACGGCGCGGAACAGCTCCTCCACCGGCACCACCCTGCCCTGGTGCTCAACCAGATAAAGCAAGATGGCGTACTCGAGCGGCGTGGTGCGCACGGGCTTCTCGTCTACCGTAACGGCATGAGCGTCGCGGTTGATGGTGAGTCCGTTCACCGAGAGCAGCTGCGTGTCTTCCGCCTGGTCACGGCTGCCATAGCTGGTATAGCGACGCAACTGCGCCTTTACGCGCGCCACCAACTCGAGCGGGCGAAACGGCTTGACCACGTAGTCGTCGGCCCCCAGCGTGAGGCCCTCGATCTTATCGGCCTGCGAATCGCGCGCCGTGAGCATGATGACCGGATACGTGTGGTCGGCGCGAATGGTGCGCAAGAGCTCAAATCCGTCGATGTCGGGCAGCATGATGTCGAGCACCGCCAGATCGAAGTCCTGCGACAGGATGGCGCGGGCGGCATCGGCACCGGTATAGGCAAGTGTTACCTGATAACCCTCGTTGCGCAGGTAGATGCCCACGAGGTCCGTGATAGTTTTTTCGTCGTCTACGACGAGGATACGAGTCTCCACAATGTGTCTCCTTCCCGTCATCCCATTATGCCCACCCGCGCGCGGCGCCCCGCGCCAGCGCGCGAGCTTAACCTCGGCTTAAGAAGGCGCGCACATATGCACCATGAACCTCGCCAAGCCGCCACGGCACCGGTATACTTACGCGTACCCACCCGACACAGCCCAAACACACAACCGGGGGAACACCATGAACTTCAACCATATCTGCAGCATGAAGCGTGCGCTTGGCGTGCTTGCCGCCTTCGCGTTCGCGCTGGCAGCGCCGCACCCAGCCCTCGCCGAGGTTCGCGGCACCGACATCGTGCTGGGACAAACCGCCGATGAGCGCGGCATTGCCCAGGCAGACATGCCCGACATCGCCGCACCGCACGCCATCATGGTCGATGCGAACGGCACGGTCCTGTATGAGCGCGCTGCCGATGAGCAGGTTAAGATCGCCTCGATCACCAAGGTCATGACGGCGCTCGTGGCGCTCGACCACGCCGCGCTCACCGACACCGTGACCGTCGACCATGCTGCCGCAACCGTGGGCGAGTCTACCTCGAACCTCAAGGAGGGCGACACCTTAAGCGTCGAGGACGCGCTGCGCGCACTCCTCATCCCCTCGGGTAACGATGCCGCCATGGCCATCGCCACCTCGGTGGGCGCGCTCATCGACCCTGCGTCGAGCGATCCCTATCAAACCTTTATCGACGCCATGAACGAGAAGGCGGCCGAGCTTGGCATGAAGGACTCGGTGTTCGAGAACCCCCATGGCCTCGACTTCGACGAATGGGCAGGCTCGATGCACGCCACCGCGCGCGACGTGGCCACCATGGTGGCGGCGGCCATGCACAACGACACCTTCCGCGCCATCGTGGGCCAGGGTGATGCCGATATCGCCGTCACGGCCGCAGACGGCTCTGCCAAGACGCTGCACCTGCGCGACGTGAATCAGCTCGTGGGCACCGAGGGGAATATCGGCGT
The DNA here is from genome assembly GCA_944320725.1 of uncultured Coriobacteriaceae bacterium. Lineage (GTDB taxonomy): Bacteria > Actinomycetota > Coriobacteriia > Coriobacteriales > Coriobacteriaceae > Coprousia. The sequence goes on along the minus strand of CALUIM010000002.1, from coordinate 158,296 downwards.
CAAAACCGGTCTCACCGACGACGCCGGCTCGTGCTTCGCCGGCGCGTTCGCGCGTGAAGAGGGCGAGATCTACACGGTGGTGCTGGGCTGCGCCGAACCTTCTGAGGAGGTCAAGAAGACCGTGCAGGAACCCCGCTTCGTGGACACCCTTGCATTGGTTGCCTGGTATAGCGAGCACATGGTTACTTCGAACGCCGTGACGAGCGAGGTGCGTGATACCGAGGGGCGTGCCATCGCGGGGCGGGCAACGCTTGCCGACTGGTCTGATAAAACCGTCACCGTCGTAGCCGCCGACCCCAGCCAGCAGGTGACGTACTTTGATCTTGGCGATGAGGTTGAGGTAGACGTGGCGCTCAACGCGCTCACGGGCGAGGTGCATGAGGGCGACGCCGCGGGCACCCTTACCCTTTCGCAAGACGACCGCACCCTCGCCACCGTGGAGCTGGTTGCCGCGGAAAACATTCCCGCACCCAGTATCTTCGAGCGCATCATGGTGGGATTCGACCGGGTGGTGCGCTTCTTCACCGGCGAGCCCGCCGAAGCGCCCGCCGAGGTGCTCGCCACAGCACCGGTAACAACGGCGACGAGCGCCGCCTAGCGTCTACGAAAACAGAACGCGTTGCGCGTTATCCCACGTGGCGCGAAGAATCTCGTACGTGGCCTCGCCGGTACGCACCGCGCGATCGGTGGCGAGCGCCGTGGCGGTAATCGCCATCATAGCGGGCTCGCACTCCACGCCGCGAATGGGCTCGGGCGCCATATAGGGGCAGTCGGTCTCCAGCAGCAACCGGTCGAGCGGACAGGCGGCGAAGGCCTCGCGCACCTCGACATTCCGTTTGAACGTGGCCGCACCACCGAAAGCGATGTGGCAACCGAGCTCCAAGAAACGCTCCATGCACGCGCGGTCCTCACCAAAGCAATGGAGGATGCAGCCGCCCGCAGGGATGCCGAGCTCGCTGAGCACACGCCAGGCATCTTCGTGCGCGGTGCGCACCTCATCCGCATCGTCATTGCGCAGATGCAGCTCGACCGGCACGCCGCGCTCGATGGCGAGTGCGAGTTGCCGCTCCATGCAGGCAATCTGCACATCGTGCGGGGCGGCTTCGATGTGGTCGTCGGTGTCGAAGTGGTAATCCAGGCCAAACTCGCCGATGCCGGCGCACAGCGGATCATCCAGCGCGGCGGCGATGAGCGCGTGATCGGCCTCGGCGTATGCCGGCGCGCCATAGGGGTGCACACCCGCAAGAAAGCGGATGCGGTCGAAGAGGCTCACCGGATCGGTCGCCGTGGCACGAAAGCCAGCGGCGCGCGCATCGAGTTGATTTGAAAACGTGCCGTCTGCCACACCCGCGCGTACCTGCTCGCGTGCCGCCTCGATCCAGGTGCGCAAAGCGCCTTGAAACGCATCGAGCGGCATGTGATCGCCCTGCGGGTCCCACGGCACCACGAGCGCACGCACACCTGCGCGGGCGGCGTTCACCAGCGCCTCAACTGGATCCTTATGAGACCAGAAACTCAGCAGGTGGCCATGGGTATCGGCAAGCGGTGCCGGCACCACGGGAGCAGGAAAGATGCGCAGCTTGCCCTTCACGCGCTTGGTAAAGACGAGCGTGCCGGGCGCAATGTCCTCGGGCAGTTCCGCATGAGGAGCCACCAGCACCGAACCCTTAGTTCCCATCGCGCACCTCCCCGCTCCCCTGCTCGGAGAGTGCAGCGGCAAGCCGCACAAAGTCCTGAGGCGCCAAGGTCTCTGCGCGCGCCGTTGGCGCAATGTCGCACTGTGCAAACGCGATATCGAGCGCCGCCTTATCAAATCCGCTGGCACTCATGGAGTTGCGAATCGTCTTACGGCGCTGCGCAAACGCGGCATCCGCCACGCGGCATACATCGGAGATAGAAAGCCCTGCCGGCAGCGTGGGCGCGCGCCGGTCGAGCCGCACCACAGCGGAATCCACGTGCGGCGCGGGCATGAAGCAGCGCGGCGGCACCTCAAAGCGGCCCGTCACCTGAGCATGCAGCGCCAGCTTCACCGTGTAGGCGCCATAGACCTTGCTCCCCGGTGCTGCGGCGATGCGGTCGGCAACCTCTTTTTGCACCATCACCACGGCGCGCTCAAGCGCGGGCATGCGCTCGAAGAAATCGAGGATAATCGTCGCGGCAACGTTGTAGGGCAAATTCGCCACAAACACGGTCGGCTCACCCTCGGCAGCCACCTCAATCTGCTCGACGGGCACCTTGAGCGCATCGCCCATGATGTAGCGGAAATTCTCGTAATCCGCCTCATGCGCCGCCAGCACCGGCTCGAGCTCGCGATCCATCTCGATAGAGACCACGCGCCCTGCGTCCTGCGTAAGCGCGAGTGTAAGCGTGCCAATGCCCGGGCCCACCTCGAGCACCCGCTCGACGCCCGTGAGCTCGGCAAGCGCCATGATGCGCTCGATTACGTGGTTGTCGATGAGGAAGTTCTGCCCCAAACGGTGCTTGGTAGCGAGCCCAAACTCATCGAGCAGATCGCGCGTGGCGGCAAGATTGGCAAGCGGCGAGGTGGTCATACGGTCTCCCTTGGTACAAGAAGCGCCGCGGGCCGGCGGCGCTTCTTACATGATATGCAACCGAGCAGCGCGGGCGGCTTACTCGTCGGTAAGACGCGGGAAGAGCGGCGCGCCCTTCTCCACCGGCTCGCCACCGGCAAGACCGCCCCACGTGCACGCCGCGGCAAGGTCGGCCGTGGGCGCCGCGTCGAGCGACAGGCGGCGACGCACCTCGGCCGAGATGCTCGGCATAAAGGGCTCGTAGAGCTCGGCAGCGATGCGAATAACCTCGAGCAGATTCCAGATCACCTGCGCCAGCTCATCGGCCTTCGCGGGGTCCTTCGCGAGTGCCCACGGCGCCATGTCCTCGATATAGTGGTTGGCCGCCGAGACAATCCCCAGCACCTCGGCTGCCGCCCCGCCATAATCCATGACCTCCATGCGCGCGGCGTAGCGCTCGAAGATGCCTGCGCACGCATCGTGCAAGGGCGAGGGCTCGTCGAACGTTGCCGGGCGCTGGGGCGCGCAGCCGTCGAAGTACTTGGCACTCATGTTGAGCGTACGCGACACAAGGTTACCCCAGCTGTTGGCAAGGTCGGCGTTATACACCTGGCGCATACGGCCCCAGCTGATAGGCGAATCGGCGCCATGTGTCACGTCGGTCATGAAGTAGTAGCGGTACGCGTCGACCCCCAGCAGCTCTACAACCTCCTGCGGTGCAATCACGTTGCCGCGGCTCTTGCTCATCTTTTCGACCTTGCCGGTCTCCTCGTTGCGCACGGTAAGGAAGCCGTGCACAAAGACCTTCTCGGGCAGCGGCAGGCCCGCGGCCATGAGCAGCGCCGGCCAGATTACGCAGTGGAAGCGAATGATGTCCTTGCCCACCACGTGCACCTGCGCGGGCCAGCGGAACGCGAGCGTGTTGGCAGCGTCCTCACCCTCGGCACCGTAGCCCACGGCCGAGAGGTAGTTGATGAGCGCGTCCACCCACACGTAGGCTACGTGCTTCTCGTCGAAGGGGAACGGCACGCCCCAGTCAAACGTCGAGCGGCTGATGGAGAGGTCTTTGAGGCCGCCCTTCACAAACGAGAGCACCTCGTTGCGGCGCGTCTCGGGCTGGATGAAATCGGGATGCGCCTCGTAGAAATCGAGCAGGGGCTGCTGGAACTCGGAAAGCTTGAAGAACCAGCTCTCCTCCTTGATGCGCTCGAGCGGGCGGTCGCAATCCGGGCAGAGCGGATGCTCGGGGTCGGCAGGAGCCTCGCCGGAGACAACGCGCTCCTCCTCGTGATGGCGCACCTGCGTCTCGGTGAAGTAGGTCTCGTCGGGGCGGCAGTACCAGCCATCGTAGGCATCTTTGTAGATGTAGCCGCGGTCGAGCAGCGCCTTCAAAAACTGCTGCACACCGGCGATGTGTCGCGGCTGAGTGGTGCGGATGAAATCGTCATTCGAGATCTCGAGCTCGCCCCACAAATCGCGGAACGCGGGTTCCATGTGGTCGCACCAGGCCTGCGGCGTATCGAAGCCGTTCTTCCCGGCAGCCTCGGCCACCTTCTCACCGTGCTCGTCCATGCCGGTGAGGAACTTGACGTCGTACCCGCACGAGCGGCGGAACCGCGCCTGGACGTCGGCCAGCACCGTGCAGTAGGCCGTCCCCAAGTGGGGCTGGGCGTTCACGTAGTAGATGGGCGTGGTGATGTAGTACGACGGCTGAGCGTGGTCCATGGCGGTGCGATCCTTCCACCGATTCGAATGCATACAGACAATTGTTGATTCTACCGCATAGGGCGGCCTAGCGCCCGTCTGCGCGCGCTTGTGCGGCGAGCACAAGTTCATACACCTCGCGGCGACGGCGCGAATAGCGCTGCGAGAGCTCCTTGGCGGTGGCTGATGCGCTCTTGCCCTGCGCAAGCGCCTCCTCGATGTCGCGCGCTAACGCGACATCGCGGTCTTCGGGAGCACGCGCTCCGGGCGTTGCGGGCACCTCGGCAAACTCATCCTCGGCGACAGGCGGGGCCACCACAATCACGATCTCGCCTTTAAGCTCGCCGCGCGCGTCCACCTGCGCCGCAAGCTCGGGTGCGCTCGCGCGCAACACCTCCTCGTGCAGCTTGGTGAGCTCACGGCAAAGCGCTACCTCGCGTGCAGGAAATACCTCGGCGATGGAGGCAAGTGTAGCGGCGGCGCGGTGCGGCGACTCGTAGAAGAGCAGCGCCCCCGGCACCGTGACGAGCCGGGCCAAGCGGCGTGCGCGCTCGCCTGCCTTGCGCGGCAAAAAGCCCTCGAAGAAAAAGTGGTCGCAGGAAATCCCCGAGGCAACGAGTGCGGTAATGCAGGCAACTGGTCCCGGTATCACCTCGACCGGTACGACCGCCGCACGGGCGGCATCCACAAGCACCTGTCCGGGGTCCGAGACACCCGGCATGCCGGCATCGGAGGCAAAGGCAAGCACCTCGCCCGCCTCCATGCGTGCTACCAGGCCCGCTGCACGCGCTGCGATCACGTTCTCGTCGCAGCGCACGAGCGGCTTGGAGATGCCGGCGTGCGCCAGCAGCTTGGATGTAACGCGCGTGTCCTCGCAGCAGATGGCATCGGCCGCGCGGAACGCCTCGATGGCGCGCGGCGAGAGGTCGCCCAAATTACCGATGGGCGTACCCACCACCAACAGCTTGCCCGCACCCACGCCCAGGCCGCCTAGTCAATCATTGCGCGCTCGAGCGTGCCCAGCGCAGCGCGTGCGTCCCATGCCGGAATGCGCTTCTCGGTTTTCCACGTTTGGAAGAACCAGCCGCGAGCCTCGGCAAACGAGGCCAGCTGGTTGGAGATAAACACGCGCTCATAGGCTGTGCGGCCCTCGGGCGTGATAGAGGCGTTGGAAAACACCGCCGCACCCGACCACTCGCCCACGATGGCGGGGAAACCTGCCAGGCGCGCCTCGCGAATGAGCTGACGGTTGCGCGCGAGCGCCGCCGAGAGCCCGTGCGGGCTCGTGATCTCCTGCGCGTGCTCACCGCGGTGGTGGTAGAGGTGGATGTCCATGCACACGTTGGTGTACTTGGAGCTGCTCATGAAATGCTTCCACGCCGACGGATTGCCCGATGCCGAGAACACCACGAGCTTATCGTTTGCCATATGCATGCGTACGAGCTCGTAGGCATCGCGGTAGAAGTTGCGCAGGTAGTGCCGCGGGATGCCTTCCGTGGTGGCGAAGAGCCCCTTGCGCGTGCTCATGACCGGCGAATCGAGCAGCTCGATGCCCAGCAGGTTGGGCCGCGCCCCGTAGCGCGCCGCCAGACGCTCCAGCACGTTGAGCGCAATGTGGCGCCCGTTGGTAGACGAATGCCACGCGGCCGTGCTCTCCGGCGTGGTCGAGGTTGCATTGGAGTCGCCCTGGCCGCCCGGCACCGTTGCCAGATCCAGCAGTACGCGAACCCCGTACTTCTCGCCCCACTCAAACGCGCGGTCGATATAGTCGACCACCGGGATATACACCTCAGACTCGCTCTGCGAGCCAAAGGCGTACCACGGCACGGGCAGCCGCACGGCATTGAGCCCGATGGCTGCCATGCGCCTAAAATCGTCTTCGGTGATGAACGTCTCGTAATGATGCCTGATGCGCTCGTTATACTCGGCTGCGCCCAACGCCTCCTGAAGCTCGGCCTCGTTCGACGCGCCCGTAGCGGCAAAGAGCGATGGCGTTACCCAGGGCTCGGGAATAAACCAACCAGACAGGTTGACCCCGCGAATCCGCTCCGCCATATCGCCTCCCCATACTCGAATTGCTGTGCATTGAGTATACCCAAGCCGCCAAGAGCGGTCCAAATATTGCGAAAAAGATAACCCCGGCAAAGCAGCGCTTTACCCATAGCAAAGAATCGCTTCCATCAAAGCGGGTTGTTCTTTCCCCGCATCTCTCAAGCGCACAGAATATCCCGCAACCACGTTTATCGTCGGCAACAGCCGCTAAAGGATGTCTCTCACCTACTTCAACATGCACTCCGTCATCACGGCGATCATGCCAAGAGCACCTGCTCCTGCGGCTGGCAATATCTGACTAGGAGCAACATTGTTTGCAAGCTTGGGGAACAGGCGTAATCACACCAATAACGTTCTTAAGATTGCCGCAATTTACATAGGGCCGAGTACACCCCGCAGCGAACGGGGACGCCGCGATGGGGTATACTCGTAGCAAGCAGAAGGTTTTAAGCCCTCCTGCGAATTGGGCTTTGTGGGCGATGCCCGCATGAACAGCCGTCTCCGCTAAAGGCGGCTGTTCCCTTGCTTAGACATCATCCCACGCTCAGATTAACTAAGCATCATCTCGAAAGCTAGTAAAACCAGCGCGATCAAGATAGCCGCTGCAAGCAGCAGCTGGGATAGCTTTAGCACGGGATCCCTCCTATCTACCCCGTTGGACTCGGAGGGCACCGCCCGCTTGCATGTCTCCATTTTACTATTTCTACCTGGATATAGGAACAATTGTTCGTGCTTTTTATGTACCCCTCCGGTATCTTTTGCTATACTCGTAGCAAGCAGAGGATAAGCCCTCCTGCTCATAGACTGTATGTGGGCAGCCGTTTTTGCAGAGGCGACTGCCCGCTTCTTTGGGCACTCCACCGCTTCTAGCAACCATCGAACTCGAGGCCGAACTCGCTGCAGCCAAGCTTTTTTGAAAAGAAGCATTTGGATGCTTGACCGAATCATCTGATTTGATATAGTAGATACCCGTCGCTTGACGACACGTGGTCAGATAGCTCAGTTGGTAGAGCAGAGGACTGAAAATCCTCGTGTCGGGGGTTCGACTCCCTCTCTGACCACCCTTTGTTCCCCATACCCAGGCTCCTGCCTGGGTTTTTTGTTTTTCCTCTCTCGCAAACGCCCAATGACGCATATTGGCTTGCAGTAAAATGGACCGGCTACGAACGGGAACCCTACTTACCTTAAGCTGTACCGCCTATTCTTGCTAGCGCCCATCGTCACCACGATACCTCTCTCCACACGGCGACGCATGACATCGCGCAGCGTTCTCGTCGGGATTCCTAAAGCGTTCGACATATCTGAAACGGTTGAAGGCCCACTCTCGGACAGGTACACGCAAACAGCATGTTCGCTCTTCGAGGATGTTCCCTTTGCTGCCTCTAAAGTCCTTAAAAACTGTTTATCGGCGGGTCCTTTGCTTGTTATCGGCGGGTTATCGGCGGGTTATCGGCGGATTCGCTAGTTTGTCGGCGGGTTATCGGCGGCAACTGCCTCCGCACGGGCGAAACGCACGTGCACGCCATCGCCGCGCTGGAAGACCTCGACGGGTACGCCCTGTTCATCACAAACGCATCTAATACGGCGTAGCCCCGTGCCGTACGTTTCGATGTCGGCCAAACAGGGGCGTGCATCCTACAAGTATTCGATCACGGCTAAAGCGTCCGGTACCCTGAGCACCCGCCCCGGTCCCACATCGCCATATATCTGCAGCACGGTCCCATCTCTGCCAATGAACGCGACGTCGATCGAGCATCCCATGAAGAAGGTATGCACCGAGGCGCAGCGCGGGAAGACCATGACGATATTCGCTTGCTGCGTACCGCCGCCCGCCCTGCGCAGATGCCGCATGCGCCATGAGGCCCCAATGAGGCCAAAAGCGCGCTGCCAAAACCCGGTGGCAACCACGACGCGGCCAGCCTGCCACCCCAGCTCATCAAGACCCCGCGCAATTGATGCAATCTCTACCGCACGCAATCACATCACCACGCCTGGACGCCAGGGGTCGAGCACCGTCTCGCGCACGTGCTTGAGCGCGAGCGGCGAGCCAATGTTCACGCCCGCAATGGACAGCGCACCGGGCCAGGGCGTATACGACATCGTGCACCGATAGGTATGCAACGCCCCCACCAAGGCAAGCATGCCGCCGTCCTCGTCTGATCCCACACTTCGCTCGACCGTGATCTCAACGTCGTAGCCCGTCATGGCCTGCTCGATCTGAGCGGCAACCGTCGCGGTAGCATCCTCACCGCCATCGGCTCCCGTCATACCGGCGGGCGACACCGCATGCGCCAGCACGATATCGGGCACCACGCGATCGAACCGCGCAACCGCTGCCGCGAAGATCATGAGGTTGCAGGAGATGAGCGCCAACACGATGAGCACCGGCGTGACGATTGCCATCTCAACCACCGCCTGCGCACGGCACTCGCGGGCCACGCCACGTGCATACATTATGTCACCCCCTTCATGAGGTCTTTAACGCGGATGGTTATGGGAATAGATCCGCCGCCGGGCAGGGGTATCTCGGCGAGGGTGAACGTGGTCTCGCTGATGCGCTCTTGCACCTCGTAACCCAGCGCCTGGAGTACTGCAACCGGATCGCTCGAGCCGAGCGGCAGCGATCGCAGCAGCTCCTGCGCATCTGCCGCACTTCCTAGATTCGCTTTCGCGAGCACGTTAGCACTATCGGTGAGGACCGGCTTTTTGAGCCGTAGGTCCGCAGGCTCAAGACCGAGGGTGCTTACGGTAGTGCTGAGGGTATCCGAGAGCCATGTTGCCAGCGGAGTGAAGCCGAACGCGGACAGCCCATCCGTCAGATCTTCGAAGAGCTTGGCGAGTCCATCGCCTATATCGTCGTACGCCACGAGCAGCTTGCCCCACACGTCCATGACGTCGCCAATGAGGCCAACGGCACCCTGCCCGCCCGAATGCGCCTCCACCGAGCTGAAGAACTCAGAAAGCACGTTGTTGTCTTCCGTCCCGCCATCCGGCGCCAACACCGAGGCCGAAAGCGCCCCGCGCGCACCCACCGCACCGGTTGCCGTAAACGGGTTGTGTAGCTCGTCCGACGCCGCAAGCTCTCCGGTAACCGTGAACGCCAAACAGCCGTAGCGCCCAGGCGGCGCGATGCTGGGTCGCTTGTTGGCGAGCGTGGCCAGCGCATCCTCGAACGATTCGCGCGCAATACCCGCTTGTTCCTTGGCACGCCGCTCCAGCTCGAGCTCGTGGTTGCGAGCGGCGACATAGTCCTGCAGGGCTAACGTATATTCGCGCAGATGGTACTCGTATCCGTTGTCGATCGACGTTGAGGCAGCGGGCGTCTTGCCCACGTCACCCACACCAAACCGGCAGGCCTCGCACTCGCGCGCCCGGCCACCCTCCTGCGCAGCAAGCGAAATGGAGGGTCCCGCGCCGCCCGTTGCCCCCGGGCACGACAGGCCATAGTGCATGGTCAGGCCGTTTTCCTCGTAGGTTGTTGGCCACACGGCATCGGTGTAGAGCGTGGTGCCGCGAACTTCGCTAGTATTGCGCGGCAGCAGCGGCACCGACATACTCACGCGCCCATCCTGCTCAACCACGTACGCACCCTCGAATTGTTCGAGCGCATATGCATAGAAGACCCGACGCGCTGCAGAGTCTGCCTGCGCCTCGGCGCTCGAACCCTGCGGTGCCTCGCTGGCAAGCCTGCTGCGATAGTAGGCGCGGGTACGGTCGATGCCAACCTGAGGATCCCAGGTCACACTCGAGGCGTAATCGGGATTCTCTGCAGCCGAGATACTCGAAAGCTTGCCGGCGCGCTCTTGCATGTTGAAGCCATCGCGCCCGCAATCGGCAATCCAGGCCCGGCGCTTCTCCGCCTCAGTCTTTTGAGAAGCCGCCTCGAGCTCGTCTGCCGCGCCATCAAGCGCCTCTGCCGAGGTCTCGAGTGCCTCGGTTTGCACGCCCTCTCCCTCAAGCGCTGGAAACTTCGATGCCGAAGTCGTAGGCACCACAAGCGCGGTCCCGGTATAGGCGATTCGCTCTGAGCCCTGTGCCGAACACGTGCGCGTCGCATTGGCAGCAGCGAGATACGGCAACGCCTTCTCCAGCTTGGAGAGCCCCTTCGAAGCGGACGTGGCGAACTTGTTGCGGGTCTCAAGCAGCTTGACGCCCGTCTTGATGGTCTCGACGGCTATGGCATTGGCCCCGGGAATAAGCAGCCCCACCAGCCCCGTGCCGGTAACGCAAAAGCCCGCGAGCCCCATGCTCAGCACCGCAGCATCGACCACCGTGGCAGCGGTGTAATACGACCCCACAACATTCGATCCGGCAAGTGCCGTGGCATCGGCAGCCACCTGCACATCACCGGCACGCGACAGGCTCCATACCGCCGTCACCGTCGAGAAGAGCAATGTGAGCACCACGAGGATCGACACGGCGGACGCCACTGTGGTGTACGCGCCGTCCTCGATAAACAAATCAACCCCATGCCGAAATCCACGACGCATAACTCCCCTCCAACCACTCGGGTCTTCCGCGATATGCGGCCTCGACGCGCAACACCACATCGCCGGATGCGTTCCGCTCGCCCCACATCCCCACGAATGCTCCCAATACGGGCAGCGGCGACACAGCCCCCTCAATTGAGACGCGTACCGCATCCCCTTGCGATGAGGCAACGGTCTCGATATCCCACGACAGTGGACCGCCTGCATGGAATATGTCGAGGTCGGGCACGGCAGCCAAGCGACGCTGAGCAAAGGAGCGGTAGCCATCGGCGTCGGGCGTCGAGGTGGTAATCATAAGGCGAGCGGTTTCTGCGGCAGCGGACTCCATGACCGCACGCGTATACAGCAGACATATCGGCTGCAGCGCGAGTAACAGCACGATAAGAAAGCTGGGAAGCAGCAGCGCCGCCTCGATTGTTGCCTGGGCGCGACGCTCCGCACGTGTCAGCTCAATACAGAGCGATATCGACGGCGCCAGCGGCCGAGAACACGTGTGAGGCCGCCTCCTCGACAAGTGAGAGCAGTACGCCCTCTTGGCCCGCGCGCACCAGCAGCGCCAGCGCCGTAACGATGACAACAAACACGGAGGTGACAACCGCATATTCAACCGTTCCCTGTGCGCGTTCCTCACTGTGCAGCTGCCATTCATCCGTGATCCTCCCGACAAACGTCATGCCGGCGGGCGCAGTCGCGCCACGCGCGCGGTTGCCGTGTCGTCCGACGCGTCTGCATACACGAACGCAATATCCACCCAGCCCGCCTCGCCGGTTGCCACCATGCCCCATACCATGCCCCTTACATCCAGGTACCCGCTGGTAACAAGCGTTGCGCTCCCCTCATCGCGATACGCCTCGAGCAGGGTGGCGGCCACATGGGGAAGCGCCTCGTTAGCGCTCCAAGCAACCGCCACAGAGCCCTGCTCGGCCGCAGCATCGAGCGCTTCAGCTGGTAATGCGCTCCCTGACGCCGCATCCGCTTCTGCGTCGCCCTCTGGCGGTGCCTCCTCGCGCGGCCCTTCCGCACCCTGTTGCTCAAGCGATGCGCGCTCAAGATCGTCGAGAAAGGTTGCCGCAGAGGATGGTGCGGCGTGACCGAACGCCTCCAGCCCGCTGCTGCCTGCTGCGCCTCCTCTTTCCGACGATGCGGAAGGCGCTTCTTGATGCGCTTCGGGCGCGTGAGTGCCCATTACCAGCAGCAAGGTCGCCGCAAGCACGGCCGCTATCGCACACACGAGTGCCCCTTGGCGCAGCTTGTTCGCCGCAGCCCGTCCCATTACAGGCTGTTGATGCCACTCGAGATGGCCTCCCACAGCTCGCTCACGCGATCACGAAATGCGATGATGGCCAAGATCGCAATAACGACTAGAACGCCTACCAGGATGGCGTATTCCGTGGTGCCCTGTGCCCTGCGCTCGCGTGCGAGCGGCACCAGCGAAAACGTCAGTGCCTGCCTCATCCCCTCAATCTCACGCGCAACATCCATGCAGGCATTTCGCATGTTTTTCATCGGTATACCTCCTCACACCATCCCGCTGGCTGCAAGCAGCGGGCCCATTATGGACAACAAGAGCGCCGGCAAGATGAGCGTCCCCACCGGCACGAGCAGCTTGACCGGTGCGCGTTCGATTTCACGTTCAACAGCCGCCCGGTGCGCAGCGCGAATCTCGCGCGCCTGGCCGAGCAGGGTCTCTGCGAGCGGCGCGCCAAGCGCAAGCGCCTGCGCCACAGCAATGCCAAACGATTCAAGCGAGCGAACACCCGCCGCTTGCGCTACGCCGCCAAGCGCTTCTCCGCGCGTTGCGGCACCGATACGCCATGAAAGCGCCGCCTCGCCCAGCAGCTTCGAGAGCCGCGACGTGCGAAATAAGCAATACATGGCAAGCGCCGCATCGAATGAGAGCCCCGCGGTAAGCCCGAGCCGCACCACGTCGATCATCTCGGATACCTCGCCAAGCGAAACACGTGCTGTACGAGCGCCGTGCGATGTCACGCGTGCGCGCACCGCACGCATGGCAGGCTTACACGCCAGCTCGAGCCGCCGGCACAGCGCGCGTGCCTCCCGTGCGAGCCATGCGCGGTCCCACGGCTCCCACGAAGTCACCATCCAGGAGCACAGCGCTGCGAAACATGCATCTGCCAGCAGCAGAACCTGCGTTGGATCTGCCATCAGAGCCTCACCTCCATGATTTTTCGAATCGCCACCCACGCCATGAGGTTCAGCACAAGCGCGATTCCCACCGAGACGGTGCCCGTGGTCGAGGCGAGACCATCGCGAAAATCGGGCGAAATAAGTGTGAGAACACCGATCATGGCGATGGGCATGAGCGCCACCATGCGCGCCGACATACGTGCCTGCGCGGTCTTCACCTCGAGGCGGCGCTCGAGTTCAATGCGCTCGCCCACCATCCGCGATGCCTCACCCAGCATGTCCTTGAGCGGCGCGCCGGTACGCTGAGACACCTTGAGGGCCAGTGCCACAAGGTCGAGCCCCGGCGCCTTGAGATGTTCAATCATGGCATCGAGCGCCTCGGACGCCGGCACACCGCACGCGATGGAGCATGACACCTTCATGAACTCCGACTTCACCGGCTCTTGCGCATGGTTGCCTACAAACCGCAGCGCCTGTGCAAGCGAATGCCCCGATCCCAGCGAGATCGCTAGCGCACCAAACGCCTCCGGCATGGCGGTCTCGAGTGCCCGTTGCCGCTCCCGCCGCGCACGCGAGATGCGTCCGGCACAAACCGCACAGGGCGCAGCAAGCCCCGCAATTGCTCCTACAGGAGACATGGCGATGATGCCCCCAGCGAGCGCACAGGCAACGGATGCCGTGATGAGCAAGCCCAACGCAGCCTCGTTTCCGCTCACCTGCCAGCGCAGTCTCAACATTTCTGCAAGCTCTTGGGCATAGCGCCCGAGCACGTTCGCGGCGGGAACGCGTCGCAGCGCAAACGCACCCACACCAGCAAGCGCGCCCTGGGCCGCATCTGCCGGTCCATGCGCCCGCACGCCCACCGCGGGCACGTGATACTGCACGCACCACAGTGCCTCCCAACAGGCAAGACACGCGAGCGCTCCTACGAGGCAGGGCATGAGCTGCGCCATTGTTCCACCTCCTGCTGTGTAAGGACGCCGGCCCGCAGCGCCTCTTCGATAAACGGCGGCTCTTGGTTGAGCGTCCAGGCGCACGTGGCACGGTCGAACGTCACGTAGCGCGTCAGATGCACGCCGCCCTGCTCGCTGCGCGACACGCCGGAATACGATGTGACGAAGCGCCTGCCGTCTGCGTGACGCTCGGACATGATGATGCCGTCGAGCGCCATGGCGATCTGCTCCTCGATAAGCTCTGAAGGCAGATTGATGCCATAGCGCGCAAGCAAGGTGAGGCGCACAACCGCCTCTTCCTCGGTTCCTGCATGCAGCGTGGTGAGCGACCCATCGTGACCGGTGTTCATGGCCTGCAACATGTCGATGCACTCGGCACCGCGCACCTCGCCCACCACGATGCGGTCGGGGCGCATGCGCAGGGCATTCGTCACCAAATCGCGAATGGTTACCGCGCCTTCGCCCTCGATGGATGCTTCGCGCGCCTCAAGCCGCACCACATGCGGATGGCGGCCAAATTTGAGCTCGGCGGAGTCCTCGATGGTCACGATGCGTTCATCTGTGGGAATCTCGCAGGAGAGCGCGTTGAGCAACGTCGTCTTGCCCGATCCGGTACCGCCTGCCACCGCTAGATCTTGGCGCAGCGAAACCGCACACGAGAGCAGCTCGGCATACCACGCGGGAAGCGATCCCAGGTGCACAAGCTCACGAAGCGTTGAGATGCGATCGGAGAACTTGCGTATGGTAAGCAGCGGTCCGTCAATCGCCACAGGCGGAATAACCGCATTCACGCGATAGCCCTGCTTGAGGCGAGCGTTCACAATGGGGCTCCGCTCGTCGATACGCCGCCCCAGCGGCGAGATGATACGGTCGATGAGAATCTTGATTTGCTCGTCATCCTCAAACATGCGCTCCAACGGATAGAGCACGCCACCCCGCTCGTAATACGCAGAAACGCATCCGTTGACCATGATCTCGGTCACCGAATCGTCCTCGAGCAGCGTCTGCAGCGGGCCCAGACCCACCACATCGTCGATTACGTTCTCGATGAGCTCGTTGCGCTCCGCGGCATCCACCGAAATGCTGTCGTCGGCGTTGAGTACCGCCTCAACGGCCACGCGCAGCTCGTCGCGCGCCTGCGCAAGATCATCCGCATCGGCGATGCGCGCCATCTCGTCATAGCCAATGCGGTCCATCGCATCGCGCTTGACCGCACGCGCCGTCTCTCGAAAACTCGTCGACCGGCTACGGCGCGGCGTCGCTCGTGTTGCCCGCTCGGCACGCTCCAGCACGCTCATGCCGCATCACCTGCCCGCTTATTCCACGGCAGGCGCAAGCGCCGGCGAGACGCCGCAGCGCCCGCAGGCTGTGACGATGCACGCTCCCCTACCACCGGACAACCCAGTTCTTTAAGCAGCTGCATCGCGAAATCGTCTACGCTGCGCGCAAACGGCGTCTGACGCTCAAGCGCCTGCGGAAGCTGACCGAAGGAGGCAAGATCGTTTATCTCGCGCCCACCATCGGCAATACACGCCTTGGCGCTCAGTGCACAGGACATCTCGAATCGCAGCGCGTACTCCTCGCCGCAGCCCTCGTCACCAAATCGATTGAGCACGCCCACCATCCGTGTGCGCGCAACGCCCATACGCTGCACGAGCTCGATGACGCGTTTGGTGGACGGGATGGACGATGCCGCGTGGCTGCCTACAACAAGGCAGCGGTCGCAGGTGGCAACGGCTGCCGCCACAGCATCGCTCCAATGCGTTGAGGTGTCGACAAAGATGATGTCAGACTCACGCTGCAGCACGTCAATCAGGCGCTCGACGCCTGGTGTTACGAGCTCTGCACGTTCAGGTACCGCCATGGGGCCCCACACGGTGAGCCCGGGGGCAACACGAGCCGAAGCCCTCACCACATCCTCCTCGCGCAACACACCACGCTGCGCCGGCTCGACGAGCAGACCAATATCGCCCGGTTCCTCGGAGCCCAATAAGGAGCAGGCGTCTCCAAACATCAAATCGAGATCGAGCAGGGCGGTGCGCAAGCCCGCGCGGGCAGCAAAGGCGGCAAGCGCAGCGAGCAATGTTGTCTTTCCGCTCCCACCAGAACCGGCAACCGCCACCACAACGGGAGCGAGCTTCTGCGCGGGACTACTTACCGGTGGCGCTCCCGCGCTGCGCGCTGCCCGCTCGAGCACCCGCCCATATGCGCCGCCCCCAGCAGCCTCCGGCTCATCCAGATCGTCCAGCGGCGCGGCGGGCGGCTCGCGCGTCATAGATGCTGGTACCGTGGACTGCGGGGCCGGCGCCGCACGCACGTCGCAACGCTGGCCCCCATATGCCGAGTCATCGTCCACGCCGCTACATTGCATGGCATCCACGGGGGATGTCCTCTCCACGCGCCGTCCCTGCGAACGCGGCTGCGGCACCTCGGCGCCGCTTGTCGCGATGACCTCGGTGGCACCGGATTGAAAGAGCCGTGCGATGTGCTCTGGATCGAGATTGGAAACGAAGCATATGATCTGCACGAGCGCACCCGCCCGCGCAAGCTGGGCAACCAACGGCTCCACATTCTCATCCGTTGCTTCGTAGAGGCACGCGTTGCACGTCCCTGTTGCCCGCGCAAGCTCTCCCACCATATGGATGAGGACATCGTCGTTGCACAGGCGCAGCAACCGAGCCTGCGCATCTCTCGATTCGACCTCGGCTTGTAGCGAAGCGTAGTGCTCCTGCGCGCACCGCGCGAACCAAAGCGTGGTTGACATGAGGTTCTCCATTCCTGCCTGTGGGCTAGCCCGCCCGCTCCGCTGTAGCCGTGCCCTCTGCAGCTGCTACATCTGGCGTGTCGCTCGCCGTCGCATCATCCGCTGCATCGCCTTCGTCTGCTGGCTCCTCGGCACGCGCCGCCTCCTCAGCTTCCGCCTCTTCGCCCTCGTCGAGCGTACCGGGCAGCACCAAGCTGATCGTCCCCTTCGCCGTTGCGGCGAGCACCTCTGCAACGCGCTCGGGCTCAACCGCAAGCGTCACCCAGGCAATCGAGCTGTTCTCGGTCTTCTCGGCACGAGCGCTGGTATCAATCACCTGCGCGCGGCACAGCAAATCGGCAACGCCGGCATTCGACACGTAAACGTCCACCGCATCTCCCGGCGTCACCGCGCCGCCCACCGAGCGCTCTTCGTCTGAGGGAACCGACACCGCCACCATGCCCTCGGGAACCTCGATGGCGCGATCATCCTGCTCGAAATAGACCGGATTGAGTACGGCGCGGGCGGGAATGCTCGACGTGGCACGTTCGCCAACAACCTCTTCGAGCGACGTTGCAGCGTCTTTGGGAAGTAGGCTAGCAACCCATTCCTCCTCTTGGACGTTGGCCTCGTCGAGCACCTCACCCGGCTCGATGTCGCGCGAGGCAACGCATGCCACAACAAGATCGCCACCATAGGCGGCAAGCACCTCTCGCTGGGCCTGCTCCGCCTCCGCGCGAACCAGGGAACCATATCCCCACGCCAGCGCAGCGGCCATGAGACCGGTGCCGACGCTCAGCAGCAATCTCGATGTTCGTTTCATGCGCCGCCCTCCCAACATGCCCTGCAGCAACGCGGAATGTGCTCCCTGCGACCATTGTCGAAGAAGTCCTACGTGCTCAGCGGAGGAAAATGAGAAAGCGAGACACCGCTCCAACACGCCTGAGTCTTGCGTCTCACACGCGTGTTAGATGCACGGATTATCTTGTTTGCAATTTGTTAGACCTCAGCAAATCTGCAGGTAGCAGATGTGGTTTCCTCAAGAGGTACGTACCAGCGCACCTATGGCACAACGGCATACCGGCGGTGCGGCAGCATGACGGCAGCGCGTGGGCAGCCAATACGGCGCCAGCGCGTATAACTCACTCGCGCTAGATATGGATATCGGGATCGAGCGACTGCGCACTCACGCGCATCTCACGGGCAAGCAGCAAGAACTCATCAAGCCGCACCGCGTTAATCTCGCCCGCCTCGAGCGCTTCGCGCACCGCGCAGCCCGGCTCGTGCGTATGCGAGCAATCATTGAACCTGCAACCCCGCGATGCCTCGACAATCTCGGGAAACGCACGCGCCAACCCGCGCTCATGCCCCACCAGCGGCAAGCTACGCAGGCCCGGCGCATCGGCAATAACGCCAGCTTCGCCCGGCAGCTTGACCATCACGCGGGCTACCGTGGTGTGGCGCCCCATGTCGTCGCGCTCACGCACCGCACCGGTGGCGAGCGCGTCGTAACCCAGCAGAGCGTTCAGCAGAGTCGACTTTCCCACGCCCGACTCACCCAAAATGAGCGCGCAGGTATGCGCCGGCACGCAGGCGCGCGCCGCCTCGAGACCGTCCTTATCGACCGATGAAGTTACCACCACGCGCACATCCAAACCAACCAATTCGCGCACGCGCCCCAGTTCGGCCTCGCGCTCTTCACGCGTACAGCGATCGGCCTTGGTAAGGATGACTACCGGCTCTGCCCCGCAATCGCGCGCCAAAATGAGCGACCGCGCGATACGATCGAGCAGCACCTCGCCAGCACCCAGCGCCGCCACAATAAGCACCGTATCGAGATTGGCGCACAGCACCTGGCGCTGCCCGCGGTTCTTGCCGCGCCACCGCTCAAACGAGGTACGACGAGGCAGCACCCGCTCAATCACGCCCATGTCGTGATCGGGCGCGCGACGGATCATCACCGCATCGCCAACGGCGGGAAGCATCCCTTCGTCTTTCTCCTTGTTCTGCTTGGCAAATGCCACACCGTGCTCGGCCCGGAAGCATGCGTCCTCACACGCCACGAGCGGAAACCCACGATCAAGCCGGATGACCACACCCAGATGCATCTCATCGGGTGCCTCGGAAGTAGCGCGCGCCTCCTCGAATGCGGTGCGCTGCGCGCTGTCGATGTGCATATCGGAAAACGCCGGCAGGTCGCGAAGCGTCTCGGGCGCAGGCAGGCTCTCGGTGCTCACAGCCTCTTGCCGGCCTCGGCGCTGCCGCCGCTTTGCCGCCGCACCTTGCGCTTGTCGCTTCCGCTTTGCCATCCGCTTCCTTTCGACCTATCTCGCCTCAAACAGGGCGCCCCGCCATCTTACCGCAGCAATTCTGTCGAACATAGTCGACAAATTTGGCTGATTTTGTCGACTATGTTCGACAATACTATGCCGAGCACGTATCCAACACGACGGATGCGCTGCAGGCATCACCATCTTCCAGTCCAGATACAAAACGGGCGCATCCCGAAGCCATGAGATGGCAGGGATGCGCCCGTGTAAGACCAGGTCGCTACGATGTGCGGAGCGTCGCTATGCGTCCTTCTCCACCGCGCGCATGATAGCCTTGTAGATCTCCATGAGCGGGATGATAAGGAATGCCAGGCCAAGGGCCGTCGCCAGCGCCTCGGGCGGCAGGATCATGAAGCCAAAGGCTTCGGCCAGCGGATCGAACTCAACTACGATGACCGTGAGGAACAGGGCCAGAAGTGCCGCAGCCCACAGCCACTTGTTCTGCTTCTTCATGCTGAACAGCGACTGACGGCGGCTGCGCATGTTGAAGCAGTGGAAGATCTCGACCATGGACAGCGTGATGAACGCCATGGTGACGCCCTCTTCGTCGGCGGTGCCGGCGATCATGTCGGCGATGTCGATGTAGCCCATGTCGAACCACACACCCGCGAAGAACGAGGCGAGTACGAGCGCCGTGATGATGACACCCTGGACGATGATGTCCACGCCCATGCCACCAGCGAAAACGCCGTCGGAGGCCTTACGCGGCTTGCGCTTCATGATGTCGCCCTCGGCACCTTCCATGCCCAGCGCGAGCGCCGGGAAGCAGTCGGTCACGAGGTTGATCCACAGCAGCTGCACGGGTTGGAAGATGGTGAAGCCCACGAGCGTGGCCACGAACACCGAGAGCACCTCGGCGATGTTGGCCGACAGCAGGAACTGAATGACCTTGCGGATGTTGTCGTAGATGCGACGGCCTTCCTCGACCGCGCTCACGATGGTGGCGAAGTTGTCGTCGGCAAGCACCATGTCGGCGACGTTCTTGGTGACGTCGGTGCCGGTGATGCCCATGCCCACGCCAATGTCGGCGCGCTTGATGGACGGCGCGTCGTTCACGCCGTCGCCGGTCATGGCGACGATGTTGCCGCGGCTCTTCCACGCATCGACGATGCGCGCCTTGTGCTCGGGCTGAACGCGCGCGTACACGCTGTACTCGGTCACCTTATCATGGAACTCCTCGTCGGAGATCTTGTCCAGCTCGGCACCGGTGATAGCGTGGCCAGCACCGTCGCCCTCGAGAATGCCGAGGTTCTTGGCGATGGCAACGGCGGTGTCGATATGGTCGCCGGTAATCATGACCGGACGAATGCCCGCCTCGCGCGCTTCGGCAATAGCCGGGGCAACCTCGGGGCGCTCCGGGTCGATCATGCCGGAAAGGCCGCAGAAGATGAGGTCGTACTCGAGCGCCTCAGGCGCGCAGTCAGCCGGAACCTCGTTGTGATTGCGGCTCGCGAGCGCCAGCACGCGCAGAGCCTCGTCGGCCATGGCCTTGTTGGCAGCGAGAATCTCGGCACGGCGCTCGTCGGTAAGCTCGACAATCTCGCCGTCCTTGTACTCCATCGTGCACAGGCTCAAAACCACATCGGGTGCGCCCTTGGTGAACTGCTCGTAGGTGCCGTCCAAGGTCTCCACAACCACAGACATCATCTTGCGGCCGGAATCGAACGGAGCCTCGCCCACGCGCGGATGCTCCGCCTCGAGACCGGTGAGGCCGGCCTTGGCGGCATCGTTTACAAGCGCGCACTCGGTGGGCTCGCCCACGGCCTCGCCGGCCTCGGGATCCCACTTGGCGTCGGAGCACAGTGCCATACCAGCAAGCAGCTTCTCCTCGGGAGCGGAAAGCACGTGCTTCACCACGGTCATCTTGTTCTGGGTGAGCGTACCGGTCTTATCCGAGCAGATGACGGTGGTGCAGCCGAGGGTCTCGACCGCGGTCATCTTGCGGATGATGGCCTGACGCTTGGACATCTTGGTAACGCCCATGGAGAGCACGATGGTCACCACGGCGACCAGGCCCTCGGGGATGGCGGCGACAGCGAGCGACACCGCAACCATGAAGGTGTCGAGGATCATCTCGGGATTGGAGCCCAGATCGCCACCGTGACGCAGCAGGTCGACAGCGAAGATAACCACGCAGATGCCCAGCACGAGCTTGGTGAGAATCACCGAGAGCTCGTTAAGCTTCATCTGCAGCGGGGTGAGCTCCTTCTTGGCGGTGGTGAGGGCGTCGGCGATCTTGCCCATCTCGGTCTTCATACCGGTGGCAACCACCACAGCGCTGCCGCGGCCATAGACCACGGTCGAGCCCATGTAGCACATGTTCTTGCGATCACCAAGCGGCACGTCGTCAGTGCCCTCGGCGAGCGCGATGGCCTCGACGTGCTTCTCGACCGGCACTGACTCGCCGGTAAGCGCCGCCTCTTCAATCTTCATGCTGGCGCTCTCAAGCACGCGGCAGTCTGCGGGCACCGAGTCGCCGGCCTCGAGGATCACGATGTCGCCGGGCACCAGATCGGCCGAGGGCAGGTGCACCAGCTTGCCGTCGCGGATGACCTTGGACTGCGCGGCGCTCATCTGCTGGAGCGCCTCGAGCGCCTGCTCGGATTTGGCTTCCTGCACCACGCCGAGCACGGAGTTGATGATGACGACAGCGAGGATGATGATGACGTCGGCCCACTCGGACTCGCCCTGAATGGTGCCAGTGATAGCGGAGATAGCTGCCGCGACGATAAGCATGATGACCATGGGATCGGCCATCTGCTCGAAGAAGCGCTTCCACAGCGGCGTCTTCTCCTCCTCGTCGAGCTTGTTGGGACCCACCTCGCTCAAGCGCTGCGCGGCAACGCCCGAGGTAAGACCACTCTCGGCTTCAACGGACTGCTCATGAAGCACGTCCTCAGCCGAAGCTAAGTACTCCTTCAAACGAATCCCCTCCCGGGTAACGTGTCTTCAGGTGCGCGATGCACCTCGTACAAGGCACATGGCTCCCGATCATAATTCCAGGAAGGCAAGGGCTCGCCATGCAGATGAATATAGTACCCGACTCCGCGATAATTTGCAGGTACACGTCATGTTTAAGTTGTAGTTAATCAAGGTTTGGCAACGCTACGCGCTCTCGCCCCAATATGCGTCTGATAGCACCTTGAAGCAAATCTTGTGCACCGGCGCCGGCTCTGCGCCCTCAGGCACAAGCGTAGGCATATGCGGCTCATCGGGCAGAAACACCACGAAGCGCTCCGGCCCCAACACGCCTTCAAGCGCATCCTCCTCGCCGCGCGCGGCAAACAGCCCACCATCGGTTGCCTCGTCAAACGGACCAGCGGGATCCAGCGCGCTCAAGCAGGTCTTGAAGCGCTCGACGCCCGTGATATCTACCTGCACGTCCATGTAGCGATGGTGCGCCTCGTAGAGGGCATCCGCCTCGCGGCGCGTCGTGGCGTCCATCACGTTGGCAAACACGCGGTCGCCGTCGATAGGATTCGAGCCCACGGGAAGCGCGGCCGGGTCGTTATGCGCCAACCAATCGATCAGCACGTCGATTCCCTTCGAAAATCCTTGGTACCTACGAATTGCATCCAAGCTATCGATAATCATGGGCAGGACCTCCATCGACTGTACGCGAACCGGAGCGAATTACCATCTTGCCAAACTATGCGCGCTCAAAGGGGCTCAACTCGGCAAACGGGCGACGCGACTGAGTCTACATAAGATGTGCATACTCCCGTGTGGCAATGCGATGCACCGCTGTCCCCTATCGCCCACATTTCCCCAGTTCGAGCAGGTGTGCTTACAAAGCGTACGCTTCACTATCTCGATGTAACAAGTTTTTCTTCATATTGAGATAAAAACGGTGTACGGCAGATATTTTTCGATGGACGGTACCCCGCTTCAACTATAATGCGCGGTGACTACATCACAGCCTGAAAGCGCGTGAAGCAACGTCAGATGGAGGTCTGAATGTACAAGCGCACCAAGATAGTATGCACGATGGGTCCAGCCTGCGACAACGACGATACGTTGCGCGAGATGATTCTCGCGGGTATGAACGTTGCTCGCTTCAACTTCAGCCACGGCTCCTATGAGGAGCATCACGGACGCATTGAGCGCGTGAAGCGCATTGCCGCCGAGCTCGACACGCCTATTGGCATCCTACTCGACACCAAGGGACCTGAGATTCGCACTGGCCTGCTCGAGAACCACGAAAAGGTTACCGTCCGCGCCGGCGACAAGATTACCGTCACCGCCCAGCCCACGTCCGAGGATTTCCTTGGCAACGCCAGCCACATCTCGCTCGATTATCTCGCCCTGCCCAGCGAGGTCGAGAAGGGCTCGAAGATCCTGATCGACGACGGCCTCATCGAGCTCACGGTCGAAAGCGTTGATGGCCAGGATATGCACTGCGTCGTCGAGAACGGCGGCGAGATTGGCGAGCACAAAGGCATCAACGTGCCGAACGTGCACATCAGCCTGCCCGCCATTACCGAGCGCGACCGCGAGGACATCCTCTTCGGCCTGAACGAGGGCATCGACTACATCGCCGCCTCCTTCATTCGCAACGGCAACGCCGTGCGCGAGATCCGCAAACTGTGCGACGAGAACGGCGGCGAGCACGTCAGCATCTTTCCCAAGATCGAGTGCGCGATGGCCATCAAGAACTTCGACGATATCTTGAAGGCCTCTAACGGCGTTATGGTTGCCCGCGGCGACCTGGGCATCGAGGTTCCCGCCGAGCTCGTGCCTCATTTCCAGAAAACGATCATCGCGAAGTGCAACGCCGCCTATAAGCCGGTCATCACCGCCACGCAAATGCTCGACTCCATGATTCGCAACCCGCGCCCCACGCGCGCCGAGGTTGCCGACGTTGCCAACGCCATCTACGACGGCACCGATGCCGTGATGCTTTCCGGCGAGACCGCTGCCGGCCAGTACCCCGTCGAGGCCGTGAAGATGCAGGCGTCGATTGCGCACGAGACCGAGAAGCACCTCGCCGCGCACGGCCCGCTCCAGGTTCCCGAGGGCAGTACCGGCACCCGCGTGATCAACAACGTCGTTGGTCTCTCTGCTGTGAACATGGCCACCACGACTGGCGCCCGCTGCATCATCGTCCCCACCACCACGGGACGCACCGCGCGTCTGATCTCGCACTTCCATCCGCACACCCCGGTCGCGGCGTTCTCGCGCCACCCGTGGGCAGTCCAGAAGATGATCATGTACTGGGGCGTCGAGCCGCATCTCGAGGCGCTCACCCAGGACACCGTCGACAACACCGTCACCAGGGCAATCGACGCAGCCAAGGAGCGCGGCTACGTGAAAGAGGGCGATGTCACCGTTGTGACCGTCGGCGATCCCAAGACCTCCGTCTCGCTGGCCGACAAGATCACCTCGACGAATGTGGTCTACGTGGCGCAGGTTCGCTAAGTACGGATATTTAACTACCTATTAGGCAGGGGGCCATCCTTATGGATTGCCCCCTGCCTTGCTTTAACGATTCATCTCTATCAAGAGTTTTTCTCCGCTATTGGCGCATGCGAATCTTGGTCTATGCGCACCCTTTTGTCGTTTTTTAAATGCGACCAAAAATGCATCATATGGGGTTAGGCAATTTTAATCCTCGAATTACAAATATCTCATTATCTTGAAATTAGTTATTGCAGGAAAAACGCTATATTGGCCCCGTATCTTGCAACATGCACTATAAAATTGCCTAACCCCATATGATATCCATTCACTCTCATTTCTTTTACTGTTTTCTAGGCAGCGCTATCGCAACGAAAACCGCTTTGTTATTCAGGCGTTAGATATTTGTTAGACCGTACGTCACTTTTTTCTTCTCATCGCTCAAGCACTCCATCTTCTTGCTACGGTGAGACCATGGAACTTATCCTTTCACATATTTCCGCTTTCCGTTACCACCGAATACCTCCCCAGGTGCTTACCCTGCTGCCGGGACTCGACGAACTGGGACACCAACAAGGCAGAAAGAAGCTCTCCCTTCACCCCGAAAGTATCGGCGACATCGAGCTTCCCATCCGTTCGCTTGTATTCGATCCCCATCATCGACAAAGACGCAACACCATCCTCACGCATACGTGGTCGGTAGATCTACCTTTCGGCGCCATAGAAGAGACCGACTTCGGGTTTTCCGTCACCTCCCCGCTCTTCACCTTGTTACTGCTGGCCCCAAGGATGCACATCGTGAGTCTCATCATGATGCTCATGGAGGTCTGCGGAACCTTTTCGGTCTATCACCCTTCCGAAGCCATTGAACAGGCATTTCGCGAGTATGGCCTTACAGATGGCGCAATCGGCGGCTGGCGGCGATCGGTGAACAACAATGGGAAACCAAGCGACCTGTGGACACGCAATCCGCTCGTCACATTTGATGAACTCACGCGTTTCTTGAAGTCAGCCCAAGGCATGCCGGGGAGCGCAAAACTTGCTCGCGCAGCCCAACTCATCCACGGAACCGTCGCTTCGCCTTTCGAGGCCCAATCCACCATAAAAAATCGAGCTACCACCTCGTATGGGCGGAGAAGGCATCTGTATCACTGAGAACAATCATAGGATCTGGCTGCCGGAAAACGCGCGTCAACTCGCCGGACGCGACTCTTGCGTTGCCGACATCTTCATTCAGGCTACTGGATCCACTTCAGATATCGATATCGAATGCCAAAGCATGCTCCACCATAACAGTCGCGCAGAACTAATCTCCGACTCCGAGCGCATCACCGCGCTCCAGAGCATCGGCGTCGAAGTCATACCCCTTACGTATAAGATGCTCGCGAACCCTACCAGCTTTCGGTCGTTCATTACCCACCTCGCCACGCGGCTCGACATTCGCACCAAATCATCAACTCCTTGGCTGCGGCAACGCGAGGCAGAACTTAATCGCCATCTCTTCATTGACTGGAACACCCTGGGAATGGAGAGCATCCAGAAACGCCACCGGAAAACATCGTAGCAATAATCCACCGTAAACGATGCCTTTTGCCTGCAAATCTGGGTTTAAGCGCCGGCGGGCGTATCGACGTGAGTCGCCGATAGACGCTCCTTGAGTAGACGGTTGGTGAGCTCGACGGATTCGGTGAAGGTCTGGCTGAAAAACCCACTCGTGAGTAGGCGGTATTGATAGGGCTCGGCCGGAGCGTGATTGGTTCGGACCGTTTCATGCGCGACGCCAATGGCGAGCAGCGTTGTTTGCTCATCAATGGCGTACTGAGGAAACCGCGCCGCCGTGGCAAGAAGACGCGGTGTTGGCCGAGGCACCCAGTCGATGCGGAGCGTCTTGCCGAACGCATCGAAATCACCCTGCTTCTTGATGCGAAACTGCTCACTGGGCTTGCCGCCATGAGCATCGAGGAACTCGTTCACGCGCGTATTCCAAAGGTTATCGGCTACGAGATGTGACCAGACACCCAGCACGAAATCGAACAGCGAGCGATCGAGCCCCTCTTCGCCAAGCTCATCATCTTGCGCGCACGACTGCACAACCGGAGGCGCGGCATCTACGTAGCGCGCCGGATAATGCGTGCGACTCACGAAATCCTGTTCAAGCTTGAGCGACGATGCGCATATGGTCTGCTCGTCGCCGCCCGCGGTTGTCGCTTGCGCGCCAATGCCAAGGCGCGTTGCGTGCGACGCAACATAGGTGTCCCAAAACTCATGCTCGCGCGGCTTGGGGATGTGCGCCGGAGTCGCAAAATGCGTGATGCGATATGCAATGGGATGCGTAACGGCGGGAACCATATAGCCAACGTAGATGTCGGGCACGAGGCTGCCGAACAAAAAGGCATTCCGATCGCGCACGATATGCGCAACGGCGGCAGGCTCCTCAAACAGGGCCTCTGTCTGCGCTATATGGATGTTCCAGCTTGGCATTCCCCACTCCCCGTTTCGCGGCAAAGCGCCGCGGCGGCCCCGCGCCAATACGGAGCCACCGCGGCCGTTCGCGCTGTTAGCTGCGCACCTCGCCGTCCACAGCACGGCACACCTTGGTAACAAGCTTGCCGTGAACGCGCTCCACCTCGTCGGAGGTGAGCGTGTGGTCGTCGGCGCGATAGGTAAGCGCAAAGGTCATGGACTTCTTGCCCGCGCCAACGCGCTCCTCATCGCGATACACATCGAAGAGGCGAACATCGCGCAGCAGCTTGCCGCCGGCAGAGGTAAGACGCTGAACGAGCGTCTCATAGGTCACCGACTCATCGACAACGATGGCAAGGTCGACATCGACCGACGGATAGGTGGAGAAGCCAGCGTAGGCGCCCTGATCGCGCGCGCAGGTGAGCAGCTTATCGAGATCGAGCTCGAAGGCAACCACGGGCAGCGCGATATCGTAGGCATCGCGCACCTCGGGATGAACCTCGCCAACCCATCCAAGCACCGTACCCCCCGAGAGCACCTCGGCTCCACGACCGGGCTGCAAAAAGCCAAAGCCCGCGCCTTCTGCCGGACGGAAGCGCACCTTCTCCACGCGCAGCTGAGCCAGCAGCTCCTCGACGACACCCTTGCCGTCAAAGAAGCGCAAGGGTGCATACTTCTGGTTCCACGTGATATTACCCCACGCACCGGAAAGCACGCCGGCAACGCTCTGGCGCTCCTTCGGCAGGCTCGCGTTCTCGCGGCCATAGAAAAGCGTACCAATCTCGTACAGATGCACGTTCTCCGAGCCGTGCGCCTCGTTGTACGCCACCGAGGTGAGAAGGCCCGGCAGCAGCGTGCGGCGCATTTCAGACTGCTCGGCAACGAGCGGACGCATAATCTTGACCGGCACGCCGCGGCCCTCGTCGACCATGCCGCAGCGCTCAAGGTCGTTGGGCGCTGCGAACGCATACGAGAGCGTCTCGTTGAGGCCGCAGGCGCGCAGGACCTGGCCGATCTCGCGCACGAGACGCTGATCGTG
The DNA here is from genome assembly GCA_944320725.1 of uncultured Coriobacteriaceae bacterium. Classification (GTDB taxonomy): domain Bacteria; phylum Actinomycetota; class Coriobacteriia; order Coriobacteriales; family Coriobacteriaceae; genus Coprousia. Next base: position 130,446 of record CALUIM010000002.1, on the reverse strand, counting down.
GGTGAGGCCGCCGATATGGTTCTTAGCAGCGGGAATGGTCGCAGGCACGCGGTCCATGCCCCAGAGGCGCACGACCTCCTCGATAAGGTCGATCTCGCGCTCGAGATCGGGACGGTTGGTGGGAACGGTCACCGCGAGCGTGCCATCCGCCTGCTCAGCAACCGTGCAGCCAAGGCGCGTCAGGCGCGCTGCCATGAACGAGGCGGGAATGTCCGCGCCGGCAATAGCACACGCGCGCGCCGGGCGCAGGACGATGGTCGCAGGCTCGACGGGCACCGGGTAGACATCAATGGCGCCGGAAACCACGGTGGCGCCGCAGCACTCCTCGAAGAGCGCCGCTGCGATACGGGAGACCTCCGGGCAGCGCGTACGATCAACCTGACGCTCGTAGCGAATCGAGGCTTCGGAGATGAGCGAGAGGTTACGGCTCGTGCGCGAAATGTGGCTCGAGTCGAAGCATGCGGCCTCAAGCAGCACGTCATGGGTGGTCTCGTCGATCTCGGAGTCGAGCGAGCCCATCACGCCGGCGAGGCACACCGGGCGTGCGCCGTCGTCGGTGATAACGCACATATCGGCAGAAAGCGTCCGCTCCACGTTGTCGAGCGTCACGATCTGCTCGCCCTCGCGCGCTGCGCGCACCACCACATGCCGGCGGCCGTCGCGCTCGGTAAGCTTGCCGAGGTCAAACGCGTGCAGGGGTTGACCGGTAAGCATCATCACGTAATTGGTGACGTCCACCACATTGTTGATGGGGCGCATGCCCGCCGCTGCCACGCGCTCGGCAAGCCACTCGGGCGAAGGCCCGATCTTCACGCCGCGCACCACGCGCGCCGTATAGCGGCTGCAGAGCTCGGGGTCGTCCACGCGCACATCCACGAGATCGCCCACGCTCACCGACGTGTCTTCGTGCTTGATCTGAGGCAGCTCGATATGCGTATCGCGATCAAAGATGGCCGAGGTTTCGACCGCCATGCCCATCATCGAGAGGCAGTCGGGGCGGTTCGGGGTAATCTCGCAGTCGAGCACAGTGTCCGCGGTGTTGTGATATTCCGCGAAGGGCACGCCCACCGGCGCGTCCTCAGGCAGGATCATGATGCCGGAGTGATCGCCCGAAAGACCAAGCTCGCGCGCGGAGCAGTTCATGCCCCACGAAACAACGCCACGGAGCTTGGACTTCTTGATCTTGATGCCGCCGGGGAGCTCTGCTCCCACAAGCGCCGTCACGATATGGTCACCCGCCTCGAAGTTCTGGGCGCCGCACACAATCTGCAACGGCGCAGGCTCGCCGTTCTCGTCGAGGTTGAAGCGGCCCACATCGACCATCGTGACCCACATGTGGTCGGAATCGGGATGCGGCTCCTTGGAAACAACCTGGGCGGTGACCACGTGCTCAAACGCCTCACCCACCGTATCGATTGCCTCGACCTCGGTGCCGGTACGAATGTACTCACGAGAAAGCTCGTCGGGGCTCTCCGGCACATCGATGAGGTCGCGAAGCCAAGTATATGAAACGCGCATGCGTATCTCCTCTCTTAGAACTGCGCCAGGAAGCGCATGTCGCCGGTCATGAGGGCGCGCAGATCGGGCAGGTCATAGCGGAGCGCCGCGACGCGCTCGACGCCGATGCCGAAGGCGAAGCCCGTATAGCGCTCGGGATCGACACCGCAGTTCACGAGCACGTTAGGGTCGACCATGCCGCAGCCCAAGATCTCAATCCAACCCGAATGCTTGCAGAAGCTGCAGCCCTTGCCGCCGCAGACGTGGCACGACACGTCGAGCTCGCAGCTGGGCTCGGTGAAGGGGAAGAAGTGCGGGCGATAGCGCGTCTTACGATCGGGGCCAAACATGGCCTTCGCAAAATAGTCGAGGGTGCCCTTGAGGTCGCCGAATGTGATACCCTCATCCACTACGAGGCCTTCGACCTGGTGGAACTGGGGCAGATGGCAGGCATCGGCGGTATCGGGACGATACACCGTGCCCGGCACGATGGCATAGATGGGCGGCTTCTGATGCTCCATGATGTGGATCTGTGTGCCTGAGGTCTGGGTGCGCAGCAGCACGTCGGACTCGCCCGCCGCATGCTCCTCGGGATGCGTCACAGAGCCGGGAGCATTATCGACCACATAAAACGTGTCGCGCGCCGAACGGCTCGGATGATCCATGGGGGCGTTAAGCGCCGTGAAGTTATACCAGCTCGTCTCAACCTCGGGACCGGCCTCAACCGTGTACCCGATGTTGCAGAACACATCCTCGATCTCTTGCGAAATCTGGGTGATGAGGTGCTGATGGCCGAGCGTGGGGCGCGCGCCGGGTAGCGTTACGTCGACGGCTTCGGCAGCAACGGTCGCCGCCATGGTGGAGCGGCGGATGGCGTCGCCGCGCTCCTTGATGAGCTCCTCGGCGGTGCGTCGCAGCTCGTTGGCGCGCTTGCCCAGCACCGGGCGCTCCTCGGGCGCCACCTTGCCCATCATGTGCATGAGGGCCGTAATCTCGCCCTTCTTGCCCAGCAGCGCGATACGCGCCTCCTCGAGTTTCGCAGCGTCATCGGCGTCGGCAATGAGGTCCTTTGCCTTGCTCTCGAGCGCCTGCAAATCGTCCAGTATGCTCATGCTGTCCCTTTCGTGTCATCAAGACCCTCGCGTTGCGGGGCCCCCGAGTTCGGCTTTCGTGTCACACTGTCGAACAAAAAAACCGCCCTCGGGCTCATTTCCTGCCCAAGGACGGTAAAATCCGCGGTACCACCTTGTTTGACCTGCCGGTTTTCTCTCCGACACGCCCCCTTTGGCCCGATATCGCCCGGGCGGGCGGCTCCCCTACTGGCATCTGCGCGTGACAGACCGTTCAGGTCGCTGCTCGGGAGTGAACGCTGCATCCTTGTCTCCGCAGGTGGGCTTTCAGCCGGTGACCCTCCCTCTCTTGGCGGCGACGCGGCGGGTGCAACCCTCTCCGTCAACGCGTTGGTCAGTATGTTAGCACCCAATCTAGCCGCACACCAGCAGCAAAATGCGCAAATTCATGATGAGGCGATCATGCCGGACCTGTCATCACCCGCATCGACGATATCCGGCACCTCCTTGCCATTTCGCTGCACGAGCAACTCGCTCACATCGAACTCATGGATGCAGCTGACGCCCTCTCGTTCACACAGGGCATTCAGACGCTTATCAAACGAATACAGCGTCGCCGCATTGCGGCGCGCCAACACAAAGTAGAACATGTCGTAAACCGAATGCTCCAAACGCACCGCCTCGGCAAATGCCTCCTCATACAGCTCCTCAATCGGAACGACGGCGTCAGCCAGCTCTACGGCATCGCGAACAATACCCTCCGCTTCCTGCATAGTGGCAAGCCCAGCGCGCACGTATTTCGCCACAGCGCTGCCTACCTCCGCGTAGAGCAAATCTGGAGCGATAACCTCATCATCTCCCCTCAAAGCCAAGTGCGATCGATACTCATCACCTTTCGGCGTGTGCCGAGCCATCTCAACAGCAGCGCTGCAATCGAGCACAATCTTCATCGCTCGTCCCTCATCTCGCGAACGATCTCCTCGATAGAAGGGAAGCCGTCGGGAACCTCGAATGGCTCGCGCGCGTCAATGCTGGCGAACACCGCGCGCCGGCGCTCGAGGCGCTCCTTGCGCGCCGCCTCGCTGCGCTGGTACGCACGATACCCCGGTTCCCAGGGCTTGGGTGGAAGCGGAACTGCGCAGTCCACAGCCGCTGCAATCTCCTGCTGGCGCTTACGCTCGGCGAGGAACTCCTCGATAATGGCAAGCGCTTGCTGGGAGATGCTGCGATGTTCCTCCTCGGCACACGTCTTGAGCTCCTCATACACGTCCGGCGGAAATTCTCGAATCTGCAAGGCGGGCATCTGTTCTCCTCTCGCCCCAATACATGCATTTTGCATGCATATTACATGTCCAGTATATCACGCGGCACTATGCGTGCATACAGAAAAACGCGCGACCGGCACCAAACGCCAGCCGCGCGTCATTGCATGCGCTGCATGTCGAGGACAACGCTAGCCTAGGCTCACTTCGTAGGCAGGCTCGTCGTAGGCGCCGCCCATAATGATGGAGGCCGTGAGGTCGTCGAGATTATAGACAACCGACCATTGCGTCTGGAACACACTGCCGTCGTCGCGGATCTGCACCTCGCGCGACACGCTCTGGAGCAGGCTCATCGCATCTTCCTCGGAGAGCACGCCGTTTGCGGCGGTGAGGGTCTCCATGAGCACCTGATAGCGGTCCTGGCCGCCGCCAAAATCGTAATCGCCGGGCGTGAGCAGGAAGTTCGTCGCCGCCTGGTAGGTCACACCCTCCGCGCCGGACAGCGCACCCATGGTCGTCTCGTCACCGGGCTCGAGGACGCTCATCTCGTTGCCGATATACTCGACGATGGCCGAGGCACCCGAGGCGTCGGCGATCTGGAAGTGATAGCAGCTATTCGCGCTCGAATGCATATCGTATTGAGCAAGCAGCGCGAGCGCCTCGTCCACCGTGGCGCAGCTGTCGAGCATCATGCGGATGGCCGTCGTGGTGGTGATGTCAACCTTGTCGGTCTCCTGGTTCGTGGGCTCGGTATCGATGAGCAGCACGCCCACAGCAAGCCCCGCCTCGTTCACGCCATCGAGCGGCGCGTAGGGCGCGGCAAGCGCCGTCAGGCTCGAAATAAGGTCATCGGGCATCTTGTCCTCGCCATAGCCCAAAAAGCCGAGGTTCACCATCGAAACGCTCGCGTAGCCATCGTCGGGGTCGCAGCGCACAAGCATGCCCGGCGAATACTCGAGGTCGAAGTTGCGCCCGAAGATCGCGTCGCCTTCAGCCGTGGTGGCGTTAAACGTCGAGCAGGCCAGGTCGGGCAACTCAATCGTGATGGGCAGGCCCTTCATGATGCGGTTCACCACGAACTCGATGAGCTCGCTATCGTTCGAAGCGCCACCCTGCTCGATGAACTCATCGATGCCGTAGTCGCCATCGTAGATCATGGTGTAGAGCGGATAGTCGTTCACCTTCTCGATTGAGCCAAGCGTCTTGAGCTCGTGCCCAAAGAGCGCGAACACCGCAGCAGCTGCCACAACAACAAGCACGACAAGCGCGACAGCAACTCCAACAAGCGCCCTTTTCGCGCGCGACATGGGTTTCCCTGCCATGGATTCTCCTTCATTTGTCCCATAGAGCGCGGACCATCCTAGCAGACCCCTCGCAGCATTTGACGATTTCTACAATTTCGTCAACTTAGGAGTCGAAACTGGCAAAAAAGGTCGAAACTCGCAACAATAGTCGAGACCTCAAAAGCATTCGCGCGCAACGAGAAAGGACCGCTATGGCAGACACGACCGCCAACCAGATCTCTGCGTTCAAAGATGTGCAACGCAAGCTGTGCCGCAACTACTATCTGATGAGCGTTGTCGAGTTTGACGGCGAGACCATGGCGCCCGCCAAGGGAGCTGCTGCGCGCGCCGACGCCATGGGCGAGCTTGCCGCCGAGCGCCACGAGCTGCTCACGAACGGCGCGGCGCGTGAGTTGGTTGCCGCGCTCACCGAGGCGCAAGCTGCCGGCGAACTCGACCAGCAAACCACCGACGAACTGCGCGTATTCGCACGCGACCAGCGCGAGGCCACCGCGATTCCCGCCGAGGAGGAGGCCGCATGGGCGCGTCTTACCGCCGAGTCGACCAACGCCTGGCGCGCCGCCAAGGTGGCGGACGACTGGACATCGTTCGAGCCCTACCTCACCCGCGTGGTCGACGGGGTCAAGCGTCGCGCCGGATATCTCGACAGCACGCGCGACCCCTACGACGTGATGCTCGATCAGTTCGAACGCGGCATGAACGCCGCTGCGTACGACGCCTTCTTTACCCAGGTGAAAGATGCCGTCGTGCCGGTGGTGCACGAAATCGCCTCACGTCCGGAGGAACCCAAGCCCGCCTTTGCCACCGCCTATGTGCCGGCAGCGGCCCAGCTGGCGCAGGCACGCGACCTGTTGGCGCTCGAAGGCCTCGACATGGACGGTCTGGCACTTGCCGAAGTCGAGCACCCCTTCTCGAACGGTGTGGCACCGGGCGATGTCCGCGTGACCACACACATCTACGAGCACGATGCGCTCAACAGCGCGTTCTCCGTGCTGCACGAGGGCGGCCATGCCATCTACGAGCAGAACGTCGCTCCGGCGTATGCCTACACCTGCCTGGGCTGCGGCACCTCGTCGGGCGTGCACGAGAGCCAGTCGCGCTTCTTTGAGAACTATATCGGCCGCTCGCGCGCCTTCATGGGGCAGCTGCTTTCCATCATGCGCGCGCACGCACCCGAAGCGTTTGCCACGGCAACCGAAGACGAGCTCTACCGCGTGGTTAACCATGCGAAACCCGGCCTCATTCGCATGGATGCCGACGAGCTCACCTATCCGTTGCACATCATGATTCGCTACGACATCGAGCGCATGCTCTTTGCGGGCGAGGCGCGTGTATCCGAGATTCCCGCGCTGTGGAACAAGCTCACCCGTGAGTACCTGGGGCTCGAGGTTCCGGACAACGCTCACGGCTGCTTGCAGGACACCCATTGGTCGGACGGCAGCTTTGGCTACTTCCCTGCCTACGCGCTGGGAAGCGCCTACGGCGCCCAGTTCCTCGATGCCATGGCGCGCGCCGGCGTTGATGTTGAGGGCGCCTGCACCTCGGGTGATCTGACCCCGGTGCGCGCGTGGCTGCGTGAGCACGTGTGGCGTCGGGGCAGCAGCGTCGACGGCGCCCAGCTGGTACGCGATGCCTGTGGCGCGCCCTTCGACGCCTCGTACTACTGCCGCTACCTCGTCAACAAGTTCTCGTGAAATGAAGGCGGGTCAAAACGCGTCGCGTTCTGCGCGTGACACGTTTTGACCCGTCCCTAATCTGCCAGGATTGGCGGTGTGACTCTGCCAATTTTGCTATAATTGGCAGAGTTACACCGCCAATTATGGAGTCACTCATGAACGAGACCATCGCGACCACGCTCAACGATTTCTCACTCGACGCCTATCGTCCCATTTTTGCACGCGAACTTGATCTGGGGGAACCTCTCGCACCAAGAATCGGTAACCTTGTCAAAGTTGTCACGGGAATCAGACGCTGCGGCAAGTCGTACCGCCTCCTCCAAGAAATTGATCGACTCCTTGCGTCTGGCGTTGCCCGGCGCAGCATCTGCTACTTTGACTTCGATGACGATCGCCTCAAGCCCATCACCCCCAAAACAGGAGATGCCGTCCTCGAAACGTTCTACACGCTCAACCCTGCAGCACTCACAGACGGAGCCTATTTCTTTTTCGATGAGCTCCAGGAGATGTCCGATTGGAGCACATGGCTTAGACGCATCGTCTCGACGCGCAAGGCGACCATCTATGTAAGCGGTTCATCTTCAAAAATGCTCTCGCGCGAAATAGCCACAGAGTTTCGGGGCCGCGCGCTTGATTTCGAGTTGCTGCCGTTTTCTTTTAGAGAATATGTTGCGACGCACCATATAGATTTCGAGCATGGGGGGAGTTATTCCACCGAAGAGCGACTTCTTCTTGAACGCGCATGCGACACCTATTTGCAAGAAGGTGGTTTTCCCGCAACCTTCGATCTGCCGCAAAGCCAAACGATTGCCCTGCTGCAGTCGTACACGCAGCGTGTGGTTGCCCGCGATGTTGTTGAGCGTCACAACTTGAAGCAGCCCCGTGTAGCCGCACTTTTCTCCCAGCGGCTTCTCGGCCACAACGCACGACAGCTATCCCTGCGCAAAACCGCCGGTGACCTTAAGGCTGCAGGGCTGCCAACCACAAAAGAAACGCTCAGCGATCTTCTCGGCTATTTCCAAGAAGCTTATCTCGTGTTCACCATGAGAGAACTTTCCTTCTCGCTCTCCCAAACAACCACAAGCCAACCAAAGATCTATGCCGTCGATCCCGGGCTTGCGCTTGCCTGCGGTACCGCCCATGCAAGCGATGAGGGACAACGACTTGAAGACGCCGTGTATCTCGAACTCCGCAGAAGAACGGTTGGCATGCGGCGAGACACGATCTCATCGCTACGCACCAAAAAACATGGATATGAGGTCGACTTCGTTATCGGAGACGCTTTGAGCGGAGAGGTCTACGAGCTCTATCAGGTCTCTGCTGACACCTCGGATGCCGCAACACACCGGCGAGAAGTGCGCGCACTCTGGGAAGCACTCGATCAAAGCAAGCAGGATACCGGGATTCTCATCGTGGGAAACGGCACGTCAGAGGTGCTGAGAAACGGCGATAAAACCATCATGCAGATTCCCGCATGGAAATGGCTCTTGGAATAAAACGGAGACGCGTAAACCGGTGGCACGCCGGAGCTCCTCGCGCTCCGCGCGTGACGCGGTTCGACCTGCCCTCAACTTGCCGCTTTAATCAACCGTTTAACCGAAGCGTTTCCGGAACAATCCCCTCGCATTGCTACGATGAACGTGATGCACCGCCGCGGTAAAGGGGCTGCCATGAGCGATTCCGACAACCACTCCGCAACCAACATCTCCCCCGACAACGACTCCCATCCCAACGACTCCCACGTCGACGCGTTCTCGAACTGGCAGGGGGATACCGCCCACATGCCCCCGCCGCCTTTCGAGGAGCCGTCCACTCCCGAGCCCGTCGAGAACCCGCCCGCGCAGGAGGCTGAAGAACCCGTCCGAAAGCGCGTCATCGACAGCGCGCCCACGAACACCCCGCCCAGCACGGCGAAGAGCTCGAGCATCACCCTCACCCTCAACAAGAAGGTGCTCGCCATCGCCGTCGCTGCCATCGTGGTGCTCGTCGTAGGCGGCATCGTCCTCTCCTCGGCGCTCTCGGACTCCTCCGATCCCGAACCCGAAAGCGCCCTCGAGCGCCCGCCCGCCACCGAGCAACCCGAGGACGACGAAGACGATGACGAAACGTTTACGCAGAGATCGTTCGATAAGGGTCCCGTCGTCGCCTCGAAGCTCGACATCGTGGACAGCATGCTCTACTGGGGCCGCGACGAATGCCTCTTGTGCGCCGAGATCGACGGTGGCGCAATCGACAACATGGATCAGCTCATCGAGTTCGACGACACGGTCGACCTCGTCGCCGCGAACGGCAGCGACCTCTACGTGAACACGCAAGACACCGTCTGGCTCGTCGATGTGGAGAACACCCCCGACGAGGCGACCAAGATTATCGACGCGGACGGCTTCGAGCACTTCTGGCTCGCCGATGACGGCATCGTCTACCTGGCCGACGGCGAGCTCGTCTACACGGACTCCAAGGGCGACGACCCCGAGACCCTGGCCTCGGACATCCGCGCCTTCGGGCTCGACAAGACATGCGCCTACGCCCTGGACGAGGACGGCGAGGTCGCGACGATCGATCTTGCGACCGGCGATGCCGAGGACATCGGCTCGGCGGACGAGTACTCGAGCTTCGCCTACGAGGACGGCACGGTCTACCTCGTCGGCTCCGAGCAGGAGCTCATGCGCATCGAGGACGGGACCCTCGAGGAGGCGGGTCTCGAACACCCCATCGGCGACACCTCGAAACTGATGTTCTACGACGGCGACATCTTCTACGAGGGCGACGGGGGCGACGAGTTCCGCCACTCGGGCGATGATGACGACGAGAACCTGGGGGTCGCGATCTTCCGCGGCGAGCCCTATGGGCGCATCGAAGGGCGCTATCTCTACTACACCATAAACGGCGATGAGATCACCGTGGTGGATATCGAAGATGATTTCGAATACGAGGACTTCGACGTCGAGGTGGGCGGCACCAGCTTGGATGACGAAAACGACGACTTATCCTCGAGCAGTCGCTCATCGAACTCTAGCCGTTCCTCAAGTTCAAGCGGTGCAACCACCGACGACCCCGACGAAGCAACACCCGACCGTCCCTTCGTGGGTAGCACGACGGAAGATATCTACGATATCGCTGAGGCTATTGAGATGCACTCGACCGGCGGTACAACCGTGCTCACCACCTCGCACTTCACGCTTCCCCTAGGCGCAACGAACGGCATGGGCGGTGAGTGGACCGTCTATCCCAACAGCACGCTCACCATCGAGTTCTACTGCACCGACGCACGCAATTCCGGACAAAACGGCCTGGTCTTTACCCTCGCGGCATACGATTGGGGCGACAACTCGTACACCGAAATCCCCACAGCACAGGTTGCAGGCACAAGCGAAGACAAGAAATTCGTGGTCTGGATGCCAACCGATCTTCAGTACGACTCATCCGACTCTAGTCAACAACGGCTGTACCAGGACATGCGCAATTTTGCCGAGAGTCTCGATATGAACGGCAATCCCGACGGCAATCCGTTCACCGTACTCGATCCCTAATAAAAAAGGCAGGTCAAAACTTGTCGCGTTCTGTGCATAGCGAGTTTCAACCTGCCCTCAACTTGCTAGACCGTTAAGAACACCATCACGATGATGAGCGCGAAGCCGAGAAGGTCGGTGCCGGCAAACACGGTGCCCAAAAACAGGGCGCTCGTGATGGTGGCCGAGACCGGCTCGACGGTACCGATGAGGCTTGCGCGCATCGATCCAATCTCCTTCACGCCCTGCATGTAGAGAAAGTATGCCAAAAACGATCCCACGAGCGCCAATACGGCAAACGCGCCCCAGCCCATTGCGTCAAAGGCGGGCATGTTCGACCACGGCTGAATAAACACACTCGACACGATGCCCGATGCCAGCATGCCCGAGCCCGTGATGACCGACGATCCGTACTTGGGCAGGAGCTTCACGGGGATAACCGACATGCAAGCCGCACCCACCGCAGCCACGAGGCCTATGAAAAGGCCCTCGGGCGGAATGGTGAGCGTAGCGGGGTTGCCACCCGTGGCGATAAGATAGGTGCCCGCGAGTGCCAAGATCACGCCTGCAAGCTCACGCTTACGCGGAGGCCGGTGCGTGGTGATGCACACATACACCATGATGAAGATGAGCTGCAAGCACTGCAGCACCGTCGCCGTTCCGGCATTCATGAGGCGAACGGCCAAAAGGTAGCCAAACTGGTTGAGCAGCACACCGCCCAACGCGAAGGCCACGAAGACCGCCAGATCGCGCGGACAGGTCCACAGCGCCACGAAGCGATCGCGGTCGCGCAGCAAGATGGGTACCAAGAACAGCACGCCCGAACAGAGCTGGCGCGTGCACATAAGCCAGAGCGTGTCGACCGCGTAGTGCTCGAACAGAAAGCTCGCGCATGTACCAGAGAAACCCCAGAAGATACCGCCGGCAAGCGTGACCGCAACGCCTATGGCAAGGCGGCGGCTCTGGGCGGCGTTGCGCTCCGTGCGACGTTGCCGCCTGCGCGCGCGGGCATTGGCGTCCTTGCCAAATCGCGCATCGTTCGCGACGCGCTCGTGCTCCTGCACAACCTGTTCCGACATCTGCTCGTCCATCACGTTCCCTTCGCATGATCCCCGTACACGGTACCGCAAGTTAGGGGTATAACCAACACGTTGCATCGCACAAAGGAGACCACCATGACCCAGCACCCTGCCGACACCGCCCGCTCCCCGCGCGAGAAGGCGGCGCAGATCCTCACCGTAGGCAGCACCGTATGCGGCTTTACCGTAGAGCGCACCCGCCCGCTCACCGACATCGATGCCGACGGCTACGTGCTGCGCCACACCGCAACAGGTGCGCGCCTGCTGTATCTTGCCTGCGACGACGAGAACAAGGCGTTTGCCATCGCCTTCAAAACGCCGCCGGCAGATGACACCGGCGTCTTCCACATCCTCGAGCACTCGGTGCTCTGCGGCAGCGATACGTTCCCCGTAAAAGAGCCGTTCGTCGACCTCATCAAGAGCTCGATGCAAACGTTTTTGAACGCCATGACCTACCCTGACAAGACGGTCTATCCCGTGGCGTCCACCAACGAGCAAGACCTACTCAACCTCATGGACGTTTACCTGGACGCTGTGCTCCACCCCGCCATCTACACCAAGCGCGCGATCTTCGAACAGGAAGGCTGGCACTACGAGCTCGACGTGCCCGATGGTGCGGCGCCGCGCGAGGGCACGCTGCGCATCAACGGCGTGGTCTACAACGAGATGAAAGGCGCGCTCTCCGACCCCATGGACGTGCTCGACAACGCCATCATGCGCGCGCTGTTCCCCGACACCGCCTACGCTCACGAGTCGGGCGGCAACCCGCGCGCCATCCCCACCCTCACCTACGAGGGCTTCCTCGACACGCACGCGCGCCACTACAACCTGGCAAACAGCTACATCACGCTCTATGGCGACTTTGACGATATTCGCCGCGAGCTCACCTTCCTCAACAACAGGATGGGGGTCGGCCAAAACGCGTCGCCCGCTGGCGATGACACGCTTGAACTTGCCCCCAATGCGCTTGGATACCAAAAGCCTGTAGTATGCGAACTTGAACGCGTTGAGATGCCAACGACGCCCGACAACGCACTCGCCGGCATGGCATACGTGCTGGGCGATGCCCTCGACACCGAGCGCATCATCGCCGCGGATGTACTGTTCGATGCGCTCTTGGGCTCGAATGAGGCACCGGTAAAGAAGGCCATCATCGAGGCTGATCTGGGCGGTAATGTGCTGAGCTACACCGCCGCAACCTGCGCCCAGCCCTACGAGATGATCATCCTCCAGAGCGCGAAACCCGATGCTGCACGCGCGTTTCGTCAGGTGATCGAAGATACCTGCCGCGACCTTGTGGAGCACGGCGTACCGCGCGACCGCCTGGAGGCCGTAATCTCAAACAACGAGTACGTTCTGCGCCAGCGCGACACGGGCACAGCAGACGGCGTGGTCTTTGCCTGCGAGGCGCTCAACACCTGGCTCTACAGCGACGACGCAGCGACCGACGCGCTTGAGTACGGGACTGTGTACGCCAAGCTACGCGCAGCACTCAACGGCGACTTCTTTGAAACTCTGCTGCGCGAGCTCGTGCTTGATAGCGAGCACCATGCCCTCGTTGAGCTTGTCCCCACCGACGCCGCGTCGAACGAGGATGCCGAGAGCGCGCGGTTGCAGGCGCTCAAAGACACCATGGGCGACGATGAACTCACCCACATCATCGAAAACGTCGCCACCCTGCGCGCCGCGCAGGAGGCTGAGGATTCACCCGATGCGAAGGCGACGCTGCCCAGACTGCGCGTCTCGGACATTGGACCGGCGCGCCCCGAGGATCCGCTCACCATCGATACCACGGCGCCCATCCCCTGCCTCGTCCACGACATTCCCACCCATCGGCTCGCCTACGCGCTCACCTACTTTGACCTGAGCCACCTGAGCTACACCGAGCTTCCGTACGCAAAGATTCTCTGCCGCCTGATGCAGCAGCTGGCAACCAAGCGCCATAGCGCCGCCGAGCTCGACAGCTACATAGGCTCGAACCTCGGCTTCCTCGCCTTTACCCCCGAGGTTTTCTACCAAGATGAGAACTGGCGACTCGCGCGACCCATGCTCTGCGTGTCCGCCGGCGCACTCTCCGAGAAGATCGAGGCGCTCGCAGACATCCCGCGCGAGGTGTGGAGCGAGACCGTGTTCGAGGACACCGATCGCATGCGCAATGTGCTCACGCAGATAAAGATCGGTATGGAGCAGGTGTTCATCACCGCAGGCCACCAGGCAGCGCTCGCCCGCGCCATCTCCTATGTCTCGCCGGCGGGCGTGGTGCACGAGCAGCTGGGCGGCATCGACTTCTACCTGTTCCTGAAAGATTTGGTCGACCACTTCGACGAGCGGGCGGATGAGCTCGTGTCGAAGCTGCGCGATCTGCAAATGCGCATCTTCACCTCGACGGGCACCATGGCAAGCTTCACCGGCTCGGCCGAGGATTACCAGCGCTATTGGGCTGCCGCCGGCACACTGGGGCTTGCACCGCGCACCGCACCGGCCAAGGAGCTCTACGTTCCCGCTCCTGAAGACAAACACGAGGCGTTTGTGGTCCCCAGTGATGTGAGCTATCTCGCCGCCGCAACGGACCCGCGCGCGTTGGGCATCACAACGAACGGCACCTGGCGCGTTGCCGCCAACGCGCTTTCGTACGACTACCTGTGGAACGAGATTCGCGTGAAGGGCGGCGCCTACGGCTGTGGGTTCCGCGCGGTGCCCGACCGCCAGCTGGCGTTCTATACCTACCGCGATCCCGCAATCGATCCGTCAATCGAGCGCATCGAGCGCGCGGGCACCTGGCTGGGCGAACTCGATGTCGACCAGGCAACCTTCGAGGGGTTCATCGTCTCCACGGTCGCGGGCCACGACGCCCCCGTGAAGCCCTACGCCCTGACCAAGCGCCGCAATTCCGAATACTTCTCGCAGCGGCCCGCGTCGTTCCGCGAGCAACTGCGCGCGGAGATGCTCGCCGCGACACCGGAGGCGCTGCGCGCACTCGGCGACGACGTGAGCCGCGTTGCTGTCGAGGCGCCGCGATGCGTGTTCGGCGGTCGCGAGATCATCGAGGCGAGTGATGCTGGCTGGAACGTCATCGACCTGTTAGGGGCATAGGAGGCAATCACGCAACGCATCGAGCTGGGAAACGGGTGATGCTTGTCGGGGACGGCATGTCGTCGCTACAGTAAAGATAGCCGCACGTGTGGCCCATCCATCCTGCTGCCCCAAGGAGGAACGAACATGGAACTCATTCTCGACACTGCCGACCTGAACGCCATCAAGGAGTACGACGAGCTGCTCACCGTTTCCGGCGTGACCACCAACCCCTCCATCATTACCAAGACCGGCAAGGAGCCCGAAACCGCGCTCGCCGAGCTCATCGACTACCTGCGCCCCGAGCAGAAACTCTTCGTGCAAACCGTGCAAACTACCGTCGAGGGCATCGTTGAGGAAGCACGTTACATCGCGTCGCTTCGGCCCGAGAACATGTATGCCAAGATTCCGGTGACGCGCGAGGGTCTGCGTGCCATCAAGCTCGTCAAGCAGGAGGGCATCAAGGTGCTCGCCACTTCGATCTACTCCCCCGACACCGGCTTTCTTGCTGCGATGAACGGCGCGGATTACCTGGCGCCCTACGTGAACCGTATGTGCAACTTCGGCGACGGCGTGGGACAGGTGATCGACCTGCAACGCATGCTCACCGTGCACGGCCTGCCCACCAAGATCGTAGCCGCCTCGTTCAAGAGCGTTCAGCAGGTGCATGACCTCATTGTCGCCGGCATCGAGGCTGTTACCGTACCGCCCGAGGTCCTCAAGAACATGGTCGACCATCCCGGTACGCCCATCGCGGTCGATGAGTTCAGCGTTGCTTGGGAGCAAGCGTACGGGCGCTCCACGCTGCGGGCTTAGTCTGCGGCAATACGAATCTCAAACACACCACGTAACGTAGAAGGACCCATATGGGTCCTTCTACGTTGTTTCGGCGCATGATGCATTGCGGACGACGCCCCTCGCTCGCGATTCATTCCGTCACCGCTGCACCGGACATGCGCTTGCCAAACGTGACGATAATGCAAAACTGCCCGCTAAGTGCCCCTCAAAAGCACATTTAGCGGGCAGTTTTGCATTAACGGTCTGTTTGGCAAAGTTGGAGGTACGCTGAGAAAGGCAAGGTGGCCTTGGCGGAGAGTGAACCCTTGGCACATGAGAGGAGCGCGCACAGCCGAGCAATGCCTGTGCAGCACCACTCGAGCCAGAAAAGGCCGTCGACGCGCTATCACGCCGACGGCCTTTCTCAATGACAAGTTTTAACCTGTCCCCAAGTTGTTAGGCGTTCACAACCTTTGCCCAGTCGGCCTCGAAGGAGGCGAGACCCTGGTCGGTCAGCGGGTGCTTGAGGCACTTCTTGAGTGCGGCGAACGGTACGGTGGCGATGTCGGCGCCAAGCAGCGCGGCCTGGGTCACATGGTTGGGCGTGCGCACCGACGCGGTGATGATCTCGACCTCGTCGTCGACGTTCTTGCCGGTCCAGTCGTAGTTGCCGATGCAAGCCACCACGTCGGCCAGCTGGGAGATGCCGTCCTCGGCGATGTCGTCGAAACGGCCCACGAACGGGGAGATGTAACGCGCGCCAGCGTTGGCGGCCATGAGGGCCTGGGGCGCGGAGAAGACAAGCGTCATGTTGATGCGAATGCCCTCGTCGGCAAGGGTGCGGCACGCAGCGAGACCGGCCTCGCACACCGGAAGCTTGACCACGATGTTGGGAGCGAGCGCGGCGAGACGGCGGCCCTCCTCGATCATGCCTTCAGCGGTGTTTGCGGTCGACTCAGCGGAAACGGGAAGCCCCTCGCAAAGCTCGGCAATCTTGAGCATGTGCGGCTCGAAGTCGGCCAGCTTGCCGCCGGTGCGCGCATACAGCGTCGGGTTGGTGGTCACGCCAGCCAGGCAGCCCCAGCTCTTAGCCTCGGCAATCTCGTCGAGGTCGGCGGTATCGATGAAGAATTTCATGGTGTGCCTTTCTCTCACAAACGTTACCCAAGAAGCCCACGGACCGTGGCGCATACGGCCTCTGCTGTGAGACCGTACTCCTTCTGCAGGAAGTGAGGGGAACCAACCTGACCGAAGCGCTCCACAACGCCATGGCGCCTGAATGGCACGGAAATGCCGTGCTCTGCGAGCACCTCGGCGACCGCGCTACCCAAACCGCCAATAACACCGTGATGCTCACAGATTACCACACGGCGCTTGTCCATATACCGTGCGCAAATAAGCTCTTCGTAAGCGGCGCAACGCAGAAGTCAGCACATACCCATGAAGGGATGGGCGCTACACCAACCCTGCTTGGGCGCGGGCGAGACGGCCCGCTAAGCGAATGTCGTAGGGCGTGGTCTGGTAGACGTAGTAGTTGAGCCAGTTGGTGTAGAGCAGCTGCGCCTGGCTGCACCAGGTGTTGAGCGGCTCTTGCGCGGGGTCGTTGTTGGGGAAGTAGTTCACGGGAATCTCGGGGTCGATGCCGCGCTCCAGATCGCGCTCGTACTCGAGGCGCAGCGTGTCGGTATCGTACTCGGGATGGCCGAACACGAAGAACTGGCGACTATCGCGGCTCTTCACGATATACAGGCCCGCTTCATCCGAGACCGCCACGATCTCGAGCTCGTCGCATGCCTGCACGTCCTGTTCACGCACCTCGGTATAGCGCGAGTGCACCGCGAAGAAGCGGTCGTCGAAGCCGCGCACCAGCGGCGACGAACGCTTCACCAAGCGATGCTCGTACACACCGGAGAGCTTCCGGGGCAGCTCGTATTTTTGAATGCCGTAGTGATGGTAGAGCCCGGCCTGCGCGCCCCAGCAAATATGCAGCGTTGAATGCACGTTCTCCTGCGACCAATCCATGATGCGCTCGAGCTCGTCCCAGTAGTCCACATCCTCGAAATCAAGCTGCTCCACCGGCGCGCCCGTGATGATAAGCCCGTCGAAGTGGTCGTAGCGCACCTCGTCGAACGTACGATAGAACGTCTCGAGATGCTGGGCCGAGACGTTCTTGGCATCGTGACTCTCGGTGCGTAGCAGCTCGACCTCGATCTGCAGCGGCGTGTTGGAGAGCTTGCGCATGATCTGCGTCTCGGTAGCGATCTTGGTGGGCATGAGATTCAAGATGAGCACCCGCAGCGGACGGATGTCCTGATGCAGCGCCCGGTACTCGGTCATCACGAAGATGTTCTCGTGCTCGAGCGCCGCGGTGGCGGGCAGCGCGTCGGGAATACGGATGGGCATTTATTCCTCCCCTGCGACCTTCACTCCGGCCGCCTCGGCAAGCGCGCGCTCCTCGGGGTAGTAGATGCCCCACGCGTAGCGCAGCTTCGTCATAATTTCCATGACATCAGCCGCGTAGTCGATAAGCGCGAGCTTGGACTCGTCACCAGCAACGGCAGCCTCGAGGTCGGCGACCTCGTACGCGAGCGCGTACCCTTCGACACCGCGCTCCACGATCTCACGATGGCCGTCGGCGGTCCATACGATTTCAAGCCTATCGGCGCGCGGGTAGTCCATAACCTCGATATAGCACTTGTCGAAGCTCAGCATGGCGCGCTTGGGCTGCTTGGAATGGAGCGTGAGTGAGAACACGCCCAGCTGGCCCTCGGCATTGCGCGTAACAAAGCCGCTGGACTCGTCCACGCCGGTGGTGGCACGGTTGGCAAGCGAAACAATCTCGGTGGGCTGGCTCGCCATGAACAAGCGCGCGATGGAGATGGCATACACGCCGATGTCGAGCATGGCGCCACCAGCGAGCTTGGGATTGAAGAAGCGGTTCGTAAGGTCGCCATACTCCTTATAGCTGCCGAAGTTCACCTGTGCCAGGTTGAGGCGGCCAAACTCGCCCGCGTCTGCACGGCGGCGAACCTCCTGATACAGCGGCATATGCAGGATGGTCGTGGCGTCCATGAGCACCACGTTGTGCGCACGCGCAAGCTCGCGAGCCTCATCGAGCTCGGCGCTGTTGAGCGTAATGGACTTCTCGCACAGCACGTGCTTGCCCGCCGCAAGGGCACGGCGCAAGAAGTCGATGTGGGTGTTGTGCGGTGTGGTGATGTAGACGGCATCGATCGACGGGTCGGCGTAGAGCTCGTCGAACGACTCATACACGCGCTCCACATGGTAGCGCTCGGCGAAGGCACGAGCCTTCTCGGGCGTGCGGTTGGCAACACCCGCGAGATGCCTGCCGGCCAGCTCGAAAACCTGCGCCATCTGGTTGGCAATCACGCCGCAGCCAATCACTGCCCACCGCAGCTTGGGAGCGGTGAAGATGTCCTTGGGGAACGGCTTGTTTTTCACGGCTGCATAGGCGGCAGCAGAGCCCGAAGCAGAATCGATGGGACGTGAAGCGGTGCGAAGCATGTGCCCTCCTTGGTTGGCGCCATCGCCTATGTTGGCGACGGCTTACAGTATACCTTCGCACGCGGTGGGGGCGCGCAAATCGACGGACACGATCGCGCGGCGTTCGCAGTTGTTTACCGAGCAGCTTCCTCGTCCTCAAACGAGGCGATGGCCTGCAGAAACGCCGCGCCAAAGTCCTCGGCCTTCTTCTCGCCGATACCGGGAACCTCCAGCAGCTCGTCGAGGGTGCGCGGGCGGCGACGGCACATGCCGCGCAGCGCTTTGTCGCTGCAGATCATATACGGCGCCCAGGCGCGCTCGATGGCGTACTCGCGCCGCAGATCACGCAACCGTTCGAAGAGCTTGGCGTCGTCGCCTATGCGCGGGCGCGCATCGAGCGCCGCTTCATCACGCACAAGATCAACCGCCCGGCGCGCACGTGCGGTCTTCGCCCGCGTTGCCGCACGGCACTTCATCGTGAAGCGAAATGGCTGCTCGGGTGTCTCGGCCAGTGTCTCTGCAGCGCGCGGGCCTAAGCCAATCACGGGATACTGCCCCTGCGACTGCACCAAGTACCCACGGCCCACCAGCTGCGCCAACACATCTTTGATCTGCGCTGCGGGCACGTCGGCGAGCGCACCGTAGCCACCTGTCTCATCGAGTCGGTATGACCTGATACGCTCGGTGTTCGCCCCGTGCAGGACCTCGGCCACAAGCGCACGGCCAAACCGCCCGTTTATCTCGCGCACCAGATTGAGTGCGGCACGGGCGATAGGAGTTACGTCCTCGGCCTCGGTGCCGCCGGCGCAGTTTGAGCACCTGCCGCACCCCGTTGCCTTTACCGCAACGCCAAGCGCTCCCTCATCGCCAAAGTAGCGCAAGATGTACTCGTGCAAGCAGCCCGTGGTCTCGCAATAGCCCTCCATGGCCGCAAGCAGCCGATACCGCCGCTGCCGAGCCTGCTCGCGCGCCGCATCGTCGAGCGCGGCATCGTCGTCGCCGCGATCGATGAGATAACGGCGCAGCCTGAAATCGTTGCCGTTCCACAACAGCATGCACGTCGCCGGATCGCCGTCGCGCCCCGCGCGGCCCGCCTCCTGGTAATACGCCTCGATGCTCTCGGGCACGTTATGATGGATGACGTAGCGCACGTTGGGCTTGTCGATGCCCATACCAAACGCGTTGGTTGCCACGATAATCGGCACGGTATCGTCGATGAACAGCGCCTGGTTCTCGGCTCGCTCGGCAGCTGTCATGCCCGCATGGTAGCGTCCCACGCGGATGCCATGCGGCCCCAGCGCGCGGTCGAGCGCAAGCGCCAGCTCGTCGGTTGCCTTGCGCGTCGAGCAATAGATGATGCCCGATTCATCGGCGTGCTCGAGCGCAAAGTCGCGAATCCAGGCGGCCTTCGCCTTATCGCTCATCTCCTCAACACCAAAGTAGAGATTGTCCCGGTCGAACCCGGTCACCACGGTTTCTGGACGCTGCAATCCCAGCATCTGCACAATATCGGCGCGCACGCGCTCGGTGGCTGTCGCCGTGAACGCCGCCACTACCGGGCGGACGGGAAGCGCCGCAACAAATGAAGCGATGTTGAGATACGATCGTCTGAAATCCTGTCCCCACTGCGAGATGCAGTGGGCCTCATCGACCGCCACCAGCGGCAGGCCAACTCCGCCGGGCGCCGACGCTGCTTGCGCGAATGCCATGAAGCGTTCGTCGTTGAGACGCTCGGGTGCCACGTACATAATCTGGTACCAGCCCTCGCGAGCGCGCTTGAGCACGGTGTTTTGCTGCGCCGGCGTGAGACTCGAATTCAGGTAGCTCGGACGCGCGCCCGCCGCCTTGAGCGCCCGGACTTGATCGGCCATGAGCGAGACAAGCGGGCTCACCACGAGCGTGATGCCGCCCATTACAAGCGAAGGAACCTGATAGCAG
This sequence comes from uncultured Coriobacteriaceae bacterium, assembly GCA_944320725.1. Classification (GTDB taxonomy): domain Bacteria; phylum Actinomycetota; class Coriobacteriia; order Coriobacteriales; family Coriobacteriaceae; genus Coprousia. The sequence continues at coordinate 109,758 of CALUIM010000002.1, read as the reverse complement.
ATCGACTTGCCCGCGCCGGTTGGCATGACGCCTAAGGCATCGCGCCCCGAGAGAATCGCCTCGACCAGGCGCTCCTGCCCCGGCCTGAACGACCGATAGCCAAAATAGGTTGCCAGCGCCTCGTGCGCCGAGGCCATGGCTGCGTGGTTGCCCTGCATGGCGCTCATCATGATCACGCTATCCCATACCGCTCGGCGAGCAGCTCGCGCACCTGCGGAAACGGCGTGGGGTGCGCATGGGTTGCCTCGTGGGGCGCGATGTGTTTCTCCATCCACACCATGTCGTACCAGCGGCCGTATTTGTAGCCGCACGCTCTAAACTCGCCCACCAGCCGGTACCCCATGTGCTCATGGAAATACATGCTGTCGTTGGTGAGGTGCTCGTCGGGCGTGCGCGTGGTCGCGATGCACGCCTCCATGTTGAGGATCCCCTGCTCGCGAAGGGAACACTCGAGCGCATCGTGCAGGATGCGGCCTACGCCGCTGCGCCGCTCATCGCGATCGACATAGATCGAGGTCTCGACCGCCCAATCGTAGGCGGGCCGATCCTTAAACGGACTCGCGTAGACATAGCCCACGATGCGCGTCGTACCGTCCGGCATGCTGCGCTCTGCCACGAGATAGGGGTAGCGCTCGAGTGTGCGCTCGAGCCGCTCGGTGAACGCCTCGAGCGTTGGCGGCTCGTACTCAAAGGTCACTGCCGTATCACGCACATAGGGCGCATAGATTTCGTGCAGGCGCGGGGCGTCCTGCACCGTCGCGATGCGCACCACGGCACGGTCCTTCGGCGTTGTCATATCGATCTCCTTACTCGCTTCGATGCTGAAATTGTCTCACGCCGCGCGGTCGTGAACCGCATGATGTTTGCCCCGCATCTGAACGGGCGGTAGAATCACGGTGCATCCGCATTCCGCGGCGACATGGTCGACACGAAAGGGGACCTCATGCACCTCACGAAGCAGGCACTTGCCAAGTTCATGGATCACACGCTGCTTAAGCCGGAATCCACCGCGAGCGACATCGATCGCGTGATCGAGGAGGCAAAACGCCTCGACACGGCGTCGATTTGCGTGAATCCGTACTGGGTTCCCCGCGTTGCCGCCGGACTCGCCGGGACCGATGTCAAGACCTGCACCGTGATTGGCTTCCCGCTGGGCGCCACCTCGACCGCCGCCAAGGTCGCCGAGACACGTGATGCCATCGAGGCTGGTGCCGATGAGGTCGATATGGTGATCAACGTGGGCGAGCTCAAGGGCGGCAACGATGACGCCGTTCGCGCCGACATCGCCGCCGTTGCCGAGGCTGCACATGCCGGTGGTGCGCTGCTCAAGGTCATCATCGAGACCTGCTTGCTCACCGACGAGGAGAAGCGCCGCGCCTGCCAGTTCACCGTTGCCGCGGGTGCCGACTACGTTAAGACCTCCACGGGTTTCTCCACCGGCGGCGCCACCGTTGCCGACATTGCCCTCATGCGCGAAGAGGTTGGCCCGGACTTCGGCGTTAAGGCATCGGGCGGCATCCGCACGCTCGCCGACGCCGAGGCCATGATCGAGGCCGGCGCGAACCGCCTGGGCGTCTCGGCCGCCGTCGCGATTCTAAACGAGGTCGCCGAGTAACATCCTCATCCTGCCAGCGAGCCGCTCGCCGGCAGGATGCTCGCACATACCGCGCTGGTAAAAACCGACCGCCCAGGGCCTGTGAAAGGGCATCTGAGCGGTCGGTTTTGCATACAAGGGAAGATTGGCGGGTTGCCATCCCCTCAGGACGGTATACCTACGAAAGCGACGTGGTGATACCCAGCGCGGGCGCGATCACAAAGAAGAACGCGAGCACGGCCACACCCAAGATGATGCGGTAGACGCCAAACGCCGTGAACGTATGGCGACGCACGAAGCCCATGAGCCACTTGATAGCGACCATCGAAACCACGAAGGCCACGAGGCAGCCAACCGCCATGATCGCAATCTCGTTGGTGCCAAACGTGCCGCCATCCAGCACGACGTACTTCACCAGCTTGAGCGCGCTCGCGCCGAACATGACCGGAATCGCCAGGAAGAACGTGAACTCCGCGGCAACCGAACGCGTGGTGCCCAGCAACAAGCCGCCGATGATGGTCGATCCAGAACGAGAGGTGCCGGGAACGAGCGAGAGCACCTGGAAGACGCCGATACCGAGCGCCACCTTCCAGGAAAGTTCATCGATCGTGGTGATGGCACCGAAATCGCCGTCGGGCGTGGGCTCCGCAGCCGCGGCGCTGCGCGCAAAGTGCGCACCCGCCGGACGGCTTCCCGGCACCATGCCCTCGGCCGCAACACGCGCCTCCAGGCGCGTTGCCCTCCAACGCTCGATGATGATGAACGCGATGCCGTACACAATGAGCGCCATCGCCACAACCGGCGCGCTATACAGGTGCTCCTCCATGAAGTCGTCGAGCGGGATACCAATCGCCGCCGCGGGAATGCATGCCAGCACGATCTTGCCCCACAGCTTCCACGTGGCGCGACGGCCGTCACGACCCTTCGACGGACTAAACGGGTTGAGCTGGTGGAAGAAGAGCACGCACACCGCCAGAATGGCGCCAAGTTGAATAACCACCTGGAACATATTCCAGAATTCCTGGCTCACGTTGAGGTGAATGAATTCATCGACCAGAATCATGTGACCGGTCGATGAGATGGGCAGCCACTCGGTAATACCCTCGACGAGACCGAGGAACGCCGATTTCAACAGTTCAATTACGTCCAAGGTTCCTCCCTGACGAAATGCGTTCATACGGGTGCAAAGAGATGCACCCCCGCCATTATCAAGCACCCAGCCTGAGCCCGTGGGAAAAACGGGTGCGTTCACAGAATCACAAAGACCGCCCACGCGGCGCATGGGTATAACTATCGCAAAGACGTGGGCGCCGAAAAGGCGCGCCGCCGAAACCCGGGTAGAGGAGGCATTCATGAACGAAGGCTATTCCAAGGTATTCGTAGCACTCGACGGAACCGAGCAGCAGGATTTCGTGTTGGCGCGCGCCATCAAGGTTGCGGCGAACAACAAGGCCAAGCTCTACATCGGCCATGTCATCGATTCCACCGCGCTGGAGTCGGCGGGGGTGTATCCGCTCGATCTTGTCAACGGCCTCGAAGCCGCGTTCAGAGAGTCCATCGCCGCCCAGGTCGAGGAGGCCAAGGCATCTGAGGACATCCCCGAGGTGGAGGTCATCATTCGCGCCGGGCGCATTCGCGAGACCCTCAAGGACGAGATGCTTGATGTCATTCAGCCCGACCTCGTCATGTGCGGCGCACGCGGGCTATCGTCGATTAAGTACGCGCTGCTTGGCTCCATCTCGACGTTCTTGCTGCGCAGCTCCGAGTGCGACATCCTCGTGGTGAAGTAGCTCCAAGGTATGCGAAACGCAGTGCGGGGGAGCCGGAAATGCATCCCCTGCAACCGTTCGAAGACGCATTCCCACCGTTCGGGATTGCGATTTACAGCGTGCGGCGCGCCTCGATTGCGCGGCCGAGGGTGAGCTCGTCGGCGTATTCCAAATCGCCGCCCACGGGAAGGCCGCTTGCCAAGCGGCTCACGGCAACGCCGAGCGGCTTGATGGTGAGGGCGAGGTAACTCGCTGTGGCCTCGCCCTCCACATTGGGATTCGTGGCGAGGATGACCTCTTCGGTCCCCTCTTCTGCCAGGCGCGCAAGCAGCTCGCGCACATGGAGCTGCTCGGGCCCAATCTTATCCATGGGGCTGATCACGCCGCCGAGCACATGGTAGAGCCCGTGGTAGGACCCGGTGCGCTCGATGGCGGTTACGTCGCGCGGCTCGGAGACCACGCAGATGCGCGTATGGTCGCGCGAGCCGTCGCGACAGATGGGGCATTCCTCGGCTGTGGCGTAGTTGAAGCAGCGACGGCAAAAATGCACGTGCTCCTTCACGTCGAGAATGGCCTGCGCCAGGCGACGCGCCTCTTCGGCGTCTGCCTCGAGCAGGTGATACGCGATGCGCTGCGCCGATTTTGGCCCGATGCCCGGGAGTCTCCCCAGCTCATCGAGCAGGCGCTGCAAATCATGATCGGTTGCCACGGTAGCCTCGGTTCAGGTGGAGCAGCGCTAGAACGGCATGCCCGGGATGTTGAGACCGCCGGTGATGGCACCCATCTGGCGGTTGGTGACGTCCATGACGCCGCGGATGGCCTCGTTCACGGCAGCCATGACCATGTCCTCGAGCATCTCGACGTCCTCGGGATCGATGGCCTCGGGGTCGATCTTGAGCGAGGTGATCTGCATGTCGCCACGGGCGGTCACCTTGACCATGCCACCGCCTGCGGAAGCGTCGACGGTGGTCTCGGCGAGGTTCTCCTGCACGGCCGCGAGCTGCTCCTGCATCTTGCGGGCCTGCTTCATCATCTGCTGCATGTTCATGTTTGCCATGGATGGTCTCCTTGGTTGCGCGAATATCGCGACGGGTATTCCGGGGACCATGATACCCGATAGCGTGCAGCGGGGTCGCGTGGGCACGCGTTCAAGCTAAAACGGCACGGATGCGGAGGGGCATAACCCTCCCTGCTCAGACAGTCCTCGGCTCGCTTCGCTCGCCTGCGGAACTGCGCGTGGAGGGTGCCCCTCCGCCGATGTCTTTACGCTGCTTGCTGAGGATGGCAAGCAGAACGCCCCGGCTCGCATGGGTCCGGGGCGCACTCGGAAAGGTATGGTCTGAACACCAACGTGATGTCAGGAAAACGCTAGCCCTTTGCCTGCTCAAGGAAGATGCGGGCACGCTCGGGGTCGATGGGGTTCTTCATATCGCCGTTCTTGATCCAGGTGGCAACCGAGACGCCGTCGTAGTACTTCATAAGCTCGCGGACATTGTCACCGGTGGCACCGCCGCCCAGGAAGATGGGCGTGTTGGGCACGCGCTTGCGCGCCGCCTCGACCATCTGGATGCTCTCCTCGGGGGTCTTACCCGACATAAACAGGCCGTCGGCAAACGCCTCATGCACGCACTCCCACGCCGCCGCGTCGACGGGCTTGGGGCAGATGGGCGTACCGTGCACCTCGTAGATGTCGGCAAAGACCGGCACGGTGCTACCGGTGCGCTTGCGCAGCTCGGCGATATCGACGCACTGCGCCTGCAAAATACCGGCGCTCGTGACGCTCGCACCCGTGAACAGATGCTCGATGCGCACGAAATCGGCGCCCACGGCGTCGGCCACCGAAAGGCCGGCCACGCCGTCCCAGTTCATGAGGATGCCCATGACGAGCTCGGGGAAGCGCACGCGGATCTCGTGGGCGATGCGCGTCATGTACGCAATGGCCTCGGGCTTGGCAATCTGCTTGATGGGCATGTCGTTCATGTTCTGGACGATGATGCCGTCGAAGCCGTTGTTGGCCACCATCTCGGTCTCGCGCAGCGCGCGGTCGACAATCTCGTCGATCTTCATATCGCGGTGCCGGTAGCTACCGGGCAGCGGCTCGGGCTGAATCATCGAGAAGATAATCTTCTCGCTCCGCGCCAGTACGCGCGGGGTCGCCGTGGTTTCGGCCATCTTACTCACTTCCTTTCGATGCAGTACCGCTCGCCTCGTGCAGGTAAGCGCTGTACTCCATGGCGGGGGCGTACATCTGAGTCGCGGGGATGATGCCCTGCTCGGTCACAAAGGCGCGAATCTGCTCGGGCGGCACGCCAATGAGCTCGGGAACGGTGAACTCGATGCCCTCGGCCGAGAGCTCCTCGCCCCACGATGCGGACATCTTGGCGGTGAGGTCGTCGTAGACGAGCTTCTTGCCGCCGCCGTATACCGGACGCGTATCCAGCTTGATCATGGGCGTGAGGAAGTAGAGCGGCACGCCGAGATGTTGGCAGAGCACGCCCACGATATCCGAGCCTGTGGTGTTGAAACCGGTGCCGTCGGGATAGAAGGTCTCAGCACCCATGAAGGCGGCATCGCAGTCTTTGAGGAAATACATCATCGCCGCTTCGGGGATGAACGTCACCTTGTGGCCGCAATCAAGGCACGCCTGCACGAAGGGCTTGCCGCCGTCGATGATACGGCTCTCGGGGATAACCACCTCGCGGGGGCCATCCACCGCGATGCCGCGGAGGAACTTCTCGACGGTGCTCGAGTAGTCGTACACGAACACGCGCTTCATGGAACGCGCGAGCGCCACCGAATACCCCACACAGGTTGCAATGGCCTCGGCCGCCTGCGTTGAATAGGCGTCCTTCGCTGCAATGATGAGCTTCGCCGCCTCGGCGGGATCGAGCGCCGCAGCGTCATCGATCCCGCGCACCATGATGAGGATGGCGTTGCTCACGGCCTGGCTCGCCTCGCCGCGCGTCTCGATGAAGAACTGCGCCACGGTATGGATATCGGCCACGGTCTGTGCCGAGGGGCGGCACTCCCGCTCGCCCTTGCGAGCGATGGCCTCAATCATGTCACCAATAAGCGCAATGTGCTTACTTGCACCGAGAATGCTCTGGTCGACGATGCCGTCGAAGGAGGGCAGCACCTCGTCGGGCAGCAGGGCCCGTACCTCAGCTACGTTCACGGCTATCCCTCCTTTGCCGCGGCAATCGCCGCATCCGCGATCTTGAGCAGGCGCGCACCGTTCTTCTCGAACGTGAGCGTGCGAAACTCGTCGGTCACGCCAACGGTCTCAAACTCGTCGAGCGAGCAGCGCGTGAGACGCTCGGGCCACATGGAGCCAAACACGAGGCGCTCGGGCGGCGCGGAATTCACCGCCTTGCGCAGGATCTGCATCTCGTACTGGTTGGAGGTCTCGAGATAGAGGTTGTCCACCTCCGAGGCCAGATCGATGCAGCCGTACCCGTAGTCGAAGCAGCCCATGTGGAGGAACACGAACGGTGTCGCCGGATGCTGGCGCACATGCCCCATCCACTGCTGCGGCATGGAGCGCGAGCCAATACCGGTAAAAACCTTCACCGGCACGCCGTGGCGCTCGGCCACCGCGAGCACATCCTCGACGCCCGGGCAAAAATCGGGATAGTAGCCGTGCTCAAGCGAGTTGAGCTCGAGCATGCCCATACCGGGAAGCGAAAGCGCGCGCTCGGCTGCCTCGGCGGCACCGGGCTCCTTGGGATTCACCACGGCACAGCCCACCAGCACATCGGGATGACGGCTCACGAGGTCGGAGATATAGACGTTGCCCTCCTCGATGCCCCAACCGTCCAGCGCCGAGACCACGCGCCGGCCGATGCCGTTGCGCTCCATATCGGCGAGCAGCGCTGCCTCTTCGGCCGCTTGGTCATCAGGATTTCGCCTGATGTGCGCATGAATGTCGATAATCATGGTCGTCAACCTACTTCTAGCCCAGGATGCCAACGTAGACGCCTGCGATACCAATGACCATCGTGATGAGGATGAGCTTCACCGCCGAGATCTTCTTCTTGGTGATGAGCCAGTACATGAGCAGCGTGTAGAGGACGCCCAGAAGACCAGGAACGAGGCCGTCGAGGGTCTGCTGAATGTTCAGCACCGAGTCGCCGCTGCCAATCTCGATGGGGATGTTGATGATCACGAGGCCGGGGATGAAGCCGCCGACGATGGTGTAGGCTGCGATGGCGGCGAGGTCGGAGACCTTGTCGATAAGGCCGCTCGACTGAATCTTGGCAACGAGCTTGACGCCCTGGGTGTAGCCCTGGAATACGCCGAAGTAGCGCACGCCGAGCGAAACGATGCTCATGCCAATGACGAAGAACAGCACGCCAAACCAGCCAAGACCCGCCTGGATGAACGAGATGGCGAGGCCGGCGAGAATCGGGCGCGCGGTGCCGTTGAGCAGCGAGTCGCCCAGGCCGGCAAGCGGGCCCATGAGGGCGGTCTTGATGGCGTTGATCGACTCGGGATCAACGTCGCGCTGCGTGGCGTAGCGCTCCTCCATGGCAGCCGCAACGCCCACGGGGATCGCCGACGTGATGTCGTTGGTGAGGAAGTACTCCATATGGCGCTCGTATGCCTCGCGCTTATCCTCGGGATCGTCGTAGTACTTCTCGATGACCGGCATCATGGCCTGGGTGAAACCTGCGTTCTGCTGACGCTCGTAGTTGTTGGCGCAGCGGATGGTAAGCTGGTTGCGAAAGACGCGCCACAGTTCCTTCTTGGTGAGGTGGGGCTGCTCTTCGACCTGCTCGGGGGCGGTTTGAGCCGTCTTGATCTCTTCAGACATGGGTGCGCTCCTTTCTAGTTCTTGTCGTTCGCGAGCACGAAGTAGTAGTACATGGCAACGCCGACCACGGCGATGAGCGCGATGCCCACCATGTTCATGCCGAAGTACGCGGCGCAGATGAAGCCAAGCAGGAAGAACGGCCAGAACTTACGCGCCTTGATCGAGGAGAGCAGCAGCGCGAAGCCGACGGCGCCGATCATGTTGCCGCCCACGGAGAGGCCGGTGATGATCTGATCGGGGATGGCGTCGATGATGCCCTGCACGTAGTTGGCGCCCAGATAGATGGCGAGGAACGTGGGCAGACCGTAGAGGACGGCGTTGAAGGCCATGGGCAGGATGGTGTTGTTGAGCACGATGCCCCTGCGATCGAGCTTCTCGACCGCCGCTTCCACCCGGTGCATGAAGAACACGTTGATGATGGAGTTCTGGAACGTGGTTGCCATCTGGCCGATAACGGAGACGGCAAGAGCGGTTGCCACGGCAGTCTCGGTGCCGCCGCCACCCAGGATGGCGATGCCGGTAGCGATAGCCGTCGAGATGGTGGGATCGGGCGGATTCGCGGTACCCACGAAGATAACGGCGAGGAACATCATCTCGACCATGATGCCCACGGTGAAGCCGATCTCGACGTTACCCATGATGAGGCCAACCACCGGGCCCACCACGATAGGACGGAAGATATGCGTTTGCGTTGTATGCGAATCGATGAAGGCGATGGTCACGAAAATCGCGACGAGCAGCGCCTGGAGAAATAAACTCATCTCACACCTCCATAGAAATGCCTAAGGCTTAGGCAAGGCCGTTTTTCTTGAGCAGGTCCATGACGTCTTGGCTGTGCTCGTTGGGAACGGCGCGGACCTCGGCGGAAACGCCCTCGGCGTAGATCTCTTTGAAGGTATCCACGTCCTCGGGGAACACCCAGAAGTTGCCCAGGATCTTGGTCTTGCCCTTCTTCATGTTCATGTTGCCAACGTTGATGGTGTGATCCTTCACGCCGGCGCGCACGAGCTCGAGCGCCTGCTGCGGGCCGCGCACCAGCAGAAGGGCGCGTCCGGGAACGCTGTCGTCGGTGATGAGCGCCTTGGCCTCCTCGACCGTGAGCACCTTGAGCTCGACGGTGTTGGGGGTCGCCATCTGCAGCAGCGTGCGCTGGAACTCATCGCCGGCCGCCTTGTCGTCGGCCACGACGACGGTGTTGGCATCGGCGTGTGCGATCCACGCGGTGACAACCTGACCATGAATGAGGCGATCGTCGATACGGAAGACTCCTACCTGCATGTTGACCTTCCTTTCCGGGGGCCCAGCCCCCTGCCTGCGGGGCAGAGCCCCCATGTTGTATCGGGCGGCAGATCCGGTTGCTCGCGCGGCGCATCCCCTCATGCGTCTGCGAACGTTCGCCGGCAATCCTGCGCCCGCATGACCACTAGATGGGGCTGAGCCCAATGCTTTCCGGCGCCTTGGACGCGATGTCTTCGACCAGCTCGGCGAGCGTGAGCGCCTGCGGTGCCGAAAGCACGAGCGCCTCGATCACCGTGGGCAGGTTCATGCCGTAGATCACGGCGATGTCGTCATTTTTGAACGAGCACTTGGAGACCACGTTGAAGGGCGTGCCGCCCTTGAGGTCGCAGAATACGAGCCATTGCTCATCGGGGCCGGCGGCGGCGAGCCGCTCCTGGAAGACCTCTTCCAGCTGGTCGGCTCCCATGTCCTCGGCAAAGGTGATCGCCTCGAGGTGCTCTTGCTCGCCGATGAGCATCTTGACCGACTGCACCATGCCCTCGGCCATGCCGCCGTGGGACGTCAAAAGGATCTTGATCATTAGCCCTCCATTCTCCATAGGTACTCGGCGTTGCGATGGAAGATGAACTCGAGCTTTTCGCTCGGAATTCCCAGCTCGAAGAATTTCTCGACCTCGATGTTCACCGGCTTATAGGGCCAGTCGGTGCCAAAGCACACGCGGCGCTCGCCCAGCACGTCGATCGCGCGCAGCAGTACGTCGACATCCATCTGGCCGGAGGTCTCGACCCACACGTTGGGCAGGTCGCGCACGGCCTCGATGGTGGACTGGCCGAACTCGTAGTAGCCGATATGCGTGAACAAAAAGTCGATCTTGGGGAAGCGCTTGGCCCACACGGCCCAGGTGTAGGGCGTAGAGAAGGGCGCGGTGCCCACGTGCATTTGCACGTGCTTGCCATAGGGCTCGATTGCCTCGAAGATACCCTGGAGCGCGGGCGTGTTATCGGGATAGAAGCCGTGCTTCCACGAGTGGAACTTGATGCCATCCATCTTGAGTTCGCCCAAGCAGCGATGCACCTCGTCGATCGCATCCGGTGCCTTGGGATTGATGAAGGCATAGTTACGGATCTCATCGGGATGCGCCGCTTTGGCGCGGTGGACCAGGTTGTTCTGGTCGTGCATCGAAATACCCGAGAGGCTGCTGATCCCCACCTTGGTGATGCCGTACTCGTTGAGGTCGGCCAGCAGCTCTTCGGGCGTGTTCTCCTCTCCCGAGCTCGTCTTGCCCAGATGGGAGTGGATATCGTAGATGAGATAATCCTTGCCCATGCTCCCTCCTTTTCATTATTAGATTATAACGTTATAACTTTAATATGTTGAAACGCGGCATGCGTCAAGTAGCGTTGCGACAAACGCTCGTAAACGGTCATTTTTTCGAGGTAAACGGTCAGCGCACACAACGCATGACGACGCGCATTATCTGCACGCCGTCAACACATTTAGCACAATTGTCAAAAACACGTGAAGCTATGGTCTCGTGAGATGCGGGCTGTCTGCCAGCTGGAGTTCAACCTTATAGCGGTAGTAGTTTGGGTTGTAGAACATCTCGACATACTCGAACGGCTCGTTGTCTGCCGTACGCGTCACGCGCTCTTTATAAAACACCGCGGTGCCCGGGTCGAGGCCCAATATCTCAAGCACGCGCTCGGAGGGTACGCGCACCTCGAGGACCTCGGATGCCGATGCCGGCACAATACCGCGCATTTCGAGAAGCGCGTAAAGCGAGGCATCGGGCGTGAACTCGTTGGGTGCAAGATCAAGGTCGCCGATGCGCTTGATGTAGGCGCGATGAAAACCCACGACCGCGTTGGAGCGGAAGCGCTTGCGCGCGATGAGGTAGACGCTCTCCCCCGGCTTCACGCCGAGCGCCTCGGCGACGTGTTCCTCGGGCGCCACGAGCTCGAAATCGACAAGCTCGGAACTTGGGCGGTCGCCGTAGAGCTGGGCATCATCGGTGAAGCTCGTGAGCTTGGCGATATCGAAATCATGCTTCGAACCCGACACGATGGTGCCGCGCTTGCCGCGGTATTTCTCGACGAAGCCTTCCTGCGCGAGCATCTCCACCGCTCGGCGGACCGTAATGCGGCTGACGTCGTAAATCTTTTCGAGTTGCGGTTCGGGCGGAAGCTTATCGCCAGGTGCGAGCGCGCCGGACTGGATGCGCTTGAGCAGATCGAGATACATCTGATAGTGCAGCGGGACTTTGATGTTTCGGTCAACAAGTGGCATAGACGATCCTATGTGGTTCTTATGAGCTAATCATCATAATGTACCATTATTCGGCCAAAATGCCATCCCCGTCGTGGCACATCTTTGCACCACGAAACTACGACATAAACCATGGTGTTATCCGCCTGCGAAGACGCTGAGCCCCCTACTGGCCACCTTCCATCTTGAAGACCGTGGTAGCCCCGAAGATGTTGGAGAGCATCTCCTTTTGCTCCTCGCTCGACTGTGGGATCACCTCGCCGGCATCCGCCGTACCAAACGGCGCGGCATCGAAGGCGGGCGCGGGTGAAGCGGGGGGCGCAGGCTGCGCGGCCGGCGCGGCGGCTGGAGCCTGAGCAGGCACGGGACTCGGCGAGGGAGCCACGGCTGACGCAGCCGGAGCCGGCTGAGTGGTGGACGTCGACTCACGGGGCGCCGGCGCTGCAGGTGCGGGGCTTGCACCCGAAGCGACGCTGCCCGCCTCGGGCATGTCGAAGGGCGGCAGGTCGTCTTCCTCGGCATACGTTGCGATAAACGCATCGTCATACGGCACGGCCTCGTCCTCCCAGGCCCGGCGATCCGCCTCGACATCGGCCTCGGGCACCACGGTGGGACCGCTCGTCTGATCGACCGACGCCGGTGCGGGCGCAGGCGCGGATGTCTGGGCTACCGGCGCGGGCTCAGGCTGGGGTTGGGCCTCATGCCTGGCATGCACCTGAGGGGTGGGCTCGGCCGGAGTTGCGGGCGCCTGAGGCGCGGGTGCGGGTGTAGATGCCGCAGGGGTTTGGGTCGCATTGGCCGTGGGCTCTGGAACCGCCGCCGTCTGTGCCGTCGGCTTTGGCGCCGCCGGCTTCGACACAGGCGCATCGCCCATCACAAAGGCAAGCGAGCGTTGGCCGAAGACCGCCGCCACCTGCGGGAGCACCACCGCCTGCGAATCGGCGCGGCCGAGCATCTTGACCGCGAAGCTCGAGCCGGCTGGAAACGCAACCGTGAGCGTGTCGCCGTCATCACTTTGGGCGCGCGCACTCTGCAGCAGCGCGCCGCGCGATGGCTGCGCCGCGGTAACGTGCTTCACGACTTCCGCCCACTTGCGCTGCAGATCACCCTGGTCGCTCACGGGAGTATGGGCCGCAGGTGAGGCAGCCTCCGGCTGTGCCGACGGCTGCTGCGCGGGAGCGGCAGACGGCGTGGATTGCTCAGCAGGCTGTTTCGCCTGCACGGGCGGCTTTGCAGCAGCCTGGGATGCCGCTGGCTGCACGGGTGCAGCCGACGCGGGCGCGGGGCGCGGCGCCGGCTGTGCGGCAGCGGTAGAAGCCGTAGCAGCGGCTTTCGTATGCACCGGCGCAGCATCTTCGGTTTTCTGGGGCGCGGCCGGCGTTACAGCGGCGGGTACCGCAGCCGGCGTCGCCGCAACTCGCTCGGCAACGGGCGTCGTGGCGGCAGGTGCCGCAACGGCAGGCTTGGAGGCGCCGGTTTTCGCCCCGGTCATCGCGGCGACATCGTGCGCGCTCATCGGCGCCGACGGCACGCCGGCGGCAAGCTGTGCCTCGATGCGGTCCAAACGCTCTGCCAGCGCCTCAAGCGTGAGGTCGGCCTCGGGGCGCGCAAGCCGCGTGAGTGCAATCTCGAGCACCAGACGCGTGTCGGCGGCAGCGCGCATCTCGAGCGCTGCATCATCGAGCACCGTAAGGACGCGCGCCAAGCGGTCGGCACCCTTGAACTGCGCCGCCTCCTCTTCAAGCAGCGCCAGCTCTTCGGGCGTGGCATCGAGCACCTCGCGACGGGCGCCCGCCACGCGCACCATGTACACATCGCGCATGTGCGCAACAAGGTCGCGCGTGAGCTCCATGAGGTCGCCGCCATCTTCAACTTGTGCGCGTACCAGCCCAAACAGGCCCGCCACATCGCGCGCGGCGATTGCGCGGCTAAACTCGGCAAGCACCGAGCCGGCCACCTCGCCCAACAGCGACCGGGCATCATCGGCATGCACCGCGCCATTGCCAAACACCGAAAGCTGCTCGAGCGTGGAAAGCGCGTCGCGCATGCCGCCGCGAGCGTGCTTGGCGACAATCTGAAGCGCCTCGTCGTCGTAGTCAAAGCCCTCCTGCGCGCAGATGTAGGCGAGCCGGCCCACAATGTCGTCGTTGCCAATGCGGTGAAAATCGAAGCGCTGACAGCGGCTCAAAATGGTCTCGGGAATCTTTTGAGGGTCGGTCGTGCATAGCACGAACACCACGTGGCTCGGTGGTTCTTCGAGCGTCTTGAGCAGCGCGTTGAACGCCGCCGTGGTGAGCATGTGCACCTCGTCGATGATATAGATCTTGTACGCGCCGCGCACCGGAGCAAAGTTCACCGATCCAATGATCTCCTCGCGCACGTTATCCACGCCGGTGCGGCTCGCAGCGTCGAGCTCGTAGACATCTGGATGCGTGCCCTCGGCGATTTGCTCGCACTCGGCGCAGGTACCGTCGGGCATGCACCCAGCAGCTCCCTCGGCGCGAGCGGCAGCAGCGCGCTCGCACAACAGTGCCTTCGCGAGGATGCGTGCCATCGTGGTCTTGCCCGTGCCGCGCGGACCGCAGAACAGGTAGGCATGGGAGAGTCGCCCCTCGGTCACTGCGTGCTCGAGGGTGGAAACGATATGCTGCTGGCCCACCACGCTCTCAAACGTGAGCGGACGGTATTTCCTGTAGAGCGATTCCATGTGTCTCCTCGCTATCGAATCATTCACCTCGGCGCATTACCGCACAGGCTGCCCAGCGCCCCGTTGCCCCGCAGGCGCTACAGCCCGTGCTCGGCAAGCCTGCGATCAATGTCCTTGAGTGTCATGCGCGTTGCGAACAGCTGGCGATACGTGGCGGTCTTCACCTTGTTCTCGGCACGAAGCGCGTCCATACGCTGCGTAACGTCGGCAAGTTCGGCACGTGCCTGCGCAGCAAACGCCTCATATGATCTCAAACGCTCGGCATCGGCCATCGGCGCCTCTCCTCTCCGTCACGAGCCCCGAAGATCGCCCATTTTCAGCAAATCTTTGTGGTCCTAATGATACCCTCTGCCCTCTGATTTCTAAAAATCCAACGCCTCATAAAGATTTGTTCGTTTCAAAGGGTGGTCCCCCATATATACACAACATTTGTTGCAAAGATTCCGCAGGTAGAACGCTTGGACCTTTTTTGCATACGTGGCGGCATGACCTTTGAAACGAACAAATCTTATACGCAGCGCCAAAATCGCAGAAAGCTCAAAGAACTTGCGATGAAACGTACTTCAAACCTTGTAAAAACTGCTCCATATTTGCAACGCAGCGTCAATCGACCCGCAATTGGCGCGAAAGCGTACAATTACGACAGCCAATCCCATCAGGAGGCATGCGATGGACGCTTCGAACGACATCCTGTTCATGAACGAATATCTCTATGAGAATGACCTGCTCACCAATTTCGCGCGGCTCCAGGCGCAATCGGGCCAGCGCAAGGCCATGGTTGTTGCGGGCGTGGTGTTTGTGCTGATAGGAGCTGCCATCGTTGCATCGGGACATCTCTTTGGATGGGCAGGCGTTATGCTGGCTGCCGTGGGGTTGTTCTGTCTGTGGTATCAACAGGGCCTGCATCATCGTCTCGCTCGCCACTACATCGACGCAATCGAGCAGGATACGGGCAGTTTTGGCAACCGATTCCGCCGCATCGCGGTCTCGTCGGACGGCGCCATGGTCTTCGCGCGCGACGGCCGCTCGCGGTACTTCCCGTTCGAGAAGCTCGAGCGCGTGCTCGCCGACGACCTCATGTTTGTTCTCATCTTTGGCGAAGAGGGGCTCGTGGTGCCGCGGGCATCGTTCATCCAAGGAACCGCCGAGGATTTCGAGACGTTTTTGTCGTCACGCAGCTCGTAAGCCAAGCGGGCTTGCCGCACGTGATACCATGGTATGCGCAGCATCGGCTGCGTGCCGCATTCACCTATCCCGGTGAGGCGCGCCCGATGCCGGGCATCGCGCATACGAACCATAAACGCACCCAAGGACCGCCATGCCGCTATTCTCGCAACATACCCCGAGTTCATCGTACCCGGGCGCTACGGCGCACGGGGCGGGCGGCGCTACCCTGCTCAAGCGGTACCGTCCACTCGAGACACGCGCCACCGGCGGCTTTGGCAGCGTGGAAATCTGCCTCGATGCGCGGCTGCAGCGACGCGTTGCGATCAAGCGCATGCCGCTTGCCACGCGCACGAGCACCGAACCCGCCGAGACGCGCGAAACCGCACTTGCCGAGGCGCGCACCGCAAGCATGCTGCAGCACCCTAACATCGTCTCCGTGATCGACTTCACCTACGACGACGCATATGCCTACCTTGTCATGGAGTACGTCGACGGCATGTCGCTCGAGGAGTTTTTAGCGCAGGTAGACGGTCATTCGCTCACCTACGACGAAGCCGCCTGCATTGGCGACGCACTTGTTCAGGCGCTCTCCTTCGCACATGAAAACGGCGTGCTCCACCTCGATATCAAGCCTGCCAACGTGCTTATCGACCGCAGCGGGCACGTTAAGCTCACCGACTTTGGCATGGCGACGCTCAGCATGGCGGCGGGCTATGGTGACGCGCGCGGCGGCACCGTGGGCTACATGCCGCCCGAGCAGATTATCGGCGCCGCAGTGGACGAGCGCGCCGACATCTTCTCTCTGGGCGCCGTGCTCTACGAATCGCTCTGCGGTACCGCACCCTTCCGCGCCGGTACGCCGGCCGATTCAATTAAACGCATCAATCAGGGCGTCATCCAGCCCTCGCAGCTGCTTCCCGATATCCCCGAGCTCTCCGAGCTCACCCTGGAAGGCGCCCTCGCACCCCACCCCGACGACCGCCCCGCCACTGTCGACGACTTTGGCGACCGTTTCCTCGAGCGGCTGGGCAACCCGCGGGCGGGGCGGGCGAGCCTCGCCCGCATCATCGCCGAGCTCACCGCCGACGACCTTGACGACGAGGCCGACGGCACCTGCGGCCAGGGGCGCGTATGGGAACTTGATCCTGCCGAAGGCTATCTGGGCAGCCGGTACCCGCAGGCGCGTCGGGCCGTGGTGGGTGTGCTCGCGGGGGCATCCGTTGCCGTGGGAACGTACGCGCTCCTTGAAACGATGGGGCTTTCGGGCGTGCTCGGCGGCGTTATTGCCGCGCTGGCAATCGGCGTGGCGGCGGGCGTGGCCCCGCAGCTGGGCTCGGCGCTTGTCGCCACGGGTTTCATGATGATGATTCTCACCTCCACCGATTTGCTGGGCGTGTTGGCCATCGCATCGCTTTTCCTCGCCGTGATGGCGGGATGGTGGTATGCCTGGGGCCGCACCAACCCCGCAACGAGCGCGGTTATGACAGCATGCGTTGCCGCCGGCGCGCTCACCGGTGACACCGTGCTGCTTGCCGGCCCCATCGCCGCCGTTGCGGGGTACTTCCTCTCCCCCGTGAGCGCAGCGGCATCGGTGGCGGTAGGTCTCATCTTCTCGCGGCTCTTCGAGACGGCGGTTGGTGCAGCGGGCACACTCAGCTCGCTCGAGGCCCTCTCCGCGCTGGTGAGCCTGCGCTTCATCGTGGGCGCTGCAATCGCCGTCCTTATTGCCGTAGCAGCGAGCATGCTGCTCAGGCGTCTCTGGCGCAATGTGCTCGACGCCCGCGGAACCAAGCTGTTTCCCATATGCTGCCTTACTCCGGGAATTATGGTTGTTTTGCTGCTCTGTCTTGCAAACCCTATGGAAATTGCCAGCGTGAGCAGCCCAACGCCCGCCATAGCCCTCGGCGTAGGCACCCTTTCCTCTATACTGCTTTGTATATGTGTAAAATTGCTCGGATATAGAAAAGAACTAGCGGAGGCTGATCGTTCGTGAATTTCCTGAATATCTTTGAGGACCACGTGGCGGGCATCTTCGGTGCTACCCGAGCCCCGTTCTCCTTTAAGAAGCTCGCCAAGCAGGCGGCGCGGGAGATGGAGGATCAGACGCTGGTGATCAACGGTGTTAACACCGCACCGGCCCTCTATACCATCCTCATCGCCAACGACGACGACCCGCTCATGGCCCCGTACTACCCGGAGCTCTCGCGCGAGATCAGCGAGTTTGTGAAGGCCCAGGCCGAGAAGAAGCGCTACGTCTTCGTGGGCGAGCCGCTTGTCCGCTTTATGATCGACCCGTCGCTCAAGAGCGGTAAGTTCTCGGTGTTTGCCGAAAACGTCGACGCCCCCACCTTGGGGCGCCTGTACGAGGAGGAGCGCGCCTACCAGCAGGGCCTCTCGCAGAGCATGCCCGCGCAGTCGCGCCGCCAATCGGCCCCGATGCCCATCTCGGTTCCCAGCCAGCCCGAGCCCGCGCCGCGCGCAAGCGCCCAGCTCGCGAGCAGCCGCGTGCCCGCTGTGGCACCCGACCTCGCAGATGACGCCGCGGCCGATCCCTTCGCGCCCAGCATGCCCGATCCCGCCGCCGCACCCATCCCGGTGCCTAAGACCATCATGCGCGAGCAGATCGCCGGCATGGGCGGCGCGGCCGCCACGGGAGCAGCCATGGGTGCCGCCGCAAGCATCGCCGCGAACATGGCAGGCACGCGCAACGCCGCGCCGGCCCAGCCGCACGCCCAGCTTGTCGACGTGGTCACGGGCGACGTGCACGAGGTGAACGGCTCGCAGTGCATCATCGGCCGCGAGCGCGCCGCATCCAACGTGGTCCTGCGCGACCCCAACGTCTCGCGCCGCCATGCGCAGCTCACCTTTACCGGCCAGGATTGGTCGATCGAGGACCTGCGCTCCACCAATGGCACGATGGTCAACAACCGCCGCATCACGCGCTGCCCGCTGCGCGACGGCGACCTGCTCACCTTTGGCCTCTCCACCTTCGAGTTTAGGGGCTGATCCACGTGATCGATATCGTTTTGTTCATAGGTCGCATCGTCCTGGTGGTGCTGCTGTACATCTTCCTGTTCGCCGTCATGAAAACCGGCGTGGGGCTGGTGCGCGGCCAGCGCCGCGACTCTGCGATCTGGACCATCGACGTCGACAAGGGTCCCCGCGGCATCCGCGGCATCCATGTCGACATGCTCGGCCCCGTAATCGTGGGCCGCTCGCCCTCGTCCGACATCTGCATCAACGAGCCCTTCGTCTCGGCCTCGCATGCGCGCTTCTCGCTGCAGGGCCCGGCGCTTGTGATCGAAGACCTCAACTCGCTCAACGGCACGCTCGTAAACGGCCGTATGCTCGTGGAGCCCGCAACCCTGCGTGAGGGCGATGAGGTGCAGATTGGCGATGTAGTCATGAAAGTGAATCGCCGATGACGGGCGAGGAGAACACCTTCGTACCCGCGCACGCGGCGCCCGCCCAGGATGCGCCCCGCACACCGGACGCCTCGTTCGTCCCGGCCCATGCGGCGCCGTCGCAGCCTGAGGCGCCCGAGCCGGCAGAGGTTCCGCTTCATGCTGAGGAGGCCGCTGCCGAGCCGCTCGGTGCGCATGCGGCGCCCGCGGAACCGGTCGAGGCCGAAGCCGGGATGGACGCTGCGGAGCCCATCGCCGCCGCTGAGATGTCAGACGACGGCGAGGACGCGCTCTTTGCCGCCATGGCACCCGAAGCGCCTGCTCCAGCGGATGCCGAGCCCGCAACCGATGAGGCACAGGAGGTGGAGGCGGCGCCCGAGGGCACGCACTCCCCTGCCACCACGGCCGAGATCGACGTCGACGCCATCGAGGCGAAGCTCAGCGACCCCGGCTCCACCCAGAGCTTCGAGGCGCTGCCCGAAGAACGCATCGACACCGACTCCACCTACGACGCTGGCACCACCACGATGCTCATGTGGGGCGCTCGCTCCGACGTGGGCTGCGTACGCGAGCATAACGAAGACTCCTACCTCGTGCAGTCGCCGCTCTTCTGCGTGTGCGACGGCATGGGCGGCCATGCCGCGGGCGAGGTTGCCTCGTCCATCGCGGTCGAGACCATCGCGAAGCTCGGGCCCAAATCGGCCGACCCGGCGCTGCTTGCCCGCGCGGTCGAGGCGGCCAACGCCGCCGTTATCGAGGCCGCAGCGAACGGCTTGGGCAAACCCGGCATGGGCTGCACCGCTACCTGCGCCTACATCGAGGGCGATAAGATCGCCATTGCGCACGTGGGCGATTCGCGCGCCTACCTGGTGCACGAGGGCACGCTCATCCGCGTGACGCGCGACCACTCCTATGTGGAAGAGCTCGTCGACGCAGGCGAGATTACCGCCGACGAGGCCCGCGTGCATCCAAACCGCTCGGTTATCACCCGCGCGCTGGGCTCCGATCCGGCCATGTACGCCGACCACTTCCAGCTCAACATCGAAGAGGGCGACCGGCTCATCCTGTGCTCGGACGGTCTCTCGAGCATGATTCCCGATAGCGAGATCGAGACCATCGCCCAGCAATCCTCCACCGCGCAGATCTGCACCGACAACCTGGTCGATGCCGCGCTCGCCGCCGGCGGCGGCGACAACGTGACCGTGGTGGTGGTTGACCTTGTGGACGACGGCCGCATGCGCGAGACGGTGCGCCGGCACAAGCGCAACATCCTCATTGCCGCGGCAACCCTCGTCGCCGCACTCGTGATTGCCATCGCCGCCGGCGTCATCTCGATTAACAACTCGTTCTACCTGGGCGTTCATAACGATTGCGTGGCCATCTACACGGGCATCCCCGAATCGGTCCTAGGGATCGATTTGCACTGGGTGCGCGACGAGACCACCATCTCGCTCGACGACCTGCCCGAGGACACCCAGAACCGCCTGCGCGCGGGCATCCCTCAGCAAAGCCTGGATAGCGCGCGCGACACGGTGACCCAGTACCGCCGGCAAATCGACGCCGAGCAAACCCAGCAGGTGGAAAACGCCGAAGCTATCCGCAACAGCACCCAAGAGGCCGAGGCGGCAGGCGTGGCGAGCGACCCCGCAACCGACGCCGACGCTCCGGCAGCTGACCCCGCGACGACCGGCGGCACGCTCGCCGATACCGTCGCCCCAACCGAAGGAGGCGATGCCTCATGAGCAGTCGCCGCAACACCGAGCTCATGCTCCTGATCGCGTCCGCGTTCCCGGTGACGCTCCTCTACGCGCTCTACGTGGTTACCACGGGCGCAGCGATTTCGTTTACCACGCTCGCCGTGCCGCTGGGCCTGTTCGCGGCCTTCGCAGCGGCCCATATCGCCGTGCGCTTCTTGGCGCCCGGCGCCGATCCGGCCATCCTCCCGGTGGTCTTCGTACTCTCGGGCATCGGCATCACCTTTGTAACCAGGCTTAACGCCAACCTCGCTATCAACCAGCTCGTGTATCTGTTCATCGCCGTGGCGCTCATGGTGGGCACGCTCGCCCTCGTGAAGAACCTCGATATCGTGCGGCGCTACAAGTACACGCTGGGCCTAGCGGGCATCATCCTGCTTATCCTCCCCATCTTCATTGGTACCGAGCAGAGCGGCTCCAAGCTTTGGATCAACTTCTTTGGGCTGTTCAGCATCCAGCCTGGCGAGTTCGCCAAGGTGCTCATCGTGCTGTTCCTCGCCGGCTATCTGGCCGAGAACCGCGAGCTGCTCTCCATCTCCAACCACAGCGTTCTTGGTCTCAAGATTCCGCGGCTACGCCTTCTGGCACCGCTCTTTGTGGTGTGGGGCATCTGCCTTATCATCGTTGCGTTCGAGCGCGACCTCGGCAGCGCGCTCTTGTTCTACACCATCTTCCTTATCATGCTCTACGTGGCTACGGGCCGCATCTCGTATGTGATCATTGGCATCGGGCTTCTGGCCATCGGTGGCTTTGGCGCCTATCAGGTCATGGCGCACGTGCGCACGCGCTTCCAGATTTGGATGGACCCCTTTGCCGACGCACAGGGCTCGGGCTACCAGCTCGTGCAGTCGCTGTACTCGCTCGCAGACGGCGGCCTGGTGGGCACGGGTATCGGCCGCGGCATGTCCGATAGCATCCCCGTTGTGGAATCGGACTTCATCTTCGCCACCATCGGCGAGGAGATGGGCCTCTTGGGCGCCTCGGGTGTGCTGCTGTTGTTCATGCTCTTCGCAGTACGCGGCCTCACGACCGCAGCGCGCGCCAAGAGCGACCTCGCCGCGTTCTCGGCCACCGGCCTCACGGCCTCCATCTCGTTCCAGGCGTTCCTCATCGTGGGCGGCGTGACCCGGCTCATCCCGCTCACGGGCGTGACCCTGCCGTTCATGAGCCAGGGCGGCTCGTCGCTGCTGGCAAGCTTCATCGTGGTGGCGCTCTTGCTGCGCGCCGGCGACGAGGCAACGGGCCGTGGAGCCGAGCTCACCGGCACCGGCGTCATGGCCGCGCTGCCGGAAGACGAGCCCGCCGCCGCCCCGAGCCTCACCTCGGTGGGCACGCGCATCTTCTCCGGTGCGTTTAAGGGCGCAGGCAGCCATAGCGCCGGCGGCAGCCATGCGCGCCCCGGTTCGCGCATGCGTCGCCGCCTGCTCGACACGCCCGAGAGCGGCGTGCTCGGCCGCGTGGCGCTTGCCAAGCGCCTCACCCGCATGGTGTTTTTGTTCACGGCGCTCTTCGCTGTGCTCATTGGCAACCTCACCTATCTCCAGATCGTGGTGGCCGACGAGTACCAGAGCATGCCCTCGAACAACCACACCATCGCGCGCCAAGCCTATATCCAGCGCGGCTCGATTATCACGTCCGACGGCCTCACGCTCGCCGAGTCGGTCCGCCAGGAGGATGGCACCTACACCCGTTCCTACCCCAACGGCAACCTCGCGGCGCATACCGTGGGCTACTACTCGCAGCGCTATGGTTCGACGGGTATCGAGAACTCGCAAAACGATACGCTTACCGGCTCTGAGGACTACTCGAGCTGGGAGAACGCACTGCAGTCGCTCGCCGGCGTGTCGCAACCGGGCAACTCGGTCATGCTCACCATCGACTCGCGTATCCAGAAGGCGGCCGAGAACGCCCTCGAGAGCAACGGGCTCACCGGCGCCATTGTGGTCACCGACCCGCGCACCGGCGCCGTGCTTGCAAAGGCGAGCTCGCCGTCGTACGACAACACCAATGCCGAAGCGGCGCTCTCGGACAGCTCGGGATCGGGTCTCTACGACCGCGCCACGCAGGCGCTCTACACCCCCGGCTCCATCTTCAAGACGGTGACGCTCTCTGCCGCGCTCGAAACAGGCCTCGCCTCGCTCGACAGCGTCTACGAGGCACCTTCCAGCATGGAGATCGGCGGTGCCGACGTCACGAACGTCAACGACGCCAACTTTGGCGACATCAGCCTCTTGGAGGCCTTCGCGCAGTCCTCGAACGTGGCGTTTGGCCAGGTTGCCACGCAGCTCGGGGCCGACACGCTCGTGCAGTACGCACGTGCCTTCGGCTTTGGGCAGTCGCTTGGCCTTGACTTCTCCACCACGCCGTCCATCATGCCCGACCCCGCCGAGATGACCGAGTGGGAGCTCGCCTGGGCGGGCGCCGGCCAGCCGGTGGGCCAAGGGCACGAACCCGGCCCGCAGGCCACCTGCATGCAGGGCGCGGTCATTGCCGGCGCAATCGCCAACGGCGGCATCGCGATGAACCCCTACGTGGTCTCGCAGGTCCTAGCCCCCGACGGCACCGTGGTGAAGCAGACCGAGCCGCGTGCGCTCGGCCAGTCGGTGAGCGCCGAGGTGGTCGAGCAGGTCAAGGAGGCCATGCTCGAGGTCGTTGAGAACGGCTCAGGCTACCATGCCCAGATCCGCGGCGTCGAGGTGGCGGGCAAGACCGGCACCGGCGAGACCTCGAAGGAGAACGCCAACTCGACGTTCATTGGCTTCGCTCCGTACGACACCCCCACGGTCGCGATTTCGGTCGTGATCGAGAACTATTACGACCACGATATCTCGGCAGCCGAGATTGCGGGAACGGTCATTCAGGCCGCACTCTCCGCACAAGGGTCGTGATGCGGGTGCAACGACGATGCGCGGCGCCAGCCGTACGTTGGCAACAATTCCGCAGGCAGCGTCTTGCGGGTAGCAGTGAGTTTGAAAGAGTAGCGTTTGTGAGGGAGCACTAAGATGGATCAACGCGTCCTCGGGGGAAGGTACCTCCTCAGGGATAAGGTGGGTTCCGGTGGCATGGCAACCGTGTACCGCGCCCAGGACCAGGTTCTCGACCGCACGGTAGCGGTGAAGATCATGCTGCCGCAGTATGCGGCGGATGCCACGTTTGCCGCGCGCTTCAAGCAGGAGGCGCAGGCGGCGGCCGGCCTTTCGAGCCCGTATATCGTTGGGGTCTACGACTGGGGCAAAGATGGCGACACGTACTACATTGTCATGGAGTACCTGCGCGGCACCGACCTCAAAAGCGGCGTCCGCAGCCACGGCGCGCTCGATCCCAAGAAGGTCGCGCAGATTGGCAGCCAGATTTGCGGCGCGCTCTCGGTAGCGCATAAGCACGAGATCATCCACCGCGACATCAAGCCGCAGAACATCATGGTGCTGCCCGACGGCAACATCAAGGTGATGGACTTTGGCATCGCGCGCGCCAAGAACAGCCACCTCACGCAGGATAACAATGTGCTCGGTACGGCGCACTACGTGAGCCCCGAGCAGACGCGCGGGCAGGAGCTCGGCCCCACCTCCGACATCTACTCGCTGGGCGTGGTGATGTACGAGTGCGCCACCGGCCAGGTTCCCTTCGACGGCGACGACGCCATCTCTGTGGCGCTCAAGCAGGTGAACGAGATTCCCGTGCCGCCGAGCCAGATCAACCCGGGCGTCGATGCCGATCTTGAGCGCATCATCCTGCGCTGCATGGAGAAGGATCCCGCCAACCGCTTCCAAACGGCCGACGAGCTGCGCCAGGTGCTCAACAGCTACCTCGCGGGCCACACGATCGACGTTCCCGAGCCCACGCGCGTGATCAGCGCGAGTGGCGGCACGGGCGCCACCGAGACGCGCGTTATGAGCGATGCCACGCAGGCTATGGTGCGCCCCGCGGTCGATACGAAGCGCGCGCAGCGCACGAGCATCTCGGGCAGCACCGGTTCGTACAACACCGATGACGAGGAGAAGGGCGGCGGCAAGGGCAAAATCGTTGCCGCGGTCATCGCCGTCATCGCGGTGATCGCCGCCGTAGCCGTCTTTGCCTCCGGCATGCTCACCGACGGCGGTCAGGCGGCGGTGCCCAACGTGATTGGTCAGGCACAGGAAGACGCCGTCGCGGCCATCGAGGACGCCGGCTTCAAGGTGGGCGACATCACGCCCAACTACTCCGATGAGTTCGACGAGGGCGAGGTCATGGACCAGACCCCGCAGGGCGGCAGCATGGAGGCCAAGGGCACCGAGATCGATATCGTGATCTCGCGCGGGCCGCAGCCCATCGAGTACAAGGAAGTCCCCGACCTCTCCGGCAAGACCGCCGATGAGGCGGAGGCAGCGCTCGCCGAGCTCGGCCTTAAGGGCTCTGCCACCGAAGAGGAGAACGACGCCGACGAGGGCACGGTCTTTGACCAGTCCCCGAAGGCGGGCGAGCAGATCGAGGCGGGCGGCACCGTGGAGTACAAGGTGTCCACCGGCCCCGGCACGGAGGAAGTCCCCGATGTCACAGGCTACAGCCAATCGCGCGCCACGAGCATCCTCTCCAAGGCGGGCTTTGGCGTGACCGTCACCGGCAGCAGCTACAGCGATTCAATCGACGAGGGCTGCGTTATTAGCTACGATCCCGCTGGCCACCAGAAGCCCGGCACCGAGATTGGCCTTGTTATCTCGCTCGGCCCCGAGCCCGAGCCCACCGCCAAGGTGCCCAACGTGACCGGCATGGAGCAGTCGGCCGCCGAGAAGGAGATTGCCAACGCTGGCTTCCGCTACAACAGCGTTGTGCAATCGAGCAGCAGTGTGCCCGAGGGTGAGGTCATCTCGTACTCCCCCGACGGCGAGCAGGAGATCGGTACCACGATCAAGCTCATCATCTCGGGCGGTCCCGGCGCGAGCGCTGGCAACATCCCCGAGGAGGGCGACGGCCAGTAACAACGTGTCACACATGCACTGAGGGCCCCGCGTGATTCCAAGCGAGTCACGCGGGGCTTTCTCTTTACCTGCCGGCCTTGTCGTCTTCAAACGCAAAACGGGTCGGCAGCATATTCTCTGCCGACCCGCACATATCCCTGGTGCCCCCGAATGGATTCGAACCATCGACACCCGCTTTAGGAGAGCGGTGCTCTATCCCCTGAGCTACGGAGGCGCGCGGATAGATTTTAGCATGAACCAACAGGTAAGGGATGAGGGTTAATCTGGGTATTATGTAAACACACCATTGACGTAGCTGGCACCATGGTAAAAACTTGCACTATCCGTACGAGCACCCGTACGCGAAACGAGGTACCCCATGGCAGACGTTCACACCCCTGCGCATCGCGAACGCCACACCCACGATCACCGTCGTGAGGAGATTCTTCACGCCGTGATTTCCGTATGCTCTGAAGAGGGCATCAGCCGCCTTTCGGTCTCGGGCATCACCGAGCGCGTAGGCTGCACCCGCTCGCTCTTCTACCATTACTTCCCCAACAAGGAGGCCGCGCTCGAGGCCGCGCTCGACTACACCATCGATGCGTTTATCGAGCGGCTGCGCGCGTGGAACGCCAGCCGCGTCCGCGGCGATATCGAAGGTGCGCTCGATAGCATCTCGGTGCTGCTGCGCTCCATGGTGCTCGAAACGCCCGATTTGCCCAAATCCATCGCCGCCGACGGCGACGCTGTGCTCTACAGTGCCTTCGTCCACCGTGTCGCCGAGCGCTGCGCGCGCTACATGTGCGAATCGACGGTCATCGACTTCGCCCGCTACCACGAGATTCTCATCGACCATGTCTTTGAGACGTTCTACGTGCTTATCAGCGGCCTGATTCTCTACATTCGCGAGCATCCCACCGTTAAGACAACGGTCATCAAGGACATCATCGCAAGCACGCTGCACATCGAGGGCTATACAAGCAAATACCCCGAGCGCCGTCCCGAGCGCTAAGCGCTTCGCGCGCAGCGCATCACATCTCACCTATCCGAGCTTACCGCCAGGGATCGCGCTCGAACAGCGGCTCCGGCTCGGACCTGCGATCTGAATAGGGATCGTAGCCGTCGTCATCTTCGTTCTCGGCACGCACATAAGGGTCATCCTCACGAGGCCGCGCAGGTCCCCGCGACGGCGCAGGGGGCGTAGATGCGCCAGTCTCCGCACGCGCTGCAGCTTCCGCAGGTTCATGCTCCATCTCGGGCTTCTCGTCGGGCACGGCAATCTCCTTAATCAGCACTTCCTGCCCGCTCACGAGCACCGTTCGCTCGCTTCCGCAGGCAGGGCAGATACGTCCGTGTTCCACCGTACCATAGCGCGCGCCGCAGGCTTCGCACAGCGTGATGGCGGGAATATCCTCGACAATCAGCTCGGCACCTTGCGTAAGCTCGTGCTTATCGGCAGCCCATCGCCATGCGTCCTGCAAGTAGTTCGGAATAACGCCCGATACCTCGCCAAGCTGAATCGTCACGGCGGAGACACCGCGCACCCCGTGCTCCCGAGCAACGTCTTCGACGCGCCGGATGATGTAGAACACGATGCCAAGCTCGTGCATAGGCGTTTCCCTTCACAGGCGCAGGGGCTTGCACCCGGGCGTCACGCGCGAAGGAGACGAAACGCTGCGTGACACCCGGGTGCCAAAAGCTTGCCTGCCCTACTTCCCCTTGCCCCCGAACTTGATCTTGATGGCGCGCTTGAGGGCGTACTTGCCAATTGCAGGCAGCTTGTCCTCGTACTTGATCATCGTGCTCGCCTCGGGATGCTCGCGATGCAGATGGATAGCATCGAACGCGCACTTGGTGGTGCACAGACCGCAGCCAATGCACTTGTTCTCATCGACCACGCTTGCACCGCAGCCCAGACAGCGAGCGGTCTCGGTGCGTACCTGCTCCTCGGTGAAGGTGCGCACGTACTCGGCAAACGGTGCCGTCGTGCGCCCCATGCCCTCCTCGATCGCTGGCTCTTGGCGCGAAGCGGTGTCATAGCTCGCCAGCGCGATGTTCTCCTTGTCGAGCTCGCGATAGCGCCGTGGATTGCGCCCGATGGTGAGCGTTGCCCCCTGCACAAAGCGATGGATTGAGACGGCGGCCTCATGGCCGGCCGCGATGGCATCGATGGCGAACTTGGGACCGGTGTAGACGTCGCCACCCACGAAGATATCGGACTCGGCGGTCTGGTACGTCACGGGGTCGGCAACAGCTCCCTGGCCCGAGCCGAGCTTCACCGCGCTGCCAGCAAGCAGCTCGCCCCACTGCACCGCCTGTCCAATGGAGAAAATCACGCGGTCGGCCGCAACCGTACGTGTTTCGTCCTCGTCATAGACCGGCGCGAAGCGCCCCTCGTCGTTAAACACGCGCACACAGCGCTTGAACTCGACCTCGCTCACACGGCCATCCTCGCCGCAACGCACCGCGACAGGACCCCAGCCATGGCTGATATGCACGCCGTCCTCGGTTGCCTCGCGTGCCTCCTCGGCACTCGCCGGCATCTCCGCCTCGTTCTCGAGACAGAACATCTCGACATGCTCAGAACCTAGACGCGCCGCGCAGCGCGCCGCATCGATGGCAACGTTGCCGCCGCCCACGACGATGGTACGGCCCGCAAGCAGCGCCATCTCGTCCGCCGCCTCCTGCTCGGAGACGCGACGCAAAAACGAGACGGCCGTCTCGGCGCCGGGCGCGTCTTCGCCCGGGATACCGGGAAGCCGCCCCGCCTGGCAGCCGATAGCAACGTAGAACGCACGGAAGCCCTCCTCACGCAGCTCATCGAGCGTCACATCGCGGCCCACCTCGACGCCGTAGCGGAATTCGACACCCATGGCCTCGATGACATCGACCTCGGCCTGGATGGTTGCGCGGGAAAGCTTATACGAGGGCACGCCGTAGGCAAGCATGCCGCCCGGGCGCGCATGACGTTCGAACACCACGGGGCGATAGCCCTTCTCGGCGAGGTAGAACGCGCAGGACAGGCCCGCGGGGCCAGCGCCCACAATCGCAATCTTCTCGTCGAACTCACCTTGCACACGCGGCACAACCTTCGGCGGGATATAGCGCGTCGCGGCATCGAGATCGCGCTCGGCAATGAACTTCTTAACCTCGTCGATGGCCACCGCATGGTCGACGCGGCCGCGCGTACAAGCGTCCTCGCAGCGGCGGTTGCAGATGCGCCCGCAGATAGCCGGCAGCGGGTTCTCGCGCTTGATGAGGGCGAGCGCCTCGGTGTAGCGCCCCTGCGCCGCCAGCTTGAGGTACCCCTGCACCGCGATATGCGCCGGGCATGCCGTCTTGCACGGCGCGGTGCCGGTATCGTAGGTCTCGATGCGATTCTTGTTGCGATAATCGGGCGACCACTTCTCGGGACCCCAGCTCACCGCATCGGGCAGCTCCTGCTTGGGGTATGCGACCGCGCTGCCATCTGCCAGGCAGAGCTTCTGCCCCAATTTGACCGCGCCCGCCGGGCACACCTCGACGCAGCGGCCGCAGGCAACGCACTTCTCGGCCTCGGTCCGCGCCACATAGGCCGAGCGCGACAGATTGGGCGTGTTGAACAGCTGCGAGGTGCGCAGCGCGTAGCACACGTTCACGTTGCAGTTGCAGATGGCGAAGATCTTGTTTTCACCATCGATGTTGGTGATCTGATGCACGAAGCCGTTATCCTCGGCGCGCTGCAAAATCTCGAGCGCCTCCTCGCGCGTGATGTAGCGCCCGCCTTTGTCGGTCTCAACCACGTAGTCGGCCATGTCGCCCACGGCGATGCACCAGTCGGCCGGATCGTCGCCGCACGCCTCGCCCAGCACCGCACGGCTCATACGGCAGCTGCAGGGGCTCGCCGCGAACTTGCCCTCATATTTGTCGAGCCAATGGCTGATGTGCTCGATCGACACGCTCTGGTTCTCGGTCTCGATAGCCTGTTCGACGGGGATGACATGCATGCCAATACCCGCACCACCCGGCGGCACCATGGGCGTGATGCGCGAGAGCGGGCCTTTCGATGCCTGCTCGAAGAACTTGGCTGTTGCCGGATGCTCGTTCATCTGGCTCCAGCGCATGTTGAGAAACTCAGCCGATCCTGGCACCAGAATGGGACTCACCCATTGCTTGGTGCGCGTGGGATTCTCCCAGTTGTACTCCAGAAGCCCGATGACCGACATCTCGTCGAGCAGCTCCTGCAGGCGCTTTGCCGGCACACCGGTTGCAGCAAGGACCTCGTCGAACGTATAGGGGCGGCGCACCTTGAGCTTCAAGAGCACGTCGGCCATCTCGTCGGTGGTGACGCTCTCAAACGCCCAGTACTCGTAGGCAAGCAGATTGCCTTTACCCAGCGTGCGGTTGGTAAGGTGCTTGCAGAGCGCCACAATCTTCTCGCGCGGGTGCTCGGGCAGCGGCGGGACGAACTCCGCGCCGATATCGGGTTCGGAATACGACAGGCCGGGAGCGTTGATGTCCATGGGTCCTCCTCTGGATCCGTCTGACAGAGCGCGTGTGCGTCTCGACTCTTACGCGGCATCGCCCTTCCACGCTGCAACGGCGCGGCGCAGCCATGCGGCCCACGCCTCGATGCCCTCGCCGGTTTTAGCGCAGATGGGAATAACCTCGGCGCGCGGATTGCGTAGATGGATGTTCTCCGTTGCGCGCGCGAGGTCGAAATCGAAGATGGGCATGGCATCGATCTTGTTGATGAGCACGACATCGCAGATCGAGAACATGAGCGGATACTTGAGCGGCTTGTCATCGCCCTCGGGCACCGAGAGGATCATGGCGTTTGCCGAGGCGCCGGTATCGAACTCCGCTGGGCACACCAAGTTGCCCACGTTCTCGAGAATGGCAAGGTCAACCGGTCCGCCCGTTGCCACGAGCGCATCAAGCCCCTGCTCGGTCATCGCAGCATCGAGGTGGCACATACCGCCGGTGTGGACCTGTATGGAGCGCACGCCGGCATCCACCATGGTACGCGCATCGACATCGGAGTCGATATCGGCCTCCATGACCGCAAGCGAGAGCTCGTCGCGCAGCGCCTCGGCGGTGCGCAGCAGCGTCGTGGTCTTGCCCGAACCCGGACTCGACATGAGGTTGAGCAAAAACATGCCTTCGCGGCGCAGACGCGCACGCAGCTCATCTGCCTTGCGGTCGTTATCGGCGAAAACGCTTTCCTTCACTTCGATCACGCGAATGTCTGCCACCGCTGCCGCCTTTCTTCTCGCGCCGCCGAGCGCACAACGCCCCCGCATGCCGCCGTCTGTCGACTGATATTGACGCTTCATCAATTACATGTTGACGTTTCATCAATAGTATACAAGACTGAAATCGGTCAACTGGCTGTTCGCATCGATAGGAGGAGCCATGCTGTTCGATGTCTATGGTCCCAATGCGCTCTACCAATGGATCGGCTGGATTGCGGTGTTTGTCTGCCTCATTCTCGCAAACGAGGTTGCACGGCGCTCGAAGGCGGGCGGCATCTTCTGCTTCTTTGTGATTCCGGCGATTCTCACCGCTTATTTCATCGCCATCTATGTCTGCGCCGGCGCTGGCATGGAGTGGGCACTCAACAATCCCACGTACATCCATATGAACGGATGGTTCCACTACGCCAAACTCTACGCGGCAACCGCCGGGTGCATTGGCTTTATGGTGCTCAAGTATCGGTGGGGCTCCATCGGCAAGAGCCACTGGTTCAAGGCATATCCGTTCGTGATCGTGGCTATCAATATCCTCATCGCCGTAGCGTCCGATTTCGAGAGCGCCATCAACGCATGGGGCACCACCTGGGTCTCGAGCGAGGGCATAACCCTGATGGGCGGATGGCATAACGTCTTCAACGGTCTCGCCGGCATCATCAACATCCTCTGCATGACCGGCTGGTGGGGCATTTACGTCTCGCGCGACAAGCACGACATGCTGTGGCCCGACATGACATGGGTCTACATCATCGCCTACGACATCTGGAACTTCTGCTACACCTACAACTGCCTGCCCACGCACGCGTGGTACTGCGGCCTTGCGCTGCTGCTGGCACCCACGGTGGCAAACTTCTTCTGGAACAAGGGCGGCTGGATCCAGAATCGCGCCAACACGCTTGCGCTCTGGTGCATGTTCGCGCAGGTCTTCCCCATGTTCCAAGATTACTCGGTGTTCTCGACCAACTCGGTGAACGACCCCGCCGTCAACCTCGCGGTTTCTGTTGCGGCCCTCGTGGTGAACATCGCGGCACTCGCTTACATCACCTATCGCGCCAAGAAACTCGGCGTGAATCCCTATAAGCAGGAAGTCTTCCGCGGCACCCGCGACTTCGAGCAGGCCATGGCACGCGCCGAGTAACCCCGCAACAAGCGCCCACAGCAAGCCCCACATGCGGCGGTCCGGACGAGCTTCGGACCGCCTTTTTCCGCTATGCAATGGTTTAAGCCGGCTCTCCCATGTTGCAACGGCACATTGTCATCTAGCGCAACCCTACTACGTGCAAGTTTAATTTCTGCTGTGAAGGGCTACTCAGCAACATGGGCACCAACCATTGCGTTGCTGAAAAACTGCGAAACATCGATTTGCTGGTTGGGCCCGCAAGGCCGTGCAGGCTGGGCTTACTCGAGAAGCATGCGCGCAAACTGCACACGATTCTTCACGCCAAGCTTGCGGTACACCGCGTTTACGTGCTTTTTCAGCGTGGACTCCGAGATGAAGAGCTGTCGCGCCATGTCGCGGTTGGTGGCGCCCGCAGCCATGAGACGGAGCACCTCGCCTTCCCGTCCCGTAATCCCCAGATCGCGCGCCCAACGCTCCAGCGCATCGGGAGATTCCTCGGCATCAAAGCCACCAGGGCTTAGTTGCGAGAAGCGAACGCCTATGTGCCGGCCCAGCTCAGCAAGCAGGCGAACCTCGGCCGATGAGAAATCGCCGTCATCGCGTCCCCGAAACAAGGTGATCGAGCCATAAATCACACCATTTTCCACGATGGTACAGCCCATGCCGTAGTAGAACCCAAGAGGCTCGAGCCATTCTTTGTAGATGGGCGTCGTATCGCGAACCGCGGGGTCGATGAAGTCGAAATCGCGGTATGCCACTGCATGCTCGGAGGTGAAGCTCCACGTGGTGTAGTCCTGCGCGGCATAGGTGCGATAGTAGGTCGCAAGCGCTTCGGGCGCGATCGTGGCGCTTACGGGATCGAAGCACTCAATCCGACCATCGGCCGTACGACATAGATCGAACATCGAGCCCCGGTGTGGCACGAGTGATGCAAGCGCATCGGCGACACCACGCTGAATCGTGCTTACCTCATCTTGCGCATGGATCCAAAGCGCCAGCTCGTTCAGGCGTTCCCACATCTCGTTGCTCAATGGCTCGCCCATGCGCCGCTCCGTTCAATTCATCCGCTCGATACGCCAACGCAAACATGCGCCGAGCTGAGTATACCCAGCGGTACGTCTCGCTCGACAGACGAATAGAACTTTTGGTCAGGTTACCAGAACAGATGGGTGCTGAAATGCCGCATGGGGCAATTGCGCCTGCAGCTTCTCAGGCGCAAGATAAAGCCATGGTCATCGTGCGAATATCGCGGCCCGCGCCCCATCACCCCCCACGGGATGCCGATGCACAGCGTCACCGCGCTTCGCCAGCGAGGAAAGGATGCAGCCATGAGCACCATCTACCAGTCCCAATCCACGCCCAAGGCCGACGGCTTCTACATGCCCGGCGAATATGAGGAGCAGGAGCGCACCTGGATTTTGTGGCCGCACCGCTCCGACGTTTGGCGCAACGGCGCCAAGCCCGCGCAGAAGGTCTTCGCCGAGATCATCCGTACCGTCGCGCGCTTCCAGCCCATCACCGTGGGCGTGAACTCCGAAGACTACCCGGCGGTATGCGAGCTCTTCGACAACGTCGAGAACGTACGCGTGCTGCTCATGGAGTACAACGACTCCTGGATCCGCGATCCGGGTCCGGCGTTTCTGGTAAACGACAAGGGCGAAGTCGCGCTTTCGCACTTCCACTTCAACGCCTACGGCGGCTTCATCGACGGCCTGTACTTCCCGTGGGACAAGGACGCCTCGCTTGGCCTGCAGATCAGTCAGATCGAGGGCGTCACGCGGTATCGTCCCGACGACTACATCCTCGAGGGTGGTTCGTTCAACTGCGACGGTCAGGGCACCGTGGTGACCACCGAGATGTGCCTGCTCAACGAGGACCGCAATCCGCAGTACACCAAGGAGCAGATCGAAGAGCTGCTGGGCGAGTACCTCGGCATCGAAAAGGTCATCTGGATCAAAGACGGCATCGACCCGTTTGAGACCAACGGCCACGTGGACGACGTGGCATGCTTCAGCGCGCCCGGCGAGGTGTGCTGCATGTGGACCGACGATCCCAACCACAAGTTCTACAAGGAGTGCCAGGAGGCGTACAAGACGCTCTCCGAGGCAACCGACGCGCGCGGTCGCAAGCTCAAGATTCACAAGGTGATCATGCCGAGCCAGTCGGTTTACATGACCGAGGAAGAGGCGTCGACGATCGACCTGGTCGAGGGCAGCCTGCCCCGCACGCCGGAGGACGCCTTTGAACCCAGCTACCTCAACTTTCTGCCCATCAACGGCGCGGTGCTGGTGCCGCAATTTGGCGACGTGAACGACGAGCAGGCGCTGCGCGACATCCAGGCCGCCTACCCCGATCGCGAGGTCATCGGCATCATGACGCGCGAGGTGATCTACGGTGGCGGCAACATCCACTGCATCACCCAGCAACAGCCCAAGGCACGCGTGAAGTAAGTTGCTTGAAGGCCGGAGCGCATCCATGCAAGGCGCTGCGGGCTTTTACGAACGAGCGGGCCGCACAGCGATTGAGCTGTGCGGCCCGCTGCATGTTTGATGACGCTATAGGCGTGCCTGGCTTCTATCCGTCGCTACTCCTCGGGAACCTCGTAGGTGGGCGCAGGACCCGTGGCGTCGGCGGCAACGAAGAACTGGCCGTTTGCATCGACATCGATGGTGACCTGGTCGCCCTCGCGCACCGTGCCGTCGATGATGGCGCGCGCGATGCAGTCCACGACCTCGCTCTGGATAAGGCGCTTCAGCGGACGTGCACCGAAGACCGGATCGAGGCCACCCACGGCGAGCATCTGCTTGGCACCGGGCGTGATCGTAAGCGTCATGCGGTTCTTCGCCAGACGCTCGCGCACGTGCTCGAGCTGGATATCGACGATCTGCTCGATCTGCGCCATGCCGAGCGGGTGGAAGACCACGATGTCGTCGATACGGTTCAAGAACTCCGGTCGGAACGTTGCGCGCATGGCCTCGTCGACCGCACGGCGCATGGCCTCCTCGTCCTTGCCCGAGTACTCGGCGATTGCCTGGCTACCCACGTTCGACGTCATGATGATGATCGTGTTCTTGAACGAGACCTGGCGACCCTGGCCATCGGTAAGCCGGCCATCGTCGAGCACCTGCAGCAGCACGTTGAACACGTCCGGATGCGCCTTTTCCATCTCATCGAGCAGAATGACGCTGTACGGACGCCTACGCACCGCCTCGGTGAGCTGGCCGCCCTCGTCGTAGCCCACGTATCCCGGAGGCGCGCCAATGAGGCGCTGGACCGAGAACTTCTCCATGTACTCGGACATGTCGATGCGCACGAGCGCGCGTTCGTCGTCGAAGAGGCATTCGGCAAGCGCCTTCGCGAGCTCGGTCTTACCCACGCCGGTGGGGCCGAGGAAGAAGAAGCTGCCGATGGGTTGATCGGGATCAGCAAGGCCCGCGCGGCTGCGACGGACCGCCGAGGCAACAGCGCGAACCGCCTCGTCCTGACCAATGACGCGCTTATGCAGCTCGTCCTCGAGACCCTGGAGCTTCTCGAGCTCACCCTGCATCATCTTGGCCACCGGCACGCCCGTCCACGACGACACGACCTCGGCGATCTCGTCCGAGGTGACCTGCTCCTGCAAGCCGCCTTCGGTCTTCTGCGCCTCGATCTCCGCCTCACCATCGCGTACCTGCTGCTCAAGCGCGGGAATCACCGAGAAGCGCAGCTCGCCCGCGCGCTCGAAGTTGCCGTCGCGCGTTGCGCGCTCCAGCTCGCCGCGGGCATCATCGAGCTGACCTTTGAGGTCCTGGACGCGGTCGATGGCGTTCTTCTGGTTGAGCCATCCGGCCTTCTCGACGTTGAGCTTCTCCTGAATCTCGGCGATCTCCTGGCGAAGCGCTTCCAGCCGCTCGGCAGAGGCCTCGTCGGTCTCCTTCATGAGCGCCTGCTCCTCGATCTGCATCTGGGTAAGCTTGCGCTGCGTCTGGTCGATCTCCACCGGCATGGAGTCGAGCTCCATGCGCAGACGGCTTGCCGCCTCGTCTACCAAATCGATGGCCTTGTCGGGCAGGAAACGATCGGCGATGTAGCGGTCGGAAAGATCGGCGGCCGCCACGAGCGCGCCATCGGTGATGTGCACGCCGTGGAAGATCTCGTACTTCTCCTTCAAGCCACGCAGGATCGAAATGGTGTCCTCGACGGAGGGCTCGCCCACAAAGACCGTCTGGAAACGCCTGGCGAGCGCTGCGTCCTTCTCGATGTACTTGCGGTATTCGTCGAGCGTGGTCGCACCGATGGCATGCAGGGTGCCGCGGGCGAGCGCCGGCTTCAAGATGTTGCCCGCGTCCATGGAGCCCTCGGTGGCACCAGCGCCCACGATGGTGTGCAGCTCGTCGATGAACAGAATGACCTTGCCGTCGGACTTCTCGACCTCCTTGAGCACCGCCTTCAGACGATCCTCGAACTCGCCGCGGTACTTGGCGCCCGCCACGAGCGCGCTCATATCGAGCTCGATAAGGTCGCGATCCTTGAGCGTCGAGGGTACGTCGCCCGCCACGATGCGCTGGGCGATGCCCTCGACAATCGCGGTCTTACCCACGCCCGGCTCGCCGATGAGCACGGGGTTGTTCTTCGTGCGACGGGAAAGCACCTGGATGGTGCGGCGGATCTCGTCGTTACGGCCGATGATGGGGTCGAGCTTGCCGGCACGCGCCAAATCGCACACGTTGCGGCCATACTGCTCGAGCGCCTCGTACTGCGGCTTGGCGTCGGCCGAGGTCACGCGGTCATCGCCGCGCAGCTCCTGATAGACTTCCTCGATGCGCTCACGAGTAACGCCCGCATCCTTGAGCACGCGCCCGGCGTCGCCCCTATCCTCGGCAAGCGCCATGAGCAGATGCTCGGTGACAACGAAGTTGTCCTCCATCTTGGATGCCTGCTTCTCGGCACGCTCGAGCACGCGCACCAAATCGCGCGAAAGCCCAATCTCGCGGCCTTCGCCCGACACCTTCGGGGCATGCTCAATTGCCTCGGTTGTCGCGCGCGCAAGCTGTGCCGGATCGGCACCGATACGCTCGATGATGACGGAGATGTTGCGCTCGCCACCGATCAGCAGCGCCGAAAGCAGATGAATGGGCTCAACCGCCCCGGCCTCGGCGTCACCTGCGATGCCAATTGCGGTCTGGAGCGCCTCGCGCGATGTCATCGCCAGCTTGTCGATTCTCATGAGAATCACCTCTCTTGTGTCGCAGGACCACGCGGGTGGCACGTTGTAACCGGTCTCCCGCTTGTCGCCCTGCTGCCGCCCTACGGGGCGGGTCGCATGTGTTCGGCACTATTGTTCCCGCCACATGCGACCCTATACACAAATCTAAGTGTCTCTATATAAGATTTTCTCAGTAATACTATTGAGGTCCTTTGCTACGCTCATGTTCACGCAGGGCGGCGAGCACCGCCTTCTTGACCACGAAGTACCCCACAATCGCGGCGACAACCAAACGGATCAACGGCAATATGCAGGCACCCAGTACAACAGCCGATTCAAATCCTGTCATCTCCATCTTCGCTCCCCTCTCCGCCTCCGATGTCATTCTTGTACCCAAATGCCCTACCGGACGGCGATGCATGATAATGGAGCCGATTTACATCACTTCCCAAAGGAGATTGGCGTGCTCAACGGTTTGCTCATCTTGGCAGGCATCGCGTGCATCGACTACGGTGTCACCATCATGGCTGCAAGCTCGGGAACATCGTTTTTCCTCGTGTGGTATGCCATGGGTATCGTGCTCGCCGGTTCGGGTGCGGCGGGGATCGCACTGCCCGACCACACCGCTATCAAAGTCATCCGCATGGTTGTAAGTGTATGCGCTGCGCTCGGTCTTGTGGGAACGATCGCGCTCAGTGGCATCATCATGAGCTCGACCTATGTAACTCCCCCGCGCAACCTTGATTACCTCATCGTCCTTGGTGCGCAGGTTAAACCCGATGGAACCCCCGCCAACAGCTTACGTTTTCGTCTTGAAGCCGCACGCGATTACCTCGAAGAGAACCCCGATACGCAGGTAATTGTATCGGGGGGACAAGGGCCAAACGAGCCGTGCGCAGAGGCCGATGCCATGGCGAGCTGGCTCGTGAGCGCCGGCATCGACGAGCAGCGCATCCATCGAGAGGGCGCTTCCACGGACACCGTGGAAAACCTCGTCTTCTCGAAGAAGATCATCGGACGCGACGACGCCAGCATCGGCATCGTTACCAACAACTTCCACCTCTACCGCGCGTTGCGCATTGCCGAAAAGCAGGGGCTTCGTGATGTGTGGGGCATCTCGGCTCACTCGCTGCCGTGGTATCTCCCCAACAACCTCCTCCGCGAATGCCTCGCCATCACCAAGAACACGTTGATTGGCGAGATATAGGCAATCGGTCGCATTGCGCGAGCCGCAGGGCGAGCTTCATCACGCCTGATCGCGCGATTCCGCCAGCTTTTGGATATCGGCAAACCTGCTCATGATGTAGTCGTAGTTCTCGCGCCGATGCGGCACGATGCACGCGGAGCAATCCTTGATGTCACTGTGCTCGCCCACGTATGTAAAGTTGCCGCCGCAATCGGGACCGAGCGCATACAGCGGGCAAAAGCAAAACAGGCAGTTGAGCTCGTCTGCCGGCATGTCGTGGCACGGGTAAAACTCGCATGCGGCATGGTTGAAGAACCGATAGCGCCCCTGGGGCGTCTCCCGAGGTATTGTGCTCATGATGCTCCAACCGTCCAAGCTGCTTTTCATGCACGATGATACGCGCGGCCTGAGTTTTTTGGAAATCGCGGCCTCTTTTTGTCATTTAGTTCAGATTCCGGAGCATTGCCTGGCTTCGCATCGCCTCGGAAGGCATAATCCTGCCTGCTGTAGAATAATAGCTCCATGTTTTATATCTTTATACGTGCGATATGCCGTCACGATAAACCAACGGTGCAATGAATTCACCTCATCGCTCCGGAATCTGAACTAAATGACACCTATTGAGCATTTTCGAGAAAAAACTTGTTTTGGGCATGGGTCGTATCATGCCGGAACCCATGCCGAAGGGGCCTGAGTCCCGGCATGCCGATGCCCGAACGCCTAAACTACCCGCGCTCTATGACCAAACGCTCGGCAGGGAGCGTTGCACTACTCCCGAGCAGCCGCCCATGCTCCCGCGTCGATGCCGTTCAGCAGTTTGCCCGGCTTCCAGGTAGCGGCGGGACAAACGCTTTCCATGCGTTTCTCGGCTCCGCCGATACCGCTGCTGCCCGACGTTGCAAACGGAATCACTGTCTTGCCTGAAAAATCATACGTCTCGAGGAATGTATCGATAATGCGCGGCTCCACGTACCACCATATGGGGAATCCCACGAACACGGTGTCATACGCATCCATTCCTGCACACGTATTCGCAATCGCAGGACGACATGCATCGTCTTCCATTTCCTGCGAGCTACGGCTCTGCTTGTTCGTCCAATCGAGATCGGCAGCGGTATAGCGCTCGACAGGCTCAATCTCATACAGATCCGCGCCCGTCGCTTCTGCGATTTCCTGCGCCTTTCGAGCCGTCACACCGCTTGCCGAGAAATACGCCACCAGCGTCTTGCCCATATCTGCTTCCTTTCTCGCTGCATGAAAAAGATTCTCGTATCGCGCGCAGCGTTCCTACGCGGGATATGCTTCGTCCGCGACAGGCTCAAGCCATTCGTTGGAGGCGTTCTCGCCCGGCGCCTCGAAAGCGATATGGGAGAACCAGGAGTCGCGCGCGGCGCCATGCCAGTGCTTGACGCCCTCGGGAATTACCACGACGGTGCCTGGCGTGAGTTCCTGAGGCGCTTTGCCCCACTCCTGATACCAACCGCGGCCGTCGGTGCAGATGAGAATCTGCCCGCCTCCCTTGTCGGCGTGGTGGATGTGCCAGTTGTTGCGGCAGCCCGGCTCGAAGGTCACGTTGACAAGGCCGACACCACACGCATCCACGCTGGTCAGCGGGTTGAGATAAGACTGGCCCACGAAATATGCGGCATACGCATCATTGGGCATACCCAAACCAAACATTGGCGAGAACGCGGCATCGTCGCCGTTGTCGGCATCGCCTGCATACACCTTAAGCGCCACGCGGAACGCCGCCCACGCGTTGGGCCAGCCGGCGTAGAACGCCTCATGGGTAAGAATCTCCGCCATCTCCTCGCGCGTGACACCGTTTTTGCGCGCTGTGGCCATGTGGTACTCGAATGAGCTGTCCACCATACCCTTGGCCACAAGCGTGACCACGGTCACGATCGAGCGCATCTTGAGGCTGAGCGCGTCCTCGCGGCTCCACACTTCACCAAAGAGCACATCATCGTTGAGCTGAGCGAACGTAGGCGCGAGCGTGCCCAGTTGGTCGCGACCCGCTGTTTGCTTTACCGCCATGTTTCTCTCCTTTCCTCCGGACACGCTGCCGAGTGTCCGCTGTTTGTTATTTCTTTGCGTTGGGATTCGTGGTGCCCGCAAGCGGCTTCTCGCCGGGACGCGCCGCCGGACCCACGAGCTCGTGCGCGGTATACAGCTCCTCGAGGTAGCTGACCTCGTCCGGCGTGAGTTCCATGTCGAGCGCCGCCACCGCATCGTCTACACGCTCCGGCTTGGAGCAGCCGACGATGGGCGCTTCCACGCCGCGCGCCCAGTGCCACGCGAGCGCAATGCGCGACATGGGAACGCCGCGTCGCTCAGCCAGCTCGGCCACGCGTGCCACAATGGGCATATCACGCTCGCGGTCGGCGTCGTACTTGTTGCGCATTGTTGCATCGGTTGTTGAGCGTTTGGACGCGGAGTCCCAGGTGGGGCGGCACAGATGCCCCGAAGCAAGCGGGCTGTACGGCGTGAGCGCCATGTCGAACTGGCGGCACACCGGGATCATCTCGCGCTCGTCCTCGCGGTAGAGCAGGTTGTAGTGGCATTGCATGCTCGTGAACGGGGTCCAGCCGTTTTGCTGCGCCGCGACCTGCATGTTGTGGAGCTGGTAGGCGTACATGGCGCTCGCGCCGAGGGCGCGCACCTTGCCGGCGCGCACGAGACCGTCGAGCGCCTCCATGGTCTCCTCGATAGGCGTCGCGTAATCGAAACGGTGAATGATGTAGAGATCCAGATAGTCCGCACCCAGGCGCGAGAGCGTGCCGTCGATCTCGCGGTTGATCGCCTCGCGCGAGAGACCGCCCTCGTTGAAGAAAACCTTGCTTGCAAGGACCACCTGGTCACGCGCTACGCCCAAGTCGCGCAAAGCGGCTCCGATATATTCCTCGCTTGTGCCGTGCGCGTAGCAGTTGGCCGTGTCGATGAAGTTCACGCCCAGATCGAACGCGCGCTTGATGACCGTGCGCGTGTCGTCGGATCCGATGGTCCACTGGTGGAAGTCCGTCGAGGGCGCACCGAAACTCATGCCGCCCAAGCAGAGCCTTGAAATCTCGATGCCTGAATGGCCAAGCGTCGTGTACTGCATGACCTACCTCCCTATGCTTGAATCGTGATAGATGCATCGTTGGTTCCCGAAAGCTTGCGCAGCGCGTCGAGGGAGCCTGCCGCGTGGCCCAACGTGACCTGACCGCCATAACGCGCGGAGTTGCGTTCATCATCGAAAAAGAGCGCAAGCCAGTCGCCCTCGGGCTTGTAGTTGAGATCGCCATCTGACCAGCCGGGGTGAACGTCGGCCGCGTCGCACGGCAGTGAAAACGACAGCTGCCCGCAGCATCCCACGCTCGAGGTGCTCATGGAAAGTGCCTGCGGGAGCCGTTCGGCGAGCGTGCACGCGGCGGCGGACCCGTTCAGTTCCACCGGCACCACAATCTCACCTATCCGCAGCTCAAGTTGCACATCCGCCTCCCGGGATAACGAGATTGTCCTT
This sequence comes from uncultured Coriobacteriaceae bacterium, assembly GCA_944320725.1. Taxonomy (GTDB): domain Bacteria; phylum Actinomycetota; class Coriobacteriia; order Coriobacteriales; family Coriobacteriaceae; genus Coprousia. Next base: position 67,885 of record CALUIM010000002.1, on the reverse strand, counting down.
CTGTCTCCATTCTCTTCCGAGATGCGATGTACTACAATTGCTTATATCGCATATTGCAATATTCATATTTCTTATGGGAGAGTATATGGAACTCCGTACCCTTCGCTACTTCCTCGCGGTGTGCGAGTACGGAACGATGTCGCACGCAGCCGAAGCGCTGCATGTGACACAACCGGCCCTGTCGCGCCAGATTGCCGCGCTCGAGCGCGAGCTCGGGACCCCGCTTCTCGAACGCCACAGCCGCAGTGTCACGCCTACCGAGCAAGGCCTCTATCTACGGCGTCGCGCGCAAGAGATCGTCGGCCTTGCAGACCAAACCGCATCGGAACTCACGCATGGCGCAAACATCGTAGAGGGCGACATCTTCATTGGTGCCGGCGAATCGGAGGGACTGCGCGTCATCGCCCGCCACGTGCGCACCTTTCGCGAGCAATACCCAGGCGTGCGCTTCCACCTGCACAGCGGCAACGCGCCGGATCTCATCGAGCGCCTCGAGCACGGCGTTGACGATTTCTCTGTGCTCATGAGCTATCCGGATGTGGACCGCTACGCCCACCTGCGCCTCGACCCCACCGATGCCTGGGGCGTGCTCATGCGCAACGACGACCCACTCGTCGCGCGTGAGGCCGTGAGTCCTGTCGATCTTCTCGACGCGCCGCTTATCGTACCGGAGCGCCACGCCAAGGGAGACAAGCTCACCGGGCTTCTCGCCACGTGGTTCGAGGAACGGGCCGCCGAGGCCAACATCGCAGCGACATACAACCTCGCCTACAACGGCGCCCTGCTCGTGCGCGAGGGCGTGGGCCGCATGCTCACCTTCGACGGGCTCACGACCGTGGGTCCGGGCACAGGGCTGGAGTTCCGCCTGCTCTTCCCACCGCTCGTCTCGACCATCGATCTCGCATGGAAGCGCGGCGTCCCCCTCGGCGACGCCGCGCAACGGTTCTTGAGCCACATTCGAGCAACATAGCGCACTACACGCAGTAACTAGAAGCGCCTCGCAGCACCTACGCTGCAGTCTCGGGCTCTTGCTCCTCCGCGTCGTGCGGGAGCAGGAAGTTCGCCACAACCGCCACGACAAACGCCACGGCGATGCAGTTGGACCCGAAGATCGACTGCACCACCGGCGGAAACGCCGCGAACACGCCCGAAACCTGGGTGAAGCCAATGCCCGATGCCAGCGCAAGCGCGGCGATAGTCACGTTTCGCTGCGTGAAGCCAGCGTCGGCGATCATCTGCATGCCCGAGAGCACGATGTTGCCGAACATCATGATGGTGCAGCCGCCCAGCACCGCCTCAGGCAACGAGTTGAATACCGCGGCAACAGCCGGCACAAACGCCGCAAGGATGAGAATGGCGCCGCCGCAAGCAATGACACGACGGTTCACCACGCGGGTCATGGCCACCAAGCCAACGTTTTGCGAGAACGACGTAATGGGCAAACAGCCAAAGATGCCGGCGACCGAGGAAACAAGGCCGTCGGCGGTGATAGCACCCGACATCTCGCGGTCGGTGGGCTCGCGGTCAAATCCCACCTTGGCAAGCGCCGTGGTGTTGCCCATGACCTCAACGGAACTCACGAGGTAGAGCAGCCCCACCGAGACGATCGCGCCAATCTCGAACTCGGGTGCGAAGGGCATCACCTGCGGAATCGACACAATCTCGAGCCCGGCAAACGCCGAGAGATCGACCTTACCCATCACGAGCGCAACAACGTAGCCCACCACGAGGCCAAACAACACCGAAAGCTGCTTCTTCGTGCCTTTGGCAAGACACTGGAACGCCAAGCAGCTCACGAGCGAGACGCAAGCCAGCAGCAGGTTTTGCCAGCTGCCGAAGTCCTCGGCGCCCGATCCGCCGCCGAACGACTCCGCACCCACCGAGAGCAGCGAAAAACCAATCGATGTCACCACGACGGCCGACACGATAGACGGCACAAAGCGCCGCCACCAGCGCACCGTAAGGCCGAGCGCGCCCTCGATCAGGCCGCCCGCGATGATGGCACCCACGGCCACGTTGTAGCCCTGGGTCGCCACGATGGCAACCACAGCAGACACGTAGGTAAAGCTGATGCCCGTAACGATGGGCAGCGCCCCACCTACGCGCCAGAGCGGAAACAGCTGAATAATGGTGCCGAGGCCCGCCATGAGCAGCGCGTTTTGAATGAGCGCCTCAGACTGAGCAAGGTCCATCCCCGCTGCCGCAGCAACGATGGAGATAGGCGCGAGGTTTGCCACAAACATGGCAAGCACGTGCTGCAGGCCATACGGAATGCCCTGCGCAACGGGAATCTTGGCGCGAAAATCGCGAAGCGCTGCCGCCATATCCATCGCGTCTGTGCCCTCCGCCGTACCGGATGCGCCGGGTCGTTTCTCGGCCGCCATCAGCGGAACTCAATCGCGCCGGTCGCGGCGTCCATGGACTCCACGATAGCGAGCGATTGCAAGTCGTAGCCGCGTTCCCGCAGCTCGCGGCCACCGTTTTGGAAGCCCTTCTCGATCGCGATGCCAATACCTTCGATCACCACGCCGGCCGCCTCGCAGATCTCGATCAGGCCGTTGAGCGCGCAGCCGTTGGCCAAGAAGTCATCGATGATAATGACGTGCTCGCCCGGCGTAAGGAAGCGCTTGCCCACGATTACGTGAAAATCGGTCTGCTTAGTGTAGGAGTGGATGGTGGTGCAGTACTGCTCGCCGTCGAGGTTGATGGATTGGTACTTCTTGGCAAACACCACGGGCACGCTGCCAAAATGACGCGCCGTAACGCACGCGATGCCAATGCCCGAAGCCTCAATGGTCAGGATCTTGTCGACGCGCTTGCCGGCAAACAGGCGCGCCCACTCCTCGCCCATCCTGTCGAACAGTCCCACATCGCATTGATGATTCAGGAAGGCATCGACCTTGAGAACGTCGCCCTCCTTCACCGTGCCACGCTGGATGATGTAGTCCTCGAGCTCCTTCATGCGTCCTCTCCCCTTCCGAACCGCATGTCGTGCACCACCTGTTGATGTGATTATACGCACCGTCAATAAGCGAGCAGGGCGCGCTTGTGGAATCTCTGACTACGCGAGCGCGCCCTCAAGCTCGGCGATAGGCACGAGTTCGGAGCCGTAGCACTTCTCGCAATGCTCGAGCGCGCCTTCTTGTGTGCCGCAGAGGAAGGTCATCGTGGCATCGGTCACCACGATGGAAGCATAGTTGTTGAAGTAGGCATCAGCCAGCGTATGCAGAACGCAGATATTGGTGTCGGCGCCCACAGCGATAACAGTCGTGACGCCCAGCTCGCGCAGGGTAAGGTCAAGGTCGGTCTGGAAGAAACCCGAGTAGCGGCGCTTCGGGATGGTGATATCGCTCACTGCCTGCTCGATCTCGGGGAACACGCGCGTGCCGCCGGCGACACCGTGCTCGCCCCATAGCTCGAGCTCGCGGTCGAGGCCGGGAACATGGGCATCGTTGCAGTAGATGACCGGCATACCTGCCGCATGTGCCGCCGCGACGGCGCGGGCAACGTTCTCACGATACGCCTTGGTTGCGGCATCGGGGTCGTACAGGGAGTCATCGGCCACCGCCTCGATGGCGTCGATAACGAGCAGGGCGGTTTTCTTCGTGTCGATAGTCATCGTCTCCCCTTTCGGGTTGAAGGTCATGATGGCAAAACTGTATCGCATGACGAGCCGTTCAGACGTATAAAGTCGTATTACCAGCAAAGCGGTAACACGCGTAACGCCATACACACAGAAAGAGGGGCGCGTGAGCGCCCCTCTCGACTCGTCCTCATATATGTGATGCGTGGCGATTAGATACCGCCACCGCCCAGAAGCCCGCGCAGCACCTGCTCGGGATCGGCGGTGCCGCCGCGCGGCACGAGCGCGGTGATCTTCTTCTGCACCTTGTACTCGGCAACCTGATCCTCAAGCTCGCGCACGCGCACGCGCAAGCGCTCGATCTCCTCCTCGCGCTTTTCGGCGCGCTCCTTCATGTCGAGGATGCGCACCACGCCCGCGAGGTTGATGCCCTCGTCGGTAAGCTGGTTGATGAGCTCAAGGCGTTCGATATCGGCGCGCGAGTACAGACGCGTATTGCCGCCCGAGCGCTTGGGGTTCACAAGCCCCTTCGACTCGTACACGCGCAGGGTCTGCGGGTGCATGCCCGTGAGCTCTGCGGCCACGCTGATCATGTACAACGGCTTATCTCGATCTGCCTTGCCCATCATAGTCACCTACATCTTTCCGTGGTAGCGATTCACGTCGGCGCGGTAGTCGCGCTCGTCAAGGTCAAGCAGCTTCTCGAACGCTGCGCGTTCAGCGGCAGACAGACGCGTAGGCACGCGCACCTCCACCGTCACCAGCAAGGCGCCCGTGCGCCCGCGATGTTTGACATCGGGCGCGCCCATCTCTTTGAAGCGGAAGGTTTTACCGGTCTGCGTGCCCGACGGAATCTTCAGACGAACCGTCTTGCCGCCCGGCGTAGGCACATCGATCTGGCAACCCAGCGCCGCCTCGGCAACCGAGATGGGCAGCGTCATCGTGACGTCGGCGCCCTTGCGCTTGAAGATGGGATGTTCCTCGACGTGCGTGGTAACCACCAAATCGCCGCGCTCGCCGCCGTTGCGGCCGTACTCGCCCTTGCGCTTATAGCGGAGCTTACCGCCATCGACGGCACCCGCCGGCACCGATACGGTAATAACCTGCTGCTCGCCCGTTGAGGGAATGCGATAGGTCACCTTGTGCGTGGTGCCGCGGAACGCGTCCTCGGCAGACACGTCGACGGTGAGCGAAAGATCGCTGCCCTTGGTGGGCCGGTTCGCCGCACGGGCGCCGCCCATGCCGCCAAAGCCCTGGGCCCAATCGCCGCCAAACGCGCCATCGCCGTTGAAGATGCTGCTGAAGATATCGCTCCAGCCGCCGGCTCCGGCACCACCGGTATAGGTGTACGCGCCGCCACCCGGGCCGCCGGCACCGGGCATGCCCCCAAACATGAGCAGCTGATCGTACTCTTTGCGCTTCTTGGGGTCAGATAGCGTCTCGTAGGCCTCGCTGATCTCTTTAAACTTCTGCTCGTCGCCGCCCGCGTCGGGGTGGTACTTCTGGGCGAGCTTGCGAAACGCCGTTTTGATCTCTTTGTCGGAGGCGTCGCGCTTCACGCCGAGGACATCATAGAAATTCTTCGCCTGTGGCATCGAACTGCCCCCTTTCGTTGCTTGTGGCACCGCGCTGCGCAACACAGCAATCGGCACCCTAGATGATAAGGGCCCCGGTTTCCGAGGCCCTGTTCGTTACTCCTGCGGCTCCGACGCCGCCTGCTCCTGAGCAGCGGCATCCTCGCCGTCCGCCTCCTCGGGCTCGGGTGCGGGACGCTTGGCGCCTCCGTACGTCACCGTGACCATAGCAGCGCGCAGCACACGGTCCGCCATGCGGTAGCCCTTCTGGTAGACGTCGTTTACGGTCTCGTCGTACTGATCGGGATCTTCGACGCGACCCACCGCCTGATGCTTGAGCGGATCGAAAGCCTCGCCCTTGGGGTCGATCGGCTCGACGCCCTCGTGCACCAGCACATCGAGCATCTTGGTGTGCACGGCATCAACGCCGTCCACAAACTGGCTCATGTCGTCGGACATCTCTTGCGAGCGCGCATGGTCAATCGCGCGCTCGATGTCATCGATCACCGGAAGCAGGGCACAGACGAGCTTCTCGGTAGCGCGCTCGCGCTCGGCAATGCGCTCGGCAGCGGTGCGCCGACGATAGTTCTCCCAATCGGCCTGCAGGCGCTGGGCACGGTCCTGCGCCTCCTGCACGCGCGCATCGGCGCTCTCGCGCACCTCCTCAGCCTCGGCAAGCTTGCGGCGCACCTCGGCGAGCTCATCTTGCGCCTGCTCGTACTTGAGCTTGAAATCGTTTTCCGCAGCCTCTTCGCCCGCGCGGATGGCTGCCTCGACCATCTCCTCCTCGGTCATGGTCGCATCGCCTCCCTCGGTCGCGGTCTCGTGCGCAGCATCTTCGGTCGCAGCGGCATCGGCAGTGTCTGCCGCCTTCGGCTCTTCGTCAGCCGACTCTACGGGGATCTTCACGTCGGTCTCCTCAGCGTCAGCGGGAGCGGCGGTTGCAGCCGCCCCCGTTTGAGTTTCCTCAGCTGACATGATTACTTCGCATCCTTATCGTCGTCGACGACCTCGTACTCGGCATCGACCACGTCGTCATCGGCGTTGCCGGCAGCGGCGCCACCGTCGGTAGCCTGCTGTGCATCGGCGTAGACGAGCTGCGCCAGCTTGTACGCAACCTCCTGGAGCTTGTCGCCAGCGCTCTTGATGGCGTCGACATCCGTGCCCTCAAGCGCCTTCTTGGCGTCGGCAATCGCGGTCTCGGCCTCGGCCTTCACGTCCGCGGAGACCTTGTCGCCCAGGTCGGCGAGGGTCTGCTCGGTGGAGTAGGCAAGGCTGTCGGTCTGGTTGCGAACCTCGACCTCCTCCTTCTGGCGCTTGTCCTCCTCGGCATGGGCCTCGGCGTCCTTGACCATGCGATCGACTTCCTCGTCGGAAAGCGCGGTGGAGCCGGAGATGGTGATCTGCTGCTCCTTGCCGGTGCCCTTGTCCTTCGCGGAGACGGTCACGATGCCGTTGGCGTCGATGTCGAACGTAACCTCAATCTGCGGCACGCCGCGGCGCGCAGCCGGGATGCCGGTGAGCTGGAACTTACCGAGGCTCTTGTTGTCGCGCGCCAGCTCGCGCTCGCCCTGGAGCACGTTGATCTCGACGGAAGTCTGGTTATCGGCCGCGGTGGAGTAGATCTCGGTCTTGGAGGTCGGGATCGTGGTGTTGCGGTCGATCATCTTGGTCATGATGCCGCCCATGGTCTCAACGCCCAGCGACAGCGGGGTCACGTCGAGCAGCAGGATGTCGGAGGGGCCGTCACCGGAGAGGATGGCGCCCTGGACAGCCGCGCCGGAGGCAACGACCTCGTCGGGGTTCACGGACATGTTGGGCTGCTTGCCGGTCATGTTCTTCACGAGCTCCTGAACGGCGGGCATACGGGTGGAACCGCCAACGAGGATGACCTCGGTAAGATCGGACAGGCGCAGGTTGGCGTCACGCAGGGCGTTCGTAACCGGCTGCTTGCAGCGCTCGAGCAGGTCGTGGGTGATGCGCTCGAACTCGGTGCGGGTGAGCGTGTAGTCGAGGTGCTTGGGGCCCGTGGCGTCGGCCGTGATGAACGGCAGATTGATGGTGGCCTGCTGCGCAGCGGAGAGCTCCTTCTTGGCGTTCTCGGCAGCCTCCTTCAGGCGCTGCAGGGCCATGGGGTCCTGACGCAGATCGATGCCGTTGTCCTGCTTGAACTTGTCGGCAAGCCAGTCGATGACGCGCTGATCCCAGTCGTCGCCGCCCAGGTGGTTGTCGCCGGAGGTCGAGAGAACCTCGAACACGCCGTCGGCCAGATCGAGGATCGAGACGTCGAAGGTGCCGCCACCCAGGTCGAAGACGAGAATGCGCTGATCGGAGTTCTGCTTGTCAAGACCGTAGGCAAGCGCCGCTGCGGTAGGCTCGTTCACGATACGCTTGACGTTGAGGCCGGCGATCTTGCCGGCGTCCTTGGTGGCCTGACGCTGCGCGTCGTTGAAGTAGGCCGGCACGGTAATGACGGCGTCGGTCACGGTCTCGCCGAGGTACTTCTCGGCATCGGTCTTCATCTTCTGCAGAATCATGGCGCTGATCTGCTCGGGCGTGAAGTCCTGACCGTCAATCGAAGCGACGGCGCGGCCGCCCTGACCCTCCTTGACCGCATAGGGCACGGTCTTGATCTCAGAGGAAACCTCAGAGAACTTGCGGCCCATGAAGCGCTTGATGGAGAAGACGGTGTTCTTGGGGTTGGTCACGGCCTGGTTCTTAGCGGCCTTGCCCACCACGCGGTCGCCATCGGAGCGGAAGCCCACCACAGACGGGGTGGTGCGGTCGCCCTCGGCGTTCACGATGATGGTGGGGTTGCCGCCCTCGAACACGGCCATTGCCGAGTTGGTGGTACCAAGGTCGATACCGAGAATCTTGTTGCTCATCTGTGATTCCTCCTTCTGCCGGATGCCCGGCATCCGGTCGTCGCCGCACCGCTTCTTGTGATTCCAGCGCGGCACGAATTTTGTTTCGCTCCTATCTTAACCGCTTTTTCTGCAATCTATACGCTGCGATGCACAAAATCTAAGTCAACATATATAAGATTTTTTGCGCGGCCTCAAACTAAGGTTACTGAACGCGCGTCACAATGCGGTTCTGGAGCTATTGAGCGCGCCCCTCCACCGAGATGTTGCCCGCAGGCATGCCCCCTCTCGACGTGAAGCCGCTAAGTTCACTTGAGCTGACTCGGCGAACGGTATGAAAAGAGTTGTGCAAGGGGTTGCATTGAACGCGTCTGGGGGCATAATGAAGCCACACGACTCGATGTCACTCGCCTACGGCATCGGGCACGACCAGAGGAGGACCATTATGGCACATCCAGTTATTGATGCCGATGAGTGCATCGCCTGCGGCGTCTGCGTTGACGACTGCCCCCAGGGCGTTCTGGAGCTCCAGGACGTAGCGACCGTGGTTGACGAGGATTCCTGCATCGCTTGCGGCGTCTGCCAGGATTCCTGCCCCGCCGGCGCGATCACCGAGATCGCTGAGGACTAGTATCTAGCCCATACGGCGCGTTGAGCACAAGCTCGCAAGGCTCCCTTCGGGGAGCCTTTTTTCATGCCGCCCGCGCGAAACACGAACCGGCGCGGAAGGCATGGAGATGGGGCTCCCGTGGATGGCGCCTCCTTAATATGGTGCGCCCGCAGGCGGAAGCTGCTTAAGATAGGCCCACATGCGCTGCTTCGCCGCGGCGTCGCCGAGCGCCGCCTCGAACCCGTCGAGCGCCAGCACACGCCTGCCCAGCACATGCGCCACCAGCCCAGGCTCGAGCATGGCGACCTCGAACTGCTCGATCTGCGCCAGGCTCTCGGCATATGCCTCCCGCATGGCATGGGCAGCTACATCGTCGAGCAGCACCACAGCCTCGGGATCGAGCGCCTCGAGTGCCTCCCGAAACAGCGCAGGTTCAAGCGGGGTGCCGGCTGGCTGCGTCTCCACCACATCGGGATCGCCGGCGCCACGCACCGCTGCCAGCGCACAAAACGCCTCGGGCGGATACCCCAAGCGCAACAACGCGGCGCGAATCGCGTCTCCGTCGGGCCCGGAAAGCAGTGCGGCGCCCTCCTGCTCGCGCTCGTTGAGCACACCTTTCACCAGCACGATATCCGACGAAGCGTCGCCCGCCATGAGCACGCCGCGCTGCGCGAGCGCATCGAGCTCCTGCTGGGAGGCCGCCTGGTAGGCGTCTCGTATCGCTCGTGTAGATATCGTCATGGTGTCCCTCCAAACAAACCAACCCACCATGCCAATGTCGCGCGCAAAACAGCGCGGCGGCAAGGCTCTCTCTATTCTACGCGCCCGCGAGAACTGCTACCAAACAAGCTGCAATCCCCTGCTGCAACTGGGTATAACCTCACCGTACCGATTTCCGTGCCAACGAGCGCACTCATTTGGAGGAACCAATGGCAAACATCACCGACGTCACCACAGGGTCGCTTCCTTCCCTGTTGACCGAAGAGCTTCCCGTCCTCATCGACTTCTGGGCACCGTGGTGCGGCCCGTGCCGCATGCTTTCGCCTATAGTTGACGAGCTGGCCGACGAGATGGCCGCCTCGCTCAAGGTCGCCAAATGCAACGTAGACGAGAACCAAGAGATCGCAATGCAGTACGGCGTCATGTCGATTCCCACCCTCGTGATCCTGAAGGGCGGCGAGGAGGCCGGGCGCATCGTGGGTGCTATGCCCAAGGCGAAGCTTGTCGCAGAGCTGCAGAAGTACCTGTAGTACACAGGCTGGCACAGAGCACGCGCAACGGCGGCGCTCGGTATTCCGAGTGCCGCCGTTTTATGTCGAGGTGAACCCGCGCGACGTAGTACACTAGCCCCGAACACTAAGACCCGAGGAGGAACCATGCACGACGTCGGCATGAACATGAGCCAGCTCGCGATGAGCGTCAAGCAGATCGACGACACCATCGCGCTCGCACGCAGCTGGAGCCACGATCTGTTCCACGCTACCGAGGCATTCGACATGGAACGCACGAACGAGAAGCTCGCCGCCGCCATGGCATCGCTCGACGAGGCACACCGCGCGCTCGAGGGCTATGAGGACGCGATCGAGGCCGACCACAATGCTGTGGGTTCGGTCACGCTGGTCTAGACCATGGACGGCATTGGTACGGGCGACCTCGTCCGGTTCTCCATCGCGGTCCCCGAAGAGCTTTTGCGTGCCTTCGATGCGCAGATCGCCCAGCGCGGCGACGGCGTCAACCGTTCCGAGGCGATTCGCGACCTCATGCGCGCCTCGCTCGTGCGCGACGAGGCAACGACACCCGACGCGCAGGTCATCGGTTCGCTCACCATGATCTACGACCACCACACCGGCGATCTCACCCGCAGGCTCGATGAGATTCAGCACGACTACACCACAGAGATCGTATCGACCATGCATGTGCATCTCGATCACCACAACTGCCTGGAGATCCTGGCCGTACGCGGCACCGGCACACGCGTGCACGAGCTCGCCAATAAGCTACTGGGGCTCCGCGGCGTGCATCATGGCAAGCTATCCTGCGCGGCCACGAACGCGAGCCTCGACCTCTGAGGATCCAGCGTGGCAGCGGGCATTATCGAACATACACATATCCATATCACGGGCATCGTTCAGGGCGTGGGCTTCAGGCCGTTCGTCTATCGCGAGGCGATTGCCCACAACATCGCGGGCTGGGTGCTCAACGCGGGCGACGGCGTGCATATCGAGGCGGCTGCCGAGGCTGAGGCGCTCGAGGCCTTCATCCAAGCACTGCGCGACCACGCGCCGGCGGCATCGCAGATAACCGGCATCAACGTGACCTTGCTCGACAACGAGGATGCGGCAACGGCGGAGAAGACAGCTGCCGAGCAGCGCTTTCGCATCGTCTCCTCAGAGCGCGATGGCGCGCGCACCACGCTCGTCTCGCCCGATATCGCCACCTGCCCCGACTGCCTACGCGAGCTCTTCGACCCCCGCGACCGCCGCTACCACTACCCCTTCATCAACTGCACCAACTGCGGGCCGCGCTTCACCATCATCGATGCGCTCCCCTACGATCGCGCGAACACCTCGATGCGCGCGTTCCCCATGTGCCCCACCTGTGCCACCGAATATGCCGACCCCACCGACCGCCGCTTCCACGCGCAGCCCGATGCTTGCTTTGCCTGTGGCCCCCATATCACCTGGCGTGAGCGCGTGGCAAACGACACCAAGCCACAGGTTGGCGCGACGCGCGAGGCAAGCGACGCCATCATCGAGCGGTGCGCGGCGATGCTCGCTGCAGGTAGCATCGTGGCCATCAAGGGGCTCGGTGGCTTTCACCTTGCATGCAACGCGACATGCGAACATGCCGTGCGCGAGCTGAGGCGACGCAAGCGCCGGAGCAACAAGCCACTCGCCGTCATGGTCGCGTGCATCGAAGATGCCGAGCAGCTGTGCGTGGTGAACGATACCGAGCGCGCGCTGCTTACCGGGATGGTGCGCCCCATTGTGCTCATGCGTCGGCGTGCAGATGTTGCAGCAAACGCGCCCCTTGCCGAGGAGGGCACGCAGGCGCTGTCGCTCGCGCATGCGGTGGCGTTCGACCTCCCCGAGGTGGGCATCATGCTGCCCTATACGCCGCTCCAGCATCTGCTGCTCGCCGCCTGCCGGGCGCACGGTGTGCACGCCCTCGTTATGACGAGCGGCAATATCTCCGAGGAACCCATCGAAATCGATGACGAGCTGGCATGGCAGCACCTCGTTGAGGGTGGCTTGGCCGATGCGCTTCTGGGCAACAATCGCGCCATCCTCACGCGCTTCGACGACTCGGTGGTGCGCGTGGTAGAGGGCACGCCGACGCTCGTGCGTCGTGCACGCGGCTACGCGCCCCGCCCGCTCGATCTGCCCGAAGGCGAGCGCCGTGGTGACACGCCCGAACAGAATCGTGCGACGGTGGTGCTTGCCTGCGGTGCCGAGCAAAAGACGACGCTTGCCCTCACGCGCGAGACCGATCAAGGCGCCGCGCAGTGCCTGCTTTCTCAGCACATCGGAGATATCGAGCATGCTGCGGTGCTCGACGCCTGGCACGAGGCACGCCATCGCATGGAGCAGCTCTTCGACCTTGCGCCCACGGTACTTGCCTGCGATATGCACCCCGCCTATCTCACCAGCCAATGGGCGCGCAACGAAGCCGCGCGCAGCGACCTGCCGCTCATTGAGGTGCAGCATCACCATGCCCATATTGCAAGCGTGCTTGCCGAGGCGGCAGCGACGGGCCTTCTCGAGGCGAGGGAGCCTGTGCTTGGCATCGCGCTCGACGGCACCGGCGCCGGAACCGATGGCAGCGTCTGGGGCGGCGAGCTCATGGTGGCAACCTGCGCGGGCTATACGCGCGCGGGGCATCTTTGCAGCTGGCGCTTGCCGGGAGGCGCTGCCTCCGTGCGCGACGCGCGACGCTGCGCGCTCTCGCTGCTCATAACCTGCGGCCTTGTTGATCACGCGGGCGCTGCGCGGCTCAACGATTCGCTGACCCCCAACGAGCGCGCCATCACTCGCAGCATGGTTGAACGCGGCGTCGCGAGCCCGCTCACCTCGAGCATGGGGCGCTTGCTCGACGCGCTCGCCGCCATAACCGGCACATGCCTGCGCGCGACCTACGAGGGCGAACCTGCCATCGAGCTCGAGGCGGCAGCCTGGCGATATCTCGACCGCACCGCCGCCGCGCGCACAGCACAGGCCCCTCGCTACCAGCTCGCCCTCACATGGCAGCCCACCCCGGAGCCTTCACCGGAAACGCAAGCCGCCATGACACGCGTAGGCGAGACCGCTGCATCCGAGGAGCTCATCATCGATCCCGAGCCGCTGCTCGCGGGCGTGCTCGACGATCTCGCTGCGAACGTGGATCCAGAAGCAATCGCTCTCGAGGTCCACATCGCCATCGCCGATGCACTCTGCGACGCCGCCGAGCGCATCGCCGCGCGCGCGGGTGTGCAGACCATCGCTCTCTCGGGTGGCGTCTTCATGAACCGCCTGCTGTTCACGCGCATCGAACACGGTCTGATCGATCGCGGGCTTACGCCGCTGTTCGCACACACCGTCCCCGCCAACGATGGCTGCATCGCCTATGGACAGGCGGCCATCGCTCGCGCGCGGCTCGCCCCGTTTGCGCTCGGGTAATGAGAGCGGTACCATCCAACGCAGACCATACGCATCGCGGCGCTGCGCCGGCGATAAGGAGGAAGCATGTGCCTAGCTGTTCCGGGAAAGATTACCGAGCTGCACGATAACGCGCAGGCAACCATCGACATGATGGGCGTCACGCGTGACATCTCGCTGCGCCTCACGCCCGAAGCGCAGGCGGGCGACTACGTGCTGGTGCATGCTGGCTTCAGCATCCAGGTTATCGACGCCGAAGAAGCGGCTGCGACGATCGAGCTCTTCCAAGAGATCGACGAGCTGGCCGAAGACGAGCTGCTCGCTGCGGAGCCGGCATGAGCGCCACCGCGGCTATCGACTTCTCGGTTTTTCGCGATCCCGAACGCGTGCGTGGGCTTGTCGAACGCATCGGCAGGCTCGCGGGTGAACGCGAGATCAACCTCATGGAGGTCTGCGGCACCCACACTATGAGCATCGGCCGCTACGGCTTCCGCTCCATCCTCCCGCGCAATCTGCATCTGCTCTCGGGCCCCGGCTGCCCGGTGTGCGTGACTGCGAACCGCGACATCGACCACGCCGTCGCGCTCGCACGCCACGAAGGGGTCATCATCGCCACCTTTGGCGATATGGTGCGCGTGTCTGGCTCGACCTCTTCGCTTGCTGCCGAGAAGGCCCAGGGGCGCGACGTGCGCGTGGTGTACTCCCCGCTCGACGCGCTCGATATCGCCGCGGCACACCCCGAGCAGCACGTTGTCTTTATGGGCGTGGGGTTCGAAACGACCGCGCCCGCAATTGCCGCGTGCATCCTCGAAGCCGAGGCACGCGACCTTGCAAACTTCTCGGTCTTCTGCGTGCATAAGCTCACCCCCGCCGCGCTTGCCGCCATCGCCGCCGACCCTAAGACGCGCATCGATGGCTTCATCCTGCCGGGCCACGTCTCGACGATCATCGGCCTTGAGCCCTATGAGTTCCTCGTGCGCGAGCACCAGACGCCCGGCGTGGTGTGCGGGTTCGAACCGGTCGACATCCTCGCCGGCGTCGAGCGCTTGGTCGAGCTCATCGTCGCGGGAACCCCGCGCATTGAGAACGCCTATCCCCGTGGTGTCGCCCGTGAGGGAAATCCCCATGCGCGCGCCCTCATCGACCAGGTCTTCGAATTGGCCGATGCCACGTGGCGCGGGCTTGGCGAGCTTCCAGCCTCTGGCCTGGCCATCCGCCCCACATACGCACGCTTCGATGCGCGCCGTCGTCTTGATGTTGCGGTGGAACCCACCGTTGAGCCGGCAGGCTGCCGGTGCGGCGACGTGCTGCGCGGGCGCATCGCGCCTAGCGCGTGTCCGCTTTTCGGCCGCGTGTGCACGCCGCAGAACCCCGTTGGCCCCTGCATGGTGTCGAGTGAGGGCAGCTGCGCGGCGCACTATCGCTACCGCGATTAAGGAGATGCCATGTCTGCATCAACCGAAACCGTTCTTCTGGGCCACGGCTCGGGAGGGCAGATGATGAAGCGCATCATCGATGATGTCTTTCTCGCTGCATACGGCTCGCCCGAGCTCGCCGCCGGCAACGACGCGGGCGTGGCGACGCTACCGCCCACGGGCCGCATCGCTCTTTCCACCGACAGCTTCGTGGTCACGCCGCACACGTTCCCCGGAGGCGACATCGGCAGGCTCGCAGTCTGCGGCACGGTCAACGACGTCGCCACCTCAGGCGCGCACGTACGCTATCTCTCCTGCGGATTCATCCTCGAAGAGGGGTTCCCGCTAGCGGATCTGCGCCGCATCTGCGCAAGCATGGCCGCAACCGCTCGCGAGGCAGGCGTTGCCATCATCACCGGTGATACCAAGGTCGTCGAGCGTGGCAGCGCCGACGGCATCTACATCAACACCGCCGGCGTGGGCGAGGTCCCCGAGGGCATTGAGCTTTCTGGCAGCTCGTGCACCCCGGGCGATGTCGTCCTTGTCTCCGGAACGCTCGGCGACCACGGCATCGCCATCATGAGCCAACGCGAGGGCCTCGCCTTCTCAACTGAAATCACCAGCGACGCCGCTCCGCTCAACCACCTCATCGCCGCCGTACTCGAGGCGGCGCCGCACACGCGCTGTTTCCGCGACCCCACGCGCGGCGGCCTGGCAAGCACGCTCAACGAGTTTGCATCTGCCAGCCATGTCATGATCGAGGTCGACGAGGAGCGCGTGCCGGTGCGCCCAGACGTACAGGCGGCATGTGCGATGCTCGGCTACGACCCTCTGCAGGTTGCCAACGAGGGCAAGATGGTCGCCGTCGTTCCTGCCGACGAAGCGGAAGCAGCACTCGCCGCGATGCGCGATGCGCGCTACGGCGAGCAGGCAGCGATCATCGGCACCGTACATGAGCTGGCAGAAGACGCTCTACCCAGCGTGCGCGTGCGCACGCCCTGGGGGGCGACGCGCGTGCTCGACATGCTCGTAGGCGAGCAGCTCCCCCGTATCTGCTAGGTTCAGGGAGGATAGTTCTGTGGCGTTCACCCACGTGATATTCGATCTCGACGGCACGCTGCTCAACACGCTCGACGATCTTACCGCCGCCGGCAACCACGTGTGCACGGCACACGGATGGCCCACCTTTTCCACCGACGCTTACCGCTTCAAGGTGGGCAATGGCATCCCCAAGCTTATCGAGCGCATCATTCCCGCCGAGCTCGCAGGTGACGGCCGCGTGTTCGAGCACACCTTCGCCGAATTCACCGCGTACTATGCCGTCCATAAGCAGGATGCGACCTGCCCCTACCCCGGCGTGATCGACATGCTCGATGCCCTCGCTGCCGCCGGTGTTGTACTCGCCGTCCTCTCGAACAAAGACCATGCCGCAGTGGCGCCGTTGGTGGCGCATTACTTTGGCGATCGCTTTGCCTGCGTGCAGGGGCGCATCGACGCGTTCCCACCCAAACCGGCCCCGCCCATTACTCGCTACGTGCTCGACCAGCTCGATGTCGCGCCGCACGATGTGCTCTATGTCGGCGACAGCAACGTCGATGTCCTCACGGCGCACAACGCTGGGCTGTGCGCCGCGGGCGTATCGTGGGGCTTTCGCGGCAAAGACGAGCTCGCGCGCGCCGGGGCCGATGTCATCGTTGACACCCCAGACGAGCTCGCCGCTTGCATCCTTTCGGGCTATAGCTCGTAATAGGTGACGCCTTCTGCCTCCATGCGTCGGCCAATCTCCTCGATAATGGGGATGCCCGCGCTGCAGCCAATACGCTCGGCGCCGGCGCGCACCATATCGAGGAAGGCGTCTGCGGTACGTATGCCGCCCGCTGCCTTGACTTTCACCTGCGGGGCAACGTGCTCGCGCATAAGACGCACGTCGGCAACGGTAGCACCGCCCGTCGAGAAGCCCGTTGACGTCTTGATGAAATCGGGCTCCACATCGCTCGCGATGTCGCACAGGCGAATCTTCTCATCATCGGTGAGCAGACAGTTCTCAAAAATGACCTTCGAGGGCGCACCAGCCTCGCGGCACACGGCGACGATCTCGGTCATCTCACGCGTGATGTAGTCCCAGTTACCCGCCTTCACCTCGGTAAGATTCACAACATAGTCGATCTCATTCGCGCCATGTGCCAGCGCATCGCGCGTCTCGAACACCTTCGTTGCAATGGAAGTCTGTCCCAAGGGGAAAGAGATCGCCGCTCCGGTGTCGATATCCGTGCCGGCAAGCAACTCCGAGCACAAACGCGACTGCACCGAATTGATGGCCACCATCTTGAAGTGATAGCGCTTCGCCTCGTCGCACAGCTGCTCCATATCGGCGCGCGTGGCGTCCGGATGCAGATTGGTGTGGTCTACCAGGCGTGCAAAATCATCGAGCGTGTAGCGTTTCATGCGACTTCTCCCCTTTCGAGCGCACAAAGCAGGCGTCCACGACGCCAACATGAAGATTTGTTCTATTCTAGCGCGCATGTGCAAAGTATCCGAAAACTTGACGCGCTTTGTACCTGCGATTTTATTGCAACCAAAGTTGCGTCTACTCGGCAGACCCGCCGCGAACCTTACCCAATGTTTGTAAGTCCCAGTTTTTGCCCGCAAAGGTCGCGAAACGTGCGCACTCCCCGTATGGATATTGGGAAGAAACGCAACGGGGCCCGCCGACAACTCGACAGGCCCCGCACACGCAGCATATGGTGTGATGTACTACGACATCATCGCGTTCATCATCTCGTCCTCGGCGCTGGCGTCGGCGCTCCAAGTGCCCTCGTCGTTCTGCGAATAGGTGAAGTCGCACTCCACCTCGCGCGCCTCAGCAGCCGCCGTGACATCGATCATAACCTGACCAGCCATCTTGTACAGGTCATCCTCGCTCTCGAGGGTTGTAAGGTCGATGGAGTTGAGCTCCTCGGTGAACTGGGTTTGGAAGTTCGTAAGAATATCGCCCATCGACTTGCAGGTGATGGTCACGTTCGCCGTGGCGGTACCGTCCTCGACGGTGATGTCGCCAATCTCGTAATCAAAGCCATCAAGATAGGAGTCGGTAAACGCGGCAGGATCGACACCGAGCTGATCGAACTCGGCGCCGGCGTTCGCCTCGATGTCCTCAACCAGCTCATCGCTGCCGGCCTTGATCTCCTCGAACTGCGTGGTGAGGTCCTCGCGAATCAAGTCCTCGACCGACGGACCGCCGCAGGCGGTCAGCGCAACCAGACACAGGGCGATAACCGCCATGATGGGTGCAAGCAGCTTCTTTTTCATAGTTCCCCCGAACAGACGGGGACGCGGCATAAGCCCAAAAGCGTCCCTTGGATAGGTCCTACCATTGTATCCGACTTGCCCGCCCTCCCCGGCGCGGGCCGTTGAAGGCGAACGTGTTTCGGCAAGTGGCAGGAGGCGCCAGCGCGAATTACTCCTTCGCGCCGTACTGCTCGTAATAGGCGTCGAGCGCCGCCTTGATCTTGTCGTCAATCACCACGCGCCCGTCGACCTCATGGTTGTACAGCACCTCGGTCACCTCGACCATGTTGACGATCGACGCCACCGGGAACCCGTACTTATCCTGAATCTCACGCTGAGCCGTCACCACGCCGCCCTTGCCAACTTCCATGCGGTTGAGGCTCACGATCAGACCCTTGACCTCGACATCGGCAGCGGCCTTGAGCTTGGGATAGGTCTCGTCGATCGACTTGCCCGAGGTCGTGACATCCTCCACCATGACCACGCGGTCGCCATCTTTGAGCTCATAGCCAAGCATGCCGCCCTTGTCGGCACCGTGGTCCTTGACCTCCTTGCGGTCGGAGCAGTAGCGAACCTCTTTACCATAGAGCTCGTCGAGGGCGATGGCGGTCACAACCGCCAGCGGGATGCCCTTGTATGCCGGGCCGAACACGACGTCGAAATCGAGCCCGAAGTTATCGTGGATGGCCTGAGCATAGTACTCGCCCAGACGCTTGAGCTGGCTTCCCGTCACATAGGCGCCAGCATTCATGAAAAACGGTGAGGTGCGACCGCTCTTGAGCGTGAACTCGCCAAACTTGAGCACGTCGGACTCGACCATGAACTGGATGAACTCCTGCTTATACGCCTCCATGAGGCCTCCCTTCGCGGTGCAGGCCCGCCTGCGGGCGGCGCCCTCCCTTGGTTATGTGCGCTGCATTGAGCATAGCAGAGCAGACGCACAGACGGGACGCACGTGATATGCGACGCCTAGGGGGTGCCGTCGTCCTCTTCAAACCCGACGCGATCGAGGAACCACTGCGATACCTCATCCGAGGTGGGTATCGACTGCTGCGCACCTACGCGCGAGACTGTCACGGCAGCGGCAAGCGTTGCCTCCATCATGCATTCGGCAAGCGTCATGCCCTGTACGCGCGATGCGGCCAACGCACCAATGTAGGTATCGCCCGCCGCCGTGGTATCCACCACCTTGGTGGCCTCGGCACGTAGGGGCAGCAGGCCGTGTTCGCCGAGCATCGCCGAGCCCTGGGCCCCCAAGGTCACGATAGCGGCACCGCCCGTAAGGTCTTCGAGCGCCGTGAGGGCACGGGTGCACGACGCCTCATCATGCGGCTTGATGCCGCAGATCATCTCGCACTCCGATTCGTTGAGGCAGATGAGATCGACCTCCGGCCAGACGTTATCGGCAACGCAGAAGGCGGGCGCGGGATTGAGCACCGTGTAGAGCCCGTGCGCATGCGCGCACACGATGGCGCGCTCGGTGCTCGCGCGGGCGCACTCCCCTTGCACGAGCAGCACGCTGCCAACCGGAGCCGCGCCCGACGCAACGAGCTCGTCGATGGCCGCCTCCACCTCGCACGGCGCGAGCGCAGTGTTGGCACCGGGGACCACGATGATGCGGTTGTCGCCTTCGTTGCGCATGATCACCGCGGTACCGGTAGGAGCATCCGTGCGACGCGCGACGTGCGCGCACGACACGCCCGCGCGCTCGAGCGACGCGACGAGCTCGCCTCCGAACGCATCGTCGCCCACGGCGCCGATCATGTAGGTGCGCGCCCCCATACGCGCCGCCGCGACCGCTTGGTTGGCACCCTTGCCGCCGGGGTTTGTTACCAGTTCATCGCCCAGAATCGTCTCCCCCGCTCGCGGAAGACGCGCGCAAGATACCGACAGGTCCATGTTCATGCTGCCGAACACAATCACCGATCGCTCGTTGTCCATGATGCCCCCTTTCGGTCTGATACCGCTATGGTACCCATGCGCCCAGCGCGATGCACGGGCTGTGGTCACGTCGTGATGCGTTGGCCTTTATGCCTGCATAACGCTACAATTTGAACGTTCGAGACACCGATGCGGCGCACGCGTGACGCACAGATTCGCCCTCTGTGGCGGGTGCATGCGCGCCGCACATGCGCCGCCAAAGGATATCCATGACCAAACGGACCAACACCACGCGCAACACCACGCGTACGCCGCACGCAAACGCGCAATCTGCTCGCACCGCCGGCAAGCGCATGCGCTACATCCCCGCGCTCGACGGCTTGCGCACGCTCGCTGTGGCTGCCGTGGTGCTCTACCACCTCCACCTCCCCTGGGCACAGGGCGGCCTTCTGGGCGTCACCGTATTCTTCGTGCTCTCGGGCTATCTCATCACCCGCCTGCTCATCGGCGAGTTCGATACCACCGGCACCATCGACCTCAAGAACTTTTGGGTGCGCCGCGTACGGCGCCTGCTGCCTGCGATCGGTGCGGTTGTCCTGGTCACCGTCGTGCTGTGCACCTTCTTCAACCACGTCATGCTCACCAAGATGCGCCCGGACATCATCCCGTCTCTTTTGTTCGTGAACAACTGGTGGCAGATCATCAACCAGGTGTCCTACTTCAATGCGCTCGGCGATCCCTCGCCGCTCACGCACTTCTGGTCGCTCGCTATCGAGGAACAGTTCTATCTCGTTTGGCCACCGGTGCTGTTTGTGCTGCTGCGTTGCGGCGTGAAGCGCGCCTGGGTGCGCCGCATCGCGCTGGGCGCCGCGGTTGCCTCGGCCGTGGCCATGGCGGTGCTCTACGATCCCGCCGCCGACCCAAGCCGCCTGTACTACGGCACCGACACGCGTGCGTTCTCCCTGCTGTTTGGCGCATGGCTCGCGTTTATCCCCGAGCGATCGATGTCGCCGGCCCGGCTGCTCGAGGCAGTTGGCCTGGACCGTCTGCTCCCCGCCGGCATGCGTGCCACCCTGCCCAGCGATGGTGACGAGCCCACCGATTCCGAGCTCGCCGCCATCAACGGTGCTGCTCCCAGCACCTATGCACCTGCCGTCGAGCGCACCGCGCGCCGCCGGGCATCCTCGGCACCACGCACAAGCGCGCCTGCGCTCTCAATTGACATCCTGGCCATCGCGGGCATCGCAGGGCTCGCACTCATGGTGGGGCTCACCAACGGCTACACCTCGTTCCAGTATCAAGGCGGCACGTTGCTCGCAACGCTGCTCACCCTGCTGGTCATTGCCGGCTGCGTGCAGGAGGGCGGTCTTGTTGCCCGTGCGCTCGCGCTGCCGCCGCTCGTATGGCTTGGTAAGCGCTCGTATAGCATCTACCTCTGGCATTACCCGTTGCTGCTGCTCATGAACCCCGTCTCCAACGTCTCGCAGACCCCCTGGTGGCTCATGATCATCCAAGTTGCTGTGGTTATAGGCGCAGCCGAGCTCTCCTATCATTTTGTCGAGACGCCCTGCCGCAAGGGCGCCATCGGCGAGGCGCTGCACCGCATGCGCGAGCAGGGATTCCATCCTGTCGCCTCGGCTCGCAAGCGCCCCATACCTGCCGCAGTACTCGCCATCGTGCTCGCCATCGCGCTCGGAGGCCTGGCGTTTGTGCCAGATACCTCGGCACTGAGCGAAGAGGGCGCGGCGCTGCTCAACCAAGACGATGCTGCCACCGCGCAACCTGCCGATGATGGCGAGGGCGGCGCATCCAACGCCCAGGCGGATGGCGAAGCGGGTACCGATGCCGATACCAGCGCCGCCACCGATAACGGCGGCTTCCCCGAGGGCTCCTACGATATTCTCTGGATCGGCGACTCGGTATCGCTCATGTGCGTCGACCCCTTTGAGCAGCTCTTCCCGCATGGACATATCGACGCGCTCAAAAACCGCCAGTTCAAGGCAGGCATCGAGGTGTATGAGAGCTACCTCTCTCAAAACCTCTCGGGTAAGGTTGTCGTGATTGCCTTGGGCACGAACGGCTTGGTGACCGACGAGCTCATCGATACCCTCATGGCCGATATCGGCACCGAGCGCTACGTGGTGTTTGTCAACACGCGCCACCCGCAGCCGTGGCTTGCCGACACCAATGCGGCGCTGCAACGAGCCACCGAGCGCTACGATAACGTGCACCTAGTTGACTGGTACAGCTATAGCGAGGGCCGCGACGATCTTTTCGACGGCGACGGCACGCATCTCAAGGCGTCGGGTGCCAAGGAGTACGTGCAACTCGTATACAACGCGGTGCGCGAGGAGCTGCCCATCCACCCTGAAGACCATGTGGACGATCCGCAGCCCGCGCTGGCACGCGACGCCGCGAACAAGCTCCTACAAGCGCTCTCGGCAGGACTCGCGCCGCACCCGCTTGGCGAACAGACCGAGGGCAGCGCCGCGTAAAGCGCCGCGATGCAGCGAGCGCTCTAGAATCCGAGCGCCTGCAGCACAAACATAACCACGGTGAGCACCGTTACGAGCACGATCGTGGCCCAGGTGAGTGCGTTCCACACGCGCCCGTTGGCGTGGGTCCCCATGATGAGCTTGTCACCAGCGATGAACACGAGAAATACCAGAAGAATCGGCAGCAGCACGCCATTGATGACCTGCGCGCTCATCATGATGTCGAAGAGGTTGACGCCCGGAAGGATCACGAGCAACGCCGAGAAGAGGATGATGCCGGTGATGATGCCGCGGTAGGCGGGCGCTTCCTCCCAGGTGCGGTCGGCCCCGCGCTCCCAGCCAAATGCCTCGCAGATAGCGCTTGAGGTCACACCAGGCAGCACGCAGGCGGCCAAAAAGCTCGCGGCAACAAGGCCCGCGGCAAACAGGATGGTGGACCACGGCCCCACGATGGGCTCCAAGGCGAGCGCCGCATCAGCGGCATCGGCAACCTCGATACCCGCCGGGAAGAGCACCGCACCGGTGGCGATCACGATGAACCACGCAATCGCGCACGCGATGACCGAGCCCGAAACAGCGTCAACACGCTGCAGGGGCAGATCGTCCTCGTTGGCGTTCTTATCCACCACGTTGTTTTGCGCGAGGAAGATCATCCACGGCGCGATCGTTGTGCCGATAGTGGCTACGAGCAGCGATACATAGGAGGGATCGCTCTCGACATGCGGGGTAATGGTTGCGCGGGCAACCTCGCCCCAATCGGGGCCCACCATGAAGGCCGCCACGACATAGGTGAGGAACACACAGCTCACCAGTAGCAGAATCTTCTCGATGCGACGGAAGCTCCCCGACATGGTGAGCAGCCAGATAATAAGGCCGATGAGCGGGATCGAGATGGTCTTGGGTACGCCAAAAAGCGCAAGACCGCTCGCCAGACCCGCAAATTCCGAAATGGTAACAGCGGTATTGGCGATGAGCAGCGCCATCATGGCGAACGAACTCTTGCGCACACCGTATTTCTCGCGGATGAGCGACGCAAAGCCCTTGCCGGTCACGCAGCCGCAGCGCGCGGCCGTTTCCTGCACCACGATGAGGAGCACGGCCATCACTGGTAAGATCCAGAGCGTGCCGTAGCCAAACTGCGCGCCCGCGCTGGAATACGTGGCGATGCCGCCGGCATCGTTGCCAGCGAGCGCAGCCAACAGGCCGGGGCCCATGGCGCCAAGCACCGCGGCGAGCGTGAGCCGGCGTCTGCCGGGATCGCGCGGCGCCGGATCGTGCCGGCGCATATCTGGTTTGAAGCGGCGGGGCATGACAAACGTCCCCTATGCCACCGTGAGCACAACGGCGAGCGTCGCCGCAACGGAAAAGACGATGCAAGCGATGATGACCGCCGAGGCACTAAGCGCGGTACCCGAGGTGTCGAGATCGTGCTCGTCACGCCAGTCGAGCAGCTTGAGGTAGGCAACCGACGTGGTGCACATGAGCGCCACCACACCCGCCGCGCAGGCAAACGAACGCGTAAGCGCCGTCGCGGCGAGCACCTGCTGTCCGAGCGCTATGCGATCGCCCGCCTGAGACAGGACGTCATCGGGGAAGGCCGCGCCGGCCACAAGCTGGCCCGACAGATAAACCACGAGCGCCAGCACGATGCCCACACCTGTGCTCTGCAGCCAAAAGGCCAGATACGGACGGGTGTCTTCGTCATGCTCGTCATCCTCGAGGTAGTAGTTCTTCGCGAACGACACCGCACGCGATGCTGCGATGAGTACCACCGGCATGGCGCACATGGGGTAGATGAAAAGTTCGGACGGCGCTCCCATCCAAGCGAGCGCCGAGGCAACGATACCCGAGGCAACCGCCCACACCAGCACCCAGTAGAACCGGCCTGCGAACCACGAGAGCACATGCGCCGACTCGCCCGCACCCTCGCCGCCGGTGCCCACACCGGCGATCTGCAGATCCTCCTCGTGCTCCTCGGCGATGACGTCGAGCGCATCGTCAACCGTGACGATGCCCAACAGATGGCGCGCCTCATCGCACACCGGGATGGCCACGAGGTTGTATTTGGTCATCTCCTCGGCCACATCTTCCTGGTCGAGGTCGGGTGCCACCCACACCACGTCGCGGTAGGCCAAATCGACAAGCTGCTGATCGTGCTCGGCAACAATGAGGGTGCGCAGCGACAGCACGCCGGTGAGCATCCCCGTGGCATCGGTGGTGTAGACGTAATACACGCTCTCGAAGTCTTCATCGAGCTCACGAATGGCGTCGATGGCATCGGCGACGGTGGAGGTAGCCGGCAGCGCCACAAACTCCGAGGTCATGATACGGCCCGCAGTGTTCTCCTCGTAGCCGAGCAGGTTGCGGATCGCCTTCTCCTCATTGACGCCCATGATGCGGAGCAGCTTCTCGGCCTTCTCGTAATCGAGCTCCTCGATGAGGGCGGCTGCGTCATCGGGGTCCATGAGGGCGAGCATCGAAGATGCATCGCGATCGGAGAGACCGTCGATAACCTCGGCAACGAGGTCGTCGTCATCGAGCTCGGTGAGCGCCTCGGCCGCCTGCGCGGTATCGAGCTGGGCAAACACCTGCCCGCGCAAGCGCGGATCGAGCTGCTCGATAATATCGGCGATATCGGCTGGATGCAGCTCGTCGAGCGTCTTGTGCGAGACGGAGAGCTTAATCTGCTGCGTACTGCGCTCAAGCAGGTCCATGTACGACCAGGCGATGATCTCCTCGGCAAGCGGCTTGCCCACCGCCTTGCTCACACGCACCGCCACGCGCTCCAGCACAGGATGCATTGCGCGCAAAAGGCCGCGCATGCCAACCTCGGCGCCCAGCAGGCGCAACTGGTTCTCGCCTGTCGCCGAGAGCTTGATGTCGTTCACGCGCACGACCTTCATGCCCTGCGTATCGACGATCTGCTTGTTCAAGATGTCGCGCGCCAGCAGCACCTCGTCGGGCTGCAGATAGGAAAAGCGCACGTCGGTTGCGGTGGCCTTGAGGTACACGCCCGTATCGTCGATATGGTCGACGTATTTGCGCCACGAAATCATGAAGGGCGTCTTACCCGGCCCCTGGAACGCGAGCGATGTGACGTGCGGGAAGACCTCGCCGGTGGCGATGCCCAGATCGTTTACCACGCCGAGCTTTTCCCCGGCAACATCGATCACGGGGAGCTTGAGCATCTCGGATAGATAGTTCATGGTGCTCCTTTGAACCTAAAAGGATTCTATGGACGCGCGGCGCGCCGGCCGAGAGAGCCCGCGCTCCGGGAGATACCCCATGCGCGCGCCGTGAGCACCCGCAGGGGTCAGCGACTGTGAGGTCGAGGTTTCGATTTCACCTGTTGCCTTTCTCATGACCCTGCTAAACACGTTGGCTGCCGTACGCAACGCATGGCGCACGCAGCCAACCTACTATACCATCTTTTCTCGCGGCGATGCCGTACGCACTCGTCCCCTGCGACAAACCTTACATGCAGCAAACGCGCGCCATACGGGCGCAGGCGCTACGCCTCGGGCAGCACGCTGCCTTCGGGAAGCTTGACCTTGTTCTCGATCACCTCGTCGGGGATCGAGCCGTCGAGCTCCATGAGCTTGCTCACCGTCACCAGCTTATAGCCCTGGTTCTGCAGCTCGTCGATGATGGCGGGCAACGCCTCGACATCCTGCTCGCGGTTGCCGCCGCCATCGTGCATGAGGATGATCGAGCCATTCTTCACACCATCGAGCGCGGCGGCGGTAATCGCATCGGCGCCGGGGCGCTTCCAGTCAAGCGTGTCGATGTTCCACAGCACGTTGCACGACACGATGTCGCCGCTGCGCGCCCACTCGGTTGCCGTGAAGGCACCGTATGGCGCGCGGATCATCTGCGTGGTCTCGCCCGAAGCTTCCTTCAGCGCGTCGAACGCGGTGGTAATCTCGTTGCGCAGGCTATCGCGGTCGAGCTTGGGGAGATTCTTGTGCGCCATCGTATGGCTTGCCAGCTCATGGCCGCCATCGACCACCGCCTTGGTGAGCTTGGGCTTGTTCTGAGCGTTCTCACCCAGGTTGTAGAACGTCGCCTTGGCGCCCTTCTCCTCAAGGATGTCGAGAATCTGCTGTGTATAGTCGCTCGGGCCATCGTCAAAGGTAATCGCCACGTACTTGCCGCCCTTGGGACTCAGGTTCTTCGAGGTGACCACCATGTCGGTTGCCTCCTCGACGATCTCCTTATCGACCGTCTCGCCCGAGGTCTCGCCTACGGCAACGATCTTCTTGCCCGGCTTGCCCCACTGCGAGACATACTGCACGGCGCCATGCCCCTCGGACTGGATAGCGCAGGGCAGCTCGACCTCTTCTTCATGGTTGGGCTCGGTGGCGTCGGCGCCGTTCTCCACCGTGAGGGCGTCGCCGTCCGACACCGTCGTGGTAGCAAAGTCCTTGGCGGCAACCGCCTCATCGCCTCGCTTGACAGCGCAAACATCGCCGCCCTGTTCATCGAGGACGTTACCGCCTACCGAGAGCAGGCGCCCCGGCGTAACGCCGAAGTTGTCGTTATCGGCCAACAACGTCTCGATGGTCGTGTTTACGTGCGTCGTCACCGACTGCCCGTTGACCGCGACCGTGATGTTGCGGAACTTGAAGTACCAGCAGCCAACGCCCGCAGCGAGCGCAATCACCGCGAGCACCGCGAGCACAGGCTTAAGCGAGCGCCTGCGGCGCGGACGACGCGGGACATAGGTGTTAGCGCGTGTTTGATGCGCAACACGCGTGGCGGGACGGGTTCCCTGCGCACCAGACGCAGTATATGAGCTCTTCGTGGCACGCGGCGGATGCGGCGCGGCGGATGCGGCGCGACCCGTAGACGCCCTCCCGCCCGTTGCCGAGTAGCGACGGCCGCCCGCCTTACCGGTGTGCACGTATTTAATCTTCGAGTCCATGACCCAGTCCTTAACCCAAACAACTCCTGTTATGCTGCATCATACCGTGACGCACGGACACGAAGCCTATTCCTCGGAGGCATCCTCAGATGCTTCATCGCCGGCGGTGGCGTTCTTATCCGGAATCACGGGAAGCACGGCGCCCTCGGGCATCGAAACCTTCGTGAGATCAACCACATCTGCCAGGTCATCGTCGGTTGCGATAAGCTCGGAGAGCGTCACAAACTTGTAACCTTCATCCTGCAATTGGTCAATGATTTGCGGCAGTGCTTCAACCAACTGTTCACCACACGCTTCGTTATCGGTGAGCAGCACGATGCTGCCGTTCTTCACCGAACCCACCACGGTGTCCACCACATCGTCGGATCCGTTGAGCAACCAGTCGCCCGAATCGACGCTCCACGAGATCACCGCGCTCACCAGGTCCATGGCCTCGGTCCAGTTTTTGGTCGAGAACTCGCCGTAGGGCGCGCGCAACAGCGCAGGGCGCGTGCCGCTTGCCGCCTCGATGGCATCGGCACCCGCCGTGATCTGGCTGCGCAGGTCCTCGCCATCGAGGTTGGTGAGGTTCACGTCGCTCATCGTGTTCGAGCCCATCTCGTTGCCCGACGCGGCGATGGCCTGCGCCGCCGAGACGTTCTCCTCTGCAGCATCGCCGGAGAGGAAGAAGGTTCCCTTGGCGCCCTTCTCCTCGAGAATATCGAGCACCTGCTGGGTGTAGGTGCTCGGCGCTTCGTCGAACGTGAGCGCGATGTACTTGGCATCTTCATCGCTCGGCAGCACCGACGTACGCCGCACCACGCAGTTTTGTACCTCTTGCACGATGCCGCGGTCCTGGGTCTTGCCCGACGTGTGTCCGGTCCACACCTCCGAGCGCCCGGGAATGCCCCAGGTCTCGACAAACTGCACCGGGCCCGACCCCTCTACCGTGATGGTGGGGGCAATATCGGTTGCCTGAACGTCATGTTCCTCGTAGACATCGGCACCGTCGTCGATGGTGAGCTCCTCGCCGCCCTCAAGGTGCGTGGAAGCCAAGGCGTCGAGCGCAAGCGGCTCGCCGTTCAGCGTGATGGCGTAGCGGTCACCGGCGCCACGCTCGAGCAAGCTGTCATCGACCGCCAAGAGATTGCCGGCGTCGTAGGTCTCGTCGAGGCCGTTTTCCTCGATAAACTGTTCAACGGTCGAGTTGATGCGCACGCCGGTGGTCTCGCCGTTGAGCGTGATGTCGACGCTGCGGTTGGCGTACCAGATGACGCTCGCCACAAAGAAGAGCAGCGCACAGCCAATTGCGATGAACGCATACGGCTTGCGCGCGTTGCCGCCGCCGGCACGGAATCCCCTGCGGCGTGATCCAAAACCGCGGGAGTGGTTGAGATACGACGCTCCGCGCCGACGATGCACGCGCGAGCGCGTGCCGGGGAGCTGGCTGCCCACCGACGTCCCGCGACGACGACGCGGACGATTTGACTTGATGCGATAGGAGGTGGTGTGTTTAAGCAATGGTTCCTCCGTATAATGGTTGGCGCCCGCACGGAGACCGGGCGCTTAACGCTTTTTCTTCTTAGGCGCGGGACCCGCAGCTTTCTTGAACTCGCTCTTGAATGCAGAGAACATGCCTCGCGTCTTGCCCAGCTGCCGGCCGAGCGCGCGGCTTCCCTTCTCCACCGCCACAGAGCCCTTGTCGTCGAGCACCTGGGCACCCTGCTTCACCTTGGCACCCACCTTAACGCTTACCTCGGCTGCCTTGGCGGCGGCACCGCCCGAGACATCGAGTGTCGCGGCGGCGTCGCTCACCACCATAGCGCCCTGAGCGTAGCCCTTGAGCATCTCGAGAGGCATCTCGACATCGCCCAGCAGCGCGCTCGCCGTGGCACCGCGCGTGAGCGACAGCGTCTCGACCGCACCGGTCTTAAAGTCGAAGGCGGCGTCGCTGCAGTACCCCAGCGCCTCGCCCGATTCGGTGCGAACATCCATACCCGTCCAGATGACGCAGGCATCAAGATCGATACCCAGGCGTTTTGCGGCGGCTTTATCGAAGTTGGCCTTCTCGTCGACCACGGAAAGCGCACCCTCGTAGATATGGAGGGCGTCGCGCGCCACGAAGCGGTCGGGCTGCTTGATCATGCCGACAACGTCGGGCAGGCTCACCATGAAGCCAACCACGCGCCGACCGCGCGGCTCAAACACCGGAAAGTGGATCTTTCCAAGGCGGCGCGGCTCTTTGGGCGAGCCATCTTTGTTCGTACGCTTATCGGGAGCGGGCGAGCGATATACCTTGACGCCCTGAAAATCTCGAACGCGCATTATGCCTCGGGGGCAACCTCAGCAGCAGCCTCGGGCGCAACCTCGACCTCGACATCCACGGCGGGGGTAACGTTGCCCGACGCAACCGCCTGGTTGAGCGTCTCGCGGAGCTGGTCCATGCGCTCGCGGGCCAGGTCGACCTTCGCGCGCAGCTCATCGGTCTTGGCGTCCATCATGGGGCCAAAGTCGTTCACTGCGGCACGAGCCTGCTCGGCACCCTGCTCGTACATATCACGGGCGTTGTCCCAGGCGTCGTTGGCCATATCGGCAGCCATGGCGCGGGTCTCGGCACCAGAACGCGGAGCCGCGAGGATGCCGATGATAGCGCCGGCAGCGGCACCGATGGTTGCACCGACCATGAAGCTGAAGGTCTTTCCCATGTCGTTCCCTCCAAATCAGAAACGCAAATCGAATGGATGAATCCCAGATGTGGACCAATTATACCCGCTTGACGTGCCGAGCGGCCATAACTCCCGTAGACGGAAAGGTTTAATGCTCGTATGCCGCAGCGGCACCGCCGAAGACGGCGCCTCCCGCAGGCTCCTCGGCAGGCTCGGCGTCCGCAGGGGCGGCATCGCCTTGCTCGCCGCGGAGGCTCTCCACCAGCTGGCGCAGGCCGCGCACCGTGCCCTCGAAATCGGGTGCTGGCGTATCGGGATTCACAAACGCCCACTGCATCATGAAGACGGCCGACGAAAGCGCACCGATGGTGAGCGCGTCATCGGGACAGCTCAGCTCGATGTCGAAGGCGCGCTCCTCGCCCGGCGCGCGACGCGTGCGGCCGCAGGAAATCTCGCCGGAAAGGCCGGTCTGGCTCATAATCTCGACCGTCAGGTGCTCGAGCAGATGCGCAATCTCGGTATCGCCCATGCAATCCTGGAATTTCTCGCCCGCATCGCCCAGGCAGGTATGCGTGGCAATCGCGGGTGCCAGATAGTACACACGAGCCGTTGCCTCGATATCCTCGGCAGTCGAAAGCGGCATACCGGGGTTCACGACCACGCGCGCGCACAGCTTGTCCGCGCCCACGCGCACGCTCGTGATGCTCATCAATTCGGCCATAACGTCACCGTCCTTACCTGTGTCGCCCCGCGCCTACTCGGCTTCCGCGCGCGACGTATCATCGGCTGCAGGCTCCTGCCCCTCGGCATCCTCGGCCTCATCGACCTCGGGCTGCTTCTCGGGAGCGGTCACGCGGACCAGCGAAATGCGCTGACCGCGCATGGACTGCACTTTGAACTTGTACCCTTCTTGCTCGAGAACCTCGCCGATATTGGGCACGCCGTCGCAGATATCCAAAATCCAGCCGGCGATGGTCTCGTAATCGTCGCTCTCCTCGATAGGCCAACCGAGCTCCTCGGCATCGTCGCACGGGAAACGTCCGTCGACGAGCCACTCACGATCCGAGAGACGGGTGAGGTACTTGTTGTCGGGATCGAACTCGTCCTCGATCTCGCCCACAATCTCCTCGACGATATCCTCGATCGTGATGATGCCTGCCGTGCCGCCATACTCGTCGACCACCACAACCATCTGCTCGTGCGCAGTCTGCATCTCGGAGAGCAGCGGCAGGATGTCTTTGGTATCGGGCACGAAGGTGGCATCGCGCAGGCAGGTATTCACAAACTCCTTGCCACGGCTTGAGAGCGCACGCTCGATAAGATCCTTGATGTGCGCCATGCCCACCACGTTGTCGGGGTCCTCGCGATACACCGGCACGCGCGAGAAGCCCGTGGAGCGCATGAGGTCGAGCACCTGCTCGATGGTATCGCTGTCCTCGGCCATGGTGACATCCACGCGCGGAACCATGACCTCGCGCGCCACGGCGTCGCCCAGGTCGAAGATCTCGTGGATCATGCGCTTTTCCTCGTCAAGCAGCGTCTCCTGCTCGGAGACCATGTACTTGATCTCCTCCTCGGACACGTTCTGACGATCGTCGGCGCTCTTGATGCCCAGCAGCGCAGACAGACCGTTGGCGCTCGCCTGCGTGAGCCACACGAGCGGCTTGGCAATCTTGCGGAACACCATGATGGTGCCGGCGACCGATTTCGCCATGCCCTCGGCATCAGACAGGCCAATGCGCTTAGGGACAAGCTCGCCCACCACAATTGAGAGGTAGGAGACGATGAGCGTGATGATGATGGGCGCGATCACCGGCGCTGCGGCAGAAAGCGGCGCGAGCCCAAACGATTCCATCCACGTGGCGAGCGGGTCGGAGAGCGTGTTGGAGGACACGGTGGCCGAGAAGAAGCCCACGAGCGTGATGGCCACCTGGATGGTCGCCAAGAAATCGGTCGAGTCGGTGGCGAGCTCGAGTGCCTGGACGGCGCGCTTGTCGCCCTCCTCGGCGTCGTGCTCAAGCGTTGCGCGCTTGGCCGTGGTGAGCGCCATCTCCGACATGGAGAAGAAGCCGTTGAGCACGGTGAGCAACAGCGTTGCCACAATAGAAAAGACGATCATACCCAATGTAGGTCAAACCTCCTGATATACCTGGTACATGTGCCCGTGACGGGCGAAACGACGGGGTGCCGCACGTGGTGCGGCGCGGGGTCTTTCATCAAATCACGTACAGGATCACCGCCATGAAGATGAAGATGCTTCCGGCGAGCACCCATAGATGCCAAACGCTGTGCATGTAGCGAATGTGCTTCATGACATAGAAGCCGGTGCCGATGGTATAGCACAGGCCGCCCACCACGAGCAGGGCGAGCGCCACCGGATCAAGCGCTGCGATGAGCTCGAACAGGCGAAATACCACGAGCCATCCCATCGCGAGATAAATGAGAATGGTGACCCAGCGCGGCTGGCGCTGGCGGAAGATGATCTCGAACGAGATGCCGGCGAACGCAAGCGCCCACACCACCACGAACATGGGAATGCCGCCCACATCGGCGAGTGTGATGAGGCAAAACGGCGTATAGCTACCGGCGATGAGCAGATAGATGCTGCTGTGGTCGATCACGCGGAACACGCGCTTCGCCCCCGGCACCGCGATGGCATGGTAGAGCGTCGAGGCGAGGTATTCCAAGATGAGCGTGACGCCGAACACAATCGCCGAGGCGATGTGCGTAGGCTCCGCCCCACCGAGCGCGGCTTTCACAATGAGCAGCACCAGCCCGGCAATGGCCAACAGCACACCGATGCCATGCGTGATGGCATTGGCGATTTCCTCGCCTAAGGTGTAGAGCGGTTGCTCTTGGTCGCGCTCGGGCGCATCATGCTGTTGTTCGCGGGGGTATTTGGGGCAGGACCGGCGGCGTTTGCGACACGTTGCGCAAACGTCTTCCTGCATAGCGGCAGGATCGGGCGCATCCGGTGCGCCCGACGTACTTCGAGATGTTGAACTGTCGCTCGATGCAGACATGTTCGACGGTCATCCTCCCAACATAGACTGTTCGCTATTTTACCAAAAGGCGATTCGTTGATACAACTCGCAGCATAGGCACGTGTACCGCACACAAACGGGCCCCGCAGATGCAGGGCCCGCCATGCGTGTCGTTCGGCTGTTATCCGGTGTGTTACTTGACCTCAATGAGCTCGTAGTGGCTCGTGCCGAGCCCGATCTTCTCGCCGTGCTCGATCATGCTCCGCCAATTGGTGTCGGGATGGGTGAGGTTGAAGTGATCGTGCTGGCAGCGCTCGGGAATGCCGCCTTCCGCCTCGAGCTTAGCCTTCATATCGGTGAGCTCGGAGTTGGGCAGCGTGGGCGCGGCGAGGGCCATGTCGATGGCCGCCTGATCGATGGCCACGGGATCGAAGCTTGCAAACATGCCCAGATCGGGCACGATGGGCGTATCGTTCTCGGCATGACAATCGCAGTTGGGCGAGATATCGAGCGCGAGCGAGATATGGAAGCTCGGGCGGTCCTGCACCACAGCCTGCGTGTACTCAGCAATCTTATAGTTGAGCACGTCGACCGCGGCATCGTAGTCGGGCTCGATGGCATCTTGGTTACACGCGCCGATGCAGCGGCCGCAGCCCACGCAGCGGTCGTGGTCGATCGAGGCCACATGCACCGTGCGCACCTGGCCGTTCGGCAGCTCGCGCTCGCGTGTCTGCTCGAAGGAGATGGCACCGTGCGCGCAGATGCGCTCGCACGCGCGGCAACCGATGCACTGCTCGGGCGTGACACTCGGCTTGCCCGCGGCGTGCTGTTCCATCTTGCCGGCACGGCTACCGCCGCCCATGCCGAGATTCTTCATGCAGCCACCGAAGCCAGCCTGCTCGTGGCCCTTGAAGTGCGTGAGGGAGATCACGATGTCCGCGTCCATGAGCGCACGGCCAATCTTGGCCTCCTGCACGTACTCGCCGCCTCTCACCGGCACGAGCGCCTCGTCGGTGCCCTTGAGGCCGTCGGCGATGATCACATGGCAGCCGGTGGCATACGGCGTGAAGCCGTTCTGATAGGCGCAGTCGATGTGCTCGAGCGCGTTTTTGCGGCTGCCCACATAGAGCGTGTTGCAATCGGTGAGGAAGGGCTTGCCGCCCAGCTCCTTCACCACATCTGCCACGGCGCACGCGTAGTTGGGACGCAGAAAGCTCAGGTTACCCAGCTCGCCAAAATGAATCTTGATGGCCACGAACTTGTTCTCGAAATCAATCTCGCCAATGCCAGCCTTCTTGATGAGCCGCTTGAGCTTGTCGAGTTGGCTTTCCTTGGCATAGGTGCGGAGGTTCGTGAAATAGACCTTGGCGGGCTCCATGGGCTTCCCCTCTCGATGGTATGGCGTATAACGCAAGCCGGCGCAGGCGACGCCGGCTTAAATACGGACTATACCGCCTGCGCGAGCTTCTCGGCACGATCGGCCGCGGCGAGCGCGTCGATCACCGTGCTCAGCTGATCGCCCAGCAACACGCCGTTGTAGGTGGAGTTGAACCCGATGCGGTGGTCGGTCACGCGGTCCTGCGGCTGGTTGTACGTGCGGATCTTCTCGGAGCGGTTGCCGTGGCCGATCTGGCTGGCGCGCTCGGCGCCAAGCTCGGCCTGCTGCTTCTGGAGCTCCATCTCATAGAGGCGGGCACGCAACATCTGCATGCAGACCTCGCGGTTCTGGATCTGGCTGCGCTGCTCCTGCGACTGCACCACGGTGTTGGTGGGCAGATGGGTGATGCGCACCGCCGAATACGTGGTGTTCACGCACTGGCCGCCGGGGCCCGACGCGCAGTAGGTGTCGATGCGCAGGTCGGACTGGTCAATCTGAATGTCAATCTCGTCCGCCTCGGGCAGCACCGCCACGGTCGCCGTCGAGGTTTGGATGCGACCCTGGCTCTCGGTCTTGGGAACGCGCTGCACACGGTGCACGCCGCTTTCGTACTTCATGACCGAGTAGACCTTGTCGCCCGAGACCTTGAACTCGATAGACTTGAAGCCGCCGGCCTCGCTGGGGCTTGCATCGAGCACCTCGAGCTTCCAGCCCCGGGCCGTGCAGAAGCGCTCGTACATCTTGAACAAATCGCCCGCGAAGATGGCGGCCTCGTCGCCGCCGGCAGCGGAGCGAATCTCCACGATGGTGTTCTTCTCGTCGTTGGGGTCGCCCGGGATGAGCATGAACTTGATGTCTTCCTCGAGCTTGGGAAGCTTGGCCTCGTTCGCGGCGATATCCTCCTGGAGCATCGCCTTCTCATCGGGGTCGCTCGTATCGTGCTGCATCTCCTTGGCAGCCTCGATGTCATCGAGGGCAGCCAGGTACTCGCGGGCCGCCGTTACCAACGGGGTCTGGTGCGCGTACTCCTTGTTGAGTCGCGTGTACTCCTTGATGTCGGAGGCCACAGAAGGATCGGCGAGCTTCTTCTCGAGCTCCTCGTAGGCAGCGATGAGTTTTTCCAGCTTGTCGCGCATGATGATTCCTTATCTCTGATATCCGCATGGGCGCATGGGCGCCGGCGGATGCAATTCGACGGTAGAGGGCGACCGCGCGCAGCGGTCGAGGTGCATATCACCCAGCTAGAACATGTCGAATTTCAGATACATGCGCTCCCTTTCTCTCGACCATCCATGATACCCGCTCGATCACGCAGGGCAAGCGGGCACCGGCAGCAACAGATTATCTCCTCCGCCACAAGACGGTGCCGCCGCAGCCCAAACGGCCCCGTCGCCGCGTTATGTGTGGTGGCCTCGCGCGTTATGTGTGGCAAAACGCCGTCTCAGGGGTTTAAGATGAGCTTTTCACACACACAACACGAGGACCCGCCACACACAACGTGAAAGCGTGGCGCAGCACGAGTCGGCGCAGGCGCCGTGCAAGCGGGGTCCCGGGCGCACGGGCATAGCGCTCACGCGCGGGCAGCACCTAGCCCGCGCGGAAACTACAGCACGGTGACGGTGAACGCGCGCTCGAAGACCTCGCCAGGCGCAAGGATGGTGATGTTGCGCTTGTGCTCAAGCACGTCGTCTTCGGTGTCGAGCGTAGCGTGGCCGGTCCAGGGCTCAAGTGCAACAAACGGCGCATCGCCCTCGCCGGCCCAAACACCCAGATACGGGAATCCCTCGAAATCGACGCGCACACCGTGGCCGCTTGTGCGCCCGCGCAGGGTAACCGTATTGCCGGGCACGTTCTCGAGCATGATGGTATCGAAGCGGAACGCCTCTCGGGTAAGCGGCATGCGATCCGCGTCGCGCACGATGGGATTCACCACGTCGTAGGTAAGCAGGCCGGGCCCCGCAATGGTGGGCGAATCGTAGGTCCAAGGCTCGGCAAACACGAGCTCATAGTCTTCCCACGTCTCATCGCAACCCGGAACAGGCACGTTGAACGCCGGGTGCCCACCCACCGAGAACGGCAGGTCGACATCGCCGGTGTTTTCAACGCGAAATGCCTGCTTAAGCGTTTGCGGGCCGGTAAGCGTATAGGACATGTTGAGCTTGAACGCATACGGGAAGACCTCGCGGGTTTCGGCCGTATCGGTAAGCTCAAACGTCACCGTATCGTCACGCTGCTCCACGATTCTATGCTCGTAGTTGCGTGCAAGGCCGTGGCGCGCGAGCTTGACCGGCCCCTGGGCAGACGTCGCCTCGTTGTTGCGCAACACGCCCACGATGGGGAAGAGCACCGGTGCATGGCGATTCCACCAGCGGGGGTCGGCCTGCCACAGATACTCAACGCCGCCATATGCGAGACTCGTGAGCTGCGCGCCCGCAGGATCGATGCGCGCTGCAAGGTCGCCGGAGGCAATGGTTACGATATCGGACATGGCCGCCCCTTCCTCTTGAGGATGTTGTCGCAACACGATGCGCCATGCGGTGCCGCATCGCGCCGGTTGCACCCATTATCGCGCAATATGCGTGCTTGGTTAGTCCTCGAGATAGCGCGCCAAAAACTCGCGCGTACGGGGCTGTTCAGGCGCAGAGAACATCTTTGCCGGCGAACCCTGCTCGGCAATGACGCCCTTGTCCATGAAGACCACGCGATCCGACACGTTTTTCGCGAACGACATCTCGTGCGTGACCACGACCATCGTCATGCCTTCAGCCGCAAGACGCCGCATGACCTCGAGCACCTCGCCCACGATCTCGGGATCGAGCGCGGAGGTGGGCTCATCGAACAGCATGAGGTCGGGCTGCATGCAGAGGGCGCGGGCAATGGCGACGCGCTGCTTCTGGCCGCCCGAAAGCGTATTGACATCGGCGTGGGCAAAGCCGCCGAGCCCCACCGACTCGAGGTGCCCGAGTGCAATCTGCTCAGCCTCGGCCTTGGCGCATTTTTTGAGGGTCACGGGCGCAAGCGTGCAGTTGTCGAGTACGTTCATGTTGTTGAACAGGTTGAAGCCCTGGAACACCATGCCGATCTTCTCGCGCAGACGGTTCACGTCGACGTGCTCGGCCGCAAGGTCGGCGCCATGGAACCACACATGACCCGCATCGGGCGTCTCAAGCAGGTTGATGCAACGCAACAGCGTCGATTTACCCGAGCCAGAGGCGCCAATGATCGTGACCACCTGGCCAGGCATAATGTCGAGATTGATGTCGCGCAGAACCTCGAGGTCGCCGAAGCTCTTGCGCAGACCCTCGATGCGGACCATGGGCTCGGCCGCATGCGCGGCGCGCATTTCAGCTGACATAGCTATCTCCCCTCCCCGGTTGAGGCGCGGCGGCGATGCCGCTTGTTGTCGCGCGCGGGCAGCGCGGACACCGTCTCGTCATCACGCTCCACCTTGAGGTCGGAGGTGCCCATTACCGGGCCGGGCGTTACGTCGAAGCGCTTGGCAAACTTGCCCAGCAGCCACGAGGCAAGCATCGTGAGCACCAGGTACACCACGCTTGTGATGAGCGCGGTCTGGAACTGCTGGTAGTAGATACCGGCAACCGTGGTGGTTGCGAACATGAGGTCGAACGTGCCGATCACAGAAAGCACCGACGAATCCTTGATGTTGATGACGAGCTCGTTTGAAAGGCCCGGGATCGAGTACTTGATGCCCTGCGGGAACACCACTTTGCGCATAGCCTGCCACTGCGAAAGGCCCAGGCTGCGCGCCGCCTCCATTTGGCCCTTGTCCACCGAAGCGATGCCGCCGCGCAGCACCTCCATCATATAGGCGGTCGAGTTGAGCGTGATGGTTACCAAGCCCGCCAAAAACGTGGTCCAGATGCTGTTGATCTGCGTGGTGGTGAGGCTCGTCATGCGGAAGAGCCCGAAGACGCCGAAATAGATCACCATGGCCTGGACCATCATAGGCGTGCCGCGCACCACGGTGCTGTACACCTTGGCAAAGCCCGCGCCTACAACCTTCCAGAAGCGAACGAAGTCGTTATCCGGCCGGTCAACGGTCTGAATACGACAAAACACCAGCAGCAGCGCCAGGAAAAAGGCGATGACGGTACCGAAGACCGCGAGCTCCACCGTGGTGGTAAGACCGGTGATGAAGGTCTGGCGGCCCTGGTAGAGGATGTAGAACATGCTCTCGAGCATTGCATCGGGGCGCTGGCCGGCGGCGACACCCGCCATGGCGACGCTCCACGCCGAGGCGGCACCCATCACCACGCGGTCAACCACGAGCACCGCCGTGATCGCGCATACGCCATACGATGCATACCGCAGCACACGGCGGACAGCGGGCTTGGTGAACGGCGCCGCGGATGCGTAGTCGCGCCAGCGGACAAGCTTGAACACCAAGGCGGCAACGCTTACCACAAGCCATGCCACCAGCAGGTAGTACATCACGACCTCGAGCGTAAAGACGTGCGCCAAAAAGCTCATCGCCGGGCGCGGCGAGCTGGAAAGCAGCATGCCGATGCCGGCGACAACGCTTGTGCCCAGCAGCACGTACCGATGGTCATCAAGCACGAACGCACGCAGGCGTCCGAGCCGTGAATCTTGCAGGGTCGAACCCATTGCTATGAAC
This sequence comes from uncultured Coriobacteriaceae bacterium, assembly GCA_944320725.1. Taxonomy (GTDB): domain Bacteria; phylum Actinomycetota; class Coriobacteriia; order Coriobacteriales; family Coriobacteriaceae; genus Coprousia. The sequence continues at coordinate 28,974 of CALUIM010000002.1, read as the reverse complement.
CTCATTCTTGAAAGAAAGGGGGCAGGTCAAACCCCGCCACGTCGCGTGACACGTTTTGACCTGTCCCCAGCTTGTTACGCGGGCTGGCGCTCCATGCACTCGTTCCAGATCTCCTGGCGTTCCTGCTCGGACACCTCGCCGATAATCTCGTTGATCTGCTCGAGGATGTCGTCCTGGCCCTTAGCGATCGCCGCGTTGTCGGGCATGGTGGAGCCCTCGAACGTATCGGTCATCTCGAGCTGCACGAAGTTGGGATAGGTCTCGAGGAGCTGAGGCACCGAGAGCTTCGAGTACGTGATGACATCGCAGGTGCCGCTAGAGAGATTCTCCACCACAAGCGGCACGGTCTCGGCGGGCGTCATGTGGTTGACGTCGGGAATCTGCTCAATAACATCGTCGAACATCGTGGCAGCCTGGCCAAGCACCGACGCACCGGCAAGATCGGCGAAGGTGGTGGCGCCGGCGTACTGCGAATCGCTCGTGGTGATGAGCACGATGTCGTCGTCGATATAGGAATCGGAGAAGTCGGCCGACTGTGCGCGCTCGGGGTCCACGGACATGCCGGCGCACACGATGTCGATCTGGCCGTTGTTGAGCGAGTCGATGAGCGCGGAGAAGTCGAGCTTTACCGCAACAGCCTCCATGCCAAGACCCTCGGCAATGCGCTTGGCAATCTGCACGTCATACCCGTCGGCATAGGCGCCGTCCACGTTATCGATGGGAATCGTGGTGTCGGATGCCTCGGACACCTGCCAGTTGTACGGCGCGTAGGCCGCCTCCATGCCCACGCGCAGGGTCTTGCCGTCGCCGAGCACCCCAGAAGCAGCCGTCTCGTCTGCCGCAGAGCCGGTGGTGGTACCAGCGTCCTGCGCAGCCGGGCCGCAGCCCGAAAGGATCATGAGACCGCCCACGCCCGCCGTGCAGCCGGAGAGCTTGAGAAAATCGCGGCGCGTGAAACGCGCCTGTGGTTGATGTTGCGCAGCTGAAGTGGGTCTCGTCATGGTTGATCCTTCCGCGATGTTTTGCTGATATCCCCTTCCGTGCAGCGCAACCGGAGGGAACCCATTTCCCTCCCCCTTGCAACTTAATGCGAGAAAGTTACGTGCACAATCGGCTAGCTTACCGCGCCGCCACGCGCTTTGCCAGCTTCTACGCAGAGGAAACACGTATGAAACCGCAGCGCGCCCCACGCGGCAGCGCTACCGCGCGCGAATCGCGTTCGTTACGTGCTCGCGCATGAACTCGTCGACGAGAAACACCGCAGAGCCCGAGCCCGACGCGACGACCTCCTCGCGTATGACGTCGTACGTGGTAGCGCCGCCCGTTTGCAGGTCGACAATCTCGTCTGCCTCGGCTTGGCTGTAGTAATCGGCAGGGTTGGTCGAGTTGCGACGATAGGCATCGGCGATGATCCATCCCCAGCGCGTTGCCCACACGCAGGCATAGCGTCCGCCGCCCAGCGCTACGTCGCCCATAGTCGCATTGCCAATGTCGCCCATTACGTCGGACGGACCGTTTTGCACGAAGATCCGGCATACCTCGAGTCGCGGATACGCACGCGAGTAGACGGTCACGTTATCACCAGAGACCTCGACATCTACCCGGCCATCCCAGTATTCGGGCAGGTACAGCTCGTAACTTGCTGCCACTACATGCCGCGCCTCACGCGCCTGCTGCTCGAGAAGCTCCTGCTGTTCGGCCTGCTCGGCCTGCAGCGCCTCATCGCGGCGCGCCACGGCTGCCGCGCGGAGCGCGTCGGCATCGGGTGCGTCTTCCGAAGGATCGCCTGCCGCGCACGAGACCGCCGCGTCGATTTCTGAATCGGTTACCGCCTGCGCCTCGATGGCCTGCAGCTGGAACGCCGGCGACGTGCCATCTTGCGTGGTCGCGCCCTCGAGCGTGACCTCGATAGCGAGCGCTTTATCTGGCACGGCCCAGATGGTTCCGTCTGCCCCGATGGGCGACGCCGCAACAGCCAGCGTGTAACTTCCCTGCAAAAGAGCCAGTCCCATGCCCTGCGTATCGATGTAGCACGTCTCATCGACCTCGTTGCCATCGAGATCGGCTCCTGTCACGTGAATCGGAAGTCGCGAGGCGCCCGCCGCCGTATCCCAGCCCGATATCTCGACAAGCAGAGGAATCGTCACCGATTGACGCTCGTATTCATAGGCCGCCTGCTGCGCAAGCTCCTCCTGGCGCTGATGCTCTCGCCATGACCAAAGGCCAACCACAGCAATCAGAACAATTGCGCATGCAGCTACAATTATCGCAACGTGACGGGCAGTCTTCTTGCCCTCCGAGGCGCTCTGCTCTTGAGGCGGCTCGAGCTTCGTGCCACACTGCGTGCAGAAACGGGCGTCATCGGCCATTGGGGTATGGCAGTTCGGGCAAATCACAGTGCCCCCTCTCATCAGGCGCGGATCATCCACGTGCGTCTTTGCCATCATTATAGAATGCTGCATGTAGTGTTGAGTTATCGGGAGGCCCCATGCACCGTGTGCTATTCATCTGTCACGGCAACATCTGCCGTTCGACCATGGCCGAATCCGTCATGACCGAGCTCGTGCGCCGCGCCAATCTCGAAAAGGAATTCGAGATCGACTCTGCAGCCACGAGCTATGAGGAGATTGGCAATCCCCCGCATCACGGGACCGTCGCCAAGCTGCACGAGGTGGGCATCCCCGTGGTACCGCACCGCTCGCGCATCATCACGCGCGCAGAATACGACAGCTGGGACCACATCGTATATATGGACGCAGAGAACCGCCGAGGCCTCAAGCGCATTTTGCACAGCGACCCCGCAGGCAAGCTCAGCCGCCTACTCGACTGGACCGACCATCCCGGCGATGTAGCGGATCCTTGGTATACCGGGAACTTTGATGCCACCTACCGCGACGTGCTCGCTGGCTGCAAGGGATTGCTGGCTCATCTGTCCCCATCCTGTCGTTGATGCGTCAATATTTTGCAACCTAATCATTTGGTACCTTGACTATTTGGCATACCGTAGTAATCTTCTCTGGTCCAACAAATGCAATCACGTAACCGGAGGGAGGATGAACATGTGCGAGACCAATGATGGCGCCTCCCCCGAACGTGCAGACGCAATCTCCAGCGAAGCTGACGAGCGCGCTCGTCAGTTGCTTGCCGGCCTAGGCTATTGCGGGCACTACATGCACTTTCACGGCGGCGGGCGCTCGGGCAAGGCACCGATTATCTGCTTGATCGCCAAACGCGGCGGTCAGATCTCCCAGCAGGAGCTGGGCACGCTCTTCGAGCTCAAGCCCGGATCGCTTTCCGAGGTATTGGCGAAACTCGAAACGGCGGGTCTGATCGAGCGAACCCGCAACCCGGAAGACCGGCGCCAGCTCATTATCAAGCTCACCGATGAGGGCGTACGGGAGGCCGCGCTCGACCAAGCTGCGCGCGAACGGTTCCGCAGCCAGGCCTTCACCTGCCTCACACCCGAAGAGCAGGAATCACTTGGCATCATGCTTCAGAAGATTAGGAAGAGATGGGAGGAACTCGATGCTTAAAACCCTTATGGCAAGCATCCGCGAATACAAAAAAGCGGCCATTGCCACGCCGATCATCGTATCAGGCGAGGTGGTTATGGAGGTTGCCATCCCCTTTGTCACCGCGCAGCTCATCAACGCCATCCAGGCGGGCGCGACGCTCGGCGAGCTCATGCCCTACGCCGGCGTGCTCGTGGCCATGGCACTCGCCTCGCTCGCATTCGGCATCGGCGCAGGCATTACCTGCAGCCAGGCCAGCTGCGGCTTTGCAAAGAACCTGCGTCACGACGTGTTCGCTGCGGTGCAGCGCTTCAGCTTCGCTAACATCGACCAGTTCTCGAGCTCATCGCTCGTCACGCGTCTCACCACGGACGTTACAAACGTGCAGCTCGCGTACATGATGGTCATCCGCACCGCAGTGCGCTGCCCGATGCTGCTCATCTGCGGCATCGTCATGGCGTTCATCATGGCCGGCCCCATGGCGCTCGTGTTCGTCATCATCGTGCCGCTTCTGGGCTTCGGCCTCTTCAAGGTCGTGCGCACCGTGCACCCCATCTTCCGCTCCGTGTTCCGTAAGTACGACGCGCTCAACGAGTCCATCGAGGAGAACGTCACGGGCATGCGCGACGTGAAGAGCTACGTACGTCAGGACTATGAGAAGCAGAAGTTCGGCCGCGCCGCCCAGGACGTGTGCCGCGACTTCACCCGTGCCGAGAAGATCCTCGCGCTCAACAACCCCATGATGAACTTCTCCGTGAACGTGGTGTTCCTCGTGGTCATCCAGTTCGGCAGCTACTTCATCATCTCCAGCCAGGGCACCCTCATGAACGTTGGCCAGATGAGCGCCCTCACCACCTATGGCTTCATGATCTTGATGGCGCTCATGATGGTGTCGATGGTCTTCGCCATGATCACCATGGCACAGGAGAGCGCCGAGCGTATCGTTGAGGTCATCGAGACCGAGCCCACCATCAAGGACCCGGAGCGCCCCGTCACCTACATGAAGGACGGCTCGATCGACTTCGACAACGTGACGTTCAAGTACTCCGAGAAGGCCGAGCACCGCGCGCTCGCCGAGATCGACCTGCACATCAAAAGCGGCGAGACCATCGGCATCATGGGCGGCACAGGATCGGCGAAGACCTCGCTCGTGAACCTCATCAGCCGCCTGTACGATGTCACCGAGGGCTCGGTCAAGGTAGGCGGCGTGGACGTGCGCGACTACGACCTCGAGTTCCTGCGCAATAACGTCGCCGTGGTGCTGCAGAAAAACGTGCTGTTCTCCGGCACCATCAAGGAGAATTTGCGCTGGGGCAAAGCCGACGCCACCGATGACGAGATCAAGGAGGTCTGCGAGCTTGCGCAGGCCGACGAGTTCGTGCAGGGCTTCCCCAAGAAGTACGACACCTACATCGAGCAGGGCGGCACGAACGTCTCCGGCGGCCAGAAGCAGCGTTTGTGCATTGCGCGCGCGTTGCTCAAGCATCCGAAGGTGCTCATCCTCGACGACTCCACGAGCGCCGTGGACACCAAGACCGACGCCCTCATCCGCGAGGGCCTGGCGCAGTACCTGCCCGAGACCACCAAGATCATCATCGCGCAGCGCACAAGCTCCGTGGAGCACGCCGACCGCATCCTCGTGCTCGACAACGGCCATATCGCCGGACTCGGCACGCACGATGAGCTCATGAAGACCTGCGATATCTACCGCGACACGTACATCTCGCAGAACCGCACCGGCGACGAAACGGAGGAGATCGCGCCCGGCGAGGGACCCGCGCTCGCGGAGCATAACGACGGGCAAGCTTCTGCCGCATCTGCCCCGGAAGCTCCCGCCACCGAAGTCGCAACCCAGGAAGGAGGTGCCGCCGATGGCCAGTAACGACGCACGCGAACAATACGAAGCCAACCGTCAGAACGTTGCCGGGCGCACCAAGGCCCCGGCGAAACCCAAAGGCGGCAAGGGCAAGACGCTCGCTCGCCTCTTGCGCACCCTGTTCTCGTTCTATCCCAAGCTCCTGCCGCTGGTATTCTGCTGCTTGGTAATCAACTCCATCCTCTCGGCGCTGCCTGCAACCTTCATGCAGCGCGCCCTTGAGATCGTAACCGCCACATGGGAGTCGGGTGACTGGGCGAGCGCATCCGGCCCCATCCGCTCCATCGTGCTCTCGCTCGTCTGCATCTACGCGGTGTCGCTCACGCTCAGCTTCACATGGAACCGCGTCATGGCTATCGTCACGCAGGGATCACTCGAGAAGTTCCGCGAGAAGGTCTTCGACCACATGCAGGACCTGCCCATCCGCTTCTTCGACACGCACCAGCGCGGCGACATCATGAGCCACTATACGAATGACATCGACGCCCTGCGCCAGATGATCGGCCAGTCGCTGCCGAATATCACCCTCACGATCGTGACCTGCATCTCCGTAATCTGCGTCATGCTGTACTACAGCGTATGGATGTGCATCATCATCGTGGTAGGCGTGCTGTTCATGACCTATGTCACCAAGCAACTCGGCGGCCGCTCTGCGAAGAACTTCGTAGCGCAGCAGCGCGAGATTGGTATCGTCGAGGGCCATGTAGAGGAAATCATGAACGGCCAGCGCGTCGTGAAGGTCTTCTGCCACGAAGATGCCGCGCAGGAGGATTTCGACGCACGCAACGAAGCGCTTTTCCAGGCGTCGCGCGCGGCGAACATGTACTCCAACACGCTCGGCCCCATCCTCATGAACCTCGGCAACCTCATGTACGTTATCGTGGCGCTCGTGGGCGGCGTGTTCATCGAGCTCGGCGTGCCCAACCTCTCGGTCTCCGGCCTCGCCTTCTCCATCGCGGTCACGGTGCCGTTCCTCAACATGACCAAGCAGTTCGCCGGGCAGATCGGCCAGATCTCGCAGCAGATCAACGCCGTGGTCATGGGTCTCGCTGGCGCCGAGCGCCTGTTCGAGCTTCTGGACGAGGAACCCGAGCAAGACGAGGGCTACGTCACGCTGGTGAACACCAAGATGGTCAATGGTGAGCTTGTTGAGTGCCAGGAGCACTCCGGACGCTGGGCTTGGAAGCACCCGCATGCCGACGGCACGACGACGCTCACGCCGCTTGAGGGCGATGTGCGCCTCAACGACGTCGACTTTGGGTACACGCCCGGACACACCGTCTTGCACGATATCTCCGTCTGGGCAAAACCTGGCCAGAAGATCGCCTTCGTGGGCGCAACCGGAGCCGGCAAGACCACCATCACCAACCTCATCAACCGCTTCTACGACATCCAGAGCGGCAAGATTCGCTACGACGGCATTAACATCGAGAAGATTAAAAAGGACGACCTGCGCCACTCGCTGGGCATGGTCCTGCAGGACGTGAACCTGTTTACCGGCACCGTTATGGATAACATCCGCTACGGCCGCCTGGACGCCACCGACGAGGAATGCATCGCCGCAGCTAAGCTCGCCGGCGCGCACGGCTTCATCGAGCGTTTGCCCGAGGGCTACCAGACCATGCTCACCGACAACGGCTCCAACCTCAGCCAGGGCCAGCGTCAGCTGCTCTCCATCAGCCGCGCTGCCGTGGCCGATCCGCCGGTCATGATCTTGGACGAGGCTACCTCCTCCATCGACACGCGCACCGAGGCGATTGTGCAGCGCGGCATGGACGCCCTCATGAACGGGCGCACCACGTTCGTTATCGCTCACCGTCTCTCGACGGTGCGCAACTCCGATGCGATCATCGTGCTCGACCACGGCCGCATCATCGAGCGCGGCAGCCACGACGAGCTCATCGCCAAGAAGGGCGTGTACTATCAGCTCTACACGGGAGCGTTCGAGCTCGAGTAGCGCGCGTTGCGTCAAGACATCGTCGCTCATGCCGGGGCGGCACCCGAACAGGTCGCGTGCCGCCCCGTTGCATGTATCGCGTATACTGTGACCCATGACGAACCGAACTCCCATAGACAAGCTCTCCCCCGCGCGTCGCTGCGCACTGCTCGGTGTGCTCTGCGCACTCGCCCTCATTGCGGGCTATCTCGAGGTGCTCATCCCGCTGCCGGTCACCGTTCCCGGCGTTAAGCTGGGGCTGGGCAACGCGGTGGTGCTCTTTGCCCTCGTGCGCCTAGGCCCGCGCCCGGCAGGGCTGCTCATGCTTGCCAAGGTTATCTGCTCTACGCTGCTGTTCGCCAATATGCAGACGCTGCTCTTCAGTCTTGCCGGCGGCGTGCTCTCCTGGCTTCTCATGACGGCGGCGTGGCGCAGCCGGCTCTTCTCGGTGGTCGCGACATCGGTGCTCGGCGGCATCGCGCACAACGCAGGACAGCTCCTGGTTGTCGCCGCCCTGCTCTCGCCGCAGGTTGCACTCGTTAATGTGCCGGTACTCGCCATCTCGGGCGTGGTCGCCGGCGCCATTATTGGCGTGGTTGTGCGGGCCGTACTCGCCACATCAGATGGCGCTGCCGCGAGCTCGGGAGGGGCAGGTTCGCATGCCTGACACCCACGCCCCCATCATCTCTCGCCGCCACGCGCTTCGCCTGCTCACTGCGGCAGGCGCCCTCGGTGTGAGCGCTGCCCTGGGCGCAAGCGGCCTTGCCGGCTGCACGACGGCCCCTCAGACTACGCAGGACACCGGCGACACGGCGACAGAACCTGCCACCAGCTCGACCTTTGCGTTCGACACCTACTGCACGTTCACCGTCTACGGCGATGATGCCGCACCGGCACTCCTGGCACGCGCCTGCGCCCGTTACGACGCGCTCTTCGATCTGTATGACAGCGAGAGCGATATCGCGCGCATCAACGCTGCGGCTGGCGCGCCCACCACGGTAGACCCGGCAACCGCCGACATCATCAAGCAAGCGCTCACGTATTGCGAGGAGGCGGACGGGCGCTTCGATATCACCATCGGCACCGTATCGACCCTCTGGGATTTCGAGGCGGGCGTGCGCCCCGCAGACAGCGAGATTGCCCACGCGCTGCCGCATGTCGACTGGACCTGTGTACAGGTTGACGAAACCGATGCGAACGCCCCCACGGTCACGCTGACCGACCCCGCCGCGAAGCTCGATTTGGGCGGCATTGCCAAGGGCTACATCGCCGATAAGCTCTGCGAGCTGCTACGCGACGAGACGGATGCAACCGCAGCCGCCATCTCGCTCGGCAGCAACATAGCATATCTGGGCGAGAAGCCCGATGGCTCGGCATGGGAGACCGGCATCCGCGACCCCAACGACCCCGGCGGTAGCCGCGTGGTCGATACCGTGAGCACGCGCGCCTGCTCGCTCGTGACGAGCGGCCTCTACGAGCGCACCTTCACGCTCGACGATGTCACCTACTGGCATATTCTCGATCCGGCAACCGGCATGCCCGTGGTAACCGACACGGTGAGCGTCACCGTTGTCTCACCGTCATCCACGCGCGCCGACGCGCTCTCGACGATGCTCTTCATCGCTGGGAGCGAGGAAGGCATGCATCTCGTCGATGCCTATGACGATACGGCGGCCTATTTCATCACCTCCAGCGGCGAGATACGTACGAGCTCCCGCTGGGATGAGCTCACGAGCGCGAGCTGACCTTAGAATTCGCCGATGCGGCGAACCTCCGGCTCGAGATCTACGCCAAACTGCTTGCGCACCTCGCTCTGCACGCGCTCGATGAGACGGCAGACGTCGGACGCCGTGGCATCCCCGGTATTCACCACAAACCCGCAGTGCTTCTCGGATACCTGCGCGCCGCCTACGCGCGTGCCCGCTAAGCCCGCGTCCATGATGAGCTTGCCGGCAAAATAACCCTGCGGGCGCTTGAACGTTGACCCGGCGGAGGGCAGCTCGAGCGGTTGCTTCTCCTCGCGCCGACGCTGGTAGTCGTCCATGCTCGCGCGAATCTGCGCCTCATTGCCAGGAGCCAGCGCGAATGTGGCGGAAAGCACGATGAGGCCCTCTGCAGCAACACGGCTCTTGCGGTAGCCCATCGCAAGCTCATCCACCGTGAAACGCTTGACCACGCCCTTCTCGTGCGTGCCGTCGGGGCACGCGGGACCAGGCACGTACACCTCAACCGACTCGAGCACATCGGATGTCGCGGCATCATAGGCGCCGGCGTTCATAAAGCAGGCACCGCCCACACTGGCGGGAATGCCCCAGAGCGCCTCCATGCCCGTGAGCCCCGCGTCTGCCGCAGCGAGCGCCACATCGCGCAGCAACGCGCCGGCCTGCGCGTGCACGCGCGTACCTGAAACTTCGATACCGGCGTAGTTGTCGCGCAGCAGCACCACGGCGCCGCGGATTCCGCGATCGCCCACGAGAATGTCGCTCCCGTTGCCCACCACAACTACCGGAACACCCGCGATCGCGCAGATGTCGAGCACCCGCTCGACAGCCTGAGGCGTATGCGGGGAAATCACTACGTCGGCGGGGCCGCCAATCTGAAACGTCGTGTGCTGTGCCATGGGCTCGGTGAGCGCAACCGCGTCCTCTCCGGCCGCCTCGGCAAACGCGCAGATGACCTCATCCGATAGATAGCTGTATTCGTGCATGGTAACCGCCTTGCCAGGTGAGCTTGACCAACTTGCTTTGCATTGTACCCAGAACTATAGTTGCACTCACGATGCCCCATCAATCACGCCCGAAGGGAATTGCCCCGCATGGACCCGCGCCCGCCCTGTACATCTGAGCGCTCCGGCGCGCCCGCAATGTGCATGGCGGCGGGCAGCGGCACAGATGAGCGCCCCTTGGTGCAGCTCGAGGACACGTGGTATGCCTACGAAGCAGGTCGCCCTGAAGCCCAAGATGCCTCAAACCCCACGTGGGCGCTTCGAGATGTCTCGGTGCGCGTTGATCGCGGCGAGCTTGTATGCATCGTGGGCGCCAACGGCTCGGGCAAATCGACCCTCATGCGCATCATGGGCGCGCTGGCGTACCCGCAACGCGGATGCGCAACGATTGCAGATGTGCCCGTGGATGGAGCGGGCAACCCCGCGCGGGCGGCACAGGTCCACCGGCGTTGTGCCATGGTGTTCCAAAACCCCGATGATCAGATGGTTACCAGCATCGTGGCGGACGATGTTGCCTTTGGCCCCGAGAACCTGGGGCTTCCGCACACCGAGATCGTGCAACGCGTCAACGAGGCACTTGCCTGCGTGGGCATGAGCGCGTACGCGAGCATGGACCCCGCCGATCTCTCGGGCGGCCAGCGGCAGCGCGTGGCTATTGCGGGCGCGCTCGCCATGCGGCCCGAGTTGATGCTGCTTGATGAGGCGACCTCGATGCTCGACGAGCAAGGTCGGCGCGACGTTGCCGCCATCATGGAGCGGTTGCATGCACGCGGCATCACCATCGTCTACACCACGCAGCATATGGATGAGGCGCTGCACGCGAACCGCGTGATCGCACTCAATGCCGGCCGCATCGCCTTTGATGGACACCCCACCGAGCTCTTTGGGCGCGCCGACCTGCTCCGGTCGCTACGCTTGGAAGCACCGTTCCCGTTCCGGCTTCGCGAAGCGCTGTGCGAGCATCTGCCCCGCAGCGCCAATTTGCCCTCCTGCGGCGACATGCGTGAGCTGGCTGATGCTGTGGCAGCGCTGCTTGACGCGCATACACCCTCGGCGTCGCCCGCCGCGCCCGTTGCGGCCACACCGTCGTTCCCCCACGCCGAGGCGCCGTGCCCCATCGTGTTTCACGAGGTCTCACTGAGCTATGTCGCATCCCCCGCGCGGCATCACCGCGCGCAATGGCGCAACGAGCAGAGCCCTGCGCCCGATGCGGTACACGCCCTCAGCTTTTCTGTGGCGCGCGGAACGATCACCGCACTAGTAGGCCATACCGGCTCGGGCAAGACGACCACCGCGAAGCTCGCCTGCGGCCTGCTTACGCCACGCGCCGGCACGGTGCGCATCGCAGACATCGATATCGCCGATGCCGTGCGCCAGCGCGAGCTGCGCGCGCACGTGGGTTACGTGTCCCAATTTCCCGAGCGTCAGCTCTTCGCGGTGACCGTCTTTGACGATGTCGCCTTCGGCCCGCGCAATCTCGGCCTCTCCGAGTCTGAAGTCAAGGTGCGCGTGCAGCAAGCACTGGATGCTGTTGGGCTCGCCGTCCAGCCGCAGCTGCTCAAGCGCGCCCCGCACGCCCTCTCGGGCGGCCAGCAACGCGCCGTTGCCCTCGCCGGCATCATCGCCATGAGGTGCCCCGTACTCGTACTCGATGAGCCCATGGCGGGCCTCGACCCCGTCGGCAAACAACATATGCGGGCACTGCTCGGTACGCTCAAACGAGCAGGTACGACCATCCTGCTCGTCACGCATGATATGGACGATGCTGCGTTGCTGGCAGACGACATGCTCGTGCTCTCTGACGGGCGCCTCGTGGCGCATGGCGCACCCCGTGAGGTGTTTGGCGCATCCTCTGCACACAACGCAGTGCTTCCGGGCACCCCGCACGCACTTGCGTTCTCGCGCCTGCTTGCCGCGGCCGGCGCGCCAATCCAACGTGACGCGCTGACGCTCGACGATCTTGTAGAGGAGGTGGCCCGTGGCGCTCAAGGCTAGCTTGGGACAGTATTTCTCGGCAGACTCCCCGCTTCATCGGGCAGACCCCCGCGCCAAGATTGTCTGCGCGCTCATCTTCATGTTGAGCTGCCCGTTCATCGCAACGCCACCGCAACTTGCCCTTGCCTTCGTGGCGGCAGGCATCGCCGTACGCAGCGCGCGCATTCCGCTTGCGCGCTTCGCGGCGCACATGCGACCGCTTGCCATCTTCTTTGTGGTGACCTCGCTCGTCAATCTGTTCTTCGTGCAGGACGGCGCGGTTGCCATCGCACTTGGTCCCCTCGCCATCCACGAGGGCGGCGTCGCAGCCGCCGTGCTCTATACGCTGCGGTTTTTGCTGATGCTCGCAGCAGGGTCGCTCTTGCTCTTCACAACCTCGCCCACAGCCCTCACCGACGGCATCGAGCGCCTGTTGGCACCACTTGACCGTCTGGGGGCCTCGAGCTCGGAGATTGCGCTCACCATCTCGATTGCACTTCGGTTTGTGCCGATCCTTTCACAGGAAGCGCGTGACGTGGTCGACGCGCAGATCGCCCGCGGCGCCGCACTGGGCGGCAGCCGCCTTGCCACCTACGCGCGCATCTGCATCCCCATGCTGGCACCATTGTTCTCAAGCGCGCTGCGCCATGCCGAGGCGCTTGGATGCGCCCTTGAGGCTCGCTGCTACACGGGCGGGGCAGGGCGGACGCACTATCGACCCCTGCGCATCCGCATGAAAAACGACGGCCCCCTCATCATGGGAACCGCCGTCTATCTGCTTGCGCTTATCGCGCTCGCCGTGTTGCTGTAAGCCGTGCGTGCTAGTCGCGCTCGGCGAGGTTAATGCCCGACGCCCAACCCCAGCGCGGCGTCACGATGTCGCCATAGTAGCTGCACCAGCTATCGAGACTGTTGGTGTTAATGGCGCCGATGTTCTCCATCACGCGGTTATCGCCAATATAGATGCCCACATGGCCCCAAATGCGGCCGGCATAGGTATGCCCGTGCGTGGAGACCGCCACGATCATGCCCACCTGGAGATCGGCCTTCTTGGAATAGCTACACCAGCGCGAGTACATATCGCAGGCGTTGCCGCCCGGGTACCCAAAGCCAGCGCGCTGGAACACGCGCGACACCCACGCCGCGCAGTAGCCGCGGCCGGGTGAGGGCGTGGCATAGCACGCGTTCACGATGCGCTTCTGGGCGCCGCTCGCGGCATCGTAATCCTGGCCGCTGCCCTTCTCGGGAATATAGCTGCTTCCGCCACCCGAGCTCGAGCCGCCACCCGAGCTGGCATTCTGCTGCTCCTGAGCGCGACGTGCCTCTTCCTCGGCCTGGCGACGACGCGCTTCCTCGGCTGCAGCCGCCTCTGCGGCAGCGGCCTCCATAATCTCGGCGTCGCGCTGCTCCATGAGCTGCTTGACCTCGCCAGACAGGCCGTTCAAGAGATTCTGCGCCTCGGTCTGTTTCGCCTGCATGTCATTGAGCTGCTGGGTCTGCTGCTCCTTGAGCTCCTCGAGGTCGCTCTTCTGCTCCTCGAGCTCCTGCTTTTGGGCAGCGAGCTCCTCTTGGATCTCCTGGACCTCTTCGATGGCGCGCTGATCGCTCTCGTTCACCTTATCGAGGTAGTAGGCATTGGAGATGAGCTCATCGAACGACGTCGAAGAAAGCAGCAACGCCAACGCACCGCCGTCGCCGCTCTTGTAGCTTGAGGACACGCGACTGGCAAGACCGGCCTGCTTCTCCTCGAGCTCCTCTTGCTTCTGCTCGATCTGCGCCTGGGTGTCGTCGATCTGCGTCTGAACATCCTCGATCTGCTGCAGCGTCTCGCTCTGCTGAACGCTCAACTCCTGAAACTGTGTGGAGATGCTATCGAGCTGTGCCTGGACGGCGTTGTACTCCTCTTGCGCTTCACTCAGCGCATCCAGCGTCTCCTGCGAGGCCTGAGGCTCGGCGAGCGCCTTTGCCGGACCGCCAAACAATACGGCCGCGGCGGCAACGCCAAAAAGCCCCTTCAGGGCGTCGCGGCGTGAGAACTCCGCCTGATATGCAATGCTAAGGAATTTGTCTTTGAGCGCAGCTTGCTGCTCCCGCTCGTTGTTGCGTGAAACGTTCTGTGACATACGTGCTCCATTTATGATCGTGTGTATATGTCGCGTGACCGTTGTAGGTATAAGGATAACGCACTGGGGGCCACCATTGCGAAACATTCATAGACTTACACGGCTCAGGCGTGCGTGAAACCCTCGGGGAGCACGCCCGATACCCCCGTTCCTGCGCTATACTCAAGCCACATCCACCATGGAAGGAGGGACTCTATGTCCTGCTCGCTCGCACCATCCGAGACCTGCGTCCTCGTTACCGGCGGCGCTGGCTTTATTGGCTCGCACACCACCGTCGAGCTCCTCGAGCGCGGCTATAACGTCGTGGTCGTCGACGACCTCTCCAACTCAAGCCCTGTTGCTATCGAGCGCATCAAGGAGATCGTGGGCGCAGACGCCGCCCAGAACCTCACCTTCTACGAGGAGAACATCCTCGACCGCGCAGCGCTCACACGCATCTTCGACACGCACCACCCCGATCGCGTGATCCACTTCGCCGGCTTCAAGGCCGTGGGTGAAAGCGTTGCCAAGCCGCTCGAGTACTACAGCAACAACATCGGCAGCACGCTTACCCTGTGCGATGTCATGCGCGAGCATGATTGCAAATCAATCATCTTCTCGAGCTCCTCGACCGTCTACGGCGATCCGGACAACCCGCCCGTGACCGAGGAAGATCCCAAGAAGCCGGCCACCAACCCATACGGCTGGACTAAATGGATGATCGAGCAGATGCTCATGGACCTGCACACCGCCGACCCCGCATGGAATGTCGTGCTCTTGCGCTACTTCAACCCCATTGGCGCGCACCCTTCAGGCCTCATTGGCGAGGACCCCAAGGGCATCCCCAACAACCTCGTGCCCTATGTGGCACAGGTTGCGGTGGGCAAGCGCGAGGCCGTTCAGGTGTTCGGCAACGACTACCCCACGCCCGACGGCACCGGCGTGCGCGACTACATCCACGTGGTCGACCTCGCCCGCGGTCACGTGTCGGCACTGGAGTGGATGAACGGCCGCTCCGAGGTCGAGATCTTCAACCTGGGCACCGGCACCGGCTCCAGCGTACTCGACGTCATCCACGCCTTCGAGCAGGCGTGCGGCCACGAGCTGCCCTACAAGATCTGCCCTCGTCGCGCGGGCGACATCGCCGCCAACTGGTGCGATGCGTCGAAGGCCGAGCGCATGATGGGCTGGAAAGCCCAGTTCGACATTGCCGACATGTGCCGCGACTCCTGGAACTGGCAGTCGAAGAACCCCGACGGCTTTGCCACCGCAGAAGCCTAGACCAGCGAGCGACCTTCTCGCTCATCCAATCGCATAGAACGCCACGCCGTACGCGCCTCATAAGGGGCGCGTACAGCATATACGGGCGCCATGTGCCGCGTCACGCTGGTCACGAACGGAGACCTATGGGCACTTCAGACGCAACCGAGCGTCCCTGATGGTCACGAGGCGGGACCTATGGGTGAAATGTTGGTAGCTCGCGGCCTCCTGTGGTCACGAGGCGGGGCCTATGGGCATCTGCGCTGTGCGAATCAGGCATAACGCGCTCTCAACAGGCCGCAGCTCACCCATAACCCCCTCGCGATGACCATCGGCGCCGTCTTGCTATGCACCCGGCGCCCATAGGTCCATCGATGTGACCAGCGCCCCGCCTCCGCTACGCATTCGGCACCCATACGTCTACCGCAATGACCATTGTCACCGTATTCCTACGACCATACTGCCCATAGGTCCCCTCTCGTGACCATGTGCCGACGCCCGGCAAGATGACGAGGGCCTGCGAGCGGCGGTTGAGGCCCGTTGGCCCCATCTCCTCCTGCGCCCATGCGCTCGCACGCTAAAAGGGCAGCCAATAAGGATGCCCGTCAAGCCGCAAGCAGTTAGAATCTAAGGAGCGGACCGGGCCTCCATAGAGCGGCATCGCCCGCACCAGCCCGAACGCGTCTTGAGGAGCTTGACATGGCCAACGCAATCAACCCGACCGCTGCCGCGCACCAGGCGCCTCAGGGCGAATCGGACTTCACGACCTACCTTGCATGCAAGCTCCCGCTGGTAGAAGATGCGCTTGCGCGCACGGCACCGCACATCATGCCCGAGCACCAGGCGGACGTTGCAGACGATCTCGACCGCTACCTCTATACACCGCTCTCCCGTTTTACCTCGTCCGGAGGCAAGCGGGTACGTCCCGTGCTCGCGCTCTTGGGCGCCGAGGCGGTAGGGGCGCGAGCCGAGCAGGCGCTTTCGTGCGGCATCGCGATTGAGCTGTTTCAAAGCGCCGCGCTCATCCATGACGATATCGCCGATGAAAGCGAGCTCAGGCGCGGTGAGCCCTGTCTGCATCGCACTGAGGGCATAGGCTTGGCTATCAACGCCGGCGATCTTGCCCTTACGCAGGTGTTCGAGGTTGTGCTTGCAGACAAAGAGCTGCCCGCAGAGCGTCGTCTGCGCCTTTTGGAGGGACTCGCCTGCATGGAGCGTTACACGCTTGAAGGCCAGGCGCTCGATCTCGGTTGGGCACGTGACGCACGCTGGGATGTCATCAGCAGCGCGTACCTTGATATGGTGGAAGATAAAACCGCATGGTATTCCGCCGCGTTCCCGCTCGCGCTGGGCGCGCTTGCCGGCGGCGCAAGCGACGAGGTCGCCCGTGCCCTCATCGAGATTGGTCGTCCCGCGGGCATCGCGTTCCAGATTCAAGATGACCTGCTCAACCTTGTAGGCGACGCAGCCGCGCAGGGCAAAGACTTCCGCTCAGACATTACCGAGGGCAAGCGCACGCTCGCCGTTGTCACCGCGCTCGAGCATCTTTCTGAGGAGCCGCGCGCGGAGCTCGTTGCGCTCCTCGAGGCAAAGACCACCGATCTCCGCGAGCTTGAACGCGCCGTTGAGCTCATCGAGCAGGGTGGCGGCATCAGCTACTGCCGCGAGCGCGCAGAGGAGCTCGCGCAAACCGCCATCGCACGCACCGAGCATCTTGCACTCTCGGGCGCCATCACCACCGAGGCCAGCCAGCTTATCTGCTCGATGGTGCGCTTCTTTATCGAGCGCGCGAGCTAGCTGAACGGCGTTCAAGCATGCGATAGGCCACCGTGCCTGCAGCGAGCAACAATCCAGCGACAACAATCGCAGCAGCTGCACCCAGATAGTTGCCGTCACCAAACGCCGATGCGGCAATTGTTGACGTCACGATGGAAGGGAGCCTCCCAAGCGTGGCAATCAGCAGCACCGCGGGAAAACGCATCGCAGTGAGCCCAGCAAAGTAGGTAAGGAAATCTTTGGGCGTGCCGGGAATGAGGAACGCAACGAGCATCACGAGCTCGAGCTTGCGCGCATCACGCAGCCATGCATAGCGCTCAAGCATGTCCTGTGCGAAGAACAGCTCGACAACCCGCCTCCCCCTGCGATGCACCGCCCCATAGATGATCGTGGTGCCAATCGCGCTCGCCACCAGGCAGAGCACGGTGCCTTCGACAAAGCCGAACGCATACCCGCTGGCAAGCTCGACCGGCTCTCCCGGCAAAAAAGCAAGAAGCACCTGTGCAACGTTGATGCCAACTAGCGCAACTCGGCTGAGAAGCGCATGCTCGGCCACATACGCACGAACTGCCTCCGCATCCATAAGCCATGCGTAGATACCGGGCAGGCATCGCCAGCCCGCATAGATTGCGCACAGGGCCGCGAGCGCCGCCGCGACGATCATGACCACGCGCCTAGCCCGAGGCGTCAAACGCTTTCCGCCGTCAGCGCGCATCACCTGAACAGCACTTCTCTGTTGAGCCATATCCCGATTGCTTTCGCCCATCATGCTCACCTTGTCATTCCGTGCGGCAGCGCGCCCCACCCGCTCGCCGCCTTTGGCGGCGAGTGTAAAAAGAAGCCGACTAATTGAAATCAAATGAGTGCCTAAGGTTTCGTTAAGGCTCGCGCGACACATCGAAAGCCGCCGTCGCGACATGCCTTAATTCATAGGCCCTCCCTCATGATTTAGCCTGTGTACGATGGAAACTTTTTCGAACCTGCGGCGTCGGACCGTTGTAGCGCGGCGCATGTCGTATATTGATAGGGTTCATCAACATGCCCTCGGTATGTCCGCACGCACGAATCGGGCAACGCCGATGTTGTATAGAAGGAGCCACATGGAGCCGATTACCCGAGGAATGCAGGGTCCCGCGGTGGAGGACGTGCAGACGCGTCTTTCTGCTCTTGGCTATACCATTGAACAGGGAGAGCTCGAAGCCCATGATTTTGGCGCCTCGACCGCCATGGCCGTTAGCATGTTCCGTATGAGCAACGGCCTTGATGCCGGCGAGAGCATCGATGCGCCGTGCTGGAGCACGCTTGTAGACGCCTCGTATCGCTTGGGCGACCGCACCCTGTACCTGCGTCTTCCCAATTTCCACGGTGCCGATGTCCAGGCGCTGCAAAACGCGCTCAATGCACTCGGCTTCTCGTGCGGCGAGGCAGACGGCTACTTTGGCCCGCATACCGAAGCTGCGCTGCAGCAATTCCAGGAGAACGTGGGCCTGTTTGCCGATGGCATGGCGTTTCAGGATACGTTCAACTACATCAATCGCCTCAAGCACATCTGGGCTGGCAAGCCTTCGGTAAGCGAGACCGACGAGCGCGCCGGCTTTGCCCGCGCCGCCTCCGTTCTCGAGCGCTACCATATCGCACTCGTGGGCGACGACCCCATCGCGCGCAACGTGGCGTCGCGCATGTGGAACATCGCTACTGCCACCACCGACGACAGCAAGCTCGTGCTCTGCGACGCCGAGCCGCCCGCGGACATGGACATCATCTTGGAAATTGCCTCGGACGAGCTGCCCGAACAGGCGGAGCCGCAAGCAACCATCGTGCTTGCCGAGTGCCTCGATCCCAGCCAGCGCATCCGCACGGCCATCGCCGCATCTGATGAGCATCCGGTGCACCTGCGCATCGAGCTCACCGGTCTTTCGCGTATGGGTTCGTTCACCGCAAGCGACGCGCAATCCCTCGCCGTGCAGCTTCTCGACGGCGTTTGCGATGCGCTCAGCGATTAGGTACACTTGTTCCGCTGCCTAGGCACGTGCCAGCAGCAACAATAGTGGGGCATCGTCCAGCGGCAGGACCCCGGTTTTTGGTGCCGGTTACGGGGGTTCGAATCCCTCTGCCCCAGCCAGAAAAACAGCGGGCGACGAAAATCGTTTCGTCGCCCGCTTTTTATCGTTTTAGCCACTCACAAGACCCAGACAATTTGCAAAATACAGATATTCAATGGTTTGAACTCTGCCCCCAGAGTAGATTGCATGATATGCCGCACATGCCAATCTATCTACCTTCAGCGATGTGAGACGCCTTTCATGGCTACCTGAGAGTCGGTAGCCCAACCATTGCGTGCCTGAAAAAACAATAATCGTATTCTCACCTCTGCGGAGATTTTCGCCAGCGAAGCGCAAAAGGCGGATGCAATATATGTTGCATCCGCCTTCTTTCACCGCATCAAGCAGCGTTATGAGCGCCCAACTGCTTACGCCTTTGCGCGCTCACCGTGCGCAGGCACCTCGCGAGCGTCTCCGTTTGCATAGTGCGCGCGGCCCATCTGCGACCACTCGGGCTCCTCATCGGGAATAGAGCCGGCATCCTTGCCAAACAGCTCCTTCAAGCAGTTATAGGCAACAATCACACCGAGCACCATAAGCAGAATCGCGAACACCAGCTGCAGCCCCGACGTTGCGATAACGGCAGCGCCGCTCGCCTGAAGCGCCGCGATGCAGCCCAGCGTACTCTGCACAAGCGATGTAAACGTAGAGCACAGCAAAAACACCACAGGCACGTAGAGCATGAAGCCGCGGCGACCGGTGCACTTGCAGAATACCGCCAGCATGATCATAGTCATGCCGCCCAGCAGCTGGTTGGATGCGCCAAACAGCGGCCAGATATTGGTGTATCCGCCAAATGCTAGCGCAAGCCCCAGCACCAGCGTAAGCACCGTGGCCACCCACGTGTTTGAAAGCACGCGGGCAACGCCGGTGTTCTCCGCTTCGGCATCCTCCGCCGCATCGTTGCCACGAGCGAAGAACTCCTGGAACGACAGGCGACCGATACGTGCCACGGCATCGACCGAAGTGAGTGCCAGCGCCGAAACACACATCGTCATGAACACCGTCGCCAGCGTCGCATCGACACCAAACGCCGTCATGCCGCGCGCGATACCCTGGCTGAAGATCTGGAACGGCGTACCTACAGCCGCCCCCAGCGCGCCGGACGTATTGAGATCGGTGAACATGATTGCCGCAACCACGATGGCGAGCACGCCCACGAAGGACTCCGCTACCATGGCGCCATAGCCAACGACCACCATATCCTGCTCGTTTTCAACCTGCTTGGACGAGGTGTTGGTGGAGACGAGGCTATGGAAACCCGAAAGCGCGCCGCAGGCAACCGAGACGAACAACAGCGGGAACACGTAGCTGCCGCCCTCGGCAAGGGCGCCGAAATCGGCCAGTGCAGGCGCGGTCATCGTCGCCTGGCCGGAGAGCGCCAGCACGACCAGGCCCACCACGGCGCAGGCGATCATCACGATCATCATGATGCTCGTAAGGTAATCACGCGGCTGCTTGAGCGTTTGAATGGGCATGGCTGCTGCGAACAGCAAATACACCATGATGACGGCGAACCACCCAAGCTTGTCGAGATACACGGGCAGCTGCATACCCACCGCGAACATCGCGACAAAGAGCACGACAGCAAGCACGAGCTCGCGCCATCCACTCAAGCCGAAGCGACGGTTGATCCAGCCGAACGCGATGGCCACGAAGGTGAACAGGATCGAAATGGTGCCTGCGGCGCCGCCTGCGTAGGAGGCGGCAACGTCGACCGCACCGGCATCGGTGAAAGTAGCCTGGAAGGTTCCCGCAACCATATCGACGAACGCAGCGATCACGATGATGGTAAACAGCCAGCTGAACAGCAAGAACAACTTGCGCCCCGTGTGGCCGATGTACTTCTCGATGAGCTGGGCAAGCGACTTGCCGTTGTTCTTGACGCTCGCATACAGCGCGCCAAAATCATGCACCGCGCCGAAGAAGATGCCGCCCACAAGCACCCAGAGCAGCACCGGCAGCCATCCGAACATCATCGCCGCGATGGTGCCCGTCACCGGGCCCGCGCCGCAAATCGAGCTGAACTGATGCGAGAACGCCGTGAAGCACGACGCCGGCGAGAAGTTTCGCCCGTCCTCCATGCGCTTCGCCGGCGTGAGCGCGCTCGCATCGATGCCCCATGTACGAGCAAGCCAGCGCCCGTACACGAGATATCCGGCGGCAAGCACCACCGCCGATACCACTACCACAACCAAACCATTCATACCGAAGTCCCCCTTTGGCGAGCATGCAAAACAAAAAAGCCGTCGACGTTCATCGACGGCCTCAAACCCATCTTGCGGCCGCCCGTATTGCACGGGCGGCATACGTCAGCCCGCGCTAGCAGATAATCTCAATCGCAATGCGTAGCTGATAGATGGTCATGTTTCACACACTTCCCTAGACGTGACGCGGATCTCCGCGCTGCCCCGTTGGGCTGAACGTAGTATCGACCTGTGCGCGGGCGCCGTCAAACGACAATGCGGCATGTTACCAGCGCGTTGCCATGTTGTTGCAACAAGCGTATCTCCGCCCACACGGACAGCGGCGGTGCTAGGGACTACAGCGTCATGTTGGGATCGGCGTCAATGTCGAGCGCGGCAAACTCACCGCGAGCGAGCTTGCGGCGTGCCACCTCGGCAATCATGGCGGCGTTATCGGTGCAGGCCCCCTGCGGAGGAACCGTCACGCGCACGCCCTGTCGACCCAGTTTGCGAATCATCATCTCGCGGAGATGGGGATTAGCGGCCACGCCGCCGCCAATGCAATATTCGCGCGCACCGGTTTGGCGTAGCGCCGCCCACGCCTTCTTGTACTGCACGTCGAACACCGCGGCCTCGAACGACGCCGCAAGGTCAGGTAGATGAATGGGGCGCCCTGCCTGCGTCTCATGTTCGATGTAGTTGACCACGGCGGTCTTGAGACCCGAAAGCGAGAAGCGGTAGTCGCCCTTGCGGTTGAGCGCACGCGGGAACTCGATGGCATGCGGATTCCCCGTCTCGGCCAAGCGCGAGATGACCGGGCCGCCCGGATATCCCAGACCGAGCGCCTTGGCAACCTTGTCGAACGCCTCGCCCACCGCGTCGTCGAGCGTCTCGCCCAGCACCTCATAATCGCCCCATGCCCGCACATGCACCAGCATGGTGTGGCCGCCCGAAACGAGCGTAAAGATAAACGGCGGCTCAAGATCGGGTGTGGTGAGCAGATTGGCGAAAAGATGGCCCTCGAGATGGTTGACGCAGATGAGCGGAACGTCTGCAGCATAGGCAAAGCCCTTGGCAAATGCCACGCCCACCACAAGCGCGCCCACCAGGCCCGGGCCCTGGGTGACGGCAACCGCAGCAAGCTCATGCGGCGCCAGCGTTCCACCCGCAAGACCAAGCGCACGCGTTGCCTCTTCAAGCGCGGCATCAACCACACTCGCAATCACCTCGACGTGCTTGCGCGAGGCAATCTCGGGAACCACGCCGCCAAACCGCGCGTGAAAATCGATCTGCGTCGAAACCTGATTGGCAAGTAGCGCACCCTCGGCATCCATAACGGCAACGGCGGTCTCGTCACACGAGCTCTCGATGGCAAGCACGGGCCGCGCTTCTGCAAGCCGCTTGTGCTCATCATCTGTCCGCACCGGCTCCTTGGGTGGCCACGGACGCGCAGCGCGCGCCGTAGGCTCGGGCGAAGCATCGCTTACGGGCAGCGCAAGCGGCAACGGCGCCGTCATGACGAGTGCATCGCACCCGGGCGCATAATAGTTGCGCCTGAGGCCTGCCTGCGCAAAGCCGAGCCCCTCATACAGGGCGATCGCGGCGGCGTTTTCCGCCTCGACCTCAAGCGATGCCGTCGTGCAGCCAAGCATCTGCGCATCGTAGCTCACGCGCCCCAGCAGCGTGCGCGCAATACCCTCGCGTCGCCGCGCAGGCACGGTAGCGACGTCGAGAATCTGAATATCCTGATCGACCACCATGCCACCGGCGAAGCCCACGAGCTCGCCATCGTCATGTGCAACCCACCAGCTTCTGGGGACCGCCGCCTCGTTGGAAAACTCAGCGAGGAACTGCGATGCCGTCCAGGGCGCATGCGCCGCCCCTTCAAAACACATGCGTTCGAGCGCCGCCGCAGGTTCGGCATCCGCGGCGCCCATCGGGCGAAACTGCAAATGCCTACCGGCAAGCTCCTCTGCCACGCCAACCGCGCCGTCGCGCTCGCTCTCGGCCCTGCCCAAGCGGCGTCGCTCGTTCTCCTCGGCATCAGAAAGCCGCGTATAGATGGGCAGCACGAGCGCGGGATCACCCGAGCCCAGCGCGGCACGCCCCTCGGCGGAACAGGCCGCGAGCAGCAACCCCTCGCCCGTGGGCCACCAGAGCTCGCGCGGCAGGGCGCGTTGCATCAGCCCCGCAGCTTCGAAGCGCGCCCCGTAGCGCACGAGGCCATCGCCGGTGAGCTGAAGCGACGCGGCATCGGGGCGTGCAGCCCACTCGTCGACCGCTACGGCAGCTTTTACCACGCGCTCCCGCTCAAATTGGCGATGCGCGCCGCATTCGTCGAGCTCATAGAGCGCCGGATACACCTCACCGCGCATGGCGTCGGCCGCAACGCCCAACAGGCCGCGCACGCCCGCCTTCCACGCGGTCCATGCATATGCATCGAGCGTCGACGTGCCAAAGAGCGGCTTCGCCGCGCCGCACGCCAGGCCCTTTGCCGTCGAGATACCAATGCGCACGCCCGTGAACGATCCCGGACCGCGCCCCACGAGATAGGCATCGACATCGGCACGTGTAAGACCCGCCGCCGTGAGCGTTGCATCCACCGTATTCACCAACTCGACGTTGGCATGCCGGCGGCACATGTGGTCGCCCGAAGCCAACACGGTGCACGCACCGCGCGTCTGGACGTCCGCAGCACGCATATCGCCGTTCAGGCGAGCAACCGCGCAAGCGAGCATGTCAGACGAGGTGTCGAGCGCCACCACGATGCTCGTAGATTCAAGCTTCACTGGCTCTGTGTCCATGGTGTCCCCTATTGATTGTCTGCCGCCACGACGCCCGCATCGATGGCGTCGGCGAGTTCCTCGGCACGGCTCCCATGCGCCTCAAGCGCGATGCATCGCGTGCTATCGCCCGTGCGCTCGATGCGCACCGAGAGGTACTCGTCGGTCAGCTCGTCTTGGAACTGCTCGCCCCATTCCAGCAAACACGCGCCCTCATAGCCCAGCACGTCGTAGATGCCGGTATCCTCGAGCTCGAACGCATGCTCAAGCCGGTAAAGATCGAAATGAAATAACGGAATGCGTCCGCCGTCGTGCACGGCCATCAAGGCAAAGGTAGGGCTCGTCACGGGGTGTGTATCGCCCAATGCCCGAGCAACGCCTTTGGTGAAGTGCGTCTTGCCCACACCGAGACCGCCCGTGAGAATGAGCACATCTCCGTCTGCAAGATGTGGGGCGACAAGCTCGCCGAGGTGTTCGGTATCCGCCTGAGACGCACTCGTATACACACCGCGCCCCACGCGCTCGAGCGACACGCTACTCACCAACCTGCGGCAGATGATCGGCCGCGCCATCCGCTCCCGATGCGGCTGCAGATGGAACGGGAACCGGCTGCGCCGGATGCCGCTCCAGCCACTCGCCCAGCATCTTGAAGTCAGCCTCGAGCAGCTCCTGCCACGCGGGATTGCGCAGCGCCGCCGCCGGATGGAACGTGGGCATGACCACGAAGTGGCCCATCTGATGGAAGCGACCGCGCAGGCGGGTGATGCCGATTTCGGTCTTGAGCACAAAGTGCGTCGCAGGATTGCCCAGCGTCACAATAACATCGGGCCAGATGCTGCGAATCTGCTCGCGGAGAAACGGCGAGCAGGCAAGCACTTCATCTGCCTTGGGATCACGGTTTCCTGGGGGCCGGCACTTCAGCACATTGGCGATGTAGATGTCCTCGCGACGCAACCCCGCGAGCGAAAGGATGCCGTTGAGGTTCTCGCCAGCGCGGCCTACAAACGGCTCGCCCTGCAGGTCTTCGTTGCGACCGGGCGCCTCGCCTACAAACATCACGCGTGCATGCGGGTTGCCCACACCAAACACGATGTTCGTGCGCGTCTGCGCAAGTTCACAGAGCCGGCAATCGCCCAGCACCGCACGAATTTCCTCGAGGGTCACCTCGCGCGGAGCCTGATGCTCATGTCCAGGAATATGCATGACGCCCATGGCTCGCCCTCCTACAGATACACTTTCTCAAGCCGCATGCCAAAGTTGCACGCGACCTCGTAATTGATGGTACCGCGCAGCTCGGCCATCTCATCCATGGTGATCTCTTCGTGGCCATCGCGTCCAATGATGGTCATGGTGTCGCCGTACTCAGCCTCGGGGATGGGATGGATGGGCGTGGCATGGATGGCGACCATGCATTGATCCATGCAGATATTGCCCACCTGCCGCACGCGCTCACCGCGATAGAGCACCTCCATGCGATTGGAAAGCGTGCGAGAAAGGCCGTCGGCGTACCCAAGCGGCAGCGTGCAAATCTGCACCGCCGTCCTCGGCACGCGGTAGGTAAATCCGTAACCCACACCCTCGCCCATGGCGGGATGCGCCGTCCGCGTCACCCGTGCGCGCACGCTCATGACCGGTTCCAGCGAGATGCGCGGGCGCGTTGCATCACAGGGCTGCAGGCCATAGAGGCCCACGCCCACACGCACCATGTCATAGTGCGTCGAGGCATCGAGGATGGTTGCCGGCGTATTGTCGCAGTGAACCGTACCGCACGAGAGCCCGGCGTCGCGCAACGCGGCAACTGCCTCATCGAACCGGCGGCACTGCAGCTTGTAATCCCAGCCATCAGGGTCGTCGGCGGTCGCAAAATGCGTGAACACGCCATCGCACTCGATGCCGCGATGGAAATCGATGCCGCGCATGAACTCAAGCGCCTCGGTGTAGTGCACGCCGATGCGATTCATACCTGTCTCGATTGCCAAGTGATATTTGCCAACCGTACCCGCCTGGACCGCGCACTCGCCGTACGCGAGCGCGAACTCGGTGGTATACACCGACGGCATGATCTCGTGCGCAATGAGCTCCGGAATGGCGCTGATGGGAGGCTCCGAGAGCATCAGGATGGGTGCAGAGATGCCTGCCTCGCGCAGCTCAGCGCCCTCCGATACCGTGGCAACGGCAAACATGTCGACACCCATGGAATGCATGACACGGGCGCATTCCACCGCACCGTGCCCGTATGCATCGGCCTTCACCACGCAGCACATCTTCTGCCGAGGACCAAGAAGCGCCTTGAACGCGCGTACGTTGCGGCGCAGCGCCCCGCGATCAATCTCAACCCACGCCCAGCGTGTTGCCGGCTGCTTGCTCGCCATCATCGCGCTTATGCCTCCCCAGCATCTGACTGGACCCCTAGGCCGCGCAGCGCCTCATCGGTTGCAAGCTGCATGGCCTCACCGATCACATCGATCAGGTCGGTGGCAATGACGCTCTTCTCGCCCATCTTCGAAGCCGCGATGAAGCCTGTGTAGGAGTGAATTGCCACCGCATAGGCGCACAGCAACTCCCAGCGGTCGATATGCGGCACCGCGAGGGCGGCGCTGCCCGCCATAATGCCCGCAAGCACATCGCCCGAGCCGGCAGTTGCCAGCGCAGCCGGCCCCGACATAGGCAGCAAGACCTTCTCAACACCCACGATCGCGGTGGTGGGTCCCTTCGCCACAACAACAAAATCATCCGAACCAACAGCCCAGGTGAGTGTCTGCGCTGCGGATATGGCGGTGTCGAGATTGTCAATCGAGCCGGCATCGACCAAGCGCTCCAACTCGCCGTAGTGCGGCGTGAAGACGAGCGGCGCGTCGCGACGATAGAGCTCGGGCGTCTTATCAATGCCGCCAATGGAGAGCTTCGAGAGGCAGTTCAGCGCGTCGGCGTCGAGGATGAGCGGCACATCGGTCTTGAGCAGACCTTGCACCACATCGATCGAGCCGGCCGAGGTCGTGAGCCCCGGCCCGCAGAGCACGCAGCTGTATTTCTTGGCGAGATCGCACACGTCGAGCCGCGCAGCCGCGCCAAACGAACCGCGTGAATCCGACGGCATACCGAACACCGGGACCGACGGGAGCGCGATGCGAATGAGATTCGCGATGGCATCGGGAGCCGCAATGGCAACATAGCCAGCGCCCGCGCGGGCAGCCGATTTCGCCGACATGATAGCCGCGCCGGGATACTGGGCCGACCCTGCAACCACGAGCACCGAGCCGCGCGTGTACTTGTTGATATTTGCCGGCAGCGGCTCGAGATAATCGATGTAGTCGCCGCCCTCGACAATCTCGGCGGCATGGTCGACATCGTCGACCACCTCATCGAGCTTATCGTAGAGCTCGCCGCATACCAGCTCGCCCACGTATTCAGGCCCATCGGCACTATAGAGGCCAATCTTGGGAGCCAGCATCGTGGCCGTGCGATCGGCACGCACGCTCGCATCCTCAACTACGCCCGTCTCGGCATTAAGGCCCGAAGGAACATCGACGGAGAGCACCTTCTTGCCCATCTCATTTACCAGCGGAATCCAGATCGAGAAGGGCGGACGCAGCGCGCCATGGAAGCCCGTGCCAAGGATCGCATCGATCACAAGGTCGGCCGCTTCGATCAGCTCGGCAAGCTCATCGCGCGATGGACCTACGGTGATGGTGACTTCGCGCCCGGCGGTGCGACGTGCCACATGGCGCGCAAGCGCGGCCGGAATCTCATCCGGCTCAACCGGCGACACGACGTCGACATGCGACACCTTATGAGCAAGAATATCGGCTGCAACCCAGCCATCGCCGCCGTTATTGCCAAAGCCCGTAAGCACCACCACGCGCTTGGCACCGAGCTTTTCCGCCTCGGCGGCAACGAACTCGCCAGCCAGCTCCATGAGCTCGGCTTTCGATGTGCCTTCCTTCTCGATAAGATCCTCGAGCTGGGACACCTGCTCACAATTGAGTACCGGTCTCATGTGCACCCCCATGATCGACGGACGCCGTATCACCCGATACGGCAAGAAGTTCTTCATCCTGAACGCGCTCTAACTCGTCAAGAATCGAACGCGCCTCTTTGAAGGAGCGCGCCAGACGCGCGCGTTCATCTTCAGGCTTATCGTTGGCACGCGGACGCGCATCCTCGGTGATAGCCATCGCATTTGCAACGGCAAGATCAGCGGTAAGGGAAAGCGAAAGGGCAATCTCGACAACGCCAAGCTCATTGGCGATTTCACGCGCACGCCCCGCAAGAAGCACCTGGGGACGTCCGAGCGCATCCCGGGTGACCGAGACATCTTTCCTGCCGACCCCGCAGCTAAACCCTGTGCCGAGCGCCTTCAAGACCGCTTCACGGGCTGCAAAACGCGTTGCGTAATGGGCATAGGGACGAGTGGTGGCGTCACAATAGGCGCGCTCTTCATCGGTGAAGACGCGCGTGGCAAATGATGGCGTACGCTGCAAGATTCGCTCCATCCGAGGAATCTCAACGATATCCACGCCAATACGTGCGCGGGACACAGGTCACCTCCAACGCGTGCAGAACCAACATACCTGCACACCATGGTAATCAATCGAAGAACAGGAGGAAACCCATAATCTATCACCTCGGATAGATACCAAAAAGGCCCCCTCTCGGGGGCCCTCCGGCTCCAGGCCGGTGCCGTCCACCGGTCAGCGGCGCCCTGCTCTCCCACGGGCTCCACCCGCAGTACCATCGGCGCG
>CALUIM010000001.1 GCA_944320725.1 uncultured Coriobacteriaceae bacterium | reverse complement strand
ACGGCCAAGTTCCAGTTCGACGGGCAGAACCACACCTTCTACTATGAGGTGACGGAGAACATGCCCGCCGGCGCGAACGAGGGCAACGGCTACAAGGTCGATGGCGTGACGTACGACCCGACGGTCTATACCGTGAAGGTCGAGGTCACCTATGATGACCAGGCCGACGCTTCGAGTGCCGAGATGACCATCTACAAGGGCAGCTACGAAGAGGTCTCCGCAGCCGACGCGGACGCGCTCGATGCCATGAAGGTCGACGGTATAACGTTCGAGAACAGCTACGGCACAGGCGGCACGACGGTCGACACCGGCGACGCCACGACCACGGCGAACTTCACCAAGGTCATCGATGGGCGCGATTGGCTCGCCAGCGATAGCTTCCAGTTCACCATTACACCGAACGACGATGCTCCGGCGTTCGAGGGCGCGGACGACAACGGAGTGAGTACGGTCGAGGTAACCACCGCGAACGACAAGGTCGATAAGATTACTGACGCGGACGGCCCCGAGATCGAGGTCAATGGGCGCTCCTTCAACTTCGGCTCTGTGACGTTCACGGACGAGGACATGACGGGCGCGACGACCAATCCCGAGACTGGACTGCTCACCAAGACCTTCACCTACACGGTGAACGAGGTCGAGCCTGCCGATGAGTACAAGATCCCCGGCATGACCTACAGCGGCAACACCGCGATCCTCACCATCACCGTGGTCGATAACGGCGACGGCATCATGACGGCGACGTCGCAGGTGCAGAACGGCGTGTTCACCAACAGCTACGCCACGAGCGTGGATGGCGCGGCCTTCGGTGGCTTCCAGATCACCAAGGTCCTCACCGGTCACGACATGACCGCTGGCCAGTTCAAGTTCACCGTGACGCCGGTTGACGGCACGGGCACCACGGCTGCGGACGCTGCCGCGAAGCTCGGCATCACGGACGACAACAAGACCGTGCCGTCGCCAGCCGCCGATGATGGCCAGACCGTGACGGTTGACACCTTCGACCTTGCGGATGGCATGACGTTCACGCAGGACGACGCGGGCAAGATCTTCGTCTACGAGGTCTCTGAGACCCTGGGTGGCGGCAAGGGCTACACGAACGACGAAGCGACCTATCGCGTCGATATTGCCGTGAAGCATGACGCCGCGACCGCGACCCTTACCGTGACGACGACCGTGACCAAGGACGGCGAGCAGGTTGGTAAGCCCGTTGTGGTGACGAACGCCAGCACCGAGAAGGCGGTTGCCACGGTGCCGTTCGAGAACAGCTACTTCGCTTCTACGGATACCGAGGGCGGCACCTCCGCGACGGTGAGCACCACCAAGAAGCTTGACGGACGTCCGCTCGAGGACGGCGAGTTCGACTTCAAGGTGTCCTATGCCAAGGGGGATAAGGCAACCGTTGTAGATAACGTGACCAACGCTGCTGACGGTACCGTCAACTTCGGCACGTTCAACTACACGACCGAAACGCTCGCAGAGATGGTTCAGGCCGGTTACACCGAGAAGGTTGCGAATGAGGACGGTCTGCCTTCGTGGACCATCCAGTACACTGCCTCCGAGGTCACCGACGGCTTGCCCGCTGAGGGCGTGACCGCCTCTAAGACCTCCTTCGACTTCACCATCACGGTGGTCGACAATGGCGACGGCACCCTGACGGCGACGGCATCCCTGCCCGAGAACCACGGTTTCGAAAACACCTACTCCACGAACGACGGCAATCCCGTGTCCGTGACGCCTAAGGGCAATAAGGTATTCGAGCACGCCACAGGCCTTAAGCCCAACGTCGAGGCGCTTGCCGGTGCATACACCTTCACGCTTGAGCGTGTGACCGAGGGTGCGCCCATGCCTGAAGGCAACGGCAACGTGGCTACAAACGATAAGCAGGGCAACGTGACCTTCGGTGAAATCGAGTTCACGCTCGACGATCTTAACGAGGCGCTTGCCGCACAGGAGGGCGCGAACGCCGAGGAAGGCGTCGACACCCAGGAGCTGGACGGTCAGCCGCGTGAGTTCACGTTCGAGTACCAGGTGACCGAGGCCGAGACCAACCCTGGCACCATCGATTACGTCACCGTGGACACCGAGCCCAAGACCATCAAGTACACCGTTCACGACAACGGTCAGGGCGTACTTACTGTGACGAGCGATCCTGCAAACGCGCCGCTCTTCACCTTCACCAACACCTACACGGTGGACCCGGAGCCCTCGAGTCCCACGGGTGAGGGTCAGTTGACCATCACCAAGACGCTCGCCGGTCGTGACATGAAGGCGGACGAGTTCACGTTCGTGCTCACTGCGGACGGCGGCACGTCGTACCCCGCGACCAACGCGGCTGCCGCCGAAGGCAAGCCGGGTGCGGTGACGTTCGATCCCATCACGTTCGACACTCCGGGCACCTACCAGTACACGCTGGCGGAGCAACCGGGTGCGAGCAACGTGGGCATCGACTACGACACCGACACGTACACCGTGACGGCCGACGTCAAGGACAACGGCCAGGGTGACCTCGAGGTGACGTGGAGCATCAACGGCACCCAGGACAAGACCGTGGCCTTCGAGAACAGCTATAAGGCGAATCCCACGAGCATGAGCTTCGGTGCCACGAAGATGCTCGCTGGCCGAGATCTTACCGAGGGCGAGTTCACCTTCCAGGTGACGAACGAGGCGGGCGACAAGGTATACACACGCGGTACCAACGACGCTGCGGGCACCGTCAACTTCGGCTCGATCCAGTTTGTGAAGGCTGGAACCTACAGCATGTGGATCTCTGAGGTCCTGCCCGAGGACGACGATCCTGCGACGGCGGGTGTCCAGAACCAGAACGTGACCTATGACGAGACGCGTTACCAGGTTAACGTGACGGTTAAGGATAACAGGAAGGGCGGCCTCGAGATCACGCAGGTCGATTGGAGTTCGGGCTCGCCGGTGTTCGAGAACACCTACAGCGAACCCGAGGAGCCTTCGGTACCTGGTGATTCGGGTAACACGGGTGACAACGGCGGCAAGCTCGTCGAGACGAGCGATCCAACCCTTGGCATCGTGGCCGGTGTGGCTATTGCCGGCGTGGTGCTCGTGGCCGGTGGCTACGCGGTATCCAGAAGGCGCGGTGAGTAACGTGGCAACGGGGTCCTCGCTGAAGGGTATCACGACTCGCATCAACGGCAGGCACGCCTTTGTGTACGAACGAGTGCTTGCACTCGTGGTGCGCGAGACGCAGCTGCGCGAGTCGGTGACGTTCAGCAAGCAGGACCTCGCTCGCCGTATGGGCTGCTGCGCCTGCTCGGTCGACCGAGCCGTGCAGAAGCTGCGGCGCGACGGCCTCATTGAGTCCGAGGCGGTATATAACGAGCACGGTGCGCAGCTTGGCAACGTGTATCGAGCCACCCAGAAGGGGATAGATCTCGCCTCGACGTTCCGGCGCGAGAAGAAGCCCGCTCGCGCCTCAGAGGAGGCGAAGTAGCTTCACGCTGCATCGACCACTCATCGCGATAGGCAGCACAAAGGGTGCCATGCAGAGATGCATGGCACCCTTTCGCGCTCTATACCTGATATGATGACAAGGTGATTGTTTGTGCCCGTGAAAGGAAGCGCATGAGCGAGCAAACCAAGCATGTGACCTATGAAGATGCCGGTGTCGACACCGCCGAAGGAGGCCGCGCCGTCGATGCGATCAAGCAGATGGTCGCTGCTACGAACCGGACCGAGGTCATCGGTGGGATTGGCGGGTTCGGCGGGCTGTTCTCCGCTGCCGCACTCAAGGACATGGAGGACCCCATTCTCATCAGCGGCACAGACGGTGTGGGCACCAAGCTCGTGCTGGCGCAGCTCCTCGACCGCCATGAGACGGTGGGCCAGGACCTCGTCGCCATGTGCGTGAACGACATTCTCGCCTCGGGCGCTGAGCCGCTGTTCTTCCTCGACTACATCGCTATCGGCCATATCGAAGCCGAGCACATGGCGAAGATCGTGAAGGGCGTGGCCGATGGCTGCAAGCTCGCGGGCGCGGCGCTCGTGGGCGGCGAGATGGCCGAGCACCCTGGCGTCATGCGTCCCGATGACTACGATCTCGCCGGCTTTACGGTGGGTGTCGTCGATCGTCCCAAGATGCTCGACCCGGCAAACGTTCGTTCCGGCGATGCGATCATCGGCCTGCCTTCGACGGGCGTTCATTCCAACGGCTATTCGCTTGTGCGCAAGGTGATTGGCGTGGACGGTCTCATTCCGGGCACGCCCGAGGCTGAGGCAAAGCGCGCCGAGCTCGAGAAGCCGCTTGAGGAGCTCGGCGGCGATAGCTTGGCGGACGCGCTGTTGGCTCCCACGCGCATCTATGTGAAGCCCGTTCTTGAGGTGCTGCGCGGCCCCGGCGCGGGCAAGGTGCACGCTATCGCGCATATCACCGGCGGCGGCATCACGGAGAATCTCAACCGTGCGCTCGCGCCTGACGTGGATGCCGTGGTTGAGCGCAACGGGGGGGCGATGGGCTGGGATATGCCGCCGGTCATCTCCTATATCTCGCGCCATGCCGGTCTCACGCCCAACGAAGCGTGCAAGACCTTCAACATGGGTGTAGGCCTCATGCTCATCTGCGCGTCCGAGGACGAGGAAACGCTCATCGCGGCGCTCGAAGCTGCGGGCGAGCATCCCTTCCATGTGGGTACGTGCGTCGAGGGCACCGGCAAGGTGGTGTACGCCGATGAGCGATGATCGTGCATATCGCGAGGCGGTCGAGGCTGCCGGGCTGCCACCTGAGGCGCTGCCGAGCGACGCCTTTTACAGCCAGGAGGTGGAGCGCGAGGTCGACCGGGCTCGCGCCGATGCCGTAGCCGCCGGACGCGCCGCCGCAACCGATGGGGCAGCGGCAGATCCCGCACTGGCAGACGATCCAACGTATCAGGCGGCCGTTGCCGAGGCGAAGCGACGCCTCGAGCGTCTTGAGACGGTATTTGATGCAGAAAGCGGCAACGACGTGCAGGCACGCCGCGCCGCCTCGTGCGCCGCGGGTAAGGCCGAGCCGCTCAAGATCGGCGTGCTCATCTCGGGCTCGGGGACCAACCTCCAAGCGCTGATCGACCGCATCGCCTCGGGCTCGCTCAACGCCGAGATCGTACTCGTGATCTCGAGCCGACCGAGCGCCGCAGGTCTCAAACGCGCCGCAGCGGCGGGCATTCAAACGCTGGCGCTCTCCAAGGAACTCTATGCAGACCCGTGGGATGCCGACGAGGTCATTGCTACCGAGCTCAAGCGCGCCGGTGCCGAATACATCATCATGGCGGGCTACATGCGCATGGTGCACGCGCCGCTTCTGGCGCTCTGGCCCAACCGCGTGGTCAACTTGCATCCGGCGCTGTTGCCCAGCTTCCAGGGCGCGCACGGTATCGATGACGCCTACAAGCGCGGTGTCAAGATCACCGGCGTCACGGTGCACTTTGCCAACGCGGCGTACGATCAGGGTCCCATCATCGCGCAGGAACCGGTGCGCGTGGAGGAAGGATGGAGCGTCGACGACCTCGAGGCGGCCATCCATGCGGTGGAGCACGAGCTCTACCCGCGCGTTGTGCAGCTGCTCGCCGAGGGACGCGTGCACGTGCGCGAGGACCTCACTGTTGAGATTGCTGCGGCAAAAGAGTAACCTTCGCAGGACATAGCACAAAAACTGGCCATTTGAGAGGGAACAATACATGGCGATGAAGAACGGCGACGCCAAGCGCCCACAGGGTTCGCGCAAGCGGGTGCCCGGCACTCCGAGCAAGGCGGACATGAAGCGCGAAAACAAGAAGCTCATCAACAAGGGTGCGAAATACGTGCTCGTGGCGATTGGTGTTGCGGCAATGGTGCTCTCGGTCACCGCTATGGCGTGCTCCGGCATCTTGAACCAGATGCAGTCGAGTGAGGACTATCATCTCACCGGCGGCGTTGCGGCAACCGTGAACGGCGTGAACATCACGGAGGACACCATCACCAAGCAGATCATGAGCACGCGCTCGGCGCTTGGCTATGACAGCGATGAGGACTGGGCGCAGTACCTCGTGGACAACGGCATCACGCCCGAGGAGTATCGCGAGAGCGTCATCGATTCCTACGCGCGCCAGTATCTGCTGTCGCAGGCCATCTCCGATTACAACGTGACCGTCTCCGACGAAGAGGTCAATGAGGCGTGGAACGAGGCTGCTGCCAGCTACGATTCCGAGGATGCTTTCATCGATCAGCTCTCGGTGATGGGGTATACGGAGGACACCTATAAGGAGTCGCTCCGCAGCAGCCTTGAGCAGGAGAAGCTGCGCGAGGAGGTCGCAGGTGTCGACGACCCCACCGACGACGAGATCATCGCCTACGCCAACGAGCACCTCGACGAGTACAACGACGCGCGTCGTTCGTCGCACATTCTCTTCAAGGTCGACTCCGATGCCGATGATGCCACTAAAGAAGAGGTGCGTGCCGAGGCGCAGAGCGTGCTCGACAAGATCAACGCCGGCGAGATCTCGTTCGAGGATGCCGCTAAGGAGTACTCCGAGGATAGCTCCGCCGACAACGGTGGCGATGTGGGCTGGGACAAGCTCACCACCTTCGTCTCCGATTACCAGGATGCGCTTTCCGCGCTCGATGTCGACCAGGTGAGCGGCATTGTGGAGTCCTCCTATGGCTTCCACATCATCAAGTGCACCGGTCATTTCTACGTAGACGGTAGTGTCACCTCGATCGACCAGATCCCCGAGGACCTGCGCAACCAGTTCAGCGACACCATCAAGACCGAGGAAGAGGGCACGGCCTACAACGATTGGCTCAACAGCTATGTTGACGAGGCGGACATTCAGATCAACGAGATGCCCGCGGATGTGCCGTATAACGTGAGCTTGGAGGGCGTGACGCCCACGAGCGAGACCGAGGAGGGCGCGCCGGACGACGAGGCGGCTCAAGACGAGGCAACCGAGTAGGGCACGAGCCCCGCTGCAAACCTACGATACGGTGCGGGCCCGTTGATGCGGGCCCGCTGCATCATGAGGGAAAGGACGATATCCATGACGAGCGAAGAGCTGCACAACGAGATGATCGCGGCCATGAAGGCCAAGGACAAGACGCGTCTTTCCATCATTCGACAGGTGATTGGCGAGGTGAAAAACGTCGAGGTTAACGAGCGCCGCGACGCCACCGAGGAAGACGTTACCAAGATGATCAAGCGTCTTATCAAGCAGACGGCCGAGACGCTCGAGATGTCCATCAAGGCCGGCAACAACCAGGAGCGCACCGACACGCTGCAGCAGCAGGTGGATATCTTGGAGAGCCTGCTGCCCGCGCAGCTCTCCGGTGACGCGCTCACGGCGCTCATCGAGCAGACCATCGCCGAGCTTGGCGCAACTACCCGCAAGGATATGGGTCGCGTGATGGGCGCGCTCAACAAGGCGACTGACGGCAATTTCGATAAAGCAGCGGCTGCCAAAGAGGTTGGTAGCCGTCTCGCCTAACGAACTTGGCATCAGGCCGAAACTTGGAAATTGCCTGAACCTTGCCATCAAGTAAGGCGCCGCCGCGTGAACAGGGACACGCGGCGGCGCCTTTCATAGCTACGGTCTGTGACGTTCGTTATACGTCCATGCCTTCGTCGAACCCTTCGAGCGAATCGACGTAGGCGTTGCTATTGGCAATCAACTCATCGATGGTGTAGCTCTGTTCGAACACAACAGCCTCGGCATAGTGATACATGTCGGTGACCGTGATCGAAACATCTGAGGTGCCGTCGACGAGCTCCCAAGCAATAAAGACCGGTATCGACTGCCCGGGCGCGATCTCGTTGTAGTTGAATTGGCTCGCGCCGCTCAGATACACCTCCGAGAGCTCGTAGCCGCCTTGCTGCGCCACGGTGCCAAGCGTGCTGCCAAAGGATACCGTCTCATCCGACTCATTGGTAAACGTGCCAACAAGCAGGACACAAACTGCATCGGTGTACTCCTCGGTGCCAATGAGAGCGCTTTCTACTGAGAAGCTGTAGTTGCTTGAGGTGTCGATCGTGCCGGCGTGGATCGTGCCGCCGGTGGCGTCATCGGCATCCTCTTCCGCTGCCGGTTCCTCTTCCTGGGCGTCTTCCTCCTTGGTTGCCGGCTTCTCGTCCCGCTCATCGTCTGCCTCGATGGCTGCAGGAGGCTCTGCGCCGCCGTTTGAGCCCATCGAGCCAAATGCGAAGACGGCGATGGCGATGACGGCCACGATGGCAATGGCAATGCCGCCGATAACGGCGGGGCTCATCTTCTTCTTGGGCTGGTTGTTGAGCCACGCGGCGTCAGCCGCCGGCGCCGGAGGCATCTCGCCCTCAGGCGCCGTCTCGGTCTGCGCGGCCTGAACAGCAGGATTGAGCTGCGTCGCATCGAGCGGCGGCACGGCTTCCGCGGGCGCCGGCGCAGCGTCATGGGGTGCGTTTGCGGGCTCGGGTTCGGCTGTTTCGGGCTCGCTCGGGGCTGCTGCGGGGGCCGCCTCGGGCACGGGTGGCAAGTCGGTGGGTACGGGCGGAAGATCCGTTGGTGCATGCGGTGCCGACGATGCCGGCGCGTCGCCTTCGTTTACGCGAGTAGGGTCATGCTGCGCATCCATGTGCGCCTCCTTGTGTTCGATATGCTGAACGCTGTGGCCGGGGCGTTACGAAAGCTCGATGGTGGTGTCGAGCACGACGCGCTGGTCGTAGCTGTTCCAGTCGATGAGCTGCATCTCAACAGGTGCCGCCGCATCGACAAGCTCGTACACCTCGAGAACGGGTACCGAGGTGTCCTTCTGGACCTCGGTATAGGTATTCTGCTCCTTGGTGTCATCGGACGCGGGATGGTTGTAGGGGAGGTAGCCGCTCTGAAGCTCGATGCCGTTTTGGAAGAGCTTCATCTCGACGGCCGAGCTGAAGCTCATGGGCTCGTCGCCCAGGTTGGTATAGGTGAGGTCGAGCACCAGCAACGAGGTGCCTTCGCCATCGTCGGTGACAGTTGCGCTGTTCACGGTCACCTCGAAGGGGGCCTCGGATTCGATGGCCTCGGCATCGGCGAGGTCGTAGGTCTCGTTCAGGATTTCGACCTTGTTCTCATAGTTGACGTCGTAGACCTCGAGCACCACGGTGACCGGATCGTCGGTGTTCTTGAGCTCCCAGACCAGCTCGACCGTGCCCTCTTCGCCGCCGTTGACGTTGTCGTCACCGGCGATTCCCTCGATTTCATCGGTTGAAATATAGGAATCGGAGAGCTTCTCGTCGCCCTGCGTGGCCTCGCCGTCGTAGGCGAGATACGAACCGGTGACCTCGGTATCACCGTTGTTCTTGATCTTGATATCGAGACCGAAGTTCATGGCGCCATCGTAGGAACCTACGGTGAACACCTTCTCGACCTCAACGATTTCAACCGACGGCGTGGGGCCTGCGATGCCGCCTCCGCCACTGCAGCCGGCCACGCCGATGGCGGCGGCGCCAACACCGGCGGCTCCGATGAACGCGCGGCGCGAAACCGTGATGCGATGCTCCATGATGGACTCCTTTCTCCTGCACGGCGCCCTGGGGCCATGCAGCTTCCCCGATACGCCTCGTCCTGCTGAGGCTAGTCTTACAGGCAAAGCCTTCATCAAGTGTACTTGCCGCGCTTCCGGCGGGAGACAACAAGGCGGTTAGCGGTGGTGCGGGAGGGGTGAGCGCCTGAAGTTCCGCCCAGGGATGGCATGAGCGTTACAAAAATCGGTGACGGTATATGGCGCTTTGCGATGGGGGTATATGCGCTTTACTTAGCTAAAGCGCATACTGCGGTATCAATCGGGTATAATATGACAACTTTTGAGCGTGTTTTCGCATAAGCCGCCGCGCGGATATGCATACGGTTTGTGACAACTCGATTTCACGGGCGTTGCAAGATGTGTTCTCCGCAGGTTTGTGCTGGTGCGACCCGTACAATAGAACACCGAATCGCACAGATCCGAGATGCTCGGGATTCGGGTGCTCGCGCACGATGGTCCGTGCGGTTATGGATAGGGAGGAATGTCACCCATGGCCGATATGATCGAGATCCGTGGATTGAACAAATACTTCGGCGACCTGCATGTCCTGAAGGATGTCAATCTGACGGTCAAGAAGGGCGAGAAGCTCGTTGTGATCGGGCCCTCCGGCTCGGGCAAGTCGACGCTCATCCGTTGCATCAACTACCTTGAGGAGCCCACCACGGGCGAGGTTGTTATCGACGGAACGCCGCTCACCAAGAAAAATCACCTCGAGATGGCGCGCAAGTACTCCTCGATGGTGTTCCAGCAGTTCAACCTGTATCCCAACATGACGGTGCTGGGCAACCTCACGCTTGCGCCCATCAAGCTGCAGAAGAAGAGCAAGGAGGAGGCCAACAAGGCCGCCATGGCCGCGCTCGAGCGCGTTGGCCTTGCCCAGAAGGCGGGCGAGTATCCGCAGAACCTCTCCGGCGGTCAGCAGCAGCGCGTCGCCATCGCGCGCGCCATGTGCACCAAGCAGCCCATCATCCTCTTCGACGAGCCCACCTCGGCGCTCGACCCCGAGATGATCCAGGAAGTGCTCGACGTTATGATCGAGCTCGCGCAGGAGAACATCACCATGATCTGCGTGACGCACGAGATGAACTTCGCCAAGCAGGTGGCCGACCGCGTGATCTTCATGGACGACGGCCAGATTCTGGAAGAGGGCACGCCCGAGCATTTCTTCACCAACCCGCAGAATCCGCGTTGCCAGGACTTCCTCAACAAGATTCTGCACTAATCACTTTGGTCTTTAGGCGTCTCGCGATGCCTTACAGATAGCCCCAAGGCTGCAATTGCACAACATCGGGGCTCGTACCAGCGAAAGGGGTACCCATCATGTCTATGTCACGTCGCCAGTTTGTACAGGCTTTCGGTGCCACCGCCGCCGTTGTGGGCGCCGGCGCGCTCGCAGGTTGCAATTCCGATCCGGCTGCTTCGGGCAGCGGCGAGGACGGCTCCAAGGTCGAGGCCATCAAGGCTCGCGGCAAGCTCAACTGCGGTGTCAAGGCCGACGTCCTTGGCTACGGCTACCTCAACACCGAGACCGGCGAGTATGAGGGCCTCGAGATCGATCTGTGCTACCAGATCGCCGCTGCGGTGCTCGGCACCACCTATGAGGAGGCCAAGGAGCAGGGTCTGTGCGAGTTCACCACCGTTACGCCTAAGACCCGCGGCCCGCTCATCGACAACGACTCGCTCGATATCGTGTGCGCCACCTACACCATCACGCCCGAGCGCGTGGAGGACTGGGACTTCTCCGATCCGTATCGCGTCGACCACGTGGGCGTCATGATCATGAAGGACTCCGGCATGGAGAAGCTCGCCGACCTCGACGGCAAGCTCATCGGTGTCAGCCAGGGCTCTACCACCAAGCAGGCCGTGACGGATGCCGTTGCGGAGGAGGGCGTGACGCTTAGCGACTCCAACTTCAACGAGTATCCCGATTACCCGTCCATCAACTCGGCGCTCGAGTCGGGCAACATCGACGCCTTTGCCATGGACCGCTCCACGCTCAACACCTACATGAACGACCAGAAGGAGCTCCTGGAGCCCGAGGTCGAGTTCGGTGAGCAGGAGTACGGCATTGCTACCAAGAAGGGCTCCGACCTCTCCGAGGTTGTGAACGACACGGTGAACGAGCTGCTCTCGAACGGCTGGCTTGAGGAAGAGGCCGAGACCTGGAACCTCCTCTAAGGTTTGTACAGGTCGCAGCGGTTGCCGTACGGCGCCGCGTGCGGCTTCATCGCCCGGGCGGCGCCACCCGCTCGGGCGATTTTGCACGATGTGGCACACGGAAGGAGCGGTATGCTCGAAGGTCTATTTGATCCCAGGCGCTGGGAGATTACCTTGAGCAGCATGGATGGCTTTTGGAGCGGTTTTGCCTTCACGCTGCAGGTGGTAATCGCCGGTCTTGCGCTGTCGTTGGTGCTCGGAACGATCCTGGGCGTCTTCTCGACAACGCGTTCGCGCGTACTTCGCGCTATCAGCCGCGTGTACGTTGAGTTCTTCCAGAACACGCCCCTGCCGGTTCAGGTGTTCTTCTACTACATGGCCGGTCCACGTGTGCTGCAGGCTATTCTGGGGGCGGCGTCCCCGGTACGCCTCTCGGCGTTTGCCATCGGTGCGCTCGGTGTTGGCCTGTACCATGCTGCCTACATCTCGGAGGTTATCCGCACCGGTATCGAGAGCGTGCCGCGCGGCCAGATGGAAGCGGCGCAGAGCCAGGGCTTCACGCGTGCGCAGTCCTATGCGTACGTAATCTTGCCGCAGACCTTCAAGGTCATCTTGCCGCCCTTGTGCAACCAGGCGCTCAACCTGGTGAAGAACACGTCGGTGCTCGCGCTCATCGCGGGCGGCGACCTCATGTACAACGCCGACAACTTCGTGTCGACCTACGGTTACCTGCAGGGCTACATCATGGCCTGCGTGCTGTACTTCGTGATTTGCTTCCCGCTCGCGCTGCTCGTGCAGTGGCTCGAGAAGCGCTCGAAGGAGCGTCCGCGCGCCAAGAATATCCCCGGCATCACGAACGCGCCCGCAAAGGAGGCATAAGCGATGGAAATCTTTACTCCGGCAAATGTCTCCTACATCATGCAGGGCTTTCTCAAAACCATCGAGATTTCGGCTCTGGCCATCGTGTTCTCGGTGATCCTGGGTACGATCCTCGCGCTCGTGAAGCAGTACTGCACCGGCAAGCTCTCGGTGTTCCGCTGGCTGGTGAGCGCCTATATCGAGCTGTTCCGCTGCACGCCGAACCTTCTGTGGATCCTCTTCATCTACTTCACGGTGAAGGGCAACGATGTGTTCATCTCGGTGCTGGCGTTTACGATCTTCACCTCGGCCGTTATCGCCGAGATTGTGCGCGGCGGTCTCAACTCCATCCCCAAGAGCCAGTTTGAAGCTGCCAAGAGCCAAGGCTTTGGATTCTTCGCCTCGATGCGCCTCATCATCTTGCCGCAGACGTTCAAGACGATCATCCCCGCGCTCTTCAGCCAGTGCACCACGGTGATTAAGGACTCTTCGTACCTCGCCGGCATCAACGTTGCCGAGTTCATGTTCTCGGCGAAGGTGGTCATGGGGTACACGTCCGATCTTTCGCAGGTGCTGCTGCTCTACGGATTCGTGTTCCTGCTGTACTTCGTGCTTAACTTTGGCATCTCGCTCATTGTCCGCGCGTACCAGCGTCGCGTGGTTGCCGCGTAGCGGCGCAGGTAAGGAGGCATCATGCGCATCATCACCATGCCCAAGCTCAGGAATCGTCTTGAGAAGCCGGTTGCCGCCAGCGATGTTGATCGCGCCGGGCAGCCGGTGGTGATCACCATCGCTCGCGACTTTGGTGCCGAGGGCCACGAGATTGGCAAGATGCTCTCGAGCGAGCTGGGGATTCCGCTGTACGACAACGAGATCCTCGTGCGCTCCTCGATGCGTGCCGGTGAGTCGATGGATCTCATCGCCGCCTACGACGAGCAGCTTGCCGCCGAGTTCATGGCGTTTCTGCCCGACCGCGTGGATGCGCGCACCCTCTCCGACAAGCTGTGGGAGTCCATGGCACGCGTCATCGTCGACTTGGGCTCTACCGAGAGCTGCATCATCGAGGGACGTCTCTCCGATTACCTGCTGCGCTCGAACCCCAACCACATCGCCGTGCTGGTTACGGCGCCGTTTGACGAGCGCGTTGAGATTGTGCGCAACAAGCGCGGGCTCAACAGGGCACAGGGTGCCAAGCTCGTTAAGCGCATGCAGCGCGCTCGCGAGAGCTTCTACAAGCGCTATTCCGCGGGCAAGTGGCGCATGGACATGGGCAAGGATATCGTGGTGAACCGTGCCAAGCTGGGCCGCCAGGGATGTGTCGATGTGATTGCCGCAGCGTATCGCGCCAAGCTGCGCGAGCTCGGGGTGTACGAAGAGGCCGCTGCCATCGCAACCGAGGAGGCCGCTGCCGAGACGCTGCACGTGCCGGCGACCGTAATCGAGTAGCAGCACGCAGGGGGAACGTATGGACAAGCGACACGACGTCGAGCCCAGCTCCGCTGAGGCGCGCCCCTCGTTTGTGCGTCGACACAAGGTGGCGCTCACGGTGCTCGCGGTGCTTGCTGTTGTGGCGGGCGTGGGAGCCATAGCGCTTTCGGTTGCCGTGCACGAGCGCCAGGAGCAAGAACAGCTGGGTTTGGGTGCCGTGGCAGAGCCGGGCATACCAAAAGAGCTTGCCACCTCCGACGGTAAAACCGGTGCGTTTACCACCGAGATCGAGTTCACCACCATGGCCGATAACGCAGGCCATCGCGTGGCAACCGAGGTTGCTTGGGACGACGACTGGTTCTTCCAGGATTCAACCGTGTACAACCATGAGCTGGCAACAACCTGCTCGGTACTTTCTGCCGTAGCGAATTCGGAGTCGGCGTACTTCCAGGCTGGCTCGACCGCGCCCGCGTATATGGAAAACGCGCTCGCAGCGCTGGGCTTCGAAGAGGTTTCCACCGCGTCGTATCAGTACCGTAGCGAGGTGTGGGACGAGATTGTCGACTTCTTCGCGGGCGCCGACGACGTGGTGGCGTATTCGGTGGCGCTCAAGCATATCACCAGCTCGCAGGGGGAGCACAAGACGCTCTACCTCATCTCTATTCGCGGCAGCTACGGCTCGGAATGGCTGAGCGACGTGAACATGGGCGATGCCGCGGCGTACCAGATGGACGACATCGATCACGAGGGCTTCATGCGCTCGGCCAACGAGATTATCGAGGACCTCGAGGAGCGCGTTACCGAAGAGGCTGGCGACAAGGGAACCGATGACATCGCGCTGCTCTTTTGCGGTCATTCGCGCGGTGCCGCTACGGCGAACCTCGCTGCCTCCTACGCCGATGACATGACGCAGGGCTTGCGTGTGCTGGCGCCACGCGAGAGCATCTACTGCTACACATTCGCCACGCCCGAGGTGACCACGATGCCCAATGTGGGCGACGAGCTCTACAACAACATCTTCAACATCATGAATCCCAGCGATTTGGTGCCGCGTCTGCCGCTGGCAAGCTGGGGGTATGCGCGCTATGGGCGCGATTTGTGGCTTCCCGGCGTGGGTGACGAGGCGTTCGATGCGCATTATGACGAGATGCGTGCGGCGTTTAAAGAGAACACCGGTGCCGAAAGTCCG
The DNA here is from genome assembly GCA_944320725.1 of uncultured Coriobacteriaceae bacterium. Classification (GTDB taxonomy): domain Bacteria; phylum Actinomycetota; class Coriobacteriia; order Coriobacteriales; family Coriobacteriaceae; genus Coprousia. Next base: position 113,427 of record CALUIM010000001.1, on the reverse strand, counting down.
TATGTGCCCCAGGACCGTGAGCGCGTGGACAAGCTCGTCGACGACCTGGGACGCGAGATTCCTGACGTAGATGACCTTGCCAGTGCGGGTGGCATCGCGGCGCTCGTGCACGATTTGCTTGCCGACGTGAATCCCATGCAGGTGCTCTACGGCCACTACCCCAACGTGTACATCGCCTGGATGCAGGCGATTGATGCAGACGGGCTGCGTGTCTAACCATACGCAAGGAGGGCTGCCATGAGCCTACTGCCGTTCGATCCGAGACCCATTATCACCATCGTTATGGCAGTGGCGCTGCTTGCGTGGGTGATTGTGTGCGCCGTGCTGTTCGTGCGTGCGGCGCGTCGCTCGATGGCGACATCGGGCTGTGTGGGCCGCATGCGCTGCGAGCATTGCGGCGCCGAATACGAGGTGGGTGCCAGCGAGCTCATGCGTGTGGGCCTCAGCAAGTCGGTGAGCGTTACCAAAACGCGGCGCGAGGGCGCAGCGCTCGTTGATGAGCCCCACTACCTGCGTTATTCCAAGAAGTTGCCATGCCCGCATTGCGGTCGCACGACATATGCGCAGGTGCTCAACATCAACGAGCTGCGGGATGCAACGCGCAGCGGCTTTGTAAAGGCGGGCGTCACGCATCTTCTGCTCATGGTTGCGGGCGGGGCGCTTGTGCTACTTGTGGCGGGCGTTGCGATGGATATTGCACAGGCGTGGGTTGTCGCGCAGTTGCAGGGGCTGCGCTAGCTGGTGCATACAAAGCGGCGGCCCCGAATCCTCGGAGCCGCCGCCTGCGGACACATATTGGCGCGGTTGGTTACTCGGCCAGGAGCGTCTCGGCAATGGAGTGCGCGGCGGTCTTGCCGGCACCCATGGCGAGAATGACCGTAGCAGCACCGGTGACGATGTCGCCGCCAGCCCAGACCTTCGGGTTTGAGGTGCGACCGTGCTCATCGGTCTCGATGAGACCCCAGCGGTTGAGCTCGACATCGGCGCAGAGCTTTGCGAACGGGTTGGCGCGCGTGCCAATAGCGGTGATGGCCACATCGCACGGGATGGCGAATTCAGACCCCTCAACAGGAATGGGACGACGACGTCCGGAGGCATCGGGCTCGCCGAGCTCCATGCGCTGCAGCTCGATGGTCGAGACGAAGCCGTCTGGGCCGGGCAGGAAGCGTAGCGGGTTTGCGAGCTCGAGAATCTGGACGCCCTCTTCCTTGGCGTGGTGAATCTCGGCGCGGCGCGCGGGCATCTCGGCCTCGGTGCGGCGATACGCAAGTGTGACCTTCTCGGCGCCAAGACGCAGCGCGGTGCGTGCAGCGTCCATGGCAACGTTACCACCGCCGAAGACCACCACATCGCGGCCGTGGCGAATGGGCGTGTCGTAGACGGGGAATTCGTACGCCTTCATGAGGTTTGTACGGGTGAGATACTCGTTGGCGCAGTAGACGCCGGGCAGGTTCTCGCCCGGTACGTGCAAGAAGCGCGGTAGGCCGGCGCCCACCGCGAGGTACAGCGCGTCGAAGCCCTCGTCTTCAAAGAGCTCGTCGGCATCGAACAGGCGGCCTGCCACCGAGTTGTACTCGAAATGCACGCCCAGCTGCTCGAGGCCGTCGATCTCGCGCTTGACGATCGCCTTGGGCAGACGGAACTCGGGGATACCGTAGGTGAGCACGCCGCCGCCGGTGAAGAACGCCTCGAAGACGGTGACGTCAAAGCCCATGCGTGCCAGCTCGCCGGCGCAGGCGATGCCCGACGGGCCGGAGCCCACGACAGCGACCTTCTTGCCATTCGCGGGTGCGCACTCAGGCGCGGAGCCAACCTCATCGGCCATATCGCCGAGCATGCGCTCGAGCTGGCCAATGGCTACCGGATCGCCCTTCTTGCCCAGGATGCACTTCCCTTCGCACTGGTTTTCCTGCGGGCACACGCGACCGCAAACCGAGGGCAGAAGGTTGTCGGCCTTGATGGTCTCAAGTGCGCCGCCCCAATCTTCCTCGCGAATCTTCTCGATGAACTGTGGGATGTGGACGCCTACCGGGCAGCCCTCCATGCACAGTGGCTTCTTGCAGTCGAGGCAGCGATTGGCCTCGGCGATGGCATCGGCCTTGGTGTAGCCGGTGTCAACAGGGCGGAAGTCGCGGGCGCGCTCGGCGGCCGGCTCCTCATTTGCCGGCGTGCGCGGAGCCCCAATATTGGGGCGGTATTTCTTTACTTCTGGCATGCGCAGGCCTCCTCGTGATGCTTGATGGACAGGGCCTCTTCGGCTTTGTAGCTTGCCTGACGATGCGCCAGATCGTCCCAGTCAACCAGGTCGGCGTTGAAGTCGGGACCGTCGACGCAGGCAAACTGGGTCTCGCCGCCCACCTCGACGCGGCAGCAGCCGCACATGCCCGTGCCGTCGACCATGATGGGGTTCAAGCTCGCCACGATGGGAATCTTATGCTCGCGGCAGGTGCGCGCGGAGAATTTCATCATCGGCACGGGGCCCACGGCGAAGGCGGAATCAATCTGATCGTTTTCGCACAAGCGCGCGAGCGGCAAGGTCACAACGCCCTTCTCGCCCATAGAGCCGTCGTCGGTGGTGACGAACAGCTCCTCAAGCGGCAGCGCAGCGAACTGCTCGAAGAGGATGAGCAGGTCCTTGTTGCGCGCACCCATGATGACGTAGACCTTCTTGCCCTGCTCGCAGAGCATGCGCGCCACGGGGTAGGCGATGGCGAGGCCCACACCGCCGCCGATGACGGCGACGCGGTCGCCCTCGATCTCGGTCGGCTTGCCCAAGGGGCCGGTGATGTCGCGGATATAGTCGCCTTCGTTCAACTGGGAGAGGCACTGGGTGGTTTTGCCCACCACCATGAAGATGAACTCGATCCAGCCCTCCTCGGGATTCCAGTTAGCGAAGGTGAACGGTACGCGCTCACCCGTCTCGTCGGCACGAACCATGAGGAATTGGCCGGCGTGCGCCTTCTTGGCCATCCTCGGGGCTTCGACGCGGAACTCGAAGACCTTCTCCGAGAACTGCGTCTTTTTCAGGATCTTGAACATAGAACCCCTCTCTGTCATGAGACGCCGACGCGTGTTGGCGCCTCAGATGCACCTGGGTTGCAGGCTTGGTGTGCGTGTAGGCGAAACGCGACACATGCACATACACCGCGGATTATACCCGCGGATAGCTTGTGTCATAGCGCTGTGCAAGCAGGAGGTAGATTGTTTTCGCTTTGCGGTTGCAGGGGTGGCTAATGCTTTCCGTTGTTTGCGGTGGCGCCGTTCACGTGGTCGCGGGCGAAGATGACGCCGCGGGAGAGCGCGAGCTCGCAGGCATCGGCTGCGCGCATCACGGTGTCGGCGAACGCCTCCGCCTCTTTGCCGCGTAGCTGCTTGAGTACGAAGTCGGCGCCGGACATGCGCCCGGGGGGCTCGCCGATGCCAAAGCGAATGCGCGAGAAGTCGCGGCTGCCTAGTTTGTCGATAATGGAGCGCAGGCCGTTGTGGCCGGCATGGCCACCGCCAACTTTGACGCGCACGTCCTCGGCGGGAATATCGAGCTCATCGTGCACAACGAGGAGTTCCTCGGGCTTGATGTTATATTCACGGCACAGTTTGGAGATGGGGCCGCCGCTCGTATTCATGAAGCTCTGCGGTTTTACGAGCACAACGTCGCGAGCTCCGCCCTCCGCCTCGGGGTCGCTTACCCGAACGGTCGCCACCTCGGCACCGAGCTGGTTTTTCCAGTAGGAGACGCCTGCTCGCCGCGCGAGCTCATCGACGGTCTGGAAACCGGCGTTGTGCCGGGTTTCGGCATATTCCGCACCGGGGTTTCCCAAGCCGGCAATCATGCGTATCTTTTCGGGCTGTGGCTGCGCCATATATGCTCCTTTGGTTTGCGTTCTTGCAGCATGGTGACGGTATTGGCTGTCCGTGTCAAACGAAGGGACGTTGTGGGCGTGTAGCTAGCAAGGGGGCAGGCCGATGGCTTTGCGCAGGGTATTCAGCAGGGCGTGCTGCTGCTTCCTATATCCGTCCGTCCGATAACGAAGGCATTTTCCGGCACTTCGATAAATTGTTCGAGCGATTGCCTCAAGGGCGACAACATCGCGCATCTGATCCCGATTAATGACGATGATTGCTATACCCATGCCGCGAACACCATTGTTGCGCTGTCCGTCGTGTATACGCGCCGCCTCCTCTTCATGGCCAATCCCGTTGTACTCGAGCTCCATATTCGCTGCTGGGATGTAGGCATCAAGAATTGCGTACGGGATGCCCGAGGACATGTGAAGCGCCTGTTCATCAAAATCGACGCGATGGTTAAGCAGGATGCCGCCTTTCGGAAGGGACAGCATGTTAAAGCCGCCGTAGCGCTGCGGCAGGGCAAACATGCCGAACATGATTGATTCTGCGGGGGATGCTGAGCCTGAGACGACATACTTCACAGCCGTTCTGAAGGCTGCATAGCGAGAGCTGGTCGCCCATGCCGCCACAGCCTTTAGCTCTTCCACCGTGACAGCGGGATTGCAATGGTAGTGAGCTTGCTGAACGGGTAACGCCATTGATCCTGCGGCGCTGTTCATTGTTGGATCGTCTGGTTGCTGATCAGCAACAAGGCCATGGCGTCGCCACGCATCTCCTCGGGAGATGGGAAGCGTTGCCTCTTCTGGAAGCGTATAGGTTCCCAGAAGCTCCATCAACAAGGGGATGATTTCGCCAACTGATTTGCCTTTTGAGCATAAGAGCGCTGTAAACGCAGGGGAACAGCTATATAGATCGTGAGCTACGTGCATGATGGCGCCGGGCGGCAACGAGGAGATGAGGTGAGAGCAAATTCGTGAATCGCGACGGCGCTGCGACTCCATGCCAATAAGCATGTCGAGCTGTTCAAAGCTGCTGTTCTCCCAAAACCCCATGCGTTCCACGAAATCAAAATCAATGGTCGTAGCAGGCATGAGACACGATTTTAGGATGCGATTCTGTTGGACTTTAGAAAGCAGGGTCCATGGAACGGCGGCGTACATCCGTCGTGCGGCGCGAATACCGCGAAGTGAGGTGGTATGTGAAACAATCAGCGCTTCCATGCAGTAACGCTATCACGTCGCTGTGAGACGAGGTGAAGGAATCAAAAAAAGAAGAGGGGAGCGGCAAGATTTGGTCGGCAATAGGGGCGGGCGCGAGGCGGGCTACTAGAAAAATGCGAAAAATGACGCGAAAAGTGTCATTTAGTTCAGATTCCGGAGCAATAGCGTGCTCGCGAAAGGTGATTACGAGCTCATTCGCGCTCGCGGCGAGATTTAAGGCAGCTTAAATATATAAAATATATTTAAATGCGACTTACTGAAGATGATATTTGCCTGCAGGGCGTGCCGATCTCTCCGGAATCTGAACTAAATGACAATCAGGGGACCGATTTTCAAAAAAACCTGCCGGCGCGAAGCGCCGGCAGGTTCATTCTGCTCTGAGCGCGTGAGCAATCGAGACGAATAGCGCCTGCCCGTGCCTACAAATAGCCTCTTTAGCGATTAGAGTGCAAAATCGCCGCCTACGAGCTTGGAAACGGACTGCTCTGCGTACACGGCCTCAATGGCGCTGGCAAACTCGTCTGCCACGGTGATGGTCTTGATCTTGCCCTCGGGGACAACGGGGATCGAGTCGGTGACCACGCACTCAACAATCGGCGCGTTGTTCAGGCGCTCGAGTGCGGGACCAGAGAAGATGCCGTGCGTGGCGCACACGTAGATATCTCCGGCACCCAGCTTCTTGAGCTCGCGCACGCCGGCGCACAGCGTTCCGGCGGTATCGATCATGTCGTCATTGATGATGCAGGTCTTGCCCTTGATATCACCGATGATGCCCATGACCTCGGCGGCGTTGTGGCGCGGACGGCCCTTGTGGGCGATGGCGAGGTCGCAACCAAGCATATCGGAGAGCAGCTTGGCGGCCTTGGCACGTCCCACATCGGGGGAGACAACCACGAGGTTGGCGGGATCAAAGCCCTTCTGCTTGTAGTACTCACCGAAGAGCGGCAGTGCAGAGAGGTGGTTCACCGGAATGTCGAAGAAGCCCTGGATCTGACCCTGGTGCAAATCGAGGGTAATGACGCGATCGACGCCGGCGCGCTCGAGCAGGTTGGCAACAAGGCGCGCGGTGATGGGCTCGCGCGGTGCTGCTTTGCGATCCTGGCGAGCATAAGCGTAGTGCGTGATGACCGCGGTGATGGTGCGAGCGGACGCGCGCTTGGCGGCGTCGGTGGCAACGAGCATCTCCATGAGCATGTCGTTGACGCTGGGGCCGGCAACGGACTGGACGAGGAAGACGTCGGCGCCGCGCACCGATTCATCGAAGCGCGCGTAAATTTCGCCGTTCGCAAACTTCTCTAAGGCAAGGCCCGAGAGTTCAACTCCCAGGATGTCTGCGATCTTCTGCGCGAGGGGCCTGTTGCATGAGCCTGAATACAGGCGCAGCGTCTTGTACATCTGCTGGGTTCGTTTGTTGTCCTGTGTGGGCATTTGCCGATACTCCTTAGTCTTGGACTGCCGTACCCGTGTCTCCACTACTTGCGAGCGCGCTTACGCTCGGAATAGCCTGCTATGATGCGCTGTTCAGAGCGCTCGATGGCGAGTGCCCCGTCGGGAACATCCTTCGTAATGCAGCTCGATGCACCAGTGACCGCATTCGAGCCAATATTCACCGGCGCGACCATCATGGTGTCGGAGCCGATGAACGTGTTGTCGCCAATGGTGGTGGGATTCTTATTCACACCATCGTAGTTGCAGGTGATAGACCCTGCTCCAATGTTCACGCCGGCGCCCATGGTGGTGTCGCCGATGTACGAGAGGTGCGGGACCTTCGACCCTTCGCCGATGGTCGATTTCTTGATCTCGACATGGGTGCCCACGTGGGCGCCGTCGAGCACGTGCGTGCCGGGACGCAGGTAGGCGCGCGGGCCGCATGAGATGTCGTTTTCGAGCACCGCATCGATGGCGACGGTCTCATCGAGAGAGCATCCGTTGCCGCAGCGCACGTGCGTAAGGCGCGTGTTGGGGCCAACCGAGCATCCCTCGCCAATGACGCAGGCGCCTTCCATGATGGTGAGCGGCCAGATCACGGTGTCGCGGCCAATCTGGGCGTCAGGCGAGATCCACGCGAGCGTCGGCTCGATGAACGTTACGCCTTCCGCCATGAAGCGCTCGTTAATGCGGTCACGTGCGACGGCGGTGAGTTGTGCGAGCTGGGCGCGGCTGTTGATGCCGAGGCCCTCGGTGTAATCGTCACAGTGGAAGATCGAGACGCCCTTGCCGGCACGCTTCAAGATCTCAACCATGTCGGGCAGGTAGTACTCGTGCTGCGCGTTGTCGCAGCCAATCTCGTCGATGTGCTCGGCCAGCGCCGCGCCGTCGAAGGCGTAGCAGCCCGCGTTGCACTCCAGCAGGGTTGCGGCCTGTTCTGCGGTGCAATCCTTCTGCTCGATAACGCGTTCAACCGTGCCGTCTGCACCAAGCTGCACGCGGCCATACCCGAACGGATCGGGCGGCGTGGTGGTAAAAATCGTGGCAGCGTAAGCGCCGTCTGCGACCGATTCGGCAAACAGACGGATGGTCTCGCCTTGGATGAGCGGCAAATCGCCGTTCAGCACCACGACCGGTCCCTCGGTGATGGCGCACGCCTCGAGGGCGACTTTCACCGCATGGCCGGTCCCCAGGCGCTCGGTCTGTTCGACGCACTCAACGCGCGCCACGCTCGCGCTGCGGGAGCCCTCCACGATAGCGCGAACCTCATCGGCATGGCTGCCCACCACCACGATGATCCGGTTGCATCCGCCAGCGACGGCAGCGTCGACCACCCATTCGATCATGGGCTTTCCGAGTATCTTGTGTGAGACTTTGGCATGGTTGGACTTCATACGGGTACCCTCGCCAGCGGCGAGGATGATAGCGGTTGCGTCCATTCATTCTCCCCATTGCATCTTCTGGCGGCGCAGGCAGCGACAATGCATCGTCCTATGCACCCATCCTGTCCGCCCGCCACGCTACGTTCATGATGATACCGCACCGCCGCGCGAAACATAGGCGAGATGCGCGCCTTCGCAAGGGGTTCATCTGGCGCGTTGCATGTGGTGGCGCGTCGGGGTGCGCTAGACTAGACGAACCATGACGCACGCGCGCGGCCGCGGACACGCAAAGCGGTGCGTGGACGTGCGCCGGCAGCAAGCATTGCGAGGGAGGAAGGGCGCGTGTACGCAGAGCGGCATACAGCATTCGACACAGCACATCCGCTGGTCCCCGCGGTGTACGCAACGATTACCATCGGTCTCACCATGTTCGCCTTCCAGCCGGTGCTCATTGTTATCTCCCTGGCAGGCGGCTTGCTGTACGAGTGCGTCTACGACGGGCCGCGCGCGACTGTGATGAGCTTGCGCTGGCAGCTGCCGTTCATACTCATCGTGGCGCTGGTGAACCCGCTCTTCTCGGCATCCGGCTCTACGGAACTCTTCCGGCTGGGTCCGCGTGCGGTCTATCTCGAGAGCCTGTGCTACGGCTGCGCCATGGGCGGTCTGTTCGTGGCAAGCGTGCTGTGGTTTCGCGGGGCGGCGCATCTTGTGCCTTTCGACCGCGTCATGACGCTTTTGGGCAACGCCGCGCCCACCATCGCCCTCATGATTTCCATGAGCATGCGGCTCATTCCGCGCTTCGTGCGGCAGGGCAAGCTCGTCGCGGCGGTGCAAGACGTCGCCGCTGCGTGCGCAGGGCATGAGCGCTCGGTGAACACGGGCGCGCGCGATGCCGTGGCGTCGCGCCTGCGGCTCTCGACGGTGCTCATGGGCTGGACTATGGAAGACTCCCTCGAGACGGCGGACGCCATGCGCGCCCGCGGGTGGCGCGCGGATATTCGCCGCACCACCTACTCGAGGTTCCGTTTCACGCTGCTCGATGCGCTGCGTATCGTCGTGCTGGTGCTCGCGGGGTGCCTCTGCGGGGCGATCGCTGCGGCGGCAACGGGCCAATATGCGTTCTATCCGCGCATGAGCGAGCTGGTGCTTTGGTGGGGCTACGTGCCCTACGCCGCCTGGATGCTCGTGCCAGGTGTATTGCACGTGCGCGAGGAGGCGAGGTGCCAATGAAGAGCGACGTGTGCGCCGCGGCGACGGCGGTGCCCGCTATCGAGATGCGCGATCTTTCGTTTAGCTATGCAGGGGCCAAGAAGCCTGTGCTGCGTGACCTATCGTGGCGTGTCGAGCAGGGTGCGTTTGCCCTGTTGGTGGGCGGCACCGGCTCGGGCAAGTCGACCTTGCTGTCGCTGTGCAAACCCGGGATTACCCCGGCGGGCACGCGCACGGGTTCGGTCGAGGTGCTGGGCGCGCCTGTCGAGGCGCTCGACACCGCCGCGTCGGCCCGCTCGGTGGGGTATGTGTTTCAAAATCCGGAGAACCAGATTGTGTGCGAGAGCGTGTGGCACGAGCTCGCGTTTGGGCTGGAGAACCTGGGCACGCCGCAGGGCGAGATGCGCCGGCTCATTGCCGAGACCAGCTATTTCTTTGGTATCGATGACTGGTTTCGCAGCGACACGGCCACGCTTTCGGGCGGGCGCAAACAGCTGCTGGCGTTGGCATCAACGCTTGTGATGCAGCCGCGCGTGCTGCTGCTCGACGAGCCCACCGCGCAGCTTGATCCTATAGCCGAGAAGAACTTCTTGCACGCGCTCTTTCGCGTGCACCGCGAGCTGGGGTGCACGGTGATTGTGGCTACGCATCGCCCACAGCCCATGGTCGACTACGCCACCTGCGCCTTTGAGCTTGCGGATGGTCGCGTGTCGCGTGTCGCTAACCTTGCCGCACTGCGCGAGCAGCCGCGCATCGACGTCGCGGGCGATGCGGCGTGCGGCGAGCGGGCCAGCTCGCCCGCCAGCGAGAAGCTGGGCCACGCGGTCGAGCTTTGCCGCGCATGGTTTCGCTATGGGCGACGCGAGCCGTGGATCGTGCGGAACATGGATCTTGCCGTGCGCGAAGGCTGCATCCATGCCCTGGTGGGTGGCAACGGCTGTGGTAAATCGACGCTGCTGGCGCTTATGGCCGGCGTGCAGCGGCTGCAGCGCGGAACGCTCCGCGTGACAAGCAAGGCGCGGGCATTGCTGCCCCAGGACCCGCGGGCACTTTTCATGGCCGACACGGTGCGCGACGAGCTCATGGAGTGGGCGGATCGCGGGGCCTATGACGAGGCGGACGCGTCCCGTGCGCTCGCGCGCGTTGGCCTTTCCGATAGCGAGGCGTTGCACCCGTATGACCTTTCCGGTGGCCAGCAGCAGCTGCTCGCGCTGGCGAAGTTACTGCTGCTCAAGCCCCGCTTGCTGTTGCTCGACGAGCCTACGAAAGGGTTGGATATCGATGCACGTCGGCGCGTTGCGTCGGTGCTGCGCACCGTGCGTGCGGATGGCGTGACGGTGATTATGGCATCGCACGACCTGGACTTCGTGCAGCAGGTGGCAGACGAGATCTCGATGGTATTCGATGGCGAGGTGGCGTGCACCGCCCCGCGTGAGGAGTTCTTCCAGGGGAATGTGTACTACCGGCCCTAACACACGGCGCACCGCGCGCCGTGGTGCCCACATGCTCGAGCTGCTCGAGGTGCCGCTGCTTATCGCGGTGCCCCTCTGCATGCTTGTGCTGGTGGCCGCCGGTATCGCCCAGACGGCGTTTGTTATGCTGGGTGTGGTGGCCCTTGTGCTCGTGTTGTTTTTTGCAGGGTTCGAGGCGTCGCGCCCCGGACTTCGCCAAATCATGCCCACATTGGTGCTTGCCGCGCTCGCGGCGGCGGGTCGCATCCTGTTCGCGCCCGTGCCCGATTTCAAGCCAACCTCTGCCATCGCTATCATCGCGGGTGCGGTTTTAGGGCCACGCGCCGGGTTTATGGTGGGTGCCATCGCCGCGCTTTCGAGCAACTTCTTTTTTGGTCAGGGCATGTGGACGCCGTGGCAGATGTATGCGTGGGGTCTCGTGGGCTATCTGGGCGGTGCGCTGGCGGCCCGCGGCGCATTTCGCCGGCACGACGGTGAGGTCCGCATGGCATCGCTGCTCGCCTATGGTGCGCTCTCGGCATTCATATACGGCGGTATCATCAACGCGTACGACATCATCGGCTTCATTCGTCCGCTCACCTGGGAGGGCGCGCTTGTTCGCATCGTTGCCGCCGCGCCGTTCGATGCGGTGCACGCCGTGGCGACCGTGGTATTTTTGGCAGCGCTGTTTACGCCGTGGACGCGCCGCATCGAGCGCGTGGTGCGCCGCTACGAACTCGGCGAGACACGATAACACTCGGAGGTTTCATGCACGGAGACACCATCCTGCTCATGACATTTGTATTCGCCCTCGTGGCCGCGTTTGCCGGCGGTCTTGTTGCGCGCGCCCTGCGCCTGCCGCCCATTGTGGGCTATCTGGTGGGCGGCATGGTGGTGAGTCCGTTCACGCCCGGCTTCATCGGCGATTCCGAGGCCATGAACCAGCTGGCCGAGGTGGGCGTGATGTTCATGATGTTCAGCACCGGGCTGCATTTCTCGCTCAAGGACCTCATGGAGGTCAAGGGGATCGCTGTGCCCGGCGCGGTGTTGCAAATCTGCGCGGGCACGCTGGCGGGATTCGCGCTGTCGCAGGCGTTTGGCTGGTCGGTCGAGGCGGGCGTTATGCTGGGGCTTTCGGTGAGCATCGCCTCCACGGTGGTCCTCATCAAAAACCTCACGGACGCCGGGCTCTACCAAAGCCAGGGTGGCCGCGTGGCAACGGGCTGGCTTATCGTGGAAGACCTGGCAACGGTGGTTATCCTCGTGGTGCTGCCGGTGGTCTTTGGCCCGGGCGAGACCACGGCCGGCGCGCTGGCGGCAGGCCTTGCCGAGGCGCTTGTGAAAACGGTCGCGTTTGTGGTGCTCATGCTCGCTGTAGGGTCGCGCGTGGTGCCCTGGCTGCTTGCCCGCATCGCGCGCGGCTGCTCGCGCGAGCTGTTCCAGCTTGCCGTGGTGGTGTGCGCGTTGGGCACGGCGCTTGCCGCATCGCTCGTGTTTGATCTCTCGGTGGCGCTCGGCGCGTTTCTGGCCGGCGTGGTGGTGGGCACCTCCAAGCTTTCGCATCGCGTGGCGGCCGAGGCCATTCCCTTCCAGGACCTGTTCTCGATCATCTTTTTCGCCAGCGTAGGCATGATGGTGAATCCTGCCACGCTTGCCGCGCACCTGCCCGAGCTCGTGGCGATTGTTGCGCTGGTCATGGTGGGCAAGGCGGCCATCAACATGGTGTTGGGCGCGCTGTTTGCCGCCGGCGTGCGCACCTCGCTCGTGGTGGCCGCGGGCCTCTCGCAGCTCGGTGAGTTCAGCTTCATCATCGGACAGACCGGCATGGCGCTCGGTGTGCTCACGGCAGATCAGTACAGCCTCATTCTGGGCGCGGCCGTGGTGTCGATCGCGCTCAACTCGTTTGCCTTCAAGCTGGTCGATCCGCTGGCCGAGGCGCTTCGCGGGCATCCTGCGCTGGTTCGTCTGTATGAGCGCGGCGCGCGGCAGGTGGGCGAGGCCCCCGCGCATATCGAGGATCACGTGGTGGTTGTGGGCTACGGGCACGCGGGCGCTTCGGTGGTCGAGGTGCTCGAGAACGTGGGCGTGCCGTGCTTGGTGGTGGAGCGTGACCTGGCGCAGGCAGAAGATGCCGAGGCATCCGGTCGCAACGTACTGCTGGGCGATGCTGCCAACTCCGAGATCTTGAAGCATGCTCACCTCGAGACGGCGCGCGTGCTCGTGATTGCCATTTCTGCCGAGGGTTCGGCCGAACTCATTGCGCGCGAGGCCCGTGCGGCCTCGCCGGGGTTGCGCATCGTGGCGCGCGCCGATACCGAAGATGGCGTGCGCGCGCTGGTGGAGGCGGGCGTGGACGACCTGGTGCGCCCCGAGCTCGAAGGTGGCATCGAGCTCATGCGCCACACGCTGCTCGACCTGGGTTACCGTCCGCGCCAGATTACCGAGTGGGCCAACGAGCTGCGTGCGAGTGGCTACGAGGCGCTGGAAGACGACGCGCGCCTGGAGCGCCGCCGGGCGGCGGAGCACCTGCTCGCGTCGCTCTCGGAAATCGATTTGTCGTGGGTTACGGTGGGCGAGGGGTGCTCGGCCGCCGGATGCACGCTGGGTGCGCTCGACCTGCGGGCCGCTACCGGCGCCAACGCCGTTGCCGTGCGCCGCGCCGGCGACCTCGTGCTGTTTGTCGATGCCACCACACCCATCGAACCCGGTGACGAGCTTGGCCTCATGGGTACCGCCGACGAGATCGATGCCGCTCGCGCGCTGCTGGGCCCCGCTACAGCTCGATCGTAAGCGTGACGGGGCAGTGGTCGCTGCCAAAGATGTCGTTGCGGATACCTGCCTCGCGCACGCCGCCAGCAATCGCATCGCTCACCAGGAAGTAGTCGATACGCCACCCCGCATTGTTCTTGCGTGCGTTAAAGCGGTAGCTCCACCAGCTGTATGCGCCGGTTTCCTCGGGATGCAGCAGGCGGAATGTATCGGTGAAGCCGGCATCCAAAAGCTCGCCAAACTTAGCCCGCTCCTCGTCTGAAAAGCCAGCGTTGCCGCGGTTGCTCTTGGGGTTCTTCAGGTCAATCTCCTCATGCGCCACATTGAAGTCGCCGCAGGTAACGACGGGCTTGCCCTCTGCCTCGAGCGATTTGAGAAACGCACGGTAGGCGTCGTCCCAGGCCATGCGCACGTCGATGCGCGCGAGCTCGTTTTGCGCGTTGGGCGTGTAGACGTCAACAAACCAGAAGCGCTCGAACTCAAGCGCGCAGATGCGCCCTTCGGTAGCTGCGGCGGCAACGAGTGCTGCTCGGTCGTCATCTTCAGCGATGCCGGCACGTCCAAGCACGGCGGGCGTGAGCAGCTCGTCCGCCCGGCGCACCGAAAGCGGCTCCTCGCGGCTGAACACCGCGGTGCCCGAGTAGCCCTTGCGCTCGGCGTGGCTCCAGGTTTGGGTGTATCCGGGAAGCTCGAGCGCCACCTGGCCTTCCTGCAGCTTGGTTTCCTGCACAGCGAGGATATCGGCATCGAGCTCGGTGGCAATTTGGGTGAAACTCGGATTCTTCTTGAGGACGGCGCGCAGGCCGTTCACGTTCCACGATGCGAAGGTATAGGCGCGCTCGGCGCGGGCGTTGGTCATCTCGGCTCCTTGGTCGACGGGTGCGGTATAGGCCGCTGCTGTCTATCCTACTCGATTCTTTGGAACCGTTTGGCAACACGGTGTGCCCACCACAAGCTGCACGCCGCACCGCGTGCTACAATGACACGCGATGCAGGGGTACTGCGCGCCGACCGGCGCGTGGTTGAGAGGGCATGTGCCCAACCCTTCGAACCTGTCAGTTAACACTGTCGTAGGGAGCATGCTCGCACGATACCGGCGCTGCTGACAGACGCGGGATGTACCCGCGGTAGGCGGCGCCGTTTTGCGTGCAGCTTCCGGAAAGGAAGACCATGATCGCAAAAGAGGAATTGCAAGGCCAGATCGAGCGAGCGGCGCGCGCGGTGCGCGAGACGAATCCCATGGCGGGATCGATCACCAACACCGTCACCATCAACTTCGTTGCCAATGCGCAGATCGCCGTCGGCGGATCTGCCGCCATGGTGTATCTGCCCGACGAGGGCGAGTTTTTGGCAGCGGCCGGCGGTGCCACCTATATCAACGTGGGCACGCTCTTCCCCATCTATGAAGAGACGCTGCCGCGCACGGCAAAAAAGCTTGCCGAGCTGGGCAAGCCTTGGGTGCTCGATCCGGTTGCCATTGGCATTGGTGAGCTGCGCACGCAGCTGCTTTCGTGCTTCAAGGCGTATAAGCCCACCGTCATTCGCGGTAACGCGTCCGAGGTGATCGCGCTGGCAAACCTCTGGGGGCTTGCCGGCGACGGCGGCGCGTCCAAGGTGCGCGGCGTCGATTCCACCGAGGCGGTCGACGAGGCGCGCGAGGCCGCGGTGGCGCTGGCGCGCTACACCGGCGGCGCCGTGGCGGTTTCGGGCGAGGATGACCTGGTAACCGATGGTGAGACGGTGGCAATCAGCCATGGCGGCTCTCCGTTCATGGCGCAGATCACCGGTTCGGGTTGCAGCTTGGGTGGCGTGTGCGCGGTCTTTACCGCGTGTGCGGAGACCCCGCTTGCGGCGGCGCTTGCCGGCGTGAACGTGTATAACCTCGCTGGTGCGCGTGCCGGCGCGCGCGTTCAGGCTACCGGCAGCTTCCAGACGGCGTTCATCGACGAGCTCTACCTCGCCACGCCCGAAGATATTGCCACGAATCCGTTCGACCTTGAGGAGGCGTAGGCCATGAACACGCTGGTCGCGGTTGCGATTGCCCCCGTTGGCGTGGGCGATGAGCTGGTGGAATACGTGTCGGAGATCATCCGCGTTATTCGCGCTTCTGGTTTGCCATCGCGCACCAACTCGATGTTCACCGAGATCGAGGGCGAGTGGGACGAGGTCATGGCGGTGGTGAAGGAAGCCACTGCGGTACTCGCAGACCGCGGCATCCGCACCGAGGTGGTGCTTAAGGCCGACATTCGCCCGGGATATGAGGGCATGATGGAGCGCAAGGTGCGCGTGGTGAACGAGACGCTCGGCGAGGATGTCGCCGTGGCGCCGGCTGCTGGCGCATCGGCATAGGGAATGGAGCGATCATATGAGTATGCGCGATACGCTGGATATTTCCGCTTATCTGGTACTTGGTCCCGAGAATACGCTGGGGCGCCCGGTGGGCGATGTGGTGGCAGCGGCGATTGATGCCGGGTTCACCATCGTGCAGGTTCGTTCGAAAGTGCTCGGCGCGCGCGATCTCATGGCGTGTGCCGCTGAGGCGGCTCGTGCCATCGAGGCTGCTGGCGCGCAGGACCGCGTGCCGTTGCTCATTGACGACCGCCTCGATGTGGCACTTGCGTGCCGCGACGCCGGCATCAAGGTCGATGGCGTACACGTTGGCCAGAGCGACGTGCCTGTCGAGACCTGCCGCAAGTACCTTGGCGAGGATGCCATCGTGGGCCTCTCTGCCGCCGCGCATGAGATGCGCCGCTACATCGAGACGGCCGACATGAGCCAGGTTGACTACCTGGGTGTGGGCCCGCTGCACGAGACTGCGACCAAGCCCGATTGCGGCTTGGACGATGACGGCAAGATCATCACCCGCAGTCTCGAGGAACTGGCCGATCTGCATCGCGTGAGCCCCAAGCCCATCGTGGTAGGCGGCGGCGTGAAGGCAGCCGACCTGCCTGGTCTTGCCAAGACGGGCGTCGAGGGCTTCTTCGTGGTCTCCGCGGTGTGCGCCGCCGACGATCCGCATGCTGCCGCGGCCGAGCTTGTCGCTGCGTGGAAGTAACGCACGCCGCCGTGCCTCATTCCTTTAAGGGCTGGTTCTGTATGGGCGCACCTTGGGTCTGGGGCATGGCGGCGGGCATTATTGCCACAAGGGCTACTGTGTGACTGAGGGGGCTAGTATGGCGGGACAGGGAATCAGCAATCCGCGTGAGGCGGCAAACGAGCTTGCCCAATTGTTCGACTCGCATGATCGTGTCGTGTTTTTCGGTGGCGCGGGTGTTTCTACAGCAAGCGGCATCCCTGATTTTCGGAGCGTCGATGGCTTGTACCATCAGCATTTCGACTATCCGCCCGAGGTGATGCTCTCCCATTCGTTCTATGAGGCCCATCCGGCTGAGTTCTACGCATTTTACCGTGAGCGCATGATAGCGCCCAACGCGCAGCCCAATCAGTGCCATAAGAAGCTCGCCGAGCTTGAACATGCCGGCAAGCTGGACGCAGTTGTTACGCAGAATATCGACGGGCTGCATCAGATGGCGGGAAGCAAGCGAGTCTTCGAGCTCCATGGTTCGGTGCACCGCAATATCTGCCAGCGCTGCGGTGCGACCTACGATGCGAGCTGGATTCTTGCCCGCGAGCACGAAAACGGTCGCGGCGTGCCCGCATGCCCGGCATGCGGCGGCACCGTCAAACCCGATGTGGTGCTCTACGAGGAGCCGCTCAACGAGGAGGTTCTCATGG
Source organism: uncultured Coriobacteriaceae bacterium (assembly GCA_944320725.1). GTDB lineage: Bacteria > Actinomycetota > Coriobacteriia > Coriobacteriales > Coriobacteriaceae > Coprousia. The sequence continues at coordinate 96,387 of CALUIM010000001.1, read as the reverse complement.
GCGCGGTTGAAGCCATTGCCCAGGCGGACGCGCTCATTATTGGCGGCACGTCACTCGTGGTGTATCCGGCGGCGGGGCTCACCCAGTATTTCCAAGGCGATCGGCTTGTCATCATCAATCGCGACCCCACGCCGCAGGATACGCGCGCCGATCTCCTGATTTCTTGCGATATCGCCCAAGCGTTTTCGTTCTAGCGAGCGGCGTTACGTACTTTTTCTTGAAAACCGGCCCGTCGGTGTCATTTAGTTCAGATTCCGGAGGAATGAGCCGGAAGCGGTGCGGCTTCAAATGGGTTGGAGCACAATAAACAACGTATGTGACTATAAAATATGGGCACATACGTTGTTTATTGAGAGCGCATCTCATTAGCTGGGAGCCCATGACCGTTTTTGTTTGCTCAAACCCCTTCATTTACTCCGGAATCTGAACTAAATGACATAAATGACCTCGCTTGGGAGAAAAAAGTTGAGGTGAAGTGCTGCGAGAAGCGTTCGCTTGGCTGCGGCTCTTGATTTCCTGCGATGTCGCGCGGGCGCGAGCGCGTGCACGGGGTATCTGGATACAATAAGAGAACGAATGCTTGAGGCTGGCGATTGCGCGAGCACCGCAACGCGGTGCTCACCGTGCGGGCGCGTGCGCTCGCACGTAATCGTCGTCTGACATAAGGATAGGATGCACATGGCTCACGATACCAAGACTTGGCGCTGCGGAAAGCATACGCTCACGTTCGATCGTCCGCGCATCATGGGCGTGCTCAACATCACGCCCGACTCGTTTAGCGACGGCGGCAAGAACTTCGATCCGGATGACGCGATCGAGCACGGTCTTGCCATGCTCGATGCCGGCGCCGATATCATCGACGTGGGTGGCGAGTCCACGCGCCCCGGGTTCACGCCGGTTTCTGCCGACGAAGAAGCCAAGCGCGTGCTGCCTGTGGTGCGCGCGCTCGCGCAGCACGGCGCGGTGGTCTCGATCGACACGCGCCATGTCGAGGTGGCAAAAGCGGCGGTTCGCGTGGGCGCCTCGATTGTGAACGATGTCACCGGCTTCACCGATCCCAAGATGGTGGAGTTCGTGAAGAGTAACAACTGCGGCGTAATCATCATGCACGCGGGCGAGCTGACCGAGCCCGCGCGTGCGCACACCGCGGTGCAGCTCGATACTTCTGCTGCGGCGTTCGTGGCGGAGCGTGCGCGCGAGGAGGCGGCAGGCAAGGCGCGCAGCGGCCGGCTTGGTCGCAGCAACTTGTTGGGAGAGCGCAAGCTCGCCGGCGGCGTGGTGCAGCCTGCCTTGCCTTTTGCCGATGTCCCGAATGGCTCCGATGCGCCGGAGGCAGAGGCAGAGAAGGCCGAGCAAGAGGCCAAGAACGCCGTCGCGACCCCAGCGCCCGACGAGTCCCAGGCAACGAGCGCCGACACCATCCCCACCAACGACGAGCTCGCTGCCATCATGCGCCGCGCGAACAAGCGCGAGGGTGCGTATGTGAGCACCTCGCAGCTTCGTCGTTTCACCTTGCCCGATTCTGCGCCTATCATGCGGCGCGTCATGGGCTTCCTCTCCGATCAGGCTCGCTCGCTCATTCACGCAGGCGTCGAGCGCGATCGCATCTGCATCGATCCGGGCGCGGGTTTTGGCAAGTCGGCCAATGAGGACGTTATTATCCAGCGCGAGACCGCCAAGATGGCGTCGCTGGGCTATCCGCTCGTGTGCGCCGTGTCGCGTAAGCGCTTCGTGGGCACGGTTTCGGGTGTCGAGGATCCCGCGGCGCGCGATGCCGCGACCTTCGGCGTGTGCCTAGGGGCCATCGAGCACGGCGCGAACATCGTGCGCGTGCACGATGTCGCCGGGTTCGCGCAGTTCCTGAATGGCTACTGGGCCGTTGCGCGCCCGCAGCCGCGCCGCGCGTTCGTGGCACTCGGCTCGAATATGGGCAAGCGTCTGGACAACATCCGCGCTGCGCGCGACCTCATTGCCGAGATTCCGCTTACCTGCGTGTCGTCCTGCTCACGCATCTACGAGAGCGAGCCCGCCTACGAGCTGCGGCAGGACGCCTTCGCCAACGCTGTGATCGAAATTAAAACCGAGCTGGCTCCGCTTGTGTTGCTCGACGAGCTGCTCGCCGTCGAAAACCGCCTGGGCCGCAACCGCACCAAGAGCGCCAAGGCCAACGGGCCGCGCGTGATCGACTGCGACCTGTTGTGGATGGATGGCGAGATCCATGGTGGCAACAAGCTGCGTCTGCCGCATCCCAAGCTCGGTGAACGCGACTTTGTGCTCGTGCCGCTTGAAGACCTCATGCACGACCCGGCACGCTTCTTCCGCTATGAAGGCCTGAACGTGCTCGAGCCAGAGGATCGCGTGGGCCATATCGTGGGAGAGCTGGGCTCGCTGTAACTCGCATGACGGCGCGGCGTGCGAGCGCGCACGCTGCAACCGCCCACGGTCACCGAGAAGCTCGCGCCCTTTACCGAAGCGCGCCTGCACAGTGCGTCCGCCGGAGGAAACTGGATGCATGCAGCTTTCTCCGCCGCGCCGGCTTGCGCGGTTGTTAGGCGAGGTGACCCACATGCTCGACTTCGAAACCACCGATCTGTCCGGCTCTGCCATGATCGCACTCGACGTGGCGCCCTCGACCAACGATCTGGCTGTCGAGGCGGCGCGTGCGGGTGCCGAGCATGGATGGACCGTACGCGCCGACATCCAGACCGCAGGTCGTGGCCGCCGCGGTCATTCGTGGCATTCGCCCAAGGGCGGTTTGTATCTTTCGATTGTGCTGCGTCCCAAGGTTCCCATGCAGATGCTCATGGGGCTTCCGGCGGTAACGAGCCTGGGCGTGCTCGACGCCCTTGAGGACTTGGGGCTTTCGGGCCGCGTGGGTGTGAAATGGCCCAACGACATCGTCTCGATGCCGCGCTCCATCGCCACGCCCAACAGCTCGCATTTCAACCGCAAGCTCGTGGGCATTTTGGTCGAAGCCCGCTCGTCGTCTGAGGGCGCCTTTGCTGTTGCCGGTATCGGTCTCAATATCGCGCCGGCGGGGAGCACGTCGATTCCGCCCGAGATCCAGGCGGCCATCGAGGCGGTGGAGTCTGTCCGCCGCGCGCAGCGTGATTCGAGCGGTCCGGGTATCCCGTCGCTCGATCCCATTTCGCTTGTCGAGGCCCTGCCCGAAGGTGCCACCATACCGTCGTCTGCCGAGATTGCCGAGCGCCTGCGCACGGCGGTGCTCGCGCGCGTCAACCGCTGGCAGCGCGCCATCGCGATGGGGCTGGGCACGGCCGGTCCTCTGGCGCCCATCCTTTCCTCATATGCCGATAACCTGCCGATGTTGGGCCATCCGGTCATGGTGCTGTGGCCCAACGGCACGCCTGCTGCGGCTGGCTACTTCACAGGCGTCGATGCCTGGGGTCGCGCCACGGTGAAGCTCGGCTCAGGCGAGGAGCAAACGTTTGCCGCCGAGGCAGTGAGCCTGCGCGAGGTATAAGAGGCGCTACGCGCCGGCAGTCATGCGGCGATAGATCTCGCAGATGCCCTTGAGCGTGAGCTGCTTGTCGACAACATCGAATGCATCGGTTGCATCGGCAACCACCGATGCAAGGCCGCCTGTGGCGATGACGCGGGCATCAGCGGCGCCAAGCTCGGCCTTGATGCGCGCAACGAGCCCTTCGGCCATCGCGGCGGCACCAACCACCGCACCCACCTGGACCGCCTCGACCGTCGTGCGGCCGATGTCGTGCGCGGGCGCTTCGAGTGGAACGCTCGAGAGCTTGGCGGCGCGCGCAGTGAGCGCGTCCATGGAGATGCGGATGCCCGGCGCGATGGCGCCGCCGATATAGGCGCCACGCTCGTTGATGACATCGATGTTGGTCGCGGTGCCAAAATCAACAACGATTGACGGCGTGCCGTAGAACGTTTCCGCCGCCACCGCGTTCGCAATGCGGTCTGCACCCACTTCGGCAGGGTTGGGCGCGTCGATCTTGGTAACCGCGAAGGTTGCCTCGCCAATCACCACGGCGTGTGCGCCCAAGCGCTTGGCAACGGCGCGCCACTCGCGGCTGAGCTGCGGCACCACGCCCGCGAACGCGATCGCATCCACGCAATCAAGCTGCATATCGTACATGCGGAAGTATCCGTGCAGGCGAACATGCAGCTCGTCGGCGGTAAACGAACGATCGGTTGGCATGCGCCACGAGTGGACGAGCGTCCCCTCGTCAAACAGGCCGAGTGCGGTCTGCGTATTGCCCATGTCTACGGCGAGCAGCATATCGTGGCCCTCCCTTGTACCGTGCGGCGGTGGCGAGTTCGCAATTTGTGTGTCCGGAACCCGTTCTGTGCGCTCATTGTATACTTACTCGTGTTCTTTGCCGATGACGCGTCTGGAGTATGCGCATGAATAAGGCTGCAAAACGCCGCTTGGTGGTTGTAGGTGGCATCGTGGTGATCGCGATGCTTGTGATCGTGGCCATTGCCGGCTCAGGCGGGGCGGCGTCCTCGCTCTCAATTGCCGACGTGCTGAGTGGTGACTATCAAGGCAAAAAGGTGCAGGTGTCCGGTTCGGTGGTTGCCGATTCGCTTTCGAGCGACGGCTCGACCGCGCTGTTCGAGATCCAGCCGGAAGACGGCGACGGTTCGCAGACGCTTGCGGTTTCTTACGATGGTGCGCTGCCGGCCACCTTCGGCACCGGCGTGGTTGCCATCTGCACCGGCACGATGGATGACGGCGAGCTTGCCGCAACCGAGCTCGTGACCAAGTGCCCCTCGAAGTACGAGAGCGCCGAAGGGTCGCTCACGGTGCAGGGCCTGCTCGACCAGGCGGATTCCATGGTGGGAACCGATACCAAGGTGTGCGGATACGTGCGCGGTGACATCAATACCGCCGACGCCGATTACCGCTTCACCATCGAGTCGCAGGGCGCGAGCGTGAACGTCGTGTGGGACGGCGGCATGGACGAGGCGGTTGTCGATGGGTGTGCCGTGGTGATCTCGGGCCACCTCGACGAGAGCGGCACCTTCGTGGCCACCGAGCAGCCCGCAATCGATGAGAACGTAAGCGAGTAGCAAGGAAACGCTCATATGATGTCCATGTTGGGAAACGCGCTAACGGTGATCGCGCTGGTGGTGGCGCTTGCGTCGGCGGCATGTTTGCTCGTAGGTGTTAAAGTGCGCCGCGAGGGTTTGGTAAATGCGGGTTATCTGGGCACCTTCGCCTGCCTTATCGCACTCACTGCAGGTATCGTCATCATTCTCGTGTGCTTTCTCACGGAGAACTACACGCTCGCCTATGTGGTGTCCAATTTCCCGCAAACGTCGAGCCCGCTTAAGGTGCTCTATCAGGTTGCAGGCGTTTGGGCCGGCCGCCAGGGGTCACTGCTGTTCTGGACATGGCTTATCGCGCTGTTCTCCGGCGTGGTCGCGTGGCGCCGTCTGCGCGTAACCGATGACCTTTCAAGCGTCGCCTTGGCGGTGGCGCAGATCGTTGTGGCGCTCTTCGCTGCGACGCTCGTCCTGTCCGATTCAAACAATCCCTTCCTGCCCACTGCCGCCGAGTATCTCAACGCCGACGGCACGCTTGTCGAAGGGCTTTCGGCCGGCATGAACCCGCTGTTGCTGCATTGGGCCATGGTGCTTCATCCGCCGGCGACCTTCATTGGCTATGCGGGGTGCACCATCCCGTTTGCCTACGCCATCGCGTCGCTCGTGGTGGGCGATTTCTCCGCGCGTTGGATCGAGCTTGTCGATCGCATCGCGGTGTTCAGCTTCATTTTCCTCACCATTGGCATGGGGCTTGGTGCCGTGTGGGCCTATGTGGTGCTGGGCTGGGGCGGCTTCTGGGCTTGGGACGCCGTGGAGAACGCGAGCCTCATGAGCTGGCTTACCGCGGTTGCCATGATCCACAGCTTCACGATGTACCGCAAGCGCGGCTGCTTCAAGCGCTGGAGCATGTTCGCCGCCACCATCACGTTTATCTTCGTGGTGCTGGGAACGTTTATCACGCGTTCCGGCTTGGTGCAGTCGGTGCATGCGTTTGCCGAGGATCCCGTGTCCACCTACTTCTTCTTAGGCATTATGGTCGCGGCAGCGCTGGCCTTTCTCATCTTGCTCATCTATCGTCACGGCGCGCTCGACGATGCGGACGAGATCGAGTCGCTCGCGTCGAAGAGCGGATCGTATTACCTCACCAACCTCGTGTGCATCGTGGGTGCGGTGCTCGTGGCGTACCTCACGGTATCGAGTGCGCTGCCCACATGGATGCCGCTGGGCGGCCAGGCGGTCTCGGCGGGTGTGTACAACGCCGTAGCCCGTCCTGCGACGGCGCTGTTTGGCCTGCTCATGGCGGTCTGCCCGCTGCTTGGATGGCGCAAAACCGAGGGCGAGGCCTTCGCGCGCAACTTCCGCGTGCCGGCCATCTTGGGCGCCATGATGTTCGCGGCGCTCATGGTGTTTTTCGTGCTGCGCCTCGTGCCCGATTACGAGGGCGTGATGGCCGCCGGCGGAGATGCTGCCGCGGCGCTTGCCGAGCAGGGTCCCAGCTGGTACTACTTCGGTGTCGCTGTCGTGTCGTTCTTGGCGGCGTCGCTGCTGCTGGCCACGTCGGCGTACCTGCTGGCGCGCGGGGTGCGCGGCCGCATGAAGAACCGCGGTGAAAATCCGCTGGTTGCTGCATTCAATCTGTTCCGGCACTCGCCGGCCCAGGCGGGTGGCTATCTCACGCATCTGGGGTGCGCGGTGGTGCTTGTGGGCCTGGTTGGCTCGGGCATGTTCGTGCATGAAGAGACGGTCTCGCTGACCAACGAGGCGGGTTCGTCGGCGCAGGTGGCCGGCTACAGCATCACCTTCGCCGGCGCGGAGGACACCTTCGACGAGCAGGACGATCGCATCATGACGGTCGATCTCGAGATCGCGCGCGCGGGCTCCTCGGATGATGAATGGTTGGGCGCGTTGAGTCCGTCGGTCGAGGTTTCGGCGTCCACGCAGCAGCAGACATTGCATGCAAGCGTGCTGAGCTTCCCCTCGGAAGACCTGTTCGTGGCGTTCCAGGGGCTCAATGCCGATGGTTCGCTCTCGCTGAGTGTGAAAATCAACCCGCTCATCTCGGTGTTGTGGGTCGGCGGCGTCATCACCGTGGTGGGCATCGTGCTGGCGTTCGCCCCGCGCCGTGCCACACCGCTGCTGGCTGCCGACGCAAGGGGCGAGGTGCGATGATGCCGTCCGAGCAGGGAGGATATGCTGTCGAGGCACATGGCCTCATCAAGCAGTTCGGGCTGCGCCGCGCACTCGACAATCTCGAGCTCACGGTGCCGCGCGGAGCCTTCCTGTCGATTTTCGGGCCCAACGGCGCCGGTAAGACCACGCTACTGCGCGCGCTGGCATTGCTCTCACGGCCAACGCGCGGCTCACTCAGCATCCTGGGCGTGAACGCCCTCGAGGAGCCCGAGCGACTGCGTCCGCGCATCGGGCTTATCAGTCACCGCTCGATGCTCTATGGTGACCTTTCTGCCCAGGAGAACCTCGAGTTCTTCTCGTCGCTGTATGAGGGAGAACCCAATCGCGCGCGCATCGACGAGCTGCTGCGCCTGGTTGAGCTCGACCATCGCCGCAACGATGCGGTGCGCACCTATTCGCGCGGCATGCAGCAGCGCCTTTCCATTGCTCGATCGCTCGTGAGCGATCCCGACCTCATCTTGCTCGACGAACCGTATTCCGGCTTGGATCCGCATGCGGTCGATTTGACCGACGAGCTGCTGGGGCGGGTGCGCGAGCAGAATCCCCAGCGCACGTTCATCATGGTGAGCCACGATCTTGACAAGGGTTTTTCCTGGATGACGCATGCGCTCATCATGGCGCGCGGGCAGGCGGTGTTTGCCGGCGAGAAGGCCGGTATCGACCGCGAGGCCTTCCGCGAGCTCTATCTCGCAACCGTGGGATTGGGGGTGGCGTAGCATGGCTGCCCGTTCTAGCAACGCTGGTAAGCGCCCCTCGAAGTTTGCGCAGTATCGTGCGCTGCTTACCAAGGATCTCCGCCAAGAGCTTCGCACGCGCGAGATGCTCACCTCCATGGTGGTGTATGCACTGCTCGTGCTTACCGTGTACGGCGCCGCGCTCTCTCAGGTGGGGGACCGCGTTCAGGTGGTGGCATTTGCCGGCGGCATGCTCTGGGCGCTCATCGTGTTTACCAGCCTGCTCGGCCTCAACCGCAGCTTCGCGCACGAAACGGAATCGGGCTGCCTTGAGGGCATCTTGCTCGCACCCGTCGATCGCGCTGTGATCTTTTTGGCCAAGGCAACCTCGAATCTCATCTTTCTCACCGTAGTCGAGCTCATCTGCGTGCCGCTGTTTTTCGTGTTCTTCCTCTCGGGTGCCGAGCTGGCGTCCACGACGCCCATGATCGTGCTGCCGCTTGTGATGGGCACGGTGGGTGTGGCGGGCGTGGGTACGCTGCTTTCTACCATGACCATCGACACGCGTGGTCGCGACGTGCTGCTGGCCATTTTGCTTATCCCGGTGATCTTCCCGCTGCTCTATGCCTGCGTTTCTGCGTGTAGCGTGGCGTTTATGGGCGTTGAAGGGACGTTTGGGACGTTTTGGACCTCGCTCGCGGTTGCTGTGGCATACGACGTCATCATGATTGCGGCGGCATGGGGCCTCTACGAGTTTGCCGTTGAAGGGTAGCGGACCGTCTAAATGCGCCGCACCATGATGCGCGCGTTCGTATACACTTACCCTTGTTGCGTTGAGATATCTTTGAAAAGGCAAGGTGACGCACGTGACGTACAAGGCGAACCGATGCGCGCTTGACGCGCTGGTGCCCGTGGCGCTTGTGCTGGGCGTGGCGCTCGTGATTGCTGGCGTGGTGTGGACCTTCACGCTCGCGCCGCTCGTGCAGGGAGCCGAGCTCTCCGAGCCGGTTGTGATCGCGGGCCAGCAGGTAACCACCAAGCTGCTGCTCAGCCAGAAAATTTTCTACCTGCACGTTCCGGTGGCCGTGTCATCATTTGCGGTGATGGCGTTTGCGGCGTTCTGGTCGATTCGGTTGCTTATGACGGGCAAGCGCATGTTCGATGTGCGCGCGAAGACCGCCATGGAAGTCACGCTGGTCTTCGTAGCCGCCACGATGATCTCGGGCGATTTGTGGACGTGCTTCGAGTGGGGCGTCTGGTGGGTGTGGGAGCCGCGACTCACCACGTATTTCATTCTCACGCTGCTCGTGATTGGCTACTTCATTTTGCGCAATGCCATCGAGGACCCCGAGCGCCGCGCGCGTTTCTCGGCCGTGTTCTGCATCGTGGCTTTTGTGGATGCGCCCATCTCGTTTCTTATCACGCGCCTCGTGCCGAGCTCCATCCACCCGGTGGTCTTTCGAACCGATAGCGGCCTGCCGCCCATGATGCTCATCCCGTTTTTGCTGGGGCTTTTTGGCATGCTGCTGCTGGCGTTCGCGCTCACGCGCATCGCGCTTGCCATCAATGCGCGTGCGGCCGAGGTCGAAGAGCTCAAGGCGCGCTTAGAGGAACAGGATGCGCAGGCGCAGCGCGCCTCGGCCCAAGAGGCGCTTGATCGCCTGCGGGCTGCTGGGGCGCGGGTTTCCACAACCGTTCCTGTGTCATCGTCTTCCGCTCATACCCCGGAGGGCGTAGGTTCAAATCCAGATTCCAAAGACGCTGTCGCTTCGTCCGATTCATCCTCCAAGGAGGTCTAACCCATGGATCCCATTCTCGCTGAAGTCTACTCGACCGTGCTCCCCGCGGCGCCGTTTGTGATTGGCGCGTACGTGGGCATCTGGGTTGCGCTTGCTGTGTACGTCTTCGTGCTGGTTCGCCGCTCCAAGCGCACCGAGCGCGATCTCGATGCGCTTCGACAGGCGCTTGCCAGCCGCGAGGAAAAGCTCGAGCAGGAACGGTGAAGTTCCACGAGCGCAGGCTAATATGGAGAGCGCTCCATATTCAGCAATTGGTGCTTGCGTTCGTTGGATGTGGCGCGTAATATACTCTCTTGCGCAAAGGCGCACCAGATAGTGCGGGGTGGAGCAGTCTGGTAGCTCGCCGGGCTCATAACCCGGAGGTCGTAGGTTCAAATCCTGCCCCCGCGACCAAGAACATACAGCCTGGAGGTCCCATACCTCCGGGCTTTTTTCTATCTTGCACCGGCTTCAAATGCTACCTAGCAAGTATCATATGGGGTTAGGCAATTTTCCTTCGGGAGTTGCGAGATGCCGTTTTCTCCCGTTCTTATTTCCGCAGGTACAGCACTTATGGCAAATACGAGCAAGTTGCTTATCTGGTGCTTGCGCCATAAAGTTCAATTAAAATTGCCTAACCCCATATGATACTTGTTGAGTGACATATCACGGGGCTCGCCAAGCGCTTATGGATGCTCTTAGGGGAGTCTTAATCTTTGCGTTTGCGTGAACCGCTATGCTACCAACGTAGGAATTATCGAGGTGATGGGGGTGCGCAGTGGAGGGCCGGGTCCTTGTGGCCGACGATGAGCGCGAAATCTGCGAGCTCGTCGAGGTCTATTTGCAAAACGAGGGGCTTGTTGTCGAAACGTTCTACGACGGCGCCTCGGCGCTGGCGCGCGTTGAGGACGCGCATGCACCCGCCATCGACCTTGCCGTTTTGGACATCATGATGCCTGGTGTCGACGGGCTTACCCTGTGCCGCAAGATTCGCGAGCAACATACGTATCCCATCATCATGCTCACGGCAAAAGGCGAAGAGGCCGATCGCGTACGCGGCCTTGCGCTTGGCGCAGATGACTACGTGGTCAAGCCGTTTTTGCCGCTTGAGCTGGTTGCGCGGGTGAAGGCCCAGATGCGGCGCTATATGCGCTACGGCGCCGCACCCGAGTCGCGTGATGCGCCCGAGGAGGGCGAGCTGCTCTGTCACGCCGGCCTCGTGCTCGACGTGCCGGCGCATACCTGCACGCTCAACGAGCGCCCGCTTTCGCTCACGCCCACCGAGTTTTCCATTCTGCAAATCTTGCTCGAGGCCAACGGCGCGGTGGTTTCTGCCCGCGAGCTTTACTTCAAGATTTTCGGCGACGCCTACTACGACAAGGGATCGGGCTCCATCACCGTGCACATTCGTCATCTGCGCGAGAAGCTGGGCGATTCATTCGAAGAGCCGAAATACATCAAGACCGTATGGGGGTGCGGATACAAGATTGAGCGCTAACAAAATAAGCGGGGGCGGGGAGCGCCTGGATTGGCGAGGCATCGCGCGCGCCGCTGGCATCGGGGCGCTTTCTGTCCTCGGGGCGGTCATGCTCTACAACATCCTCGCCATATTCGTCGACAACGTGCTCAACGGCGTCTTTATCGACTGGGTGGCAAACGCGTTTTTGAACATGCACAACCTTAACGAGTTCGGCATCCCGGCTGGCGTCGCACTCGATATCGTGGGTACGCGCTACTTCTTCTTCCAGCTGGGGATTTGCGCCGCGGCAGCCATCGCCGTCGTGGCTGTTGTCGCTTCCGTACTCGCTGGCAAGCGTGCCCGCCGGGAGGAGCGCGCCCAGGCGGCGGAGCTGCTGCGCCTGTATCTCGGGCACGATCTTGAGGCGCATGAAGCGTTCCCGCCTGGCTGGGAAGAGCTCGCGCTCGTTGCCTCTGATGCCAAACAGGCGGCTGCGGTGAAGGAGCGACAGCTTGCCGACGAGGCGGCGCGCAAAAACGACCTCATCACCTATCTTGCGCACGATCTTAAAACGCCGTTGACCTCGGTCATTGGCTATCTTTCGCTGTTAGACGAGATTCCCGAGATGCCGCAGGAACAGCGCTGCCGCTATGTGGGTATCACGCTCGACAAGGCCAAGCGCCTCGAGCGCCTCATCAACGAGTTCTTCGACATCACGCGCTACAACTTGCAGCATATCGAGCTCGAGCTCGAATCGGTTGACCTTTCCTTCATGCTCGTGCAGATGGCGGAGGAGTTCCGTCCCATGCTCGATGCGCACGGCAACACGATTGAGCTCGAGATCTGCGGCGTGCACGTTGCATCTGAGGCGGATGCCCCGGAACTCACGCTCATGGCCGATCCCGACCGGTTGGCGCGCGTGCTTAACAACGTGCTCAAAAACGCCGTCGCCTACAGCAGCGCTGGCTCGGCCATTGGCGTTTCGGCCCAGGTGACAGGTGAGGGGGAGCAGCGGCGCGCCCAAATCTTGGTAACCGACACCGGTGTGACGATTCCGCCGCACAAGCTCGAGGCAATCTTCGACAAGTTCTTCCGGCTCGATGAGGCGCGGGCAACCTCGACGGGTGGCGCCGGCCTTGGCCTGGCGATTGCGCGCGAGATCGTCGAGCTTCACGGCGGCACTATCACCGCGGCAAGCGAGGCGGGTGTCACGACGTTCACCATCGAACTGCCGATGTTAGGAAAAGCTTAACCACCTGCGCGCAGTCTCGTTAAGGAGCGCTCTCGTACGGTTGTCTTGCACATTGCAAGACGATGAAGGGAGCGCGAGATGTCGATGACGAGAATCGCTCCACAGCGGTATAGGGCGGCCAAGGAATATGCGGGGTCGCAACGACGTGCGGCAAGGCGTGCGGCCCGCGGTCGCGGGGCGGCGGCCCGAGGTGCGTCGCCCATCCCGGCGGGTGCCACGGCGAGCTGGCAGGCGCCTCGGCGCAGGCGTGCGCGCCGCAGCCGGGTGCGTGTCGTGGTGTTGGTCGCCATCGTTGTCGTGCTCGGCTTCATGGGCGCCGGCGGCCTGCGCGGCGTTGAGCGCTTCATCGCGGCAACGCCGCTGGGGCTGCTCGATGCCCCCGCTTCCACACCCCAAAATGATTGGCGTCGCGGCGAAGTGCCGTATCTCTACCAGCGCGATCGCGCATGGGCAGCGAGCTCGTACGCTGGCGGCACCATCGCCGAGAACGGCTGCGGGCCCACAGCGCTCGCCATGGCATACATCTGCCTTACCGGCGATACCTCGATGGGTCCGCAGGAGATGGCGTCGTTCAGCGAACGCGAGGGGTACGTGATGGACGGGATGACCGCGTGGGCGCTTATGAGCGATGGCGCCCGCGAACTCGGGCTCGAGAGTCATGAGCTTGCGCCCAGCGCGGGCAAGGTGCGCGCAGCACTCGAGGCGGGGCATCCCGTCATCTGCAATATGGGCCCAGGCGACTTCACCTCGACAGGACATTTCATCGTGTTGGTGGGCATGAACGACGCAGGCGAGCTGTTGCTGCGCGATCCCAACAGCCCATCGCGCTCCGCCGACGCGTGGGATATGGATCGAGTGCTTGGTCAGTGCAAGAACCTGTGGGAACTGAGCGCATAGGAGCGCTTGCCACTTGCACCGTGCGTGCGGTCTGGTATTATCGGCATGCCAATTGAGGCAAAACGTTCGGGTCGGCCCTTGGTCGCGTATGCACCCGGTGTCCCGCGTTTGCCCACGGTATAGCGCCCGGCATCGCCTGCGAGGCGTGCCAGGCGCATGTCGGTACTGTGAGCGCGCGATCGGGAGGTTGTTATGCGCACTGTTGCTCGCATGGAGGGTCGCTCCAACAAAACCGCGCCCAGCAAATGGGCGGTCCTGTTCACCATCGTCATCATGTCGTTCATGTCCACGCTCGACGGCAGCGTGGTGAACGTCGCGCTGCCCGCCATGCAGCGGGAGCTTGCCGTTACGGCGGCGGATATCCAGTGGGTCTCAAGCGTCTATCTGCTGGTGTGCTGCGCGACGGTGCTCGTATTCGGCCAGCTGGGCGACCGGCTTGGCAAGGTGAAATTCTTCCAGCTGGGTGTCGCGCTGTTTACGGTGGGGTCGCTTCTGTGCGGCATGGCCACATCGCTGCCCGCGCTCATTGCGGCCCGCGCGCTGCAGGGCACCGGTGCGGCGAGTGCCATGGCAAACAACATGGGCATCGTAACGGAGGTCTTTCCCGCCTCCGAGCGCGGTCGCGCGCTGGGCATCGTGAGCACGTTCGTCTCGCTCGGCCTCATGTGCGGCCCGGTGCTGGGCGGCATTCTGGTGGCCGCATTCCCGTGGGAGTCGATTTTTCTCATCAACGTGCCCGTGGGCGTGGCGGCGCTGCTCGCCGGCATGAAGTTCCTGCCAGCCGACGCTCCGGCAAGCGCAGCGGCGTCGAGCGGGACAAGCAACCTGCGCGGTATCGTGAACCTTCTGCGCAATCCTGCCTTCGTGCTCAATCTCGTGACTATGTTCATCTGCTTTTTCGCCGTGGGTTCCACCGAGCTCATCCTGCCGTTCTACCTGCAAGATGCGTGCGGCTACACCCCCGATGTCGCCGGCGTGCTGCTCACGTCGATCCCGCTGGCGATGGCGGTGGTGGGCCCGGTGGCGGGTGCTGTTTCCGATCGAGTGGGGAGCACCGGGCCCTGTCTGGTGGGGTTGGTTATCTACGCCGTGGGCATCGCGTTCGTGGGCATGCTTTCCGCCGACGCCACGGCCGTGCGCATCTACATCACCGTGGTTGTGATGTCGCTTGGCACGGGCATGTTCCAGGCGCCGAACAACTCACTCGTCATGGGCTCGGCCGGGCAGGAGAACCTGGGCTTCGCCGGTAGCATGGTTGCCCTCGTGCGCTATCTGGGCATGGCGGTGGGTACCACCGGCGGCACCGCGCTGCTGTATGGCCGCATGAGTGAGCTCGCGGGCCGCAGTGTGACCTCGTTTGTGCCAGGTGAGGTCGAGCTCTTCATGGGCGGCTTCTCGTTCACGTTCTTTGTGATTGCAGCGCTGGTCGCCGTTGGTGCGGTGCTTACGATTGCCGGAGTTGCTGTGCGTCGTGCGCAGCGCGGTCATCTTTCGTAAACACCGTGATGGCCGGGGTTGTGGCGAGGCCGAGCAACACGATGACAGCGCCAACCGCATAGGCGACGCGCGTCGATTCAAAACGTGCTTGCGCCTGGATGCCCACCAAGTCACGTCGGGCGGCAGGCGACATCTTGATGTCGGCGATCTGGTCCTCGAATTCTTGGTTGCTACCAAGGTCGATGCTCATGGTTGAGAGCTCTTCCGTTGCCTCGGGCGAGAGTACTACGTTCGAGGACGCCTCGGTGCGCACGGTGTTCGTGATGCCAAAGAGCAGGATTGCGCCTAAGAGCGCCACGCCAACGCCCTGGCCCACATTGCGCATGGTGCTCTGAATGCCGCCAGATTGCGAGGCGTCGCGCTCGTTAACCGCCAGCGCCACGATACTGCTCGCATGCGACGAAACCGTGCCGGCGCCTACGCCAGACATGAAGGCACCAAGGTAGACGCCGGCAGTGTTGGCTCCATCGACGGTGACGGAAAGCGCCATGATGCCCAGCGCAATGGCCATGAAGGCATAGCCCAGCTGGATGATATGGCGCGGATTGGCGCGGGGCAGCAGCTTGGGGATACCGAGCGCGAGCGCGAACGTGGGAAGGCCGGTTACCAGCGAGATCGAGCCCACCTGAATGGGCGACCAGTTGGCAACAAGCTGCAGGTACGGAGCCATGAGGATGGATTGCGCGCCCATAAAGAAGAACGTGAGCGCGTTGGCTACGAGACCGGCCCGCACCTGCGGCGTGGTGAGAAATGAGCGCGGCAGCAGCGCGATGCCGTGCTTGGCCTCAACACGGGCCTCTACCTTGATGAGTATGCCAAGCACACCTGCACCAAGCGCGGCGATCGGCAGTGCGGGTGAGATGCCGAGGATGGTGAACGGGCAGCCATCGAGCGGCTGGACAAGCCCCCACGAGGAGATGCCCGAAAGACCAATGAGTAGCAAAAACAGTCCTGTGGCGGCGAGCGCAACGCCGGCGCCGTCGAAGGGGAGATGCTCCTCGGGTTGCTGGATGGCCGGCAGGCTGAGCGAGAGCAGGGCGACCATGATGAAATACGCGCTCAGTGTGAGAAACGTGGCGCGCATCCCCGCGGCCTCCATAACGATGCCCAACAGCAGCGGCAACACGGCGGAAAGGCCCGACGCGGCACCGATGCATCCGAACGCGACCATGCGATTGGCGCCGCGATACATAAGCGGGATGATGCCGAGAACCGACGGGATGAGCAGGCTTGCACCGAGGCCAACCACGACGCGGCCGCACCAGATGAAGACGAACATGTTGGGCGCAAAGGCAAGCACCACCTCGCCAAGTGCGCAGAGCACCGCACCCGCGCGGAAGGTTCGCTTCCAGCCAACGATGGTGCCCACGAGTCCGCCGGCAATCATGAACGAGGCTCCCACGAGGGGAAAGACCATGTTGGCGAGCTGAATTTCGGACGTGGTGGCACCAAGATCATGGGTGAGTGCCGAGGCGGCAAGCGAGAGGGCGCCGTTGTCGCCGGTGGTGCCCATTTGGGCAAGGATGAGTATGACGATGGGCACGACCAGGAATTTCTGCCTGGCCGTACCCGTCGCGCTTGCAGTAGCGTTCATGGGAGTTCCTATTCGGTTGAGATGGACAGCGCTACGCTGCGGTTGCGGGGAAGACGAAGGGCTTGGCTCCGCTCAGATCGCACGCCGCGAGCGGGTAGGAGCGGATGGCGGGATCGTTGTACGTGGCGTGGTAGTATGTGCGCGTGTGTGACGAGAAGCAGCTGGTATACAGGGTCTTCTCAAACGAACCGTCGGCCATCTCGGCGCAGCCATCCGGCACCGCCGCCGCGCCGAGCGTGCGGAACATGCGCGTCACGTTGTCTTGCTCAGACGCCTGGCGCGGATAGTGGCTGTTCACGAAGGCCGCCTTCACAAAGCGCGCCGGCCCGCTGTAGTCACCGGGAATGCCCTGCAGGCCCATGCCCGAGCCAAACGGCGTGAGCTCGGCTTTGTCCCACACCGCCTTTGCAGGCTCGCGCTCGCTGAGGCACAGATAGTTGCGAATGTTTTGCCGGTGCCAGCCAAAATCGGGCTCGTTGGTAAGCACGTCGACGTCGTTATCCCATACACGCAGGCCGTCATCCATGCGTTCTACCACGATAGACGAGGTGGCGTCGCCAATAAGCCAATGGAGCTTCGCTACCGGCAGCTCGTCGTTGATGGCTTTGGCCACAATCGTGGTGGTTCGCAGCGCCCCGCGCACCTCGTCGACGCTTGAGAAGTTTCGTGCAACCCATAGAGGAAACTCATAGGCAGCAACATTGATGCTGCCGAGCACCTCATGTGCAGCGTAATGGGCGCTTTGCGGAAAGTTGAGCCCGGCAACGGCAAGGCCGGCGTCGTTGCCGCAATCAAAGTAGAGTGGCACATCGTTCACGATGATGCCCATGCCAATAACGGCGTGCCCCTCAGCCGGATCGTCGGGGCGATCAAACGCTGCGGGAATCTGCGCCGCGGGCGGCGTCACCACAACGCGCTCGCCATAGCCCTGAGTCCAATCGAGATTACGTCCGAAATACATCGTGTTTTCGGTGCTGGTAAAGCGGATGCCCGTGCACATGGGCCCGCCCCCTTTCTTGCGTGCGCATCGCGCACGGCAGGTGGGTGATAGATGCTCCTCTCATACCCGCGTGCCATCCGCCAAATCTGACGTGAGACTTATCCCTTCCTTACGAATCGCTTGGCGCGCGTAAAAGATATAGAACACTTGTTCGTTTTTTGGTATAGTTAAACCATGCATTTGAGGGCACGCGCATGCGGCAGGGGCGGTGGTTGCAGTGGCCGAGACGTTAGGTGAGGTATTGGTATATGAGGGTGCGGGTACGGTTGTAACACGCGTTCAGGGCCTTATGCAGGGGTTGCGCCGCGGATTTGCGCTCGTAGACGCAGGGCATGCAAGCGAGAGCGGGCCCTGCGAGTGCGATGTGGTGTTCTACCATGTGCGGTATCGCTTTTACGTGCTGGTGCGCATCGCCGCGCATCCCGAGCGCCGTGGGGACATCGTGGAGCTTCGAGATGCGGTCGCTCGGTTTGACGCGCGCTATGCGGCTCCAGACGATGGACCCACGGCAGGCATGCTCATCTATCGTGGAGAATCCGGCGCGATATGCCGTGTCGTGCCGCCGCCCGCCACGCCTTTTTCACCGAGCTATCTTCGCGTTATCCCAACAGAGCAAGAGGTCGAGCGCGCATTGGGCGGCATGCGGCGCTGCAGTTAGATGCCCCGGGGCGCACCCGGGGCACCATGTGTCACGTAGCGTGTGCTGTGCATGCCGGCGGTGTTATTCAAGCGCCTCGGCACACGATGCGAGCAGGTCGATGATGGGAAGGTTTTGCGGACAGGCCCCTTCGCACTGGCCGCAGGCAATGCACGCCGAGGCGCGACCTGCCCCCTCGGCCGAGACGGCGCGCTCGTAGTCGCGCTTGCCGCGCTCGTCGGCGCCCCAGATGAGCTGCTCGTTGCGTGCCGCGAAAATCGCGGGGATGGGGATGTGCTGCGGGCATCCCGCGGTGCAGTACCGGCAGGCCGTACAGGGGATCGACTCAACCTGCTCAATTGCACGGCGCGCCTGCTCGATGGCGTCATACTCCCAGGCTTCGAGTGGCCTGAAGGAGCGCATGAACGACATGTTGTCCTCAAGCTGTTCGAGATTGGACATGCCAGACAGGACGGTGATGATGCCGTCGAGGGAGGCGGCGTAGCGAATTGCCCACGAAGCGAACGAGGCATCTGGATGTGCCGCGCGCAAGATATCCTGGGCCGCAGCAGGTGGCGTGGCAAGACGCCCGCCCTTGACCGGCTCCATGATGACAATCGGCTTGTTGTGCGCGCGGGCAACTTCGTAGTTGGCGCGCGAGGTGACATCGGGATTCTCCCAGTCGGCGTAGTTGAGCTGCAGCTGCACGAAGTCGACCTCGGGGTGCTTTGTCAGCAGCTCGTCGAGGAGCTCGGGCGTGGCGTGGAACGAGAACCCCCAGTGCCGCACGAGCCCCTGCTCTTTCAGGCCCGCGACAAAGTCCCAGATACCGTACTCGTCGTAGAGCTTGTAGTTACCCGTCTGAATCGAATGCAGCAGGTAGTAATCAAAATAGCCGGCGCCCGTGCGCTCCAGGCTCGTGTAGAACTGCTGTCGCGCCGCATCGGCATCAGGTGCTTCCGCCCACGCGCAGAGCTTGGTGGCGAGCGTATAGCTGTCACGCGGATGCCGGTCCACCAACGCCTCTTTTGCCACACGCTCGTTCATGCCGCCGTCATAGACATAGGCGGTATCAAAATAGGTGAAGCCCGCCGCTAGGAACCGGTCGACCATCTCCTTGACCTGCTCGATATCGGTCGATCCGTCGTCGAGCTTGGGTAGGCGCATCAGGCCGAAGCCGAGTTTGGGCGTGTTCTGGCCAAGATACTGTTCCATAGGGCTCCCCTCCCACGAAAGCGTGCATACGCGTGCACCATAATGATACGCTCGCGTCTTTGCAGCGCCTCCCATAATGTGGCACGTTCGGTCGGCAAGCCCGCCGCCGCGGTTCAAACCACGTTCTTGTGCGTGCGGGTCATGATTTTTCCGATTCTTATTAGGACAGAGTCACAATAGTGGTATGCTCTGATGAGCATCCTGAGAGATAGGGCGGGGTGCGCATATCGCCTAGATTAAGGAGTTCACCATGAAGTTCGTTTGCCCTGTGTGCGGTTATGTTGAGGAGTTCGACGGCGACCAGCTTCCCGAGGGCTTCAAGTGCCCCCAGTGCGGCGTTGACGGCTCCCGCTTCACCAAGATGGACGGCGAGATGAGCTGGGCAGCCGAGCACGTTGTGGGCGTGGGCAAGCTCCCCGAGGTCTCCGAGGACATCGTGGCCGACCTGCGCGCCAACTTCGAGGGCGAGTGCTCCGAGGTGGGCATGTATCTCGCTATGGCTCGCGTGGCCCATCGCGAGGGCTATCCCGAGATTGGTCTGTATTGGGAGAAGGCCGCCTATGAGGAGGCCGAGCATGCCGCCAAGTTCGCCGAGCTCCTCGGTGAGGTTGTGACCGACTCCACCAAGAAGAACCTCGAGATGCGCGTCGAGGCCGAGAACGGTGCCACCGCCGGCAAGACCGATCTTGCCAAGCGCGCCAAGGCCGCTGGCCTGGATGCCATCCACGACACCGTGCACGAGATGGCTCGCGACGAGGCTCGCCACGGCAAGGCCTTCGCTGGTTTGCTGAAGCGCTACTTCGGCTAAACACAAAGCGCATCGAGCGCGAAGCTGTCATATGTGATGGCCCATGCGGGCGCGTTCCTTTTGGGGCGCGCCCGCATTTTGGCTGGAAAGGCCCAGCTGGCCGATGCGTGCGCCGTTGTGGTCGACAGTGCGGCATGAATTTGTTATCGTAGGCGCTCACAGGGTGGGGCGTTCCCGTTTTCCTGCAAGAATCGTGTATGCCCCCTCTCATAGATTCGCTTTGAATGGTATGGGGATGATCCCGTATGGCACGCATGCATCATCGTTCCTATAGTGAGCAAATACGGAGGCAGGCGGCGGCTATCCTGGCGAAAGGCGTTGGGCACCGCGCACTTGCGGCACAGCTGGCTATTCCCGAGGCCACGGCGCGCCAGTGGGCGCGCGCATTTGCCGTGGGCGGCGAGGACGCCATCCTCAATGGTGGTTCTCGGCACCGCACCTATGACTACGACCTCAAGCTTGCTGCGGTGAAAGATCACCTCGAGCGCGGGAAGACCGTGCGACAAGTCATGGTGGAGTACGGCGTGCCCAGCGAGTCGTCGGTGAAGTCGTGGTGCCGCATCTATCGTGCGAAGGGCGCGGCGGGCTTGGTTGATAAGCCGCGTGGGCGCAAGCCGTCTGGCGGCACACGCTCCGCATAAGAACGGGTATGGCCTGCGCCGGTGGTAGGGCGAGGCGAAAGCGCTTCATAAAATGTTATAAATTTTGTAGCAATTAAGATAGCGGCTGAATATCACAAGGTAGCGGCCGCTGCGTGCTATGATGGGCGCAGCAATCTGCCGCCCCGTGCGGCAACGAGAAAGGAAGCCATATGCTCAACGCGATTGAGGTTTCTCCCAAGGTTTGGTGGGTCGGCGGCATCGACTGGAACGAGCGCTCGTTCCACGGCTACACCACCGAGCGCGGCATTACCTACAACGCCTATCTCATCATGGACGAGACGGTGACGCTCATCGACACCGCAAAAGCAACGTTTACCGATGAGTTCATTCAGCGCATCAGCCAGGTGGTCGATCCATCGAAGATCGAGCTCGTGGTAACCAACCATGTCGAGATGGACCACTCGGGTAGCCTGCCCAAAATCCACGAGCTCGCGCCGAACGCGCGCATCGTGGCGAGCGCTCCGGCCGGCGTGAACGAGATCCGCGCGCACTACGGCATCGAGGTCGAGGGCGTCAAGACCGGAGATAGCATCTCGATCGGCGAGCGCACGCTCCACTTCGTGCAGACGCCGATGGTCCACTGGCCCGACAACATGGTCACGTGGTGTCCCGAGGACGGCATCCTCTTCTCCAATGATGCCTTCGGCCAGCACTTTGCCACCACCAAGCGCTTCGACGACGAAAACGATCTTTGCGAGGTCATGAAGCAGGCCAAGAAGTATTACGCCAACATCGTGTGGCCCTATGGCGCTCAGGTCCAGAAGGCCATGGGCGCGCTTGCCGGCCTCGACATCAAGCTCATCGCTCCTTCCCACGGCGTGATGTGGCGCAGCCATATCCCCGAGATTCTCGAGAAGTATCAGGCATGGAGCACGTATCAAACCGAGGAGAAGGCCGTGGTGGTCTTTGACTCCATGTGGCACTCAACCGAGGCCATGGCCCGCGAGATCTGCGACGCCTTCATCAAGGAGGGCGTCTCCGCGCAGCTCATCGATGTTAAGCACACGCACATCTCGGACATCATGCTGTATCTGTGCGACGCGCGCTATGTGGCATGCGGCTCGCCGACGCTCAACTCCAACATGATGCCCACCATGGCGAGCTTCCTCACCTACATGCGCGGCCTCTCGCCCAAGAATGACCAGCGCATTGGCATCGCGTTCGGCTCCTACGGCTGGGCGCCGCTTGGCCCCAAGCAGGTGTATGCCGAGATGGAGAACATGAAGTTCAATATGGCTGCGCCGGTGGTGGCGCAGCAGTGGATCCCCTCGGCCGAGAACCTCGCCACGCTCCAGAAGACGGTTGCGAAGATCGTTGAGGACGCGCGCGCCTAGCGCCTTGCTGCGCCAGGCATGCGGCGTGATGCGCATGCACGATGATGCCCGGTGGCTCGTGCGACGAGCTGCCGGGCGTTTCATGTTCACCCGTATCGTTGCCGCCGCGGCATGTGAGGCTTGCGGCGATTGTGGATACGTTGTGTGCGCGGGTGAGCTACAATGTTGCGAAATAATGTCGCATTGTGCCTATGCGGCATGTTGGACGGGAAATAGAGGGGAAAGCACATGGGAATCATTGCGTTTCTCGTTGCCGTACCGCTGATAGCGGCGGCGTTGCTCATGCTGTTCCGTACGGATCAGCAGCGCAGCGTCATCACCATCGCGGCGGCCGGCGCCACGGGCCTGGCATCCGTGGTGTTTGCGGTTCAGTACCTGTTCGCCGGGTACACCGTGTTCGCCTTGCCGCAGGAGGTGAGCTACATCACCACCTGGATTCTCACGGCCATCGACATCGTGCTGTGCGCCGTGATCCTGTGGTCGGCGGTGCGCTACGGCAACCGCACGGCGCTGGTGCTGGGCATCATCCAGACGCTGGGCGTTGTTTGGTTTGCCAACATGACGCTGCCCGAGGGCGCCGAGCACATGCTCGAGAATCCGGTCTACCTCGACCAGCTCTCGGTGATCATGGTGCTCATCGTGGGCCTGGTTGGCAGCGCTATCTGCGTGTACGCACTTGGCTACATGAAGGACTTCCAGCATCATGAGCCCGAAGGTGCGCCCGATCGCCGTCACTTCTTCTCGGCGCTCATGTTCTTGTTCCTTTCGGCCATGTTCCTCATCGTGCTTTCCGACAACCTTGAGTGGATGTTCACCGGCTGGGAGATCACCACGGTCTGCTCGTTCCTCATGATTGGCTACACCCGCACGCCTGAGGCGATTCGGAACTCCTTCCGTCAGATCAACCTCAACATGATCGGCGGCCTCGCCTTTTTGGGCGCGCTCATCATCGTGCATCTCACCACGCTGCCGCTGTCGCTCTCCTCGCTTATCGCGGTGAGCCACTCCATCGCAGCGCCCATCTTCATCCTGCCGGTCATGCTGCTTTCGGTCGCAGGCCTCACGAAGGCCGCGCAGATGCCGTTCCACAGCTGGCTGCTGGGTGCCATGGTGGCGCCTACGCCCACCTCGGCCTTGCTGCACTCCTCGACCATGGTGAAGGCCGGCGTCTTTTTGCTCGTGAAGCTCGCGCCCGCCTATCAGGTGTATCCGGTGGCCTCTGCGATGGTTGTTGCCATCGGCGGCCTCACCTTCGTGCTGTGCTCGTTCATGGCCATCACCCAGAGCAACGCCAAGCGCGTGCTTGCGTACTCCACGATCGCCAACCTTGGCCTTATCGCCGCGTGCTCGGGCGTGGGCACCTCCGAGGCCGTGTGGGCCGCAATCTTCCTGATCATCTTCCACACCGTATCCAAGTCGGTGCTGTTCCTGTGCGTGGGCACGGTTGAGCATCGTATCGGGAGCCGCAACATCGAGGACATGGACGGCCTCTTCAGCCGCCTGCCGCACCTCACGCGCTTCATGATGCTCGGCATCATGGGTATGTTCGTGGCGCCCTTCGGCATGCTCGTCTCCAAGTGGGCGACGCTGGTTTCGTTTGCCGAGACCGGCAACGTGATTTTCCTGATCCTGCTCGCCTTTGGCTCGGCGGCGACCTTCTTCTTCTGGGCCAAGTGGCTCGGTAAGCTCGCCGGCGTGGCGCAGAAGGCCGAGAACGTCGAGAGCGGCGTGCATCGCTCCGAGTGGTTCTCCATCGGCTTCATCTCCTGCTTGCTCATTGGCTGCTGCGTGCTGCTGCCGGTGATCTCGCAGACTGTTGTTGGCCCGTATCTGGGCGGCGTGTATGGCGAGACCCCGCAGCTCATCGGCGTCGACAACATGCTCATCATGGTTGCCATCGTTGTCTTCATCGCCATCGTGCTGCTCACCCCGTGGGGTCGCGCCACCAAGAAGCGCCGCGTCGAGGTATATCTGGGTGGCCAGTGCACCGAGCCCGATAGCCGTCGCTTCCATGGCTCCATGGGCCGTACCATGACCTCCACCAAGCGCAACTGGTACATGGAGGACGTCTTCCCCGAGACCACGCTCACCCGTGTGGGCCTCATCATCTGCACGTCGGTGCTGCTCATGGCGTTCGCCGCGTGCTTCATCTTCGACTTCGGCTTCTTGGCCGGCGGTTCGTTCATGGTCGATCGCCAGGTGCTGCTGGTGGGCCCCGATCTTCTGGGCATCCTCATTGGCACCGTGTGCTTTGCCATCGCGGCTCCCGTGGCAGGATCGCTGCTCGACGGCCTCGATCGCAAGGTGAGCGCCCACATGCAGGGCCGCGTGGGCCCCAAGATCTTGCAGCCCTACTATGACGTGCGCAAGCTCTTCACCAAGGAGGCGGCGAGTGTAAACGCCGTCGACGAGGCGTATGTCACCTGCGCGCTCATCTTCGCCATCATCGCGGGCGGCCTGTTCGTTTCTGGCTCCAACCTGCTGATGTGCGTCTTCTTGGTCACGTTGGCAACCCTTTTCATGGTGATCGCTGCGTACTCCTGCCGGAGCCCCTATGCCGACACCGGCGCCGACCGCGAGTGCCTGCAGGTTATGTCGTACGAGCCCATGCTCATGATCATGACGGTGGGCTTCTTCACGGCCACGCAGTCGTTCGACATCGCCCGTCTCTTCCAGCTTGACATGCCTATCGTGACGTCGCTTTTGCCCATCTTCTTGGGCCTCATGTTCGTGCTCACCATCAAGCTGCGCAAGTCGCCGTTCGATCTTTCCTACAGCCACCATGCGCATCAGGAGATCGTGAAGGGCATCACCACCGAGTTCTCGGGCCGCACGCTGGCGCTCGTCGAGATCATGCACTGGTGCGAGAGCGTGCTCTTCCTCATGTGGGTGGGCATGTTCTTCATCTGGGACAACCCCATCTCGATCGTGGTAGCCATCGTCGCCGCGCTTGCCGCGTGGTTCTTCGAGGTGACCATCGATAATAACTTCGCGCGTATGAAGTGGCAGAACTGCCTCGGCGGCGCGTGGCTCGTGGCGCTCGTGGTGGGCGTCGTGAACCTGTTCTACGTCCTCATCACCCCGTTCATCTAAGGGAGCGTACATGAGCTATTCTTCTAAATCACCGTGGCTCATCCATTACGACGGGTCGAGCTGCAACGGCTGCGATATCGAGGTTCTCGACTCGATGATGCCGCTCTACGATGTTGAGCGCTTTGGCATCATCAACACGGGCAACCCCAAGCACGCCGACATCTTCCTTATTACCGGTGCCATCAACCACCAGAACGTGAACGTGGTGAAGCACATCTACGACCAGATGCTCGAGCCCAAGGTTGTTGTGGCTTGCGGCATCTGCGCCTGCACCGGCGGCGTCTTCAAGGACGCCTACAACGTGATCGGTGGCGCCGACAAGGCGATCCCGGTCGATGTGTACGCGCCGGGTTGTGCTGTGCGCCCCGAGACCATCATCGACGCGGTGCTCAAGGCCGTGAAGATCCTCGACGAGAAGGCGGCCAAGATGGACGCCTCCGAGAAGCATCGCTAGGAGGGCTGGGATGTATACCACCGAGTTCGTTGACATCCCGCTGAACGAGCTGCTCTACCGCGTGCAGTCGCTCAAGCACCAGGGATTCCGCTTTATCCAGATGTGCGCCGAGACCACCGAGGCGGGCATCGATTTGCTGTACACCTTCTACGACGAGACCGTCGACAACGCGTACAACCTGTGCGTCTACGGCATTGACGATAAGAGCGAAGTGCCCTCGATCCAGGGCCTCTACTTTGCGGCGTTCAGCTATGAGAACGAGACGCATGATCTGTTTGGCGTGCATTTCACCAACATGCAGCTCGATTTTGGCGGGCACTTCTTCAACTTGGCCGAGGAATCGCCCATGACGATCATCACGCCCGAGATGAAGGCCGAGCGCGAGAAGCTTGCCAAGCAGAAGGCCGCTGCCGCCGCCAAGGCGCGCAAGGCGGCCGAGGCCAAGCAGGCCGCCGAGGCTGAGGCTGCGGCCGATGCCAAGGAGGCCGCGGTGGCTGCCGGCAAGAGCGCTGGCACGGTGGCCGATAAGGCCGATCCCGCTGCTGCGGCGGCCGATGCGGCTGCTAAGGAGGCCGAACGCGCCGCCAAGATGGAGGAGAAACTCGCTGCCATGGATCCCGAGAAGGCCGCGAAGGTTCGCGCTGCGCTTGCCGCCAAGGCTGCCAAGTCTGCGCAGAAGGATGGTGAGTAAGCATGGCAACCCGTTCCATTATTCCGTTTGGCCCGCAGCACCCCGTGCTGCCCGAGCCCATCCACCTCGATCTGGTGGTTGAGGACGAGAAGGTCCTGGAGGCCATTCCGCAGATTGGCTTCGTGCACCGTGGCCTCGAGAAGCTCACGCAGAAGCGCGACTATAACCAGTTCGTCTACATCGCCGAGCGCACCTGCGGTATCTGCAGCCACGGCCATGCGTACGGCTACGTGAGCGCCACCGAGAAGCTGCTCGGCATCGAGGTGCCGCGTCGTGCTCAGTATCTGCGCGACATTCTCGAGGAGCTCTCTCGCATCCATTCGCACCTGCTGTGGCTCGGTCTGCTGGCCGACGCCTTTGGCTTCGAAGCGCTCTTCAACCACTGCTGGCGCCTGCGCGAGACGATTCTCGACATCTTCCAGCGCACTTGCGGCGGTCGCATCATCCTGTCCGTGCTCGTGGTGGGCGGTCTGGCGCACGACATCGATGACGCCGACCTCAAGGGTATCTGCGACAAGCTCGACGGCATCAAGCGCGATTACCTCGAGATCATGGACACCATGCTCAACGACACCTCGGTTAAAAGCCGTCTGTGCGGCGTGGGCGTCATCTCCTTCGAGGACGCCATGGAGCTTTCCATGGTGGGCCCGTTCGCCAAGGGCTCCGGCATCGAGCACGATATGCGTTCCACCGGCTACGGCGCCTATGCCGATCTCGAGCACTTCGAGCCCATCATTTCCAATGAGTGCGACTGCTACGCGCGCTGCAAGGTTCGTGCGCAGGAGGTCGTGCAGTCCATCGATATCATCAAGGAGCTCATCGCCAAGATTCCGCATGATGGCGTTGGCGGCAAGTCGAAAGCGAAGGTTGTTCCCGAGGGTCAGAGCCACGTGCTCATCGAGCAGCCCCGCGGCGAGGCGTTCTACTATGTGCGCGGCAACGGTACCAAGTATCTCGATCGTTTCCGCCTGCGCACGCCCACGTCGCAGAACCTGGGCGGTCTGGTCAAGGCGCTGCAGGGCGTCGATCTGGCCGATGTCCCGATGATCATCCTCACGATCGACCCGTGCATCAGCTGCACGGAAAGGTAGGCCAGCATGGGAATGTTTAAACTTGCCAAGATGACGCTGCGCTCGCTGTTCAGCAAGCCGGCAACGGTGCGCTATCCGTACGAGAAGCGCGACCTGGAGCATCTCTTCCCGCACATGCGCGGCCATTTGGTGAACGACATCGATGCGTGCATCCTGTGCGGCATGTGCCAGCGCGTGTGCCCGGTGGGCGCCATCACGGTGGATCGCAAGGCGGGCGACTGGAAGCTCGAGCCGTACATGTGCATTTCCTGCGCGAGCTGCACCTACGACTGCCCTAAGAACTGCCTCTCGATGGGCGTGCTGCCCACCGAGCCCACCGAGGAACTCAAGGTCATCACGCTCCATAAGGACATGCCCGCGAAGCCGGCTCGTCCCGCTGCGGGCAAGGCGGCTGCCGCGAAAGCCGCGGGTCCCAAGAAGGAGCTTACGCCCGAGCAGCAGGCACGCGTCGAGGCGGCGCGCAAGGCCGCTGCCGCCAAGAAGGCCGCGAAGGCCGCTGAGGACGGTACGGCAGATGCGCCCGCTCAGCCGGCGGCAGATGCCGCTCAGGCCGAGCGCGATGCCAAGATGGAGGCTAAGCTTGCTGCGATGGATCCCGAGAAGGCAGCGAAGGTGCGCGCAGCGCTTGCGGCGCGCGCAAAGAAGGAAGCTGCCGAGTAACGGGTTCGCAGAGCGCAACTTCGCACGATAGCTACGATGCCGGCTGGACCGCATGCGGTTCGGCCGGCATTTTTGCACACAAGGGCACATGCGATGTCAACGAAGCATGGAAGATGGGGGCGGGGGCATCGCCGCGCCCGTCCATTGCGCATACAATGAGAGCTTCAGGCTCGCGATTGCGGGCACAAGATGGCAACGATGGCGAGGTGCGTTGCTGGGGCCTCGCCAAACGAAAGGGTGCATATGGCACAGGCAGGCGTCGCTCACCAGCGCGTATGTGAGCTGGGGATGTATATCGACCTTCTCGAGCAGGCGGGCGTACTCGCGGGCGTACCGGGCGATGCGCGTTCGCTGCGCATCGCGTATGCAACCGATGACTCGCGCCTCGTGCGGCCCGATACGCTGTTTATCTGCAAGGGCGCGGCATTTAAGCGCGAGTACCTGCTCCAGGCAATCGAGGCGGGGGCGGTGGCCTATGTATCGAAGGTTGATTTCGAGGTGGCGGTGCCGCACATCGAGGTGACCGACATCCGCCATGCCATGGCGCGTATTGCCGATGCTGCCTACGATCATCCTTCCGGCAAGCTCACCCTGTGCGCGTTCACGGGCACGAAGGGCAAGACCACGAGTGCCTACTATCTTAGGGGCATACTTGATGCGCAGGCCGCGCTCGACGGTGCATCGCCGGTGCCGTATCTCTCGAGTGTGGGCTATTTTGATGGTATCGAGGCGGGTACATCGAAGCTCACCACGCCCGAGCCATTCGAGCTCGAGCAGCGCGTGGCCAACGCCGTTGCCTCGGGTGCGCAAAGCATGGTGATGGAAGCCTCGAGTCAGGCGCTCAAATACGGACGATGCGATGGCATGCAGTTCGCGGTGGGTGCGTTTACCAATATCGGCGAGGATCACATCTCGCCCATCGAGCACCCCACGTTCGAGGATTATTTTGCGAGCAAGCTCAAAATCTTTGCGCAGAGCACCTGCGCGGTGGTCAATCTCGACATGGATCATGTGGACGAGGTACTCGAGGCGGCGCGCGCATGCGAGCGCACTATGACGTATTCGCTTGAAGACGCGGCGGCCGACGTGTATGCGAGCGAGCTGAAGCATACCTCAGAAGGCATCGCGACCGTGGTGCGCACACCGCGATTTACCTGCGAGGTGCTCATCCCAACGCCGGTGCGGTTTAACGTGGCGAACGCCGTGGGCGCCATCGCGGTGGCCGAGGCGCTCGGCGTCACCGAGCGTGCCATCGTGACGGGCCTGCGCGATGTGCGCATTCCCGGGCGCATGGAACTCTATCCCGCGGCATCGGGCGAGGTCGTGGGCGTGGTGGACTATGCCCATAACGGCATGAGCCTGCAGACGCTGCTATGCGATTTGCGCGAGAACTACCCCGACCGCGAGCTTGCCGTGGTGTTTGGCGCAACGGGCGGCAAGGGCGTCGATCGCCGCCAGACCATGGGTGCTGCGGCGGGTACGTATGCAGATCGCATCGTGATTACCGAAGACGATCCCGGCCCCGAAGATCCTGTCGACATTTGCTGCGCTATTGCCGAGGCAATCGAGGCGCAGGGCAACCACGCCTGGCAGATTGTGCTCGATCGCAGCGAGGCAATTCGTACGTGCGTGCGCGAGACCTGCGGGCCTGCGGTGGTGGTGGTGACCGGCAAGGGCCAGGAGACGCGGATGCTGCGCCGCGAGGGCGCCGTGCCGTGCGAGGCCGATGGGGTTGTGCTGCGCCGTGCGCTCGACGAGTTCTTTGCGTAGCGCTGTGCTGATTTCATGGTGCCGTGCGTCGAGCTGTGTGCAATATGTGCATGCAGCGCGCTCAAACGAGGCTCTGACCTGCTGTGTTAGATAGTGCGTGCAATATGAGGCATCGCTGTTAGATATTGTTTGGAAAACCTGGCAAGCCGGTAAGACCGGTGGCGTATCGTATCGCCCAGCACACGGGCGTTCAGGGCCCGTCGCGCTACGATAGACAAACAAGGGCTTGAAAGAGGGGGCGGAAGCGATGTCGAACGAGACATGGACGGTGGAGCGCTGTCTTGATTGGACGATCGGCTACCTTGAGAGCAGGGGAGAGGAGCGCGCGCGTCTGTCGGCGGAGTGGCTGCTGGCGGCAGCGACCGGCCTCAAGCGTATCGAGCTCTACGTTAATTTCAAGCGACCGATGAGCGCGTCTGAACTTGAGGTGATGCACAACAACGTGGTCAGAAGGGCCAAGGGCGAGCCACTGCAGTACATCACGGGATCCACCACCTTCCGCTTTCTTGATATCGCGTGTGAGCCGGGCGTGCTCATCCCCCGTCCTGAGACCGAGATGCTGGTCGAGGCGGTGCTCTCCTTTCTCGACGAAGAGGTGCTGGGGCACGATGGCATTGGCACCATGGGTCGCGAGCGTGTTGAGCTGCCGTGGAATGACGAGGTGGAGCAGGCCCGTGCGGCGGAGCGCGAGGCTGCTGCAGCAGATGTCGCGGTTGATGGCGATGATATGACCGGGGAGGGCGAGGTGGGCGAGTCCGCCTCAGATGCCGAGGTAACGCCGGAGCCGGCACATGCCGATCGCGCCCTGGCACGCGTGCTCGAGGTGGGGTGCGGCACGGGCTGCGTCTCGCTATCGCTTGCGGCAGAGCGGCCGGGCTTGGTGCGCTGCGTTGCCACCGATATCGAGCCCCGTGCCGTGGCGTTGGCAACGCGCAACCGCGAAGCGACGCATGTTGCGCCCGAGCGCGTCTCGTTCCGTTTGGGCGACCTCATCGAGCCCGTTCTTCCCGATGAACTCGGCACCTTCGATGTCTTCGTGTCCAACCCACCGTATATCCCCACCGAGACCTTGGCGACGCTGCCCAGCGAAGTGGCAGATTATGAGCCGGCGCTGGCGCTCGACGGCGGTGCCGATGGGCTCGATGTGTTTCGTCGCCTGCTCGCGGCGGCGCCGCGCGTGCTGCGTCCGGGCGGTCTTTTTGTGTGTGAGCTCTTCGAGGAGTCACTCGATGCGGCGGCCGAGCTCTGTCGCACCTATGGCATGACCGATATTCACATCATGGCCGATCTTACGCACCGTCCCCGCTTCGTGCTTGCGCGCCTGAGTGCTTAAACGATGGCCGCGTGCCATCACGCGCTCGCCATAGATACACCTTGGTATAAGCCCTTCGCCGTAAAGTTTGCTCCGTTTACGTCGTTGTTGGCCTTCGCGCATGCGCTTCGGCAGTTTGCGTGAGACAATACCCTCTGTAATTGACGCATTGTAAAAAATCGTAAGTTCCCCGAGAGGTACGCGGAGGGTTGCCGGCACATATGGTACGGGTGTATCGCATAGACGGCGCGGCGCGTTGTCCGCACGGCCTCGCTATACGCGATGTGGCGCACACGCTGCTTGCGGGCGGCCTTGCGCTTGTGCCCACCGAGACGGTCTACGGGCTGAGCGTTGCGGTGGACGCGGCGGCACGCGCCGCGATTGCGGCTGCCGAGACGGACGCGCCGGGCACGGCGCTCGGATGCCCGCTGCCGCCGCCGGCGTCCGGTTACCGCCGCATCTTCGATCTCAAACAGCGCGACCTTGCGCAAACGGTGCCGTGGCTTGTGGGCGGCATCGAGGATCTCGACCGCTACGGACGCGCTGTCAACGATGTGACGCGTGCATTAGCGCAGGCATGTTGGCCAGGAGCGCTCACGCTTATCGTCGACGCCAACGAGTGCGTGCCGCGGTTCATGCAGGCATCCGACGGCACGGTGGCGCTGCGCGCCTCGGCATCGCCGGTTATCCAGGCGCTCGTGCGCGCCTGTTCATGTCCGCTGGCCACAACGAGCGCGAACACGCACGGTGCCCCTGCGCCAGCATCGTTCTCGGCAGCGGAGCCGCGTATTCTCGCGGGCGTCGATGTTGCCATAGATGCTCAAGAAACGCCTTGCCAGGACGCGTCGACCATCGTCTTGGCGCGCGGCGGCTCGGTTGAGATTGTGCGTCATGGTGCCATTTCTGATGAGGAGATATATCGCGTGGTGCAGAGCGTATAAGAGCGCTCACGCGGGAAGGGTGGAATAAGATGCCGCTATCGTTGCATGATCTGGGTCTAGCCGATACCGGGTTCTCGTTTGGCGGCTCGTACATCATGGCGCTCGACAGCGGCACCACATCGGCGCGCGTCGTGATTGTCGACGAGTTTGGCGGCATCGTGGCGCAGGCGTCGCGCCCCATCAGATCGATCTATCCGCATTCAGGATGGGTTGAGCAAGATCCAACCGAGATCCTCGCCTCGCAGATTGCCGTCATGATGGAAGTCCAGTTTAAAAGCGGCATCCACTCAGATCGCATCGCGGCGATTGGCATCTCGAACCAGCGTGAAACCTGTGTGGTGTGGGATCGCGACAGCGGCCAGCCCATCTACAACGCCATTGGCTGGCAGTGTCGTCGCACGGCCGACCGCGCCGAGGCGCTCGTGGCGGCGGGGCACGCCGAGGCCATTCGTGCCAAGACCGGGCTTATGCCCGACGCGTATTTCTCCGCGACGAAGATCGCCTGGATTCTCGACAACGTGAGCGGTGCGCGCGAGATGGCCGATGCGGGCCGGCTCATGTTTGGCACGATCGACACCTGGCTCACCTACAACCTCACCGGCGGGCTCGTGCATGTCACCGATTACACCAATGCCAGTCGCACGATGCTCTTTAATATCCACACGCTCGATTGGGACGATGAGCTGCTCGAGCTGCTCGATATTCCGCGTTCCCTGTTGCCGCGCGTGACGTGGAGCTCGGGTGATTACGGGCGCGTGTCGAGCGAGATCATGACGCACACCCCGCCCATCACTGGCGTGGCGGGCGATCAGCAGGCATCGTTTTTTGGACATTGCTGCTTCGAACCCGGGCAGGCCAAGAACACCTACGGCACGGGCTGCTTCATGCTGATCAACACGGGCGAGCGCGCGGTTACATCGCAGCAGGGGCTCGTTGCCACAATCGGTATCGCCGAGGGCGGCACGGTGAGCTATGCGCTCGAGGGCTCGATCTTCCATGCCGGCTCGACCATGCAGTGGTTGCGCGATGGGCTCGGTATCATCTCGGATGTCCGCGACACCGCCCAGATCGCCGCGAGCCTTCCCGATAACGGCGGCTGCTATCTGGTTCCGGCGTTCAGCGGCCTGGGCGCTCCGTGGTGGGAGCCCGAGGCACGCGGTGCGCTCTCGGGGCTCACGCTCGCCACCGGGCGCGCTCAGATTGTGCGCGCTGCTTGCGAGTCGCTTGCGTACCAATCCTACGATGTGCTGCGTGCCATGGAGGCGGATGCGCAGATTACCCTCGATGCGCTCTATGTCGATGGCGGCGCCTCGCGCAACGAGTTCATCATGCAGTTCCAAGCGGATTTGCTGGGCATACCGGTCATTCAATCGGAGACCCAAGAGACCACGGCCATCGGCGTGGCATTTCTCGCGGGACTTTCGGTGGGGTATTGGGAGGATCGCGAGGAGATCAAGCACAACCTCGCCCATGGCCAGCGATTCGATCCCCAGATGGCACCCGAGGTGCGTGCACGAAATCTCGACGGTTGGCACCAGGCCGTATCGCGCGTGCGTTGATGGATATAATACGGGGTGCGGGGCCCCTCACCCGCTCCGTTACCAACGCACGAAAGGAGCACCACATGCGTGTTGCCATCGCTTCCGATCACGGCGGATTCGAGCAGAAAGAGCAGCTCATCTCCTATCTCAAAGATGAGCTTGGCTGCGAGGTGACCGATTTTGGCACCACAAGCGAGGAAAGCGTCGACTATCCCGATTATGCCGAGCCCGTTGCTCGCGCCGTTGCCTCTGGCGAGGCTGATCGCGGCATCTTGGTGTGCGGCACCGGTATCGGCATGGCGCTTGCTGCCGACAAGGTGGCTGGCGTGCGCGCGTCGAGCATCACGCGCCCCGATTTCGCCCAGCTGTTCCGCCAGCACAACAACGGCAACGTGATCTGCCTTTCCGGCCGCTTCATCACGCTCGAGGAGAACGAGGAGATCGTGAAGGTCTTCTTGACCACCGAGTTCGAGGGCGGTCGCCACGCTCAGCGTGTTGCCAAGATTGCCAAGCTCGACGAGACCGGTCGTCCCGGCGCCGTAGCCTAAGGATATCTATCACCCGAGAGGGTGCACGGAACGTGTACGTTCTTGACTTTGCACCCTCTCGGGCTACGATATGTTGCAACGCTCGTACGGTCTTGGGCGCCGCGCATCGCATGGCACAGGGAGGAACGATTGCACGGATTTGACCTGTCACTCCATGTGGTGCCCGTCGCGTTGGGAATCGTTGCGGGCGTGTTCGCGTTTGCGCCGCTTGCCTGGGCTCTCAGGCATGTGATCGCTGGCGAGAACAGGGGCAGCATGGTGCAAGGGGTCCTTGGCCTTATGGTGTCATGCGGCGTGGCCGGTCTCGTGATCGTGCTTGCGCGCCTGTTCGCGCCTGCGGAGCTCGTTGCGGTTGCTATCGGCGAGACGGCGGGGTTTCTCGTCTGTCTTATCGGTGCGGCCGTGGCGGTGATGGTGCGAAGCGAATCGTGACAGGACCGACGTTGTCGGTTGATGGGAAGGTGTGAATCTTGGACGCTTTCGAGCAGCTTTCCGATGAGATCCAGCATCTCGTCGCTGAGTTCTCTTCCGCGCCGGTGGTGGGCGACCTCACGGTCGGCCTCACGCAGTACTCGTTTTGGCTTCTTGTTGCCGCGGCGGTGTTCTGCATCCTGATCTTCGCGTTCATGAAGCGCCAGACGCTCGTTCCGCACGGCACGTTCGTCAATGGTGTTGAGTACATTATCGAGTACGTGGAGAACGATGTCGCCAAGGGCGTGGTGGGAACGAACTGGAAGAAGCACTTCCCGTTTTTGGTCACGGTCTTCTTCTTCATCCTCGTGAACAACTTCATCGGCCTTATCCCGGGCATGAAGCCGGGCACCGGTGCCATTGGCTGCACCGCGGCGCTTGCGCTGTGCTCGTTTGTCTACTTCATCTACTACGGCTGCAAAAAGCATGGCTTCATTGGCTATTGGAAGAGCCTGGCGCCTGCTGGCGTGGCGTTCCCCATGAACGTGTTCGTGTGGGTTATCGAGGTCTTCTCGCTGCTGCTGCGCCCCATCACGCTGGCCATTCGTTTGTTCTGCAATATGTTCGCCGGCCATATCGTTATGGGGTCGTTCTCCATCATGGCGGCGCTTTTTGCCGAGCCCATGCTCGAGCAGGCAACCGCTGCAACCGTGGCGGGTGCGCTGCCCAGCATTGCCTGGCTGCTCATTCTCTTGATTATCTACGCTGTCGAGCTCATCGTGGCGTTCGTGCAGGCATACGTGTTCACCGTGCTTTCGGCGGTCTACATTCAGATCGCCGAGGCCGACGCACACTAGGCGGCACGCACGTTGGCATCTTAGGGCTTTGCGCCCTTTGAGATAGGTATCTCGCGCATACGCGCACGACAAAGGAGGAATTGTGGGAGTTATCGGATATGGTCTCGGTGTTATCGGCGCCGGTATCGCAATTGGTCTTGCTGCGTTCGGCGCAACGAGCGCCATGGCTCGCCAGCCCGAGATTCAGGGTCGTGCCTTCACGGTCTTCATCCTGGCGTCCGCGTTCACCGAGGCACTCGGCCTCATCGGCTTCGTCGTGACGCTCATCTCCTAGGGAATCTGCTCACGTTGTCCCAGAAGGAGTCATTATGAAAACCATGAATCGCGCCATGCTGGCAGCGATGGCATGCACGCTTGCCGCGCCTGCCGTGGCGTTCGCCGAGGAATCGGCGGGCGGTGCCAGCATCTTGATTCCCAACCCGGCTGAGTTTGTGCCGGCGTTCATCGCCTTCCTCATCATCCTCGTGGTGCTGAGCAAGCTCGCGTGGCCTCAGATCACCGCGATGATGGAGGAGCGCGAGAAGCGCATCGCCGAGAGTCTCGACGAGGCCGAGCGCACCAAGCAGAAGGCCATCGAGGACCGCGCGGCATCCGATGAGCTGGTAACCGACGCGCGCCGTCAGGCTGCCGAGATCGTGCTCGCCGCACGCCAGGACGCCGAGGCGGAGCGCTCGCGCATCATCGCCGCCGCGCATGCCGAGGCTGAGGAGATCGTTGCGCGCGCCCACGCGAATGCCGAGGACGAGCGTCGCGCCATCTATGCTGAGGCGGCGGGCTCCATCGCGGACCTCTCCGTCTCTGTTGCTTCCAAGATCGTCGAGAAGACCCTCGACGAGGACGGCGAGCAGCGCCGCCTCATCGAGCGGTATATCCAGGAAGCGGGGAGCCTGAATGTCAACTAGTCGCAGGGAGAATCGGGTTCTCGAAACCTATGCGCGCTCGCTGCTCGAGGCTGCGAAGTCCGAGGGACGTGTGTTCCAGGACCGTCGCACCCTTGATGCGATCGCAGGTGCCGCGCCCGAGGTCCTGGCGGTTCTCACCACGATGTTCGAACGCGGCCAGCTCGACTTGCTTCCCGAGGTGGCCGAGACCTACCGCGTTATGTGCGAGGCCGACGACGATGTGGTGGGCGTGACCGTCACCACCGCGGTGCCCCTCGATGACGACCTGCGCGAACAGATTCAGAAGCGCTACGAGGCCGATTTTGGCTGCAGCGTCTTTTTGATCGAGCGCGTCGACCCCTCGATCATCGGCGGCATTATCGTCGAGGCACGCGGCAGCCGCCGCGACGTCTCGGTGAAGACGCAGCTTGCCGCCGCACGCGAGGCTCTGGTCGCAGCGGATGAAACCGATGGAGGTGACGCTTCCCATGTCTGAGATGATCGATGCCAAGAGCATCGCCGACGTGCTGAAGGCACGTCTCGATAACCTGGCCGCCACCGTCGACACGCAGGAAGTCAGCCGTGTCGATGAGGTGGGCGACGGCATCGCCCACGTCTCCGGCCTGAAGAGCGCCATGTCGGGCGAGCTTCTTGAGTTCACGAGCTCCGAGACGGGGGAGACCGTATACGGCCTTGCCCAGAACCTCGAGCGCGATGAGGTTGGCGCCGTACTTTTTGGCAACGTTGCCGTTATCAAGGAGGGCGACGAGTGCCGCACCACCGGCCGCATCATGTCGATCCCGGTTGGTCGCGGCATGCTCGGCCGTGTGGTCAACCCGCTCGGCCAGCCCATCGACGGTATGGGCGACATCCATACCACGCACTATCGCCCCATCGAGTTCAAGGCGCCCGGCGTGATTGACCGCACGCCCGTGTGCGAGCCGGTACAAACCGGTCTTCTGGCCATCGACGCGATGATTCCCATCGGCCGTGGCCAGCGCGAGCTCATCATCGGCGACCGCAAGG
This sequence comes from uncultured Coriobacteriaceae bacterium, assembly GCA_944320725.1. GTDB lineage: Bacteria > Actinomycetota > Coriobacteriia > Coriobacteriales > Coriobacteriaceae > Coprousia. The sequence continues at coordinate 59,080 of CALUIM010000001.1, read as the reverse complement.
CCGGCAAGACCGCTATTGCCATCGACGCGATTATCAACCAGCGCGGCAAGGGCATGATCTGCATCTACGTGGCCATTGGCCAGAAGGCCTCCACGGTTGCCAACATCCGTCATATCCTCGAGGAGCACCACGCGCTCGACTACACGGTAATCGTCTCCGCCACGGCGGCGGAGTCGGCGCCGATGCAGTACATCGCCCCCATGGCGGGCGCCGCGATTGGTGAGTTCTTCATGTACAACGGCGAGGACGGCAAGCCCGCCAGCGCCGATAACCCGGGCGGTCATGTGCTCGTGGTCTACGATGACCTCTCTAAGCAGGCCGTCGCCTATCGTCAGATGTCGCTCACGCTGCGCCGTCCGCCGGGACGCGAGGCCTATCCTGGCGACATCTTCTACCTGCACTCGCGTCTGCTCGAGCGTGCCTGCAAGCTGAGCCGTGAGAACGGCTACGGCTCCATGACGGCGCTGCCGCTCATTGAGACGCAGGACGGCGATGTCTCGGCATACATCCCCACGAACGTCATCTCCATTACCGATGGCCAGATCTACCTGCAGAGCGACCTGTTCTTCCAGGGCCAGCGTCCGGCCGTCGACGTGGGCATTTCGGTATCGCGCGTGGGCGGTGCCGCGCAGACGAAGGCCATGAAGCAGGTGGCGGGTAACCTTCGCCTCGACCTGGCCTCTTACCAGGAACTCGCCGGCTTTGCGCAGTTTGGCTCCGATTTGGATGCCGCGACCCAGCAGCAGCTGACGCACGGTGCGCGCATGACGGAGCTGCTCAAGCAGCCGCGCTTCCGCCCGTTCGACGTGGCCGAGCAGGTAGCGGTGCTCTTTGCCGGCAACAAGGGATTTATCGACGACCTGCCGCTTTCGCAGGTGCTCGAGTTCCGTGACGGTTTGGTAAGCACGCTCAACAACAGCTACGGCATGTTGCTCGAGCGCCTGCGCACCGAGAAGATCGAGGGCGACCTGGATACCCAGCTCACCCAGGCAATCGCCGATTTCAAGGCCGATTTCGCGAGCCGTCACGAAACGGCCGCGGAGCCGGCGGACACCGAGACCGAGGAGAGCTAGCCCCATGGCGAACCTTCGCGAGATCAAAAAGCGCATCTCTTCGGTCACGAGCACCAAGCAGATTACGCGCACGATGGAGATGGTCTCGACGGCCAAGATCCGTCGTGCCCTCGAGCGCGCCTATAACGCCGAGCCGTACAAAACGGCGCTCACCGACGTCATGCTTACCGTGGCGCAGGATGCCGAGGCAACAGGCGATGCGCCGCTGCTGAGAACGCACGAGGACGTGCGCCGTGTGCTCGTGGTGGCCATCGCGTCCGATCGCGGCTTGGCGGGCGGTTTCAACGTTGCCGTCGAGCGCGAAACCGAGAAGATTATGCGCTCTTGCTCGCGCAAGGGTATCGACTGCGAGATTATCACCTGCGGCCGCAAGCCCAGCGAGTACTTCGCGCACCGCGGCAACCGGATCATGCACTTCGAGGGCCTCTCGGCAGATCCCACCTTTGAGCAGGCCGAGATGATTGCGAGTTATATCTGCAAGGGATACGCCGAAGGCCGTCTCGATCGCGTCGAGGTGGTGTACCATCACGCGCGCAACCGTGTCGACCAGGAGCTTCGCGTGGAGCATCTGCTGCCGCTCGATACCGAGATGGTCGCGCTGGCGCGTGGTCCGCGCAGGAACGAGGACGAGGCGCCGCAGCGCATCTCGTCGTCGTTCAAGTTCGTGCCCTCGGCATCGCATGTGCTGGGCGAGCTCGTGCCCTCGTATATCCTGACCGTCATCCATCAGGCGCTGATCGACTCGGCAGCGGCCGAGCAGGGTGCCCGCCGCAAGGCGATGAACTCTGCCACCGAAAACGCAACGGCGATCATCACCACCCTAAATCGTACCTATAACCGTGTGCGCCAGGCTTCCATCACCACCGAGATCAACGAGATCGTGGGCGGAGCCTCTGCATTGGAGGAGTAGCAATGGCACAAGGCACCGACATGAAAGACATCCAGGCTGCCGTCGAGCATCACACTGCCGGCGAGGGTCGCATCGTTCGTATCGTGGGCCCTGTGGTCGACGTGAAGTTCGAGGAGCAGGTTCCGGCGATCTATAACGCGCTGACGGTCGACGCCGACACGCCCATGGGGCACGTGAGCACGGTTCTTGAGGTCGAGAGCCAGCTGCCCGGCGGCGTGGTGCGTACCGTGGCCATGACCTCGACCGATGGCCTGACGCGCGGCATCGTTGCCACCGACACCGGCGGCCCCATGAAGATGCCGGTGGGCCCGGGCACCCTGGGCCGCATCTGGAACGTGCTGGGCGAGCCGGTGGACGGCAAGCCCATGCCCGAGGTGGACGATTACTATCCCATCCATCACGCGGCGCCGCACTTCGATGAGCTCACCACCCAGACCGAGATCTTCGAGACGGGCATCAAGGCCGTCGATCTCTTGGAGCCCTATATCCGCGGCGGCAAGACGGGCCTGTTTGGTGGCGCCGGCGTGGGCAAGACGGTGCTCATCCAGGAGCTCATCAACAACCTCGCGCAGGAGCACAACGGCACCTCGGTCTTCACCGGTGTGGGCGAGCGCACCCGCGAGGGCACCGACCTCTATCTCGAGATGAGCGAGTCGGGCGTAATCGACAAGACCTGCTTGGTCTACGGTCAGATGAACGAGCCCCCTGGAGCGCGTCTGCGTATTGGCCTGGCGGGCCTTACCGCGGCCGAGTACTTCCGTGACCGTGGCCAGGACGTGCTGCTGTTTATCGACAACATCTTCCGTTTCTCGCAGGCAGGCTCCGAGGTTTCGGCGCTACTCGGCCGTATGCCGTCGGCAGTTGGCTACCAGCCCACGCTCGCAACCGAGATGGGCGATTTGCAGGAGCGCATCACCTCCACCAAGACCGGCTCGATCACCTCGGTGCAGGCGGTCTACGTCCCGGCGGACGACCTCACGGACCCCGCGCCCGCGACCACCTTCACGCACCTCGATGCGCAGACGGTGCTTTCGCGTTCCATCGCAGCGCTGGGCCTGTATCCTGCCATCGATCCGCTTGCGTCGTCTTCCGATGCACTCGACCCCTCCGTGGTGGGCGAGGAGCATTACCGCGTTGCCGTGAAGGTGCAGGAGATCTTGCAGGAATACTCCGACCTGCAAGACATCATCGCCATCCTTGGTATGGACGAGCTTTCCGAGGAGCAGCGCCTCACGGTGGACCGCGCGCGCAAGCTGCAGCAGTTCCTTTCGCAGTCCTTCCACGTGGCCGAGAAGTTCACGGGCAATCCCGGCGTGTACATCCATGTCGAGGATACCGTGCGCAGCTTCGCCGCTATCGTGGACGGCGAGGTGGACGACCTGCCCGAGCAGGCGTTCCGCTATGCCGGCACCATCGACGACGTGCGCGAGCGCGCCGCCAAGATGAAGGCGAGCGAGTAGCCATGCGCGTTCGGATCGTGTGTCCCGAGCATTTGGAATATGAGGGGGAGGCGGCGTTCATCGCGCTGCCTTCCACCGATGGCGAGCTGGGTGTGCTTCCGGGTCATGCCAACGAGATCTGCACCTTGAACAAGGGCTATCTGCATGTAAGCGATACGGCCATGGGCACGGTCGACCACGAGTTTGCCATCATCGGTGGGTATGCCGAGATTACCGGCGACGAGGTGGTTGTGCTTGCGGCGCGCGCATGCGACATGGCCGTGGTCAATGCCGATGAGGTTCGCGCCGAGCAGCAGGAATTTGAAGACCAGCTGAGTAATTTGCGTGAAAACGATGCACATCGAGCCTATCTCTATAATGAGATAGCGTGGTGCAAACTTCGCCTCCGTGCATAGCATCTGGTAGAATGCACCCCCGGTAGCGTTCCTCGGGCAGAAAGAGCAAGTTTTGGATATCATTCGCGTTTTCGGCGGACATGATCTTGCCGGTTGCGTACATGTTTCGGGTGCTAAGAACTCGGCACTCAAGCTCATGGCAGCAACCCTGCTTGCCCCCGGCGTTACCACCCTCGAGAACGTTCCCAACATCTCAGACGTGCATGTTATGGGCAAGGTGCTCAAACGCATGGGCGCCACCATCGAGGTGCGCGACGAGCATACGCTCGTGATTGATACCTCTGCGGTCGCATCGTGGGAAGCCCCCTACGAGCTGGTTGCCAAGATGCGCGCCTCCACGGCGGTTATGGGCCCGTTGCTGGGCCGTTTTGGCAAGGCGAAGATCGCCATGCCCGGCGGCTGCAACTTGGGCGCGCGCAAGATTGATATGCACATTCTGGGCCTCGAGGCGCTCGGTGTTTCGTTCGACACCGATCACGGCTACATCTATGCAAGTGCCGAGAACGGCCTTACGGGCACGACGGTCACGCTCGAGTTTGCCAGCGTGGGCGCCACCGAGAACCTCATCATGGCCGCGGTGCGTGCCGCGGGTACGACGGTGATCGATAACGCCGCGCGCGAGCCCGAGATTGTCGACCTCGCCAACATGCTCAACGAGATGGGTGCCAAGATCGAAGGCGCCGGCACGCCCGTGGTAACCATCGAGGGCGTCGACGAGCTTCATCCCGTGGCGCATCGCGTGATTGGCGACCGCATCGAGGCGGGCACCTTTATCGTTGCCGGCGCACTTGCCGCAGCAGAGGAAGGCGTCGAGGTTGCCGGCTTCACGCCGCATCACCTGGGCATGGTGCTCAAGAAGCTCGAGCTCATGGGTGTTCCCATCGAGCGCATCGAAGACGGCGTGCGGGTGCACCGCGCGCAGTCGCTTCGCCCGGTGGATATTCAAACGCTCCCGTTCCCGGGGTTCCCCACCGATATGCAGGCTCAGGTCATGGTGCTTTCCGCGCTCGCGCACGGCAGCTCCGTGATTACCGAGAATATCTTTGAAAACCGCTTCATGTTTGCCTCCGAGCTCCAGCGCATGGGGGCCAACATCCGCATCGAGAGCCATCATGCCATCGTACACGGCGTCGATCATTTCTCTGGTGCGCAGGTAGTTTCCCCCGACCTCCGCGGCGGTGCGGCACTCGTTGTTGCCGGTCTTGTGGCGGAGGGTGAAACCGATGTCTCTGCGATTCACCATATCGATCGTGGGTACGAGCGGTTCTGTGACAAGCTGATTGGATTGGGGGCGCGCGTTGAGCGCGTGAGCGTGCCCGATCCCACCGACGATTAGGATCGAGCCCATGAGCATTCGCAAGAAGCCGGTACAGGAGGCGAGGCGCCCCAGCTCGAGCGCAGCGAGCCGCATCTATAGCCGTGAGAACGTGAGCCGCTATACCGAGCGCTCCCGTCAGCGCAGGCGCGGTCGCGCTATCCGCCGCGGCATCCTGCTCGGCTTCTGCGGCGTCTTCATCGCGGCGGTCGCGGCGGCGGGCATGTGGTTTTCCACCGTGCTCTCCCGCCTGAACGACGGCGAGATCATCACGACCGACCTGCTCAACATCCTGGTTGATACCGACGTGACCCGTGAGCCGTTCTATATGCTCCTGCTGGGCACCGACGGTCGTCCCGGCGAAGAGACCTATCGAACCGACTCCATCATTCTGGCACGCGTTGACCCCACGCAGAAGCAGGTCACGCTCATCTCGGTGCCGCGCGATACCAAGTTCACCTATAAGGGCAGCACCGTGAAGATCAACGCGGTCTTCTCCTACGGCGGCGCCGACGACATGGTCGAGGCCGTCAACGAGCTCTGCGGCGTTGAGATTTCGGAATACGCCGAGATTAACTTCGACGGCATGAAGGCGCTCGTCGACGCGGTGGGCGGAATCGACATCAACGTGCCCGAGGGCGATGAGGTCGACGACCCCGAGGCGGGTCCCGTTGTGATCGAGGCGGGCCAGCAGCACATGGACGGCGAAGCAGCGCTCACGTTCAGCCGCGCGCGCCATCAGTTCGCCGACGGCGACTACACGCGTATGCGCCACCAGCGCATGGTCATTGGCGCGCTGGCCGATAAGATTTTGAACAACCTCGACATTGCGTCGGTTCCGGCGCTGCTCGAGTCGCTCGCCGACATGGTGCACACGTCGCTGAGCCCCGCTGACATCATCTCGCTCATCAACGCCATGCGCGGTATGGACATCAACAACATGTACTCCGCAAACATCCCCTCGTGGGCAGGCGAGGACACCTACATCGACGGTCAGAGCTATGTCTTCGTGTACGAGGACAAGCTCGAGGAGATGATGGAGCGCGTCAACGCGGGCGAGGATCCGCAGGGCCCGCAGTCCATGGGCAAGGGCGATGGCGGATCGGCCACCGTGGGCGATCTGTACAACAACAGCAATAAGGATTGGCGCTACGGTACGGCCACCACAAGTGGCTCAAGCTCAAGCGAGGACGGCGAGGGTTCCGAGGAATCCAGCGAGGAGTAGGCCTCGTCGCGCGAACAGCCGAACACAGCCAAGCATGCAAAGGCGCATCCACATCCGGGTGCGCCTTTTGTGCAATGAAGGTCCGTGCGTTTTGAGTGGCTATGGGAGAATGTAAACGCTGAAAATCGGATATTTATGCATTTAGCATTCCAAAAATAAGATCAAAACGCACAAAACAGCCAATTTGTGCGTTTAGCATATGCTACACTTGCCGTTATCGTCGAAAAGGAGCGGTTATGGCGTTTGAGTATCCAACCATACGCAAGGTGCTGTATCTCGACAGCACGCCTGAGCGCTTCGCTCGTGCGGAGCGTGTGGCGTGCGAGCGCCTTGAGGCAGAATCGACATTTCGAACGGGCATCATGCTCGAGCATGGCGAGCTTTTCCTGGCGGTCCCTCGGCAGCTCTCGGTTGCGCACGAGCAGATTTTGCGCAAAGAGCGCCGCGTGTCTGCGTTGTGGCGGCAGTTGCCCCGCGTTGCGCTGGGCGCATATGTTCGCTCGCTCATTGGTGACGAGGTGGTATCAAGCAACGAGATCGAGGGTGTATATAGCACGCGCCGGCAGATTAAAGATGCGCTCGAGGCGACGACCGATAACCATGCGCCGTTTGCGGAATTCGCTCAGCTATATCTTGGTATTACCGAGAACAATGCCTCATTTCCGGAGACCCCTGGAGCAATACGCAGCATCTATGATGCTGTTGTGGGCGATACGCTCGCGCCGGAGTGCGAGCTGGGAGACAGCCTGTTCCGAAGGGACGGTGTCGAGCTGTATGGCGCCGGGGGCAAGCGCGTTCACGTTGGCGTTGCTCCCGACCGCATTGCGCCTTACATCGAGGAGATGCTTCGGCTTGCGCATCGGGAGGACATCCCTGAAGTGTTTTGCGCGGCGCTCTGCCACTTCCTCTTTGAGTACATCCATCCGTTCTTTGACGGCAACGGAAGAACCGGCCGCTACCTGCTTGCACTCCAGCTGGCACGACCGTTATCGCAGCCCACAGTGCTCTCGCTTTCGCGTACGATTGCCGAGAACAAGGCAGTGTATTACAAGGCGTTCAAAACGGTGGAGCATCCGGTCAATCAAAGTGAAGCGACATCGTTTGTTCTGATGATCTGCGATTTGCTGCTGCAGGCGCAGGATGCGCTCATTGCCGATCTTGAGGAGAAGCAAGACCAGATCGATCATGCCTACGACGTGATTTCAGGGCGTACTGCAGAGTGGGATGAGCGTGAACGCGACGTACTCTTCTATGCGACTCAGCGCTCCCTCTTCGATTTGTACCAAGAGATTCGATCGAACGACATTGCGGCCTTTCTGGGGGTTTCCCTGGCGGTGGCGCGCGCGGTTCTCAAGCGTCTTGAGCAGCGCGGCCTGCTCGACCGCGTATCGAAGCGGCCGCTCACCTACGTCTTGAGCGACGAGGGCGCCCATCTGCTTGGATGGGACAATGTGGTGGAAGGACAGGGGTAAACCATGGCCCCGTGCATACTTTGCGCATATACCCTGTAGCTTTCGCGCCGTCTGCCGCCTCAGTGCTCCGTTTTGATGCTGCATATCCTATGATGGTACTACTGCCTATTTTGCGCCGCATGGCGCGAGCGAATGGTATAGAGGGGAGCGATGACGCAGATGGCGCAGCATGATGCGGTTGGCATGCCTTGGCACCGCGGACGTGTGGAGATCGATGCCGCCTGCGTGGACGCGCTCGATGCCTACTGGCGTTGTGCGAATTACCTCTCGGTGGGGCAGATTTACCTCAGAAGTAACCCGCTCTTGCGTCGCCCGTTGGAGTTTTCCGACGTGAAGCCGCGCCCGGTGGGTCACTGGGGTACGATTCCTGGTTTGAATTTCATCTACGCGCACCTCAACCGCCTGATTGCCGATCACGGCCAGCGCGCGCTCGTGGTTATCGGTCCCGGGCACGGCGGCTCGGCGGGTGCGGTGAGCGCTCTTGCCGATGGTTCGTACAGCGAGCGCTATCCGTCGGTGACCGACGACGAGGCCGGCATGGCCGAGTTCATGCGCGCGTATTCAGCGCCCGGAGGCATGCCGTCCAACTGCACGCCCATGCTGCCCGGGTCGATCCATACCGGCGGCGAGCTTGGCTATACGTTGAGCCATGCGTTCGGCGCGGCGTTCGACAATCCCGATCAACTCGTCGTTCCTATTGTGGGCGACGGCGAGTCGGAGGAGGGGGCCATTGCCGCCGCGTGGTCGACCGCGCGCATCATGAACCCTGCAACCGACGGCATCGTGCTGCCGATTCTCCATATGAACGGCTACAAGATCACCATGCCATCGATGATTGCCTCCGCGCCGGCAACCGAGCGCGAGATGTTCTTCTGCAGCTTTGGCTACGATCCGGTGACCTTCACCGTAGGCTTCGACGATGAGGAGCCGGCTTCGTATCATAAGCGGTTCGCGGAGCTGCTCGAGGACGTGTTCGATCGTATCTGCGATATCAAGGAGCACACTGCCAGCGACGGTGCTGCTGCGCGCTACCCGCTCATCATCTTCCAGTCCCCCAAGGGCTGGACTACACCAGCTGCGCCCGATGGCACGCCGCTTCAAGATACCGCCGCAATTCACGAAGTGCCGGTGCGCGTGGGCGCCTCGCCCGAGCGGCTCGCATGGCTCGAGCGCTGGCTCAAAAGCTATCATCCCGAGAACCTCTTCACCGAGGCGGGCGGCTTGCGCGAGCAGGTGCGCGCCATCATGCCTACAGGTGAGATGCGCTTGGGCACAAATCCCCTGGCAGAAGGTGGTCGCCTGCGTCAGCCGCTTGCCCTGCCGGATCCCGCCGACTACGCGCTGCTGCTCACGGCTGGTACGCGCGGCGAGCGCAAGCTGGGGCTCGCGGGCATGTGCGGCACCTATACGCGCGAGGTCATGCGCGCCAACCCCGATACGTTCCGCCTGTTCTCACCCGACGAGCTCTCATCGAACCGCATGGACGCCTCGCTCGAGGTGACCGGCAAGCAGTGGAACCTCGGCTATTGGTACGACGACGAGGATCTCGACCTTGTTCCTTCGGGCAAGGTGGTCGAGGTGCTGTCCGAGCACCAGTGCGAGGGCATGCTGGAAGGCTACGTGCTCACCGGCCGTCATGGCATCTGGGCAACGTACGAGGCGTTTGCCCAGGTAGCGGGCTCTATGGTGGCGCAGCACTGCAAGTGGCTTGAAGAAACGGCGCGCTATGCGCGTTGGCGCGAGCCCATCGCGAGTCTGAACATTCTGCTCACCAGCCATGTGTGGCGCCAGGATCACAACGGCTTCTCGCATCAAGATCCCGGCTTTGCTGATATCCTCATCAATAAGTCGTGTTCTGACGAGCACGTTGCGCACCTGTACTATCCGGTCGATGCCAACATGATGCTCGCCGTGATGCAGCGCTGCTATGCTTCGACCAATTGTGTGAACGGCATCGTGGCGGGCAAGCACGAGTCGCCGGTATATCTCACCATCGATGAGGCGCGTGCCGAGCTGGCGCAGGGCGCTTCGGCCTGGGGCTGGGCATCGAGCTGTCATGCGGGGGAGACGCCCGATATCGTTGTGGCCTCGGTGGGCGATGTGGTGACGGTTGAGGCGCTTGCCGCCGCCAAGATGCTCTCGGACGAAGGCGTCCGCGTGTCGTTTGTGAATGTGGTCGATCTGCTGCGGCTCGGTGATCCCGCGCGTGATACCCAGGCGCTCGACGACGAGGCATTCTGTGCGCTCTTCCCGCTTGAGGTGCCGGTGTTGTTCTGCTTCCATGGCTACGAAGGGCAGCTTCTGCGCATCATTGCGCGCCGTCCCGCCTCCACCCGCTTCGACGTGCACGGCTTCCGCGATCGCGGGGCAACGACGACGCCGTTTGGCATGCTCTACGAGAACGAGATGGATCGCTTTGCGTTGGCGGCAGCGGGGTTCGCGTTGGTGGATGCCGAGCGCTTTGCCGGCGCGGCACAGCAGGCGCTCGACGCGCGCGATGCCATGATGGCCTACACGCTCGAGCATGGCATCGATCATCCCGACCTTGGACTCATGTAACTGCAGCTCACACGCCATGCACGTTGGTCGCACTTCTGCATCTCGTCGCTTCACATCTCTCAAGGGGCACAGGCTGGTTGTGTCAAGTTCGCCCGTCCACCCTTAAAGCCGCGCCGCCCACCAGAATGACGGTATGCCAGAGGGGTGTCATGGGTTTACTAGATATAACTGGCTCTGTAGGCATTGCGCTCGCGCCGCGGGCGCACGTTTGAAGGAGGACACCATGGGACTCAAGGCGAATGAGGCGATCGAAGTAGATTTCGAAGGCTTCCTGGCGTACCTGCGTTCTAAGACGCGTGTATTCATGGATGTCGATGGTGACGAGTACTACATCACGCACACCGATGGTTACTGGCGCGTGCAGGATTGCAGCAAGCTCAACGACAAGGGCCGCTTTACCGATTGCACCGAGCTGGTCACCACGATGCCCGAGCTGATTGAGCTGCCGTGGCATGATGGCAAGAGCATCCACGACCTCTTCCCCGAGGCAACGTTCTACGAGTCGATCCAGGAAGGCTGGGAAGGCTAAGTTGCCAAGCGGCTGCGCCTCATGGAGGCACATATACACGCCGTGCCATCGCCGGGCCTTCGGGTCCGGCGATTTTGTTTTCTGCCGTTGGGCGCGGCTCAGATGCCTCGCGATTACAACGGTTGACAGTAATCCGATTTCGGACTAACGTAGGAAATCAGGCGGCGGGGCGCCATCGTGCGCGCCGGATTCGCTCGTATAGATGATGATGGTAGCAGGTCGAGGAGGGGTTATGGAGGCGAGCGAGCAGTACATTCCGTTCGAGCTCGATCATCTCTACAACGAGATCGATAAGCTGTATCACCAGTATGCACGTGGATGCGGTCTTTCCGATTGCGCCTACTGGATGCTCTACGATGTCACCTTTGCGGGCGGCAAAGCGCCGGTTCAAGACCTCACCTCGTCGTGGTCGTATAGCAAGCAGACAATCAGCTCAGCACTCAAGGTGCTCGAGGAGCGCGGGCTCATCAATTTGACGTTTGCCGAGGGTAGCAGGAAGAGCAAGGTGGCATCGCTCACCGCCGCGGGCGCTGCGTTTTCCGAGACCTACATCGTGCCGGCCGCCCAGGCCGAGCAGCGGGCCTTTACCGTGTTGAGCGCCCAAGAGCAGCAAGAGCTCGTGCGGCTTGTCCGCCGATATGCCGAGGCGCTCGACGAGCAGATTCGCGCCGCCGTGCCAGACCCCGCGGCCACAGGCCCCTCGTCTGCCGACCTCAAAGAGGGGTAGCTCGGCGTTGTATCAAGCATGAAGCCGCCGGCGCTGCGTGCGGGGCGGTAGGAGTCGTTCTATCGGATGTGCGTCGCAAAGGAGTGTCGTTCTGTGAAAACGCTGCTGCGATTCATGAAGCCGTATCGCCTGCAGGTGGCAGGCGTCCTGTTCTCGCTCGCCATCAACTTGGTGGGCGTTTTGCTCGTGCCCACCATTCTCGCCAATATGATCAACATTGGTGTGTCCACCGGTAATTTCGACTACATCATGTCGCAGGCGGGCGTCATGCTCGCAGCTGCACTCATCTCGGGTGCCGGGGCATTTGTATGCAACTACCTGTGTGCCGACCTTTCCACGCGCGTGGGTCGCGATATCCGCAATGCGGTCTACGATGCATCGCTCGCGTTTTCCGGCGGCGATTTCGAGGAGTTCGGCACCGGCTCCATGATCACGCGCACGCTCGGTGACGTGAACGTGATTCAACAGGCCATCACCATGGCCATCCAGATGATGCTGCCGGTTCCCTTCGCGGCGATTATCGGCATCGCGCTTGCATGCTCGATTGACCTCCAGATGGGCATGCTGCTGGGTGGGTTTATCGCGGTGGTTGGCGTGATCGCGGTGGTTACCGTGAAGCGCGCCGCCGTAATCTTCCAGAAGCTGCAGCGCTTCATCGACCGTATGAATGTGCGCTTGCGCGAGAGCATCACGGGTGTGCGCGTGATTCGCGCCTTTGGTAAGGAGGCCACCGAGCGCAAGAGCCTAGACGAAGCGTTCGAGACGTATGCCGAAAGCGCCATCAAGGTCAACTGGATCTTCGCGACGTTTGACTGCACGACGTTTCTCATCATGAACTTTGCCGAGGTTGCCATCATGTGGTTGGGCGGCAACCGCGTGGGCGCGCACGCCATGGAGATCGCTTCGATCTCGGCGTGCATCGAGTATGCGATGCTCGTGCTGTTCTTCATCATGATGGCGCAGATTAGCGCACTCATGCTGCCGCGCGCTTTCGTGTGCCTTGAGCGCTGCCGCCAGGTAATCGACCACGCTCCGTCGATTGCCGATGGTCCGCAAACGGCGCTCATCGCTGCTAAGACGACGGAGGCAGCGCAAAGCGCGGACGACATCGTGGCGCATTTTGGGAACGCGTCGTTCCGCTTCGCCGATGCCGACGAGGACACGCTGCACCACATTAACTTCCTCTGCCGGCGCGGTACCACGACTGCCATCATTGGACCTACGGGCTCGGGCAAGTCGACCATCGCCAAGCTCTTCTTGCGCTTCCATGATGTGACCGACGGGTTCGTGCGAATCTGCGGTACCGATGTGCGCGAGCTTACGCAGGAGGCGCTGCGGGCGCACGTATCGTATGTTCCGCAGAAGGCGTGGCTGTTCTCGGGAACCATCGCGGACAACCTTCGCTATGGCAAGCCCGATGCCACCGAGGACGAGCTGTGGCATGCGCTCGACGTGGCGCAATCGGGTTTCGTGCGCGAGCTTCCCGATGGTCTGAACAGCCGCGTTGCCCAAGGCGGCACCAACTTCTCCGGCGGCCAGCGTCAGCGCCTTTCGATTGCACGCGCGTTGGTGCGCCCCGCCGATCTCTACATTTTCGACGATTCGTTCTCGGCACTTGATTTCAAAACGGACGCAGCGCTCAGGCATGCGCTTGCCGACGAGGTGTCCGGCGCTGCGGTGCTCATCATCGCGCAGCGCATCAATACGATCTTGAACGCCGATCAGATTGTGGTGCTCAAAGATGGCTGCATCCAGGGGCTGGGCACGCACGCCGAGCTGATGCGCACCTGTCCGGCATACCAGGAGATCGCGCGTTCGCAGCTGCGCGCCGAGGAGCTGGAAGAGCTGATGGGTGATGCTGAGCAAGGTGACGGGCACGAGAAGGGAGGCGAATAGCCATGGCGGAGAACAAGATGAAGGCGGAGCGCGAGCTGATTGCCAAGACCGCGGAGGCTGAGGCGGAGCCCACGTCGGGCGCCCCCGAGCCCACTGCCGATGAAGAGCTTGAGATCCCGCGCGATGCAGGCGCCGTGGTTCGCCGCCTGTGGACGGTGTCCAGCGGCGAGCATTGGCGATTCGCCGTCGTGCTCGTGAGCGTGGTGTGCTATGCCGCATCGAGCATCGCCGCCCCAGCGTACAGCGCGCACCTGATTGACCTGCTGTGGGCGAATATCCAAGAAGCGTTCGCAGCGGGGCACACGTTCTCAATTGGATGGGATACCGGCGGGCGCGAAGTGCTCGGGCTGTTGGGCATCTGGACGCTTGCCTGGGTTTTCTACACGATCCAGAACTTCACGATGGCAAGCTTCGCCGAGCGGCTGAATCTCAAGCTGCGTCATCGCCTTGCCGAGAAGCTCAACGTACTGCCCCTGAAGTTCTACGACGCGCACAAGCCGGGCGACATCATGAGCCGCGCGACGAACGACCTTGATAAGGTGTCGGAGGTGTTGCAACGCGGGCTGCTGTCGATGCTCATCGCAGTGGGTTCGGTTACCGGTGCCATCATCATGATGCTGCGCTACAACGTGGTGCTTACGGCGGTCTTCTTGGTGTTCGCCTGCGCCGCGGTGCTTATGACGCGCATCGTCGCCAAGCGGACGCTCGTATACGCGGCGCGGCAGCAGCATGCGGTCGGCGTGCTCACGGGGCATGTCGAGGAGGCCTATTCCGGGCGCATCGTCATCAAGGCGTTCAACCAGGAACATGCGAGCTCAGAGCGCATCCATGCCGCCACGAGCGAGCTTGCCGACGCCATGCGCAAAACCGACTTCGTGACCAACGTCGTGGCCCCCATGGTGCGCTGCCTGGTACGGTTCTCGCAGGTGATTCTCGCGCTCATGGGAACGGGTTTTCTGCTGCAGGGCCAGCTCACCATCGGTACGCTGCAGGCGTTCTTCCAGTACGTGAATACCGCTGCCGAGCCGCTCACGCAGTTCTCACTCACCATGAACCAGCTGCAGAGCGCGCTTGCGGCCGTTGAGCGCGTCTTTGACATTCTCGATGAGGAGGAAATCGAGCCGGATCCCGCCGAGCCGGCGGCGGTCCCGCGCCCCGTGCGCGGCAGGGTTGCCTTCGAGCACGTGCGCTTTGGCTATGATCCCTCGCACCCGCTTATGCACGATGTGAACTTTACCGCTGAGCCGGGTCAAAAGGTTGCGATCGTGGGTGCCACGGGCGCGGGCAAGACGACCCTTATCAATCTGCTCATGCGGTTCTACGAGATCGACGGTGGGCGCATCACGCTCGACGGGGTCGACACGCGCACCATGACGCGCGCCGATTTGCGGCGTAACTTTGGCATGGTGCTGCAAGATGCGTGGCTGCGCGAGGGAACGATTGCCGAGAACATCGCCTACGGCGCGCCGGACGCCACAACCGACGAGATCGTGCAGGCGGCCAAGACGGCGCAGGTTGACTTCTTTGTGCGCACGATGCCACACGGGTATGAAACCGAGCTGGCAAACGATGCGGAAAGCATCAGCCAGGGCCAGCGCCAGCTCCTCACCATCGCTCGTGTGTTGTTGGCGAACCCTTCGATTCTCATTCTCGACGAGGCAACCTCGAGCGTTGACACGCGTACCGAGAAAGCGATCGTCACAGCGATGGAGAAGCTCACGCAGGGTCGTACGAGCTTCGTGATCGCGCACCGGCTTTCCACCATCGTGGATTCGGACCTCATCTTGGTGATGGATCACGGCAACATCATCGAGCAGGGCACGCACGACGAGCTGGTCGCGGCTGGCGGCGCGTATGCGGAGCTGTATCAGAGCCAGTTTGCCTAAGTTCGAGCGGATGGAACTCGTTTTTCAGCTATGCAATGGTGTAAGGGCGCCCCTCTATAGAGAGGCGCCCTCCTATTAACAAAAACGCAGGATTATCCCTGGTTCATGGGGATGCCTTTGCCCTCGTTGGGCGGGCGCGCCTCGGTGAGCTCGCTGTAGTCGACGTTCGCCGTTGAGGGCTTCATCTCGCCGGGAGCAAACCAATCGAGCGCGCAGTCAATCCAGGCGTTCCAGAACGGCCACTCGTGGCTGCCAATTTCGGGCTCCCAATAGGTGACGTCGAATCCGGCGTCCTTTAGGAGATGCGCCACCTCGCGGTTGTTGTCGCACAGATTATCGTGCTCACCGCAGGCACCATAGAACTTCGGTTTGGGCAGCTCGGGATCCTGCTTGAAGCGCTCGAGCAGCGTAACGTAGTCTTTCTCGGAGCCGATAACGGTATCAAGATCGCCAAAGAATCGTTCGTAGTAGCGGCGCTTGCGTGGAGAGTGCGAGTCGACCGCCTCGAGTACGCGGTCGCGCATGAAGGCGCCGGAAAGCGCCACAATCGAACCAAAGCGGTCGGGGCGCAGCAGCCCGTTGATGAGCGCGGTATAGGCGCCGATCGAGATGCCGGCAAGTGCGGTGTCCTCGCGTTTGCGCGACAAGGGGAACAGGCGCCGCGTGACCTCGACAAGCTCTTCCGAGATGAACTTGCCATGGTATTCGTTAATCTCGGGCTTGTTGAGATACAGTCCGTCTTCGCCCGACGGCATGATAACGGCAACGTCGCGCGCCTCGGCGGTTTGGATAACGTGCGTCCTGTCGATCCAGTCGTAATCGCGGCCAAAAAGACCGTGGAGCAAATACATCGTGCGGTACGGGCCCTGCCGGCGCTTCGCAAGTTTGGAGCCGTCCATCTTGTCGACAGGAATCACGGCAGAGAGAATGACGTTTCGTTGGAGGTAACGGGAATAGAAATCGACTCGGAGCAGTGCCATCGTATCCCCCTTCGTGCAGGGTCTTATGGTTGGTCTAGTGCACGGGCAGCCAGTCTATCGCGCGCGGAAGCGCCTGGTTCCATAGGTTCCAGTCGTGTCCACCTTGCAGCTCATGGTAGGTGACGTCAAGGCCAATGCCGCGCAGCCGCTCGGCAAGGACGCGGTTGGCCTCTGCGAGCGGATCTTGGTTGCCGCACGCCATGAAGACGCGCGGGCGCGGGCGATCGCAGTACACCAAATCGGCGGCGAGGCGCGCGGGGTCTTTGTCGGAGTTCACAACATGGTCGAGGTCGCCAAACGTGGATTCCAAGAACGACCTGCTCAAAAAGAAGAGGTCATCGGAGATGATCTGCTCGAAGCCGTCAACAATCATGGCGGTTGAGAGGGCAACGATCGAGCTGAAGTTCTCGCAGAACTTAAGGCCGTTGCGCAGCGCACCGTACGCGCCCATGGATACGCCGCCAATAAACGTGTCTTCGCGGCGGGTGGAGAGCGGGAACATCTGGCGGGTCACATCGAGGAGCTCTTCACCTACGAAGCGCCCGTAGTAGTTATGCGTTTCGGGGTGGTCGATGTAGAACGCGTTGTAGCCCGAGGGCATTACGACGGCGAAGTTGTGCTCTTCAGCCCAAGCGCGAATGCGGGTTTCGGAGACGAGATCGGTATGGTTGCCGGTGATGCCGTGCAGCAGATACAGCGTTTTGAACGGGGGCTTGGGCGCGGGGTAGCCGCGGCGGTCCCAGGCTTCGGGGTTGTGCCTGCGCTCGTGATCGACGCCCATGGCCTCGCCAGGGTTGTCGACGGGCAGAATAACGTCAAGCGTGGTGGTGCGCATGAGCGCGGCGGAGAAGTAATCGACACTAATTCGTGCCATTGGGCCTCCCTATGGCGAGCGGTGCGCGCGGGGCGTATAACCGCTGACGATTTTTTGGTAAGTGTCAGTATACAACGCGAGGTGCCCTATGCGTCCGATTCGCTCGTGGAGGGGGCGTCAGGTGCGGGGAATGGCGAGGCGGCGTCTTCGGGGCTGGCCGTCCCGAGCTGCTCGACAAGTGCGGTGAGCTGTGCGACCTGATGCTCGAGCTCTGCGATGCGGCGTGCGTTTGCGCCGATGCGCTCGCGGTTTGCCAGCGAGGCCTCTTCTACGGGGTCCGGCATGTTCTCACGATGGCTGCGCGCATCGAAGCTCGCCTCCATGATGCGGCATCCGTTGCGGCGTACGATGCGCCCGGGGATGCCTACAACCGTGCAGTCGGCAGGGACGTCCTTCACCACGACAGAATTGCCGCCCACGCGCACGCGGTCCCCAATATGGATGTTGCCGAGCACCTTGGCTCCGGTGCCCACCACGACGCCATTGCCCAGCGTGGGGTGGCGCTTGCCGTCTTCGTTGCCGGTGCCGCCGAGTGTGACGCCCTGATACAGCACGCAGTCGTCGCCCACGATCGTGGTCTCGCCAATCACGACGCCCATGGCGTGGTCGATGAACAGGCGGCGGCCAAGCTGGGCGGCGGGATGAATCTCGACGCCTGTGAAAAAGCGCGTGACCTGCGAGAGAATGCGCGCGATGCTGCGAGCGCCATGCGTCCACAGCCAGTGTTCGGGCGTATGCATCCATTTGGCGTGCAGGCCCGGATACGAGATGAAGATCACGAGCGCGTTTTGCGCCGCGGGGTCGTTGGCCTGCACGGTCGCGATGTCCTCGCGTATGGTGGAGATGAAGCTCATGAGCGTGCCTTTCGGTGGCCGTGTGTCGTGCGCGGGAAATCCCGGCAGACGGGGTTCGGCGTGGCATGTCGGTGGTAGGTCCGTTTGATTTTGTTAAGTATAGCGAATTAGTAGGATTAATGTTCGCAGGTATCGAGCCGTTCCGCATCTTGCAACGCGAGGCCTGTTCAGGACGTATGCAGGTGCTACCCCGGTAACCGATTTATTACAAAACGGCGGCGCCGGCGAATGCTGGGATGTGCCTCGGAGCGCGAGAGTACAATGCTGCACATGCGAACGTCGCGCATCTACGATGCGCTCGCGATAGTATTCATCCGCCGCCGAGAGGGGAGCACCAATGACCGCAGAGAAGAAGGATATCGACTGGGGTAGCCTCGGCTTTGCTTATCAACCCACCGATTACAGCTATGTCTGCAATTACAAGAACGGCGCGTGGGAGGAGGGCGGTCTCACGACCGACCATACCCTTACGCTCTCCGAGTGCGCGGGCATCTTCCACTACTGCCAGGAGGTCTTCGAGGGTCTCAAGGCTTACACCACCGAGGCCGGCGACATCGTGTGCTTCCGTCCGGACCTCAACGCTTCCCGCATGGCCGACTCGGCGCGCCGCATCGTGATGCCGCCCTTCCCGGAGGACAAGTTCGTCGAGGCCGTCAAGATGGTCGTTAAGGCCAACGAGGCATGGGTGCCGCCCTTCGGCTCGGGCGCGACGCTCTATGTGCGCCCGTTCATGGTGGCCACGGGCGAGGTCATCGGCGTTGCACCTGCCGATGAGTATCAGTTCCGCATCCTCGTAACGCCGGTGGGCCCGTACTACTCCGGCGGCGTCAAGCCGGTGGCCGTGAAGGTCCCCGAGTACGATCGCGCCGCGCCGCACGGTACCGGTGCCATCAAGGCCGGCCTCAACTACGCGATGAGCCTCTATCCCAGCATGCAGGCGCATGCCGAGGGTTTCGCCGACAACATGTTCCTCGATCCGCAGACCCATACCTTCGTTGAGGAATCCGGCGGTGCGAACTTCCTGTTTGTGGACCAGGAGGGCACGCTCGTGGTGCCGCAGTCTGCAACGAATTCCATCCTGCCGTCGATTACGCGTCGCAGCCTCGTGCAGGTTGCCCAGGAGATGCTCGGCATGACCGTTGTTGAGCGCCCGGTGAAGTTCGAGGAGGTTGCGAGCGGCGCGTTTGTTGAGTGCGGCATGTGCGGCACCGCGGCTGTGATCTCGCCGGTGGGCAAGGTTGTGAGCGGCGACGTGGAGGTCACGTTTGGCGAGGGCGGCATGGAGCATGTTGGCCCCGTCATGCAGAAGCTTCGCGAGACGCTCACCGGCATTCAGGCCGGCGAGATCGAGGGCTCCGAGGGCTGGGTCGTGAAGATCTGCTAGTTGTTTTCTCTACACCAAGCATCGTTGTTCAGGGAGTCGGACATGGCCCAATGGGCTGTGTCCGACTCCTTTCGCGTATATAACCCCAGCTCATTGACAAATAGGAAAAAAGGGAAAAAATAGGAAAAAAAGGAAAAGAGCTGGAGGCATTATGAAGCGCGACACGATTTTCTCCCCTTCATTCGGTAATCGTCCGTCATATTTGGTGGGGCGAGAGCGCATCATCGGCGATTTCCTCAGAGGGCTCGATAGCGCGCGGGGCAACCGTGATCGCGCGACGGTTCTGTTGGGCCAGCGCGGTAGCGGCAAAACAGTATTGCTTTGGGAGCTTGCTGACCGCGCAAGAGAAAAGGGCTTCGTTGTTGCAACGCCTACGGTTGTTGCCGATGGCATGTTTGAGCGCATCGTAGAGAAAGTACAGGATGCGGGGGAACGTTATGTGGCGGAGGATGCCCCACGTCTCTCGGGCGGAACGGTAGGTGCTTTTGGGTTTTCGGTCGGGCTGGAATTTACGCGCGAAGTCCGCGAGACAAAAACGTTTGCTTACCAGCTCACGCAGCTTGTGCGTCGTCTTAACACGCAGGGGCACGGTGTATTGATACTTATCGATGAACTTCGGGCGAATTCCGAAGAACTCAAGCAGCTCGTGATGGTGTATCAGGAGCTTGTAGGAGAGCAGCTTGATGTCGCAATGGTGCTTGCGGGTTTGCCCGGGGCGGTCTCAGAGGTTCTCAACGATCGAGTGCTTACATTCCTGAATCGTGCGCGTAAGGTTAGTCTTCAGCCGTTAGCGATTGGAGATATAGACGCATTTTATCGTCAGGCATTTGAAGAGCTACAGCTTGCTGTTTCACCTGAAATGCGTCATCGCATAGCGGGTGCGACCGAAGGGTCGCCGTACATGCTGCAGCTCATGGGGCACTATGCGGTGTTGAATGCGGAGCATGATGGTGTGCTGTCGGAAGAAGGATTCACGGCTGCACTTCATGCGGCAAAAGAAGATTTTGAGAATGACGTGTGCCGAACGACGCTCGCTGCGCTGTCCGAGCGCGATGTCGATTTTCTGCATTGTATGGTGCAAGACGAGGGGTCAAGCCGAGTTTCGGATATCGCAGAGCGCATGAACGTTACACAGGACTACGCTCAAAAATACCGGCGGCGCCTACTTGATGCGGGGGTTATCGAGTCTGAGCGCCGAGGCTATGTTCAGTTCGCTGTGCCGTATTTGAGAGAATACCTCGAGCAAGCGTAGACGCCGTCGGAGATCCGTGCCAATGGATACAAAGCGAGCCCCATCTGGATATGCCGGATGGGGCTCGCAACTATTGTGTATGGCGGAGAGAGAGGGATTCGAACCCTCGAGACGCTCAGCGCGCCTAACGGTTTTCAAGACCGCCGCATTCAACCGCTCTGCCATCTCTCCGTGACTGGTAATGATAGCATCGAAGTACGCTAAACGTGAACTGGCAATCGCGAATACCGGCCAAGGGGCGCATATGGACGAGCTGCATGCGAAAGAATTCGAGATCGCTGTAGGCAACGGCGACGCATGCGCTGTGAACGGCGATTCGGGTGTAGTTGACGAGCTGTTCATGCGAGCCGCCCTTGAGGAGGCGCGTGCGGCTGCTGCCAAGGGCGAGGTGCCCATTGGTGCGGTGGTGGTGTATGAGGGGCGTGTGATTGCGCGAGCCCACAACCGCCGCGAACTTGATGAAGATCCGTCCGCGCATGCAGAGTTTATTGCGATGACCGAGGCGGCTCGGGTACTGGGGCGTTGGCGGCTCACGGGCTGCGCCGTGTATGTAACGCTCGAGCCATGCCTCATGTGTGCCGGCCTCATGGTCAATGCGCGCGTGGATCGTTGCGTGTACGGGGCCGCCGATCCCAAGGGCGGAGCGGTGGGAACGTTGTACCGTGTGCATGATGACGCGCGCCTGAACCATGCATTCGAGGTGACATCGGGCGTGCTCGAGCGGGAGTGCGCTGGGGAGCTTCGCGCTTTTTTTGCCCGCTTGCGCGGCAAGAGCGCGGTGGAGGCGGAGCAGGATGCTGTGTGCGTGGCAACTGCGTGCCATGCGAATCCTGCGGAGTCAACGCCTATGGAAGCGCCGCGCGTGGTGTTGGCCATCGATTCGTTCAAAGGCTCTGTTTCGAGCGCGCAGGCTGAGATGTGGGTGCGGGAGGGAGTGCTGGCGGCGGTGCCGCGCGCGCAGGTTCACGCGGTGCCCATCGCAGACGGTGGCGAGGGAACACTCGATGCACTGCGCGAAACGGGCGGGTTCGAAGAACGTGAAGTTCGTGCGCGCGACCCCTTTGGTCGCGGTATCGGGGCACGCTATCTCGTTGTATCGGAAGACGAGGCTGCGGGTGTTGGGGGCGCGAATGTAGCGGTTGTTGAATCAGCGCAGGTTATAGGACTCGACCGCTCTCCGAGGACCTCGGATGCCGCGCTCGCGGCGTCGTCTGCCGGCGTAGGTGATTTGGTGCTCGATGCGATAGCGCGCGGCGCGCAGACGATCTACATCGGCCTGGGCGGCACGGCAACCACCGATGGTGGCCTTGGTTTTCTGCGCGCGTTGGGCGCACACATCACCGACGGCGCGGGCGCCGAGGTTGCTCCAGGCCTTGCCGGCCTCGCACATGTCGCGCACGTCGATCTTGATCCCGCGTTTGAGCGGCTGGGGAAGACTCGGCTCATCGCGATTTCCGATGTGAAGAACCCGCTGGTTGGTAGACGCGGCGCGGTAAAGGTATTCGGCTTGCAGAAGGGCCTTGATCCAGCGTGCGTGGACATGGAAGCATGCGATGGCTGGATGATTCAATACGGACGGATGCTTGATAAAGCTTGCCGCACTTATCGATCTCCGCTTTTTCGCTCGCTCGCGGGCGTGTTGGGCGCTGGTGCTGCCGGTGGCCTTGGCGCCGCGGTTCTGGCGCTCGGCGGCGTGCTTGAGTCGGGGGTCGACACCATGCTCGATATGGTTGGATTCGATGAGTTCGCGATGCATGCGGATCTCGTGATTACCGGTGAGGGCTTTCTCGATGAACAGACAGTTTCGGGAAAGGCGCCAATGGGTGTTGCGCGGCGTGCGCACCGTATCAATCCCCGAATGCGCGTGGTGGCGCTTGCCGGTGGCCGAGTGGATGACCTTACGGCTGTCTACCAGGCGGGTATAGACCTCGTGCTTCCTATCGAGCGTCGCCCGATGTCGCTCGATGTGGCGATGCGCGCCGATGAGACGTGCGCCAACCTGCGCACAGCGGGCGAGACGGCGATGCGGGCGTACCTGCTGGGGCGCTGAAGCGGGAAGGCCGCTGGCGGCTGTTCTTGCCGGCGATGCTAAGTTTTCTTGCTACTTCGCACTCGACGCGGTCGCCGGGAGCGGGTATCATCTTGTGCACAGCGCCGCGCGCGCTCGATGGGTTCGGGTGACGATATGTTCCGAACCTGGTCAGGTCCGGGAGGAAGCAGCCATAAGGAGCCTCTGCCGGGCACCCGGATCCATCGAGCGCACCGGCGCTTTTTCATGCGCCGGCATACCGGGGTCTGGTCTTTACAATCGGTTTATCGCAGCATTGCAATCGCAGGTGACGCGCGCGATATCGTATGATAGGTGCGTTTGCACGCCCCCGCTCGCGGTTCGTGGTAAGAAGGAGCGTTATGCTCAAGCTGCTCAGGCGCTTTGCCGGCGCCTATCGAAAAGACTGGATCATAGGGCCCGCGTCGAAACTGCTCGAGGTGCTCTTCGACTTGCTCACCCCCTTGGTGATTGCGCGGATGATCGACGAAAGCGTGGTCACACACGATGCCGAGGGCGCGCTGCGCTACGGCGCGCTGCTGCTTGGCATGGCCGTGGTGGGCTTGGGCTTCACGCTCATCTGCCAGAAGATGGCGGCACTCGCCTCGCAGGGCATGGGAACCGATATCCGCCACGCGCTCTTCAAGCACATCAACGCGTTGAGCCATGCCGAGCTCGACCGCTTTGGTACGCCGTCGCTCATTACGCGCATCACCAACGATGTGAACCAGGTGCAGCTTGCCATCGCGCTGGGTATTCGCCAGCTTATTCGCTGGCCGTTTTTGGCGATTGGCTCGATGGTCGCGGCGCTGGCAATCGATTGGCAGCTGGGGCTGATCTTCCTGGTCTCAACGCCTCTGATTGGCGCCGTGTTTTGGGTTGTCATGTCGCGTTGCGTGCCGTATTTCAAGAGCATGCAGGCCAAGCTCGACCGCATTGGCCTCATTTGCCGCGAAGGTCTCTCCGGCGTGCGCGTGATTCGTGCGTTTGTGCGCGAAGACCATGAGCGCGAGCGGTTTCACCAGGCCGCGCATGAGCAGGCGGATACCGCCATCGCTGCAGGCAAGCTTTCTTCAGTGCTCAATCCTGCAACCTTCCTCATCATGAACCTCGGCGTCTGCGCCATCCTCTGGACGGGTGGTTTGCGCGTAAACGTGGGCGGGCTCACCCAGGGCGAGGTCATGGCGTTCGTGAACTACATGACCCAGACCTTGCTCTCGATTGTCTACGTTGCAAATCTCGTGGTGGTGTTCACTAAGGCGAGTGCATCGGCCGCGCGCATCAACGAGGTGCTGGCGTGCGAGCCAAGCGTGGTCGAGGCGCCAGATGCATGGGATGGCTCCAACCTTGCAGCGCTCGTGGATGTGCCGGCGCTCGCTATGCGCGATGCGGCGTTTGCCTACCCCGGCGCGAGCGCGCGGGCGGTCGACGGGGCCACGCTCGAGCTCATGCCCGGCCAGACGCTGGGCGTGATTGGCGGTACGGGCTCGGGCAAGTCGACGCTCGTTTCGCTCATCCCGCGCTTATATGACGTGTGCTCGGGTTCTGTTGAGATCTTCGGTCGCGATGTGCGCGCCTGGCAGCTCAAGGCACTCAGACACGTGGTGGGCATTGTTCCGCAAAGCGCGTCGCTTATCTCGGGCACCATCCGCTCGAATCTATGCTGGCGCGACGCGGACGCATCTGACGAGGAGCTGTGGCGCGCGCTCGAGGCGGCGCAGGCGGCGGAGTTTGTGCGTGCGCTGCCGGATGGCCTGGATACGGCGGTCGAGGCGCGCGGCAAGAACTTCTCCGGTGGACAGCGTCAGCGCCTCACCATTGCCCGCGCGCTCGTGGGCGACCCGCTCGTGCTCATTCTGGACGACTCGGCGTCGGCGCTCGATTTCAAGACCGATGCGGCGCTGCGTCATGCCATCAAGGCGCGCTCGCTCGGATCGCGCGAAGCTGGGAAGACGCCACTCACTACCGTAATTGTGTCGCAGCGCGTTTCGTCGGTACGCGATGCCGATGTAATCTGCGTGATGCGCCGCGGTCTTGTTGTGGGTCTTGGCACGCATGATGAGCTGCTCTCCTGCTGTGATGTCTATCGCGAGATCTGCCTGTCGCAGCTGCGAGCCGAGGAGCTCGGGCTGGGGCAGGATGGCGCGCAGGTGGCGGCAGGCGCCGTGGCGACGTCGGCTATCGCAATCGAAGGGGGTGCATGATGAGCAATCCGTATCAGTCGGTGGGCTCGGTCTCGACCGTAGCCTCGAGCATATCGGACGCCGATGCTGCGGGCGGTCTGGGGCCGTCGGGTGCGGGTGGCGGCCCGCGCATGTCCGTTGCGCAGGTGACGATGCGCTTGATGGGGTACGTGCGCCCGCATGTTGGCCTGCTGGCATTCTCGTTTGTCGCTGCGGCGATCTCGGTCGTGCTCCAGCTGTACGTCCCCATCCTTATCGGCCAGGGCATCGACCTCATCATCGAGGCGGGGCGCGTGGATTTTGCGGCGCTGCTGCCGCTGCTCCAGCGCTTGGCGCTCATCGTCGTAGGCGCGGCGGCCTTCCAGTGGATCCAAGGCTACTGCACCAACCGCCTCTCCTTTGAGACGGTGCGCGACCTGCGCATGGAGGCCAACGACAAAATGAGCCGCATGCCGCTTTCGTTCATCGACGCGCATCCGCATGGCGACCTGATCAGCCGCGTGGTCAACGATGTCGACCAGGTGGGCGACGGCCTGCTCCAGGGCCTCACGCAGCTGTTCACCGGTGTCGTAACGATTGTGGGCACCCTGGTGTTCATGCTTTCCATCTCGGTTCCCGTTGCCGTGGTGGTGGTGCTCGTGACGCCGCTCTCTGTGGTGGTTGCCATGGCTATCGCGCGGCTTTCCAACCATAGCTTTGCCGCTCAGCAGCGCATCCAGGGCCGCTTGGGCGGCTATATCGAGGAGATGGTGGGCAACCAAAAGCTCGTCGACGCCTTTGCCCATGGCGATGAGGCGCAGGCGGACTTCGACACCATCAACGGCGAGCTCTATACCGCGGGCGAGCGCGCGCAGTTCTTAAGCTCGCTTTCCAATCCGGGCACGCGCTTCGTGAACAACGTGATCTACGCCGTTGTCGCGGTCATTGGCTGCGTGTGCGTGATCACGGGTGTCCCGGCGTCGCTCACGGTAGGCGAGGTCCAGACGTTTTTGAGCTATTCCAACCAGTACACCAAGCCGTTCAACGAGATTACGAGCGTTATTACGCAGATTCAAACCGCATGGGCCTCGGCGCGGCGCATCTTTGCGCTGCTCGATGCCGAGGAAGAGCGCGCTGATGCGGCAGGCGCCATCGTGCTCGCCGACCCCGCAGGCGATGTCGAGCTCGAGCACGTGGACTTCTCCTATGTTCCCGAGCGCCCGTTGCTGCGCGATATCTGCATTCACGCCCGTCCGGGCATGCGCTTTGCGCTGGTGGGACCCACGGGCTGTGGCAAGACCACGCTCATCAATTTGCTGCTGCGCTTCTACGATGTCGACAAGGGCGTTATTCGACTGGATGGCAACGATACGCAGCAGCTCACACGCTCGAGCTTGCGCCGCTCGTTTGGCATGGTGCTGCAGGATTCGTGGCTGTTCGAGGGCACGGTGCACGACAATATTGCCTACGGCAAACCCGATGCCACGCGTGAGGAGGTTATCGCGGCAGCCGAGCGCGCGCATGCCCATTCGTTCATCCGGGCGCTGCCGCAGGGCTACGACACCGTGATCCCTGAGGACGGCGGCACCCTTTCGCAGGGCCAGCGACAGCTGCTGTGCATCGCCCGCGTGATGCTCACCGACCCGGCGATTCTGTTGCTCGATGAGGCGACGAGTTCCATCGATACCCGTACCGAGCTGCAGGTTCAGGCGGCATTTGACGAGCTTATGGCTGGACGAACCAGTTTCGTGGTGGCACATCGCCTCTCAACGATCAGGAGCGCCGACTGCATCCTCATGATGCGCGACGGCCAGATTATCGAGCGCGGAACACACGACGAGCTCCTTGCTGCTGGCGGTGCCTACGCCGAGCTCTACAATTCACAGTTCGCGGAATAGAGGGGACAGGCGGCGTTAGCCTACCGGAACAACTCGTCATGGCTTTGCTGAGATAAATCCCAGTTGCGTCGCCTTGCTTTCTTCTTCAGGTCGCGCTTGAATGCCGCCGAGAAGTCGGCGGAAAGGCGGCTCATCAGCTCATCGCCGCTTCGTCGCTCCAAGGGCTCGCTTAGCATCGGTGGTACTTGGTTGCGCGCCCTGAGCCCGTTTTGCCGATGAACCCCTTCTCTACAAGGCTGTTGATCAGGCGAATCGTCTTGTCCTTCGATGTTCCAACGGCGTGCTCGATCTCCTTGCGGGTCATGAGCGCCCCCTGCGGGACGGCTCTCAGGATCGCGCGCTCCTCCGTCGAAAGCGTACCGGCCTCGTCAGTTGGCAGGATCACCGTGATGCAGGAGCTGTCTATGCGGAAGCGGGGGGAGGCCGCCCTGTCGGCATAGGATTCGATAATGCGGGGGATACCCGTTCCGAAGCGCTCGATGTAGCCCAGTCTGAAGAATAGGTTGGCGAGAATGGGGTTTCTTGCGATGGACGGGCCGCCCGACAGATAGGCCTCCTCGCTCATGCCGTCGGGAAGGCCGCCCGGGGACGTTACCTCGATCCGATCGGGGAACATGCGGATGGCGATGCTTCCGTTTACGTCCCAGCGCCTATGGACAAGCGCGTTCGCAACGGCTTCGCGGAACGCCTCCCTAGGGATGCTCTCCTTCTTTACGCGCTCGAAGCCGATGATTTCCTCATAGGTGTAGTAGTCGTCGAAAACGCTCATCGCGCCGCTGAGCTGCCGAAGGACGGACTGCCGCTCAAGCGTGCGCCTGAACAGGATGACGTTGATGCTGTCCCCGAAGCGGGCGACGTCGATGCCGAAGAACGAGTTCTCATCGGCAAGCAGCGCCGCCGCATTCGTGTAGCCGCCGTCTGCCTTTTTCAGCTCGAGGGAGACCAACGCGTTGTCATCGAGCGCCTTGATGCCGAGCTTGTCGATGAGCGCGGCGGAAAGCGTGTTGAAGGATAGGTTCTGTTGCGCTGACTCGAGCGCGTCGAAGGTGGTGTTCGACCCTTTTAGCACAAGCCTCCTGTATTCCGCCCGATCGACCTCGACGGTGGACGAGTCGCTCCTTCGATAGGCCTTTCCCCTGTAGAGGTAGGGTTTCGAGTCCCCCTCGAAAACCGTGAGCGTTACGGTTTTCGTCTCGTCGTCCAGCGCCAGCGTGAACCGGGGAACGGGCGCCACGGAGTCGTTGATCGCGTGTTCGATGCCCAGGCATGCTTTCCTTGGGTCGTCCAGCCCGACGGGGTTCCCTTCGTCGTCTACCCCGAACAGAATTTGGCCGGTTCCGTAATTCGCATAGGCGCTCACTGTTTTCAGATAGGTCTTCGACGGCTCCCGCTTGTATTCGAGATCGGATGTTTCGCGCTTCATGGAGGTCCTTTCATCGCATGTTTGCGTCGATTCTACAACGATTTGAAGTCTATATGCAACGAAAATGCAACGAAAACGATTATCGTCGCAAAACGATTGCGACGATTGCGACGAAAATGAGCAAAAGGGTTCCGCTTCAGCTTCCCAGGCGAATACCGCAGAGCCGACCCTGCGAGGATCTGTAGGCAAGAACGCTTTAGGGCTGCATGGTTCTAGGTCGACCTGCTGCTGCGAGGGCGACAGGGTGGTCTCCGACTACGTCCCCGCCTCCGAGGTCGACGCCGTCCGCGCCACGAGCGCCGGCACGAGGGAGAGCGGGTTGCGCACGATGGGCCCGTCGCTGAGCGCGCGCTGCGCATGGGGAAAAACAGCCTTCCCCCCAATTTGGCGGGACGCTCGGACCACCGGGTCTGAGCGCCCCGTTCTTTAGGGATGGCATTCGTCGTGCACGCTGCTGTCCCAGTCATCGTGGGTAAGTTCGGCAAAGTGGGTATAACAGCGCGAACAGATGGTTGAGCCAGGAGGGGCGATAAGCATGACGTACGCGATTGTGTGGGCAAGCAAGGGCGGCAACACAGAACAGGTGGGCAAGGCGATCGCGCAGGCACTCACTGCAGCAAACGGGCAGGCGGTTTATGCTGGCAGCGTCCCGGTTGATGGTTCTGCGGAGGAGCAAGCCCTGCTCGCTGCCGATACAATCTTTGCTGGCTCGTGGACCGATAAGGGCGATTGCGACCCGGCGCTCGCGGCGCTGCTTGCCAAACTCGACGGCAAGCGTGTCTTCCTCTTTGGTACCGCTGGCTTTGGCGGTGATCCGGCGTACTTCGAGCGCATTCTAGGTAACTTCAAGCAGCACCTGCCCGAGAGCGCAGAGATTATCGGCAGCGCCATGTGCCAGGGCAAGATGGGTCCCGGTATTCGCAAGCGCTATGAAGCGATGCTTGCCGAGCACCCGGATGATGCCCGCGCCCAGGCCATGATTGCAAACTTCGATGCCGCGCTCGCGCATCCCAGCGAAGACGACCTCGCCCACATTGTTGCTGCCGCGCGTGAGGCGCTCGCTTAACAACAAGATGTGGCCTGTCCCCACCATGCCGATGTAAGGGCTTCATCAAATAAGCGATGAGGCTGCCTTGCAGGCGCTACACTTACACGTTACCGATACCGGCCGTCTGAAAGGTTTTGCATGGAAGCCCCCGCGTTCATCTCTGAGCCGCTCCCGCTCGCCGGCGCACGCAACGTGCGCGATCTGGGCGGGTATCCGTTCACAGACGAGCAGGGCAAAAGCGGGAAAACGGCCTCGCGCGTCTTTCTTCGATCGGGCGCGCTTACGCGTCTGCGCCGGCGGGATTTCGATTACCTAGCCGCGTACGGTCTTAAACGCGTGATTGACGTCCGCAGCAACTTCGAGCTCAAAATATGGCCCGATCCCTTTGCAAAACGCCCCTATCCAGGTGTCGAGTACACGCACGTCCCGATGATGGACCAACTCAACTCCAACGGCTTTCAAGGCCTTCTGCCCGAGAGCATG
Source organism: uncultured Coriobacteriaceae bacterium (assembly GCA_944320725.1). GTDB lineage: Bacteria > Actinomycetota > Coriobacteriia > Coriobacteriales > Coriobacteriaceae > Coprousia. Next base: position 29,228 of record CALUIM010000001.1, on the reverse strand, counting down.
TTTGCCGTCTATCGCGACCTGCTCGATGAGGGGGCGGATGGCTTTCGCCAGGTGTGGCAGGCGCTCGATGCGCCCGGCTGCTCGCTATTCCATTGTCGCGCGGGCAAAGACCGCACGGGCGTGATCGCCATGCTGCTCTTGGAGGCCGCGGGTGTGCCAGACGACTCCATCATTGCCGATTACGCCGCGACCGAGCGTTATATGGGAAGGTTCCTGCGCGCCCAACGCATTGGTGTCTCGGTGCTCGTACGCAAGAAGGTGCCGCGTTGTCTGTTCGAGGCGCAACCGGTTGAGATGGAGCGTACGTTGGCCTATCTGCGTGAGCATTATGGCAACGCACGGCGCTACCTGATCGAGGCAGCGGGATGCGATGAGGCGCTCGTCGACCGTCTCGTGAGGCGCTTGCGCGGCAGGGCGTAGCAAGTTATCTGGGGTTAAGCCGCCCTCGTTTCCCTCGCCGTGAGTTCCGCCATGCAAAGAAGGCGTCAGTGGCGCCTTCGTCTTGCGCAGGACTGTTCGAAGCGCCGAGGGAAACGAGGGCGGCGCTGTTACTTGATTTTCGTGGTGCCCGGGTCGAGGTTGGGGTCGGTCTCGTTTGCGGCATCCTGCGTGGTCTTGGTAAAGATGCCGTCGTCGTGATCGAAGAGCTCGAGGTACTGCATCTTCGACAGGTCGCTGCGCGCCTTCACAACATCCTTGCCGTCGCCACCGGCGGCCGCAACTTCCTCCTCGTCGACGCCCGCGAGATACCATGTGCCCGAGCGATCCTCGAAGCCGGTCGTATTGATTGCCGGCATCACGTCACGCACAGCAAGCTGTGCCTTCTGGTAGTCGGTGAGCGGCGCTCCAATCGAGTTCATAAGCAGCGCGCCCAGGTAGTTGATCGAGGTGTCGAGCTCTTCGCTCGTCTGCCCGCTTCCGGCAACATCGTAGTTCGCCCAGATCACGTAATCGGTTTGCCAGAGGCGCTCGGCATGGGTTGCCTCGTCCTCGTTCGTGAACCAGGCGTCGTTGTACTCAGACGGGAAGAACGGCTGGTGATCGCCAAAGAAGACCACGACCACCTTGCGATCGAGTTGCTCGAGCTCGTTGATGAACTCCTCGAGCGCGCGATCCGACTCCTCGATGAGCGCCAGATACTCGTTGACCTCGGCATCGTAGGTGCCGTCGATAAGGTAGTTGGTTTGTTTATCGTACGGCAGCAGCCCCGTGGTGTACCCGGAGTGGTTCTGCATCGTGACGTCGAAAATGAACTGCGGGTTCTCGTTTTCCTCAAGCATGTCGAGGATGGTGTCGTAGGTAGCGGCGTCGGTCACCATGCCACGGAGTTTCTCGGCATCTTGGAAATCGTCGATGGTGAGGAACTCGTCGAACCCAAAGTCGCGATAGACGTTCTCGCGGTTCCAGTTGGTGGCGTGGTTGGGGTGCATGGCGCAGGTGTCGTATCCCAGCTCCTTGAATTGCTGGGCAAGGTTGCCTGTCTGCGTGAGGTTGTAGATGGTGTAGGGATACACGCCTTGGCCAAGATAGGCCATCGCGTTGCCGGTCAGGAACTCGAACTCGGTGTTCGCCGTGCCGCCGCCATAGGCAGAGACGTAGAGCCTGCCGCGCAAGACGGCGTCCGAGATGCTCTTGAAGAACTGCGGCCCCTCGTAGTTGGCATGCAGATTCTGGTAGATCGAGAGGTCGGAGAAGGTCTCGTTCATCACGGCGATAACCGTGGGCTGCTCCTCGTCAAACTGCGCTGTGGCCTCGGCGCGCTCGGTCGAGGCGCCCTCGCCGGCATCGTAGGTAGCGGCATACTCATCAAGGAGCGCTTGCGTCTCATCGCTGTCGTAGTTCTCGGGCTTGGGCGGGATGATGGTCTGGGCGCTCGAGATAAACGAGGGGATAAAACCCTGGCGGTAGTAGCTCTCCAAGGGGCGCCAGGTGTAGATCTGGATGCCCAGCGTGTTGTAGTAGTCGATGAGCGTCACGTGCGCGCCAATGCCCGCAAGGCACAGCAGGCCTACGAGGATGTTGATGCCGACACGCTTGCGAGAGGGCACGGCGCCGGTTACCGCGCAAATGGTTCCGGCGAGCTGGCATAAGAAGAACGAGATGGCGGCAAAGGCCATGCCAAAGAGGCAAAATGCCGAGAGCGTATAGGTGTAGCCCGTGCCGGCGACGGCTGCGGCGGTGGAGAGTGCCGAGAGGTCGCCGGGCTGGATGGGCATGGATTTGAAGAGGATGACGAAGTACTCGGCGATGCCCACGAAGTGGAACATGCCGGCGATGATAGCGGGTGCGGCACCGTGGCGTTGCGCGAGGAAGAACACACCTGCCATCGCGGCGGTGAGCAGGCTCACCTCGAGCAGCAGGCACAGCGGGTACATCCACATGAGGTCGTGGTTGCTGGGGACCTCAAGTGCCAAGGTGGCGAAGATGCCGGCGAAAACCAGAGCGATCACGCTGGTGGCAAGCGGGTGTCGCAAGGGCCCCTCGGCATCGAATTGACGTGCCACAAGGTGGCTCAGGCGCGCGCGGGCAAAACTGCCCCAGGCGCACAAGGTCGTGATGACGGCAAACAGCACCGCGGAGACAATGTCTTGCTGTACCAGACCGATACCCGACCAGATGGCAACAAACAGCTGCAGTACGCAGAAGACAACGCCCCAGGCGATGCCGCTGCGGCGAAGCGCGCGCTCGTCTGCGTGCGTGGTGAGCTCTCGAATGCCGAGCACAAGGCTCGCGATAAAACCGATACCGGATATAAGCGTGACGATCATGGGGTCGATCCTCCGTTGCGTATACGTTCAGCGCTCTATCGTACCCGTTCGCTGTCAAGATACTGTCGACGCGGCGCGCATCCCGAAAAAGGCTATATGATTTGCTTGCATTGCCAGCATGTTCGATAGGGGGGCACCATGAATGAGAACAACGTGCAAGAGCCTGCAGCGTGCCACGAGGTTGGCGAGAGAGAGACTGCCGCGACGTTTGCCGGCGACCCCACACTCGCCCTTATCGAGCAACGTTCCTCCACGCGACGCTTTGCCGACGAGCTGCCGGTAACGGAGGCGCAGCGCGAGGCGGTGCTCCATGCGGCAAGTCGCGCGCCTTCCGCCGGCGCGATGATGATGTATTCGATCATCGATATACGCGAGCAGGCTGCGCTCGATCGTCTTATGGTCCTGGTGGATAACCAGCCCTTTGTTGCCCAAGCGTCCTGGGCGCTGTTGTTCGTGGTCGATTATGCCAAGTGGATCGATCTTTTTGAACATGTTGGTTGCTTCGAGGAAGATCTTGAGCGAGGGGCCACGAGCGTGCGCCGCCATCCCCATCTGGGGGACTTTGCCATCGCGGCACAGGATGCGGTGATCGCGGCGCAGACCGCGGTGATTGCCGCGGAAGCCGCAGGCCTGGGCTCGTGCTACATCGGCGACATCGTCGAGCATGCCGAGGAAGTTGCCGAGTTTATCGGGCTGCCGGCGCATACCATGCCGCTCTCGCTGCTGGTGCTGGGTACGCCTGCGCGTGAGCGCCCGGCGACACCGCATCCTACCGTCAACTTGGTGATGCGCGAGCGTTACCAGCGCGCGGACAAAGCGACGCTTGATGCGCAGGTTGCCGAGATGGATGCGATGTTCCGTCCGCATGCCACCGATGTGGGGTCTCGCGTGCGCGATATCTATACGCGCAAGCACACGAGCGACTTCATGGCCGAGATGGGCCGCTCGATGGAGCTGTGGTTCAAGAACTGGACCGGTGAACGGCCGCTGCTGGGGTAGAGCCAGCTTGTTGCCGCCTGCATTTCGTAGCATCAGGCGGTTGATGGTCACGACGGCAGACCTATGGGCGGTTGTGCGGCGTATGCATTTGCAATGCTCCGCCATTGTGCCATATAGCTCTATATTTCATATCTAATTGCGTTATTTCATGAACGCAACGGCATGCTAAAGAGACCCATATGGGTCTCTTTAGCATATCTCGCGCGCCCGAGCACCCATAGGTCCCATCATTTGACCACGAGGGTCGGGGTGCTACGAAAAGGCGCCTGCTGGCACTGCATAAACCCGTGCGTTTGACCGTCAGAATTGAATACGATGCAAAACGGCGCTCCGAGCGATGGGCTCGGGGCGCCGTGAGGTGCAACGTATGTAGGGCGTGCTACGGACGCTCGTCCGGTGCGATGCGATGCAGCTTGTTCACGCTCTTGAATTTGGTGAACATGGGCACGTACTCGTAGTACACGCTCGAGTTCTCCAGGCCGTACCAGCGAGCCGGATCGCCTGCGTAGCGACGGATCGTGTACTTGAGCGCGATGGCGGTGCGCTCGCGGCTATCAACGTCGGACTCGGGGGCGAGCGTCTTGCGCAGCATGTAGAAGCGGAACGAGCCGATGGGACCGGGGCGCTTGTACACGGAGTAATCGTGCGGCTGGGCCGGCAGCTCGCCCGAGGCGGAGAGATCGCTCACGATCTGGCGCAGATAGGCGTTTACGCGCTGGTTGACCTTGTAGCCCAAGAACAGGTGCACACGGAACACGTAGTCGGTGCCAAAGTTCTCAACCGAATAGGCGAACGTGCGCGGATCATCCATGACCTCGACGTTGATGAACCACCATGCCTTGGCGCGCTTGGGGTGCTTGTCGAGAATCGAGTAGAGGATGTCTCGATCGAGGTAATCGGTGTTGGTGTCGTTGGTGAGGTAGACAATGTTGTCGCTCACAAGGTCGTACGTGGTGTCGTCGCGCAGGCGCTCAAGTTGCTTGAGATAGTTGCGCAGCGGCAAAAGCGTTGCCTGACGACGCTCCACCGAGGTGCCGGAGTACCAGCACAGCATGATGATCATGATGAGCGCGGCGAGCAGGATGGTGAAGTAGCCGCCGTGGAAGAACTTCGTGAGCGAGGAGCCGAAGAAGAAGCCCTCGAGCGCGAAGAAGAACACCAGGAAGATCCACGGGAACAGTTTGACCTTGCGCACACGATGCAGGTAGATGAACAGAAGCACCGTGGTGCAGAGCATGGTGATCGTGATGGCCAGACCGTATGCCGCCTCCATATGCGCCGAGGACTGGAACAGCAGTACAACGACGATGCAGCCGATCCACATGACCTTGTTGACCATGGGGATGTAGAGCTGACCCTTGGTCTCGGCGGGATAGAAGACCTGCATGTGCGGCATCAGATCGAGGCGGCTCGCCTCGGATACCAACGAGAACGCACCGGTGATGAGCGCCTGCGAAGCGATGATGGCCGCGAGTGTAGAGAGGATGACGCCGAAGGGGCGCACCATGGCGGGCAGCATCTGGAAGAACGGGTTGAGGTCGGCGACGCCCATGAGATCGGGGTTGCCGGCGTTGGCGAGCAGCCAAGCGCCCTGACCCAGGTAGTTGAGAATCAGGCAGACCTTGACGAACGGCCAGGTTGCGTAGATGTTGCCGCGGCCCACATGGCCCATGTCGGAGTAGAGGGCCTCGGCACCGGTTGTAGCCAGAAAACAGCTGCCCAGAATCATGATGCCGGCGTGGTTGTGCGCCGAGAACAGGAACTGGATGCCGTAGAGCGGGTTCAGGGCGAGCAGGACCTGCGGCGCGAGCACCAGCGAAATGAGGCCGGCGCCAGCCAAAAACAGGAACCAGAACGTCATGACCGGACCGAAGGCACGGCCGATCTTCGAGGTGCCCGCGCGCTGAACGGCGAACAGGATGCAAACGATGACCAACGTGATAGCCACCACGTTCATCTGGTTGTCGCCGATGAGCGCATGCATCTCAGGGATGGTGCGCAAACCTTCGACGGCGGTGGTGATGGTCACGGCGGGGGTGAGCACGCCATCGGCGAGCAGCGCCGAGCCGCCGAGCATGGCGGGGATGATGAGCCATTTGCCATAGCGGCGCACGATGCTGTAGAGCGCGAAGATACCGCCTTCGCCGTGGTTATCGGCCTTCAGCGAAACGAGCACGTACTTCACGGTGGTGAGCAGCGTGACCGTCCAGATGACGAGCGACAGCGCGCCAAGCACGAACTCCTCGTTCACCACGCCGATGCCGCCCTGGCCCGAAAGCAGCGCCTTGGTAACGTACATGGGCGAGGTGCCGATGTCGCCATACACCACGCCAATCGTTACGAGCATCGCAGCAATGCTGATGGGAATGGTGTGGGCGTCGGGGTGCTCTGCGCCGGGAACCGTCTTGGGGCGGTTCGCCGGGCGCTCGCCCTTGAGGCTCTCGGCCTTCACGGCTCCGAGTGCCTTGAACATTGCGGTCTGGCTTGGTTCAGCCTGGGGCCGCTCGTTCGAGCTCTCGATATCTGATTGTTCGGACATGTGTTGCCTTCTCCTCGTTCAGGGGATCGCGCCGCCGCCCTATGCGGCAGCGTGCTGGATATTATAGCGATTGCGCACCTTATACGCTATGTGCGGGTATGTGCAACGAACCGTTCAGCTTAGGCGTTGCGTACGATGTAGCAGCAGTGGATGCGCTTGTTTCTCGCGTAGTCCTCTGGGATGGTCGCGGCGGTGATGTCCTCAATGGCAATACCGGCGCATGCAAGCGCGTCAACGTCGGGCTTAAACGAGCGTAGATTGCACGAGAAAATCGCCTCGCCACCTGCGGCAAGCAACTTGGCTACGCCGCAAAGCAGCTCAACATGGTCGCGCTGCACGTCGAAGGTTCGCTGCCCCATCTTGGTTGAGTTGGAAAACGTGGGCGGATCGCAGAAGATCAGGTCCCAGCGCCGTGTGCTGCGCCCCTGCTCGCGAATCCAGGAGAGAACATCGGCACGCTCGAAGGTGTGGTTGCGGCCCGTGAAGCCGTTGAGCTGCATGTTGCGTCGCGCCCAATCGAGATAGGTGTTCGAAAGGTCGACGGTCGTGGTGTGCTGCGCCCCGCCGTCGGCGGCATAGCAGGTTGCCGTTCCCGTATAGGCGAAGAGGTTGAGGAAGCGCTGCTTGCCATGCATGTGCTCGCGCACCAGCGAGCGGGTGACGCGATGATCGAGGAAGATGCCGCAATCGAGGTAATCGTCGAAGTTCACGATGAAGGTGAGCCCGCCCTCGTTGATGTGGGGGAGGCCGCCGGTTGCGACGGCAGAGCCCGTTCCGCCCTCGCGCACGCTCGCGGTGGATTTCTTTGCATATTGCGATCCGCCGCGCGAGCGCATGCGTGTTTTGGCGTGCGCGCAAGCGGGATCGACATCCAGAATGCGTGGGGCAAGCGAGAGGATGTCGAGCATACGGGCTTGGGCGAGTGCGGGGTCGATGGTTTTGGGCGCGGCATATTCGGCAATCTGGAGCCAGCGGCCCGGCGTCTCGGGTGCGCCAACAAACAGGTCGATGGCAACGGCGTAGTCGGGGAGGTCGGCATCGTAGACGCGATAGCAGCTAACACCTTCGCGCTTCGCCCAGCGGCGGCGCAGGCGCGCCACTTTCTGGAGGCGGTGGGCAAACTGCTCGGAGGCGGGCACGAGCACCGGAACCGGTTTGCCGCTGCCAACATCTACGGTTGTGGACGCTTGGAGGGCAGGTGAGGTGGCATGAGCATCGTTTGCCTGGTCGGTAAGCGTGTCGGCGGGCACATAGATCGCGAGCGTCGCCTCCTCATTGCCGGGGCGCACGGCGGTGGTTGCAGGCCGTGGCCGCCCGGGGAGCGCGCAGGGTGCAGCGCCGCCGGTGCTCAGGAGGGCAATGGGGGCATCCTTGAATCCGGGCGCGGCGCACAGCTGCGTGATGAGGTTCAGTGTAAGGGGTAGGCGGCTTGTAGAGAGCGGGAGCAGGTTGCCCACGATGGCGCACGCGTTTGCGTGGGCAAGCGCTGCGTCCTCGTTGCTGCTCGTGCCGTGCTCGCCTAGAGCGAGGATGTGCCCGGAGGCATCGCGATGGCGCTGCGCCCGCTCGCGCGCAGCCTCGCGCTCGGCAATCCAGGCGCCGGCGTCATGCTGCGCCCAGCCCTCAAAGCCCCAGTGCGAGCGGTCGAGGCCGGGTGCACGGCGGTGCAACTCGTCATGGGCTTCGCGGCCAAGCACGCCCGTCTGCGGCGAGACGTCGGCCAACACGGGGTGCGTGGACGTGCGACAGAGTTCCGGCCATGACGCGGCGGCGAGGACCAGGGCGGCATAGTCGGGGCGCAGGTCACCGGCATCGCGCCGAGCGGCTGCACCGCGCTTGAACAGCGGCTCGCCCGAGAGGTCGAGGCTCACGCTCGCGCGGTCGCGCTGAATCGAGACGGCGATGCGTGCGTCGGGGTGCTTGGTATCCACATCGGGGCGGCGTCCTGTCTCGTCGATCATGCGGTCGACGATGGCATCTTTGACGCACAGCGCGCTGTAGTGCGTATTTTTAAGCTGGGGTGTCGCGCCCGAGACGTTCACCGCAATCGTGGCGCGCAACCGTACGATGTCCTCCCACGGCAGACGATATGTTCCCTCGTAGAGCTCGTCTGCATCGTGGCATGAAAAGCGGCCGAGCACCACGAGTACGCGACTTGCAAGGCGCGACCACAAACACGCCCGATAGGCATTGCGCGCCTCGCCCTCAAACGCAACGCGCCCCTTGAGCGGGCGTACGCGCGGGATATCAAGACTCCGCAGCTCACGGGCGAGCTGGGTTTCAAACCCAGTTGGACAGGTTGCGTAGAATTCCATGGCAGCGCTTTCGTAGGTCATGTGGCGATGCGCATCATTATATGATGAAATACGAGATGCGCCCGCAGTTCGCCGGGCGCGCATCGTATGTGCCCAACCCCTCTCGAGTGCTAGGAGCCAACCATGCAGGCTGCAGCGTACGCGGTGCTGTTCTTCGACGTCGACGGTACGATCATCTACCATCCGCCGGCGATGGACGCGCTCGAGGTTGTTGCCAAGGCGCATCCTACGCCTGCGGTGCGCGACGCCTTCCTTGCGCTGCGCGACAACGGGCATAAGACGTTCATTTGCACGGGCAGGCCGCTGTGCTTGGTATCGCAATCGCTGCTCGACCTTGAACCCGCTGGCCTTATCACCGGTGCCGGCTCGTGCGTCTCGGTTGACGGGCGCGTGGTCAAGGAGCGCGTGATTCCGCTCGACGTGCTCGAGGGGACGGTCGACCGTCTGGCCGAGGTGGGCGCCTCGGTCATCTTCGAGGGAACGGAAGGGTGCGTGACGCTCGTGCCGGGCGGCGGCAACTATCCCGGAAATACCGACATCCCCGTCGCGCGCAATTTCTCGCAGATGCGTGAGCTTTCGAACCTGCGTTTCAACAAGTTCTCGTATGAATCGAGCCAGCTTGAGGCCCTCAAACAGGTGGATGACTTCTGCCTTGAGCATTACACGCGCTTCGATCTGGGCATTGGCTATGGCGAATACGGCCAGAAGGGCATCGACAAGGGCTGGGGCGTGCGCCAGGCACTTGAGATTTTGGGCCACGGTGTCGAGGACACCTACGCGTTCGGCGACTCCGAAAACGATCTGCCCATGCTCCAAGTGGTCGAGACGCCCGTGGCCATGGGCAACGCGCTCGAGAGTATCAAAGAGGCCTCGGCCTACATCACCGATTCGGTGCAGGACGACGGTGTCGCCACTGCCTGTCGCCACTTCGGGCTGATTTAACGGGCGCTTTAACCATTCGTGCCGCTGGTGCGTACAGCGCTTAAAGCTTGCTTATCGACCGAAAAATAAAACACGCACTTATAGCGCCTTTGCAAACCGGGTGTATGATAACTGTTCATCTTTTTCATGCATCAGGTTCGCGTTAGGGAGGGTGAGATGGCGGAGCGCCGCGCAGTGACATTGAACGCTCGAGAGAATCTGTATTCTCAGCTGTATGACATTGTGTTCCAGGACATCATCAGCCATGTCTACAAGGTGGGCGACCGCATCCCTTCTGAGACGGAGCTTATGAAACGCTACGACGTGTCGCGCATCACGGCGCGGCGTGCCATGGAGATGCTTGCGGCAAACGGTTTAATCGAAAAGCGCCGCGGGTTTGGCTCGGTGGTCATTTCGAACGTGCCCGATACCTCGCTGCAGCATGTGCGCAACTATGAGTGCTTCTGCATGCGCCAAGGCGCCCTGCCCAGCAAGGTGCAGGTCGATGCCAGCATCATCCCCGCAGGCAGATCGCTTGCCAAGCAGCTTCAGGTAGACGAGGGGACAAGCCTGTATCGCCTGTGCCGGCTGCATCTGCTCGACTCCGAGCCGGCGTTCATCGAGTTCAACTACTACGAGAACGAGCGGTTTCCCGAGGCGATCGTGCGTGATTTCAGCCGGGAATCGCTGCGCTCCTATGTAAACAACGAATGCGGCGTGGTGTGGAAGCGCGCCAACCAGACCATTTCGGCATCGTGCGCCACCGTGGCCCATGCGAAGTTTCTCGGCGTGCCCGAAGGATCGGCGCTCATTCATGTCACGCGCATCTCGTACGACCAGCATGATGAGCCGCGCGAGTTCGTGGACTCGTTCTATCGGCCGGACTATTACCGCATGGAGATCGAGCTCGACCGCTAGAGACTCCATTCATACCAGTTGTTACAACATAACGTTATAACATCCTGTACGCAGGCATTTTGCGCTACAGGCGGTAATACCAGTTGCACGTTGTTGCTAAGCCCAAACATACGTATATTCTGAAATCAATAAAACGTACACGAATGCGTAGCTAGAGGGCACATACCGGCTCTGCTGCCATGTACTGCGTGTGCGTTGTACCACGTGTTGTCGCTAACGATTCGAAGGGATGTGCGCTGACATGAGGGCTGGCTTCTACACAGGAGACTATACCTATGAGGTGCGTGAGGTGCCGGATCGCGAGCCGGTGGGCAGCGAGGTCAAGATTCGCGTTGCGTGGTGCGGCTTGTGCGGTACGGACATCCATAAGTTCCAGGGTAAAAACGGCGCGAGTGTGGTGATCCCGCCCATCATTTTGGGGCATGAGTGCTCGGGCGTCGTCGAGGCCGTGGGCCCTGAGTGCACCTTCTTCAAGCCGGGCGACCGCGTGGCATGTGACCCCAGCTTTGGCTGCGGCGACTGCATCTGGTGCCAGCAGGGCCTGCCCAACTTCTGCGTCGACCGCCATGGTGTGGCCAAGGGCTTCGCGGACTATGTCTATCCACCGCAGAAGAACGTCTACCACATCCCCGACAATCTCGACCTTGAGGATGCTGCATTTGCCGAGCCGTTATCGTGCGCGATTCACGGTCTGGACCTCATCAAGATGGAGAGCGGTAAAACCGTGGTGATGTACGGCATGGGCGCCATTGGCTCGCTCATGTTGCAGCTCATCATGATGACGGGGCCGGGCAAGGTTATCGTTGTCGAGCGCGAGGAGGGCAAGCGCCAGATTGCCCTCGAGCTGGGTGCCGATATGGCGGTGACGGATGCCGAGATTGAAGACGTGTGCGCCACCGTGAATGCCGACTACGTGATCGAGTGCATCGGCCTCAAGGCAACCATGGAGCAGGCAATTCATATTGCTGGCAAGAACGCCAAGGTGCTGCTCTTTGGCCTCGGCGACCCCGAGCAGCCCATCTCGTTCAATCAGTTCGAGGCGTATACCAAAGAGCTGTCGATTTACACCTCGTATCTCAATCCGCAAACCACCGCGCGCGCAATCAACATCCTCGCGAGCGGACGGCTTGATACCAAAAAGATCATCAGCGCAGAACTTACGCTCGAGGAGATGGGAGGGGAGCTCAAGACGCAAGAACATGCACGGAAGGGTAAGGTCATGGTTCGCCTGAGTGGCGAACACTAGGAGCAAGGGAGGATGACACATGGTCATTTCCGCTCTACTGGTTGCTATCCTTGCAACCATGGGCCAATGGTGGTTCTTCGGCCCGGTTACTAAGTGCCTTGTTTACCCGCTGACCACGGGTACGCTTGTCGGCCTTTTCATGGGTGATCCCATGACCGGCATGCTCGCGGGCGCTAACATCCAGCTTATCTATCTTGGCTGGATCTCTGCTGGCGGCACCATGCCCAGCAACACCATCGTCGCCGGCATCTTCGGCACCGTTATGGTGCTTATCTCGGGTGCCGATCCCTCGATGGCCGCTACGTTCGCCGTCCCCCTGTCGCTTCTGGGCCTGCTGCTCAACCAGGTGTACATGACGGTTAACGCCGCGTGGATCCACATCGCCGATGGCTTGCTCGAGAAGGGCAACATCCGCGGCGTCCGCCTGATGAACTTCGTGCCCTCCTGCTGCATGGCCGCGCTGCTCTACGGCGTGCCCGTGTTCCTCATGATCATGTTCGGCGGCGACTGGGCTCAGAACTTCATCAACTCCGTTCCCGAGGACGTCATCAACGCGCTCGAGGTTGTCGGCGGCATCATGCCCGCTCTCGGCGTTGCCATGCTCCTCAACTACCTCGGCAAGCCTAAGCTGATCCCGTGGTTCTTCGGTGGCTTCTTCCTGACCGCGTACTCTGGCCTTGGCCTGACCGCGATCTCCATCTTCGCTGCCATCATCGCCATCATCACCTTCCTGGGCGACAACGAGGGCGTCCAGAAGGTTGCCAAGAAGACCGTCAAGCGTCTGTCCGTGGGCAAGAAGGTCGACAACATCGAGGTCGCGGCTACACCCGCGGTTGAGAATGCTGTCGCTGCTCAGGATCTCGAGTACACCAAGCGTCTCTCCAAGAGCACGCTCATCAAGACCTGGCTGTGGACCACCTCCACCGAGGCGTGCTACAACTACGAGCGCCTGCAGGCTCTTGGTGCTGCAAACCTCATGATCACCCCGATCCGCGCGCTGTATGACAGCCATGAGCGCCAGGTCGAGGAGCTCAAGAAGTATATGGTCTTCTACAACTCCGAGGTCTTCACCGTTGGCCCCATCATCAACGGCATCGCATGCTCCATGGAGGAGGCGCGCGCCAACGGCGCCGACGTCACCGCCGAGGACATCAACTCCGTGCGTACCGGTCTCATGGGCCCCGTTGCGGGTATCGGCGACACCATCATGCAGGGCATCCTGTTCCCGACGCTGTTCGGCATCGGCTGCTCGATGGCGCTCGAGGGTAGCTACCTCGGCCCGATCCTGTCCTTCGTGGTCTTCGAGGCGCTCATCTTCGGTTGCGGCTACTTCATGTTCATGACCGGCTACAACCAGGGCAAGTCCAGCTTGCTGCGCATCCTCAAGAACGGCACGATCGACCGTATCGTGAACGCGTTCTCCATTGTTGGTCTTATGGTCGTGGGCGCCATGGCCGCCACGCGCGTTGCCGTGAACACCCCGCTCGAGATCGCTGTGGGCGAGGGCGTCACCAGCATCCAGAGCGTGCTCGACTCGCTCGCTCCTGGCCTCATCCCGCTGGGCATCACCATGCTCGTGTGGGCCATGCTCCGCAAGAAGGTCAACACGCTATGGATCATCGTTGCCATCTTCGTGGTCGGTATCCTCGGCTACTTCACCGGCATCCTCGGCTACGTCGGCTAAGTGGTGCATTCGGCTGAGCAATCAGCTGTTTCGCAGGCAGGCGGCCGGGGGGATCTACCCAGATCGTCACCCCCGGTCGTCTCCCCAATTCGCACAGTATACCAGCTCATTATCTGGTGGCGGAGAGGAGGAAAACCATGATTCAGATTGCGTTGATCAGCCATGGCGCGTTCTGCGAAGGACTCATCGACACGCTCAAGATGGTGTCGGGCGATGACTTCGGCGTACGCACGCTGAGCCTCGTGCCGGGCACCGCGCCCGATGCGTATCGCGAGAGCCTGTCCCAGATCTTGGACGAGCTTTCTGCAAAGGACGATCGCGGCGTGCTCGTGCTCACCGACATCGCCGGTGGCACGCCGTTCAACAGCGCCGTGTACCTGCGGAGCAAGTACAAGCTCGGCATCGTTTCCGGTGTGAACGTCCCCATGCTCATGACGCTTGCGATTGAGCGCACGGAAGACGACACCATCGATACGCTGCTCGAGAAAGCCCAGCAGCCGCTGGCTGTGGGCGTGAAAGTTGTCAGCCCCAACGACACAGAAAAGAGGAAACGTGCAAAACTTAGTGCTCACGCGCATTGATGACCGCCTGATTCACGGCCAGGTTATGACCGCCTGGATTAAGAACAAGCACGCCGACCAGGTTGTAATCGTCGACGACGGCACCGCCGCCGATGAATACATGATCGAGGTACTCGAGATGGCCATTCCCGAGGAGATCGCCATTGGCATCTTCACCAAGGAAGAAGGCGTCGAGTTCTTCTCGCAGGGGCTTGATGCACCCACGATTCTTTTGGTCAAGGGCCCCGAGGCGCTGCTGTACCTGGTTCAGCATGGTATCGACATCGACGAGATCGACGTGGGCGGCATGGGTGCTCGCGCCAATCGTTCGGTGCTCTATAAGAACATCTCCACGAGCGAGGACGAGAATGCGTGCTTCAAGGCGCTCATCGACCACGGCGTGAACGTGTTCGTTCAGGTGATGCCGCAGGACAAGCCGGTTTCGATTGCCGAATATCTCAAGTAAAACCTTTCACTCGCCCCGCAACGCGGAGCGTCGTCAACGTACCGAGAGGATCCACATCATGAATACCGAGCGTATGGATGGTCGCGTGTTCGTCATCACGGGCGCGGCAAGCGGCATGGGTGCCGCGATGGCACATGACTTCGCGCAGCGCGGGGCCAAGATTGCCATCTTCGATTTGGATGACGAGCACGGCACCAAGGTGGCAGACGAGATCATCGCCGCCGGCGGCACCGCCGCGTACTATCACGTAAGCGTGACCGATAAGGCCGCTATCCAGCAGGCGGCCGATAAGGTCGAGGAGCAATTTGGCCCCATCGACTCGTGGGTCAACTCCGCAGGCGTGTCGCGCATGGTGCCGTTCCTTGATAGTTCCGAGGAGCTGTGGGACCTCACCATCGACGTCAACCTCAAGGGTGTTTTCCTGTGCTGCCAGGTGGCGGTTGCCAAGATGCTTGAGCACGGCGGTGGCGTGATTTTGAACATGTCCTCGCTGTCGGGCAAGAAGCCCAGCTCGTGGCAGACCATCTACTGCGCCAGCAAGTTTGGCGTGCAGGGACTTACCGAGTCCATCGCCAAGGAATTTGCCGATCAGAACATCCGCGTGAACGCGATTTGCCCGGGTATCGTTCCTACCGAGATGTGGGATCGCCTGAAGTACGAGTACGCCAAGAAGCGCGATCTCGATCCCGAAGAGGTCCTGCCGTACTTCAAGAAGAACATCCCGATGCATCGCCTCGTTGACATCCAGGATGTCATCAACGCCGCTGTGTTCCTGCTGACGGATAACTCCAGCTACCTCACGGGCCAGTCGATCAAACTCACCGGTGGCGAGTGGATGGACTAGCGCGTCCCCTTGCGCCTGCTCGCCGCACTGCTCCCCGCTGATCTTGGCTCCGAGAGGCTCGAGCCTCCTGCCTTTTTGACCATCCGCTGCGTGCCCTGTTGCGCCGCCTCCCTTTCCGGGCGTGCAGGGCATCGCGGCGGATGGTTTTTGCGCAGAGGCGCGTCCCCCGAGCGTTACACGATGGTTACGCCTTTGCATGCCCCATGCCGCACTCCGTTATGATAAAGCTCCTGTGAGAGAATGTTGCGCCCGCAACGGCCAAGCCGCTCGGGCCAGATGAGGGGGTAGGCGCATGGCCGTGACGCCATGGGGATTCAGAGACATCCTGCCCGAGGAAGCTGCAACACGCGAGCAGATTACCGACACGGTGCGCGCGGTCTTTCGGGCGCACGGATATCTGCCAGTGGAAACGCCGCTGCTCGAGGATCGCATGACGCTCGAGGCGAGCGGCGGACGCATGGCCGATACGCCGTTCAAGCTGTTTGATGACGATGGCCGCGTGCTCGTGGTGCGCCATGACAACACGCTGCCCATTGTGCGGCTTGTGTCGTCGCGCCTGAAGCAGCACGAGCTGCCGCTGCGCCTGCGCTACGAAGCGCCGGTTGTGCGCGAGCAGGCGCGCTTTGCCGGTATGGCGCGGCAGTTTACCCAGCTGGGCTTTGAGCTTGTAGGCGACGGCGGCGCCGAAGCGGATGCCGAGATGGCCTCGCTTGCCATCGAGGCCATGGACGCGCTGGGAGTGCCCGATTGCCGCATGGTGTGCGGCAGCGTCCTGCCGTTCCAGCTGTTGCTCGCGCGTTGCGGCGATGCGGCGCTTGCCACCGATGCGCTCGCGCTTGTTCATGCGAATAACTTTGTAGACCTGGATCATCGCGTGGCGCAAAGCGGCGTTTCGGAGGCGATGGCGCGTGCGATCACCGAGCTGCCGCGTCAGCACGGAGGCCTTGAGGCGCTCGATCGCGTAGATGAGCTGCTGGCGTGTGCAGGCGTGACGGAGCAGGCAACCGCCGAGCTCCGAGGTCTCTACGCGCAGCTGGGCGATCGTGCCCGCGCGCTATCGTTCGATTTCTCCATCATGAACTCGTTTGATTACTATACGGGGCTTGTGTTCAAGGCGTATGCCGCCGGGATGGCGGATGCGCTGGGTTCGGGCGGACGCTACGACGATGTATTCGACAACGTGTTTGCTACGCGGGCGCATGTGCCCGCCGCTGGCTTTGCGTTTTCGCTCGAACGACTGGAGAGCGCATTGGACAGCCGCACAGATAGCGCGTCGGCGGGCGGCGACAGCCCGCGTGTGGCACCGTTGCGCATCGCGGTGCCCAAGGGATCGCTCAACCCGGGTACCATCGAGGTGCTCGAGCGCGCGGGGCTCGATGTTTCCGGCCTGCGCGATCCGGGCCGTCGTTTGATTGTCCCCGCACGCGAAGTTGCGGGCGCCTATGCGGACGCTCCGTGTTCGCTCGGCGACGTCGAGTTCGTCATCGTGCGCGCCACCGATGCGCCGGCATTTGTGGCGTGCGGCGGGGCCGATTGCGGCTTTTGCGGGCGCGACTCGCTCATCGAGGCGGAGTTGGACCTGCTCGAGCTCATCGATTTGGGCTATGGCGCATGCCGCTTTATCGAGGCGGAGCCCGCGGGCCGCGCAGACGCAACCGAGCGCGCCTACGCTCGGCGCGGCACGTTGCGCGTGGCAACCAAGTACCCCAAGATTGCGGCCGCATGGTATGCACAGCGCGGCATCGCGGCGGATATCGTGTCGCTGCACGGCAATATCGAGCTCGGCCCCATCGTAGGGCTTTCCGACCGCATTGTCGACATCACGGCGACGGGCACCACGCTGCGCGAGAACAACCTGGTTATCACCGGCGAGATCATGACGTGTACGGCACGCTTCTTTGCCAACCCGGGCCGCGCCCGTCTCGATCCGCGTGTGCGCGAGTTGGCGCGGCGCTTGGCTGCGCGCGAGATTGGAGCGAAATGAAGACCATCATCCTCGGTGCCGGCGAGCGGCTGGCGCCCGTTCAGCTTACCCGCAAAGGCGTGCTGCCCGCCGAGATCCAAGCTGCAGCGCGCGATATCGTAACGCAGGTGCGCGAGGGTGGCGACGCGGCGTTGCGCCGTTTTGAGCACGAGTTCGACGGCGTCGAGCTTGCGAGCTTCCGGCTGTCCCAAGAGGCCATCGATCGCGCACTCGAGGGCCTCGATCCGGCATTCGTGAGCGCGCTCGAGAAGGCGGCGCGCCAGATTCGCGATTTCCACGAGCGCGAGGTCACGCAAAGCTGGTTTACCACGCGTGCCGACGGCACGATGCTGGGCATCAAGGTGACGCCGGTTGCGGCGGCGGGCATCTACGTGCCGGGCGGGCGCGCGCAATACCCGTCAACCGTGCTTATGAATGCCATCCCCGCCAAGGTTGCCGGCGTGGAGCGCATCGTGATGGTGACGCCGCCCCAGCGCGACGCCGCGCCGGGCGAGCCCGCGCTCTCTCCCTATACGCTTGCGGCGGCGCGCGTTGCCGGCGTCGACGAGATCTATACCATCGGCGGCGCTCAGGCCATCGCCGCACTTGCCTACGGCACCGAGTCCATCCCCAAGGTCGACAAGATCACCGGACCGGGCAACGCCTACGTCGCCGCTGCCAAGCAGCTCGTTTCGGGCGATGTGGGCATCGATATGATTGCCGGGCCTAGCGAGGTCTGCGTGCTGGCCGACGCCAGCGCGAATCCCGTTGTGGTCGCCGCCGACCTCATGGCCCAGGCCGAGCACGATCCGCTGGCGGCATGCTATCTCGTGACGCCCGACGAGGCGTTTGCGCGCGAGGTCGAGCGCGCTGTTGAGCTGCTTGTGGCGCAGAGCCCGCGTGCCGACATCACGCGAACCTCGCTGGAAAACGAGGGGACTATCGTAATCGCTCCCGACCGCGCCGCTGCGGTCGATGCGGTCAATACCATCGCGCCCGAGCACCTCGAACTGCATTGCTCCGATGCCATGGGGCTGCTCGGCTCCATCCGCAACGCCGGGGCCATCTTCGTGGGGGCCTGGAGCTCCGAGCCCTTGGGCGACTATGTGGCGGGTCCCAACCATACGCTGCCCACCGGCGGTACCGCGATGTTCTCCAGTCCGCTTTCGGTTGAAGATTTCGTCAAGCGGTCTTCGGTCATTTGCTACACGCCCGAAGGGCTCATGGCCGACGCGCCGGCAACGCAGTGCCTCGCCGAAGGGGAGGGGCTGTGGGCGCATGCGCTTTCGGCCGGTCTCAGGCGCCGCGTGCTCGAGCAGGGTGAGGAAGCCGTCTCGTTTGACGCGCTCGACGGCGTAGACCTCACACCGGTTGCCTGGCCCGGCGACGATCCGCAGACGGTCGCGTGCGGAGCGCAAGCGAAGGCGTGATGGCGATGGCGCAGCTCTCAGACCGCATGCGGGCGCTCGTCCAGCCGCACCTGGCGACTATCGAGCCATACGACCCCAATTTCACGCTCACACGCATCAATCTCTCGGCGAACGAGAATACCTACCCGATGCCGGCGCCGGCGCGCGAGGCCGTTGCCGCAGCGCTCGCGGCAACGCCGCTCAACCGCTACCCCGACCCCATGTCGGGCGAGCTACGTTGCGAGCTGGCCGCGTGGCACGGCGTGGCGCCCGAGCAGGTCTGCGTGGGCAATGGCGGCGACGAGCTGCTCTACAACTTCTTGCTTGCCTTTGGCGGCACGGGCCGCACGCTCGTTACCTGCCCGCCCGATTTTAGCGAGTACGCCTTCTTCGCCTCGTTGACGCAGACGGATGTTGTGCGCGTGTGGCGCGATGCGGAGACGATGCACGTCGATGCCGCCGCACTTCTGGAGGCCGCGCGGCAGGCGAGCATGGTCATCCTTACCTCGCCCAACAACCCTACCGGTGATGTGCTCGAGCGCGACCTTGTTGAGCAGGTATGCGCGGCGTGTCCCGGTTTGGTCATGATCGACGAGGCGTATGGCGAGTTTGCCGATGCCGATACCACGGTAGAGCCGCTGCTCGCGCGCTACGATAACCTGGTGGTGCTGCACACGCTGTCCAAGGCGTTTGGCGAGGCGGGTATCCGTTGCGGGTATGTGCTCGCCGCGCCCGACGTGATCGAGGTGTTTGCGGCAATTCGCCAGATCTATTCGGTTAACGTACTCACGCAGGCGGCCGCCGTGGCGGCGGTGCGCACGCGCGCGGCGTTTGAACCTGTGATCGAAACGATTCGCGCCGAGCGCCAACATATGGCACGCGCGCTGAGCGCGATACCGGGCGTACGCGTTTGGCCCAGCCAAGGCAATTTCCTCCTAGTGCGCGTGGCCGAGGCAAGCCGTGTGCGCGAGCGCTTGCGCGACGAGCATTCGATTCTCGTGCGCGACTTCAGCTACGCGCCGGGGCTCGCCGACTGCCTGCGCATCACCGTGGGTACACCTGAAGAAAACAACGAGGTGCTGCGCGCCCTCGAGCAGCTTATTGCGCACAGCCCGTCTGGGAGGGAGATGCAATGACCGTCTACAAGAAGTCCTCTGCAGCAAAGGCGGCCGAGATGGCCGCCGCAAAGCCCGCCTCGCGTACGGCAACCGTGAACCGCGTAACCGGCGAGACCGACATCACGATCACGCTTGATCTTGACGGCAAAGGCGTATGCGATATCACGACGGGCGTGCCGTTCTTCGACCACATGCTCAACGCGTTTGCGCGCCACGGTCTGTTCGACCTGCACGTTGAGGCGCTGGGCGATACCGAGGTGGATGCCCATCATACCGTGGAGGACACAGGCATCGTGCTGGGCCAGGCGTTTGCCCAGGCGCTTGGCGACAAGCGTGGCATCTGCCGCTTCGCCAATGTGGCGGTGCCCATGGACGAGACGCTCGTGATGGCTGCGGTCGATATCTCTGGTCGCGGCCAGGCGTATTGCGACCTACCCATCGCCGCACCGCGCGTGGGCGACTTCGATACCGAGCTCGCGGTTGAGTTCTTCTACGCCTTTGCGCGCGATGCGGGCGTGACGCTACATGTGCGCGAGCTCGCCGGCGAAAACGCGCACCATATCATCGAGGGGGCGTTCAAGGCTGCGGGCCGCGCCATGCGGTTTGCCTGCGAGCATGACGCGCGCGTTGAGGGCGTGCCTTCTACCAAGGGTTCACTGTAACGGTCCTGCGTAGGCGCGCAGGCATGCAAGAAGGGCGAGGCGATGGAGACGCCAAGGATTGCGGTGGTCGATTACCACAAGGGCAACCTGTCGAGTGTGGCGCGCGGGCTTGCGCGTGCGGGCGCGCAGGCGCTCATCACCGACGATCCGCACGAGATCGCGGCTGCCGATGGCATCGTGCTGCCGGGCGTGGGCTCGTTTTTCGACGCCATCACCTTCATGCATGAGAGCGGGCAGGATCATGCGGTTATCGACGCTGTTGCGGTGGGAAAACCGTTCTTAGGCATCTGTCTGGGGCTCCAGCTGCTCTTTGCACGCGGCGACGAGGGCGTGCCCGCGGACGCCGATGCAGTTCCTGCGACCACCGTGTACGGCGACGGCCTAGCGCCGGGTGCGGTGTTCGAGGCCGACGATACGCGCTGGGTGCGTGGTCTCGGTGTGCTCGAAGGGTCGTGCTCGCGGCTTTCGTCGCGGCGGCTCAAGATTCCCCATGTGGGCTGGGATCAGATGCACCTCACGCCGGCGGGGCAAACAAGCGCGCTGCTTGCGGGCGTGGCAGAAGGTGCCAACGTATACTTCACGCACTCATATGCGCTCGATAATGACTGCGATCCATCGATCGTGCTGGCGCGCACGCACTATGTGCGCAGCTTTCCCTGCATCGTGGGCACGGGCAACATCTATGGCTGCCAATTTCATCCCGAGAAATCGTCGGTGCTGGGGCTCGAGATGCTCGCGAACTTCGCGGCGATCGTTCGAACATCCAACGCATAAGGAGGTGCGCCCATGATTGTCTTTCCGGCAATTGATCTCATCGGCGGCAAGGTTGTGCGCCTTGAGCGCGGCGACCGCAGCCGTATGAAGGTGTATGCCGATGACCCCGTGGCGGTTGCCCAGTCGTTTGCCGAGCAGGGCGCCCGCTGGATCCATGTGGTCGACCTGTCTTCGGCGCTCGAGGAGGACGAAGAGGCCCGTGCTGCCAACGCACGCGCGATTGAGCGCATCTGCGGTGTCGACGGTATCTCGGTCGACGTGGGCGGTGGTGTTCGCTCGCTTGCCCGCATCGACGAGCTCGTAGCATGTGGGTGCCAGCGCATTGCGCTGGGGACCGTGGTGGTGCTCGAGCCCGGTTTTGCCGAGGTGGCGGCCCGGGCGTTTGGCGACGTGCTCGTGGCCGATGTCGCCGCGCGTGACGGTGAGGTTAAAGTGAATGGCTGGCGCGACGATGTTGCGCGTGACCTTGATGACGTGGTGGGCCAGCTTACCAGTTTGGGCTTCAAGCATCTCGTCTTTACCGACATCGCTCGCGACGGTATGCAGACCGGTATCGATGCAGCGGCGTATCGGCATGTCGCTCAGCTGGCGGGGTTTCCCGTCGTGGCCTCCGGCGGCGTTTCCACGCTCGACGATATTCGCGCGCTGGCAGCCCTGGGTGACGACATCATCGAGGGCGTCATCATTGGGCGCGCACTGTACGAGGGAAATTTCTCGCTCAGCAATGCCCTTGCAGCGGCATCTTCGCAGAAAGGCTAGGCGATGCTTACCAAGCGCGTGATTCCGTGCCTCGATGTTACAGCGGGGCGCGTGGTGAAAGGAGTGAACTTCGTCTCGCTGCGCGACGCGGGCGATCCCGTCGAGCTGGCTTCCGCGTACGATCGCGAGGGGGCAGACGAGGTCATCTTCCTCGACATTACCGCGACGAGCGACAACCGTGCCACCACAATCGACATGGCTGCCCGCGCGGCGCGCGAGCTTTCCATTCCCTATACCGTGGGCGGTGGATTTCGCGATTTGGCGGGTATGCGACAGATGGTGGCAGCAGGTGCCGACAAGGTGTCGCTCAACTCGGCCGCTGTGAAGGACCCCTCACTCATCACCCAGGCGGCAGCAATGTTTGGAAGCCAGGCGGTCATCTGCGCTATCGATGCAAAGCGCACGGGCAAGCCCGGCGCGCCGGGTGCCGATCGCTGGGAGGTCTATACGGCCGGCGGGCGCACGCCCACGGGCATCGATGCGGTGGCGTGGGCAGAAGAGGCGGCGCGCCGTGGCGCCGGCGAGATTTTGCTTACCAGCATGGACCGCGATGGCACCAAGGAAGGGTTCGATCTGGCGCTCACGCGCACGGTGGCGCGCGCCGTATCCATTCCGGTGATCGCCTCGGGCGGTGTGGGCACGCTCGAGCACTTTGCGGAAGGCATCATCGAGGGCGAAGCGGACGCGGTGCTCGCGGCGAGTGTGTTCCACTTTGGAACGTTTAGTATTCGCCAGGTGAAAGAGTACATGGCAAGCCAGGGTATTCCGGTGCGCCTCGACTTTTAGGTGCGCGTGACAGATAAGAAGGAGGTCGCGATGTCCATGGATACGGTGGATATCGATGCGGTGAAATTCGACGCGCACGGGCTCGTGCCCTGTGTCGTGCAGCAATACAATACCGGCGAGGTGCTCATGGTGGCCTGGATGAATGCCGCGTCGCTGCACCTCACACTCGAGACGGGTACCACGTGGTTTTGGAGCCGGAGTCGCCAGGAGCTCTGGAACAAGGGTGCGACGAGCGGCAATATGCAGCAGGTGCGCGAGCTGCTTGTCGACTGTGATGCCGATACGTTGCTTGCGAAGGTCGACTCGCCCGGACCCGCCTGCCACACCGGTGCGCGCAGCTGCTTTTTCCGGCAGCTGGCGTGATTGGCGAGCGGCCTACACTACGAAACCGAACACAGAAAGGCGAGAGGCATGGGCGAGCGAACAGCGCATGTGCGCGATGGAAATATTGGAGTAACGCTGGAGGGGCTTGCGCGCGTTATCCATGAGCGGCGCGCGGCATCGCCAGAGGAGAGCTATACGGCACGCTTGCTGGGCGGCAAAGAAGACAGCCTGCTCAAGAAGCTTGCCGAGGAGGCGAGCGAGGTCATCATGGCGGCGAAGGACCGCGATCACGATCACATTCGTTACGAGGCGGCCGATCTCGTGTACCATCTGCTCGTGACACTCGAGCGCTACGGCGTGAGCATCGAGGAGCTTGCCGGCGAACTCGACGCGCGGCATCGCTAGGTTCACATACGCAAAGGAGGCCACATGGCGACCACGGAAGACGTGCTATTTCTCGAATACCCCACGTGCTCAACCTGCAAGCGCGCAAAGAAGTGGCTCGATGACCACGGCGTTTCCTATACCGATCGCCATATCGTCGAGGACCGCCCCACGGCGGCCGAGCTTGCCGACTGGCAGGCGCGCTCGGGGCTGCCCGTGCGTCGCTTCTTCAATACGAGCGGCATGAAATATCGCGAGCTGGGCGTGAAGGCCAAGCTCGATGCGGGCATGAGCGATGCGGAAGCCTTTGAGTTGCTGGCAACCGATGGCATGCTGGTCAAGCGCCCCATAATCGTTGCGGGCGATACCGTGCTGGTGGGATTTCGCGAAGCGGCGTGGGAGGATGCGCTCGCGTAAAACGGATACCGTTGGCGCGTACCCTACACCGACATCGCGGCGTTGATCTGGGCGATATGGTAGGCGAGCATGCCGATGATGAGGGCGTACATGATAAGGCACACCGCGCCCATGATGATGCCTGCGAGCGCGAAGCCGCGCTTCGGTGCGCCTTGACGCCGAGCAATCACACCAACAACAATCGCGGCGATGGCGATCAAGATGGCAATCGCCCAATGGACGAACTCTCCGCAGAGCAGACACGCAATGCCCAGCACGAGTGCGGCGATCGAGAGCGCAGGCCCGGGTGTTGTTTCGGGTGTGGGGTTCGCATCGGGCTGGCTGAATTCGTCTTCCATGCAATCGTCCATCATGTCACCGCTTTCGTGTGTTCGGTTTCAACTGTTGCTAGGATACCAGTGAGCGCGCCGCCACGTGCGCAGCCCCTGTGGATTCACGTCGTCGCGACATCGCATGAGGCGCTATCGTATGGTGAGAGCGTTGCGCGAAGAGGCGCGGTATAGAACACGGAGCGGAGGTAGGCATGGATGCAGCCGATCTTGAGCGTCTGGCACGCGCGGTTGCCGCGGGTGAGCTGGCGCCTGACGAGCTCGTGAGACGAGTGCATATCGATGCCGTGACCGATTTGGGATACGCGCGCATCGACACGGCGCGCGGCGTGCGCACGGGCGTGTCCGAGGTGATCTACGGAGCGGGTAAGACCGCCGAGCAGATCGCGGGCATCGTGCGCGCAATGCTCGATGCCGGCCAGCAACGCGTGCTCATCACGCGCCTCGATGCGGCAAAGGCACATGAGCTCGCGGCGCGCGGCTGCGCGTTCGATTACCACGAGGCGGCGCGTGTCGGCGTGGTGGGTGAACTGCCCCAGCCAGACGGCAACGGGTTGGTGCTCATCATCACCGCGGGCACGAGCGATCTTTTCGTAGCCGAGGAAGCCCTGCTCACCGCGCAGTTCTTGGGCAACGAGGTTAAGCTGGTGTGCGATGCGGGCGTCGCGGGGATCCACCGATTGCTGGCGCATGCCGAGGATATCGCCCGTGCGCAGGTGATTATTGCCATCGCGGGCATGGAAGGCGCGCTTGCCAGCGTGGTGGGCGGGCTTGCCAGCTGCCCGGTGATCGCCGTGCCCACGAGCGTTGGCTATGGGGCCAACTTCGGCGGCGTCACGGCGCTGCTCGCGATGATGAACAGCTGTGCCAGCGGCATCTCGGTGGTCAATATCGACAACGGTTTTGGTGCCGCATACCAGGCATCGCTCATCAACCATCTGAGCGGCCCTGCGGTGCGTACGAATGAGCAGGTGGGGGACTAATCATGGGCAACGTGCTGTATCTGGATTGCGCGAGCGGCATCAGCGGCGATATGTTTGCCGCCGCTCTACTCGATCTGGGGGCGAGCGAGGCGCGTCTGCGCGATGCGCTGGCGAGCTTGCCGCTTGAGGGCTACGAGGTACGCGTGAGCCGCGTGAAGAAGGCGGGTATCGATTGCTGCGATTTCGACGTCGTGCTCGATGAGGCACACGAGAATCACGATCACGATATGGCGTACCTGCATGGCGATACCGGCGGGCACGACCATCTCGATCACCACGCCCACGGGTGCCACGAACACCACGAGCATCGTGGCCCGGCGGATATCGATGCCATCATCGATGCGGGCCAGCTTGCGCCGCGTGCCTGCGAGGTGGCGCATCGTATGGTCCGCGTGCTCGCCGAGGCCGAGGCCAAAGCGCACGCCGTGCCGCTCGACCAGGTACATTTCCATGAGGTCGGTGCTGTCGATTCCATCGTGGACATCGTTGCGGCGGCGGTGCTGCTCGACGACCTCGATATCGATCGCGTCATCGTGCCGGTGCTCGTTGACGGGTGCGGCACCATTCGCTGCCAGCACGGCATCATTCCCGTGCCGGTACCCGCCACGCTCAACATCGTGCAGGCGCACGGCATTCCGCTGTCCATCTGCAAGGTGACAGGTGAGCTCGTGACACCCACCGGTGCGGCAATTGTCGCGGCAACACGGGCTGAGCACGTATTGCCCGCGCGCTTCTGCGTGAGGCGAACGGGCTTGGGTGCCGGCAAGCGCACGTATGAGCGGCCGAGCATCCTGCGCGCGATGATAATCGAGGAGCTCGCAGACAATGTCGTCACGCCGCTACCACCGGAGAAGCATGTCGAGCATGCGCGGCCCACGCTCGATGCTGCCTACGAGGGGCCGGTCGTGCGGCTTGAATGCGATATCGATGATACGTCGGGCGAGGTGCTTGCCTACGCCGCCGAGCGCCTGCGCGCAGCTGGTGCACGCGAGGTCCACTGGGCGCCCATCTTTGGCAAGAAAGGACGTCCCGCCTGGCAGCTGCAGGTTATCGCCCTGCCCGAGGACGTCGAGCGCCTCGAGGCCATGATCTTTGCCGAGACCACAACCATCGGCGTGCGTCGCTGGACGTGCGATCGCACGGTGCTTGCTCGCGAGGAGACAGTGCTCGAGACGCCCTGGGGCCCGGTGCGTGCGAAGCGGGTTGTGCTGCCGGACGGCACGGTGCGCACGCGTCCCGAGTACGAGGACGCGGCCACCATCGCGCGCCGCGAGGGCATTGCGCTTCAGCAGGTGATGGCGGCGATGCCCAGCGCATAATATGCGCGCCCCGAACGGGTAGGGTGGGTACAATGATTGCGGCACATACGATGCGCCAAGCGCGCATGCGGCAGGAGGCAGGCATGAAGATTCTTATCGCATCCGACATTCACGGTTCCGCTTATTGGGCCGAGCGCCTCATGGAGGCAATCGAGACCGAGCAGCCCGATCGTATCGTGCTGTTGGGCGACTTGCTCTACCACGGCCCCCGCAACGACCTGCCGCGCGATTACGCTCCCAAGCGCGTGATTCCGCTGCTCAATGGGTTGGCGGCAGGCGGTACGCTCGTTGCGGTGCGCGGCAACTGCGAGGCAGAGGTCGACCAGATGGTGCTCGATTTTCCCTGCATGGCGGCATCGTCCCAGCTTATCGATGATGCGGGGCGCACGCTCTTTCTCACGCACGGGCACGTCTTTGGCGCCGGGTTCCACAACAGCGTCGAGAACCTGCCTGCGCTCCCGGCGGATGCGGCGCTGCTGTTTGGCCATACGCACATCAAGGTGAACGAGCCCGTGGCAGAAGGACGCGGTATCTGGGCGTTCAATCCGGGCAGTGTCTCCATCCCCAAGGACGGCACGCACAGCTACGGCATCTATGAGAGTGGTCGTCCGCTCGAAGAGGCGTTTCGCCACGTGGTGCTGCCTGAGTAGACGCAAGCGCGTGCGCTCGCCGCGCCGCGGCGGCGTGCTCGAGCTGTCTTACAGCACCTCGACGTTATGATCGGCGCAGCGCTGGAGCATGTCGGCCGGCAGGTTGCCGTCGCTCACCAAGATATCGATGTCCGAGAGGTCGCAGAACTGGAAGGTTCCGCGGCGGCCCACCTTGCTGGAATCCATGAGCATAACGGTTTTCCCCGCCTGCTTGATACAGCAGCGCTTGAGGTCGGCTTCCTCGTCCGATTCGCAGGTGAATCCCGTTTCGGGCGCGTAGTTGGTACTGCCCAAAAAGAGGATGTCGAAGGTGAGCTTGGAGATAGCGCGGATGCTCCGGCTGCCCGAGATGCTCAACGAGAAGCGATTGAGGTGCCCGCCGGGCATGATGACCTGCGGGCGCTCGAGGCGCGCGAGCTCGGTGGCGCAGGTGAGCCCGCACGTAAAGATGAGCGTGTGGATATCGGGGAACTGACGCGCGAACTCGGTCATGGTGCTTCCCGAGTCGAGGAAGACCGTGGTGTCGGAGCGCACCAGCTCGCGTGCCTTTTGCGCAATGGCGCGCTTGGCGTCGGCGTGTTGGGAGCTGCGCACGTTGAGCATGCCGTCGGAGCCCACGACGAACTCGACCGAGCGTGCGCCGCCGTGGATGCGTACAAGCCGGCGATCTTGGTCGAGCGCTTTAAGATCGGTGCGGAGCGTCATCTCCGAAACATCGGGAAACTCCTGCTTGATGCGGGAGAACGTGACCGTTCCCTCGCGATTGACCAATTCGACGATGGCGTTCCTGCGCTCCTCCATCGGCTGCTCCTTGCATATGGAAGCTTGTACGGTGTTGTTTTGAAACCCATTGTAGCGTGAACATGGCGGGTGATGGCGCGGGATGCGCGTCACTTCAACACCCAGAAATAGCGCGTGCCCCTCGGCGGATCCGTGGCAAATCCAAGGTGAGGGGCACATGTCGGAGGGCTATTGGAGCCTAGAATCATTGTAGTTCAGCTCGTTGAAACGAAGATGGCAAACGAGTGGTATGCCATCGAGCACACCAGTTCTCAACAGATGGCGTCGACAGGCGAGCGTGCGTTCGCCGCGCCGCGTCCCGGGGCCGACTCGGCACGGCCAGCCGGGACGCGGCGTTCATGCAAGGCGCCTAGCAGGTCTCTGCCCAGTGCTCGAGCAGGTAGCGCTCGGCCGCGGGGCACCACAGGCCGCGGTTCGCCTCGACGATATCGGCCAAGCCGGCGTAGCGCTCATCCTCGGCAGCCTTGGCGCGCAGGTCCTCGAGCGCGGTGAGCGGCATCGAAACGTGCGTGTAGATGAGCTTCTTGCCACCCGGGATCTTGGGCAGGTTGAGCGTGGTCTCGGCGGCGGCATCGAGACCGCCCACATGGGTGACCATCACGGACGGA
Organism: uncultured Coriobacteriaceae bacterium; assembly: GCA_944320725.1. Lineage (GTDB taxonomy): Bacteria > Actinomycetota > Coriobacteriia > Coriobacteriales > Coriobacteriaceae > Coprousia. Next base: position 682 of record CALUIM010000001.1, on the reverse strand, counting down.
TCAACGCGGTTGGCGGCGGTGAGCTCGAGCGACTCGACCATATCGGCGGTGTTTCCGCCGGTGGTTCCCATCACGTGATGCGAGCCGTAATGCACCTCGTAGAAGTTGATGGGCGCGCTAAACTCCTTGTCGGTGGGGCCGGCGAAGAAGTTGAGGCAGCCATCGCGGCCCATGATGGCGCTCGACAGCGAGACCACGGGCGCTACCGGCGCATAGCAGAGTACGTCGTCGAAGCCGGTGCCGCCGGAGACCTCGCGCAGCGCCGCGACCTGGTCGTCATAGGCGCCGTTGTTGATGAAGACGAGATTGATACCCGTCTCGGCCTTGATTTCTGCGGGCGGGAAAAGTTCGGCGGCACGGTCGAGGCGGTCCTGGTTGATGTCGGCCACGCACACGAGGCTGGGGCGACGGTCGCAGTGCAGCGCATAGGTGAGCGCGCCCAAGCCCATGGGGCCGGCGCCGGCCACGATGGCGAGCTTGCCGCCCTCGCGGATGCCCATCTCGTGCGTGTAGACGCCCATCTGCGTGTGATACGCGGCGTGGAACGCGCCAATGGAGCAGCTCATGGGCTCGGCAAGCGACGCCTGGTAGTAGGCCTCGCCCGTGTACTCGAGCAGGCAGTCGCACTCCATGACCTCGGCAGGCAGGATGCAGTAGGTGGCGTCGCCGCCGCAGAACTCAT